>DJPX01000011.1 GCA_002438635.1 Bacteroidales bacterium UBA6401
AGTGCAATAGTGTCGTAATACTACTTTTAATATGAAGTACACTCGCTTGACTCAATAGCAAAGACCTACAACCAAGACTCTTAATCAATTCGTGGTGGGCAATTGTTTTACTCTAGAATGCAATACATCATCAACATTTGGTGCGCCAATCCTAATGGGTATGGGGGCTTTTTCGCTCATTTAGGTTCAAAAAAAGAAATTACGCTCAACTATGCTATAAATTGAGCGTAAATTTTACAATTGTTTGTTTGGTATATCCTTATCCGTGGAGATGGAGGGACTCGAACCCTCGTCCAAACATTATACCCAGCAGCTTTCTACACGTTTATTCTTCCTTTGCTTTTCGGGTTTGTCCTGCCGGAAGACGGGCGAGACTTCACCTTAGCCTTTAAGTCTTGGCGGATTTTAAAGGAGTCCATCCGTGCATCCGATTTTAATGATACCCCATGTACCGAGAATAATCGGCTTAAATCCCGGCGGGATATACGTCAGCTCCGCAGCCTTGGCGGCCCTGATTAATGCTCAATCTCTTTGAGATTAGCAAGCGTATGAATAATTGTAGTTGCCTACTAAATTTTTGAAAACTTGGATTAACGAGAGGGCTTTCGACTCTCGACGTGCTTACTGTCGTCTACGATGCTGTCAAAACCAAAACATCCCCTAACGACCTTTGTCAGTGCAAAGTTAAAAAATATTTGAAATAATATCTTTAAAAATTTTGAAATTCAAAAAATATTTGTACCTTTGCAATCCCAAACGATGAGGAAAGTTAAAGTTTGGGAGCGTAGCTCAGTTGGTT
Organism: Bacteroidales bacterium UBA6401; assembly: GCA_002438635.1. GTDB lineage: Bacteria > Bacteroidota > Bacteroidia > Bacteroidales > UBA932 > Cryptobacteroides. The sequence goes on from DJPX01000011.1 coordinate 800, forward strand.
CAGAGCGTCTGCCTTACAAGCAGAGGGTCGGGGGTTCGAATCCCTCCGCTCCCACAGAAAGAGAGGTTGGTCAGTTATGATCAGCCTCTCTTTGGGTATAATGTGGTATCAGGGAGGGTGGGTTAGAACAAGCGCCCGAATAACCTGGCTATTGGCTCCATTATTTTGCTGATCCGCGGTCTGTTTTTCCAGTTTTCTTGAGTGATAAGTTCACTTTCGCAAGCATCTTCCATAAAAAAGCCTTTAAGCTTTTCTGCTGAATGTTTATCATAGATTATGGCCTGAACTTCAAAATCGATATCAAAGCTTCGATAGTCGAGATTGGCCGAGCCTATGGAGCAGAATTCATCGTCCATAACGAAATATTTAGAATGGTTGAATCCTTTTTTATACATATAGATTTTCACACCAGCGTCGATGAGCGTATCTATATTGGAATAACCTGCCCATGCCACCATAATATTGTCGCCTCTAACTGGAATAAGTATTCTTACATCAACTCCACTAAGGGCAGCTACCTTCAATGCAGTTATTATAGGCTGATTAGGAAGTAGGTAAGGAGTTGATATATAGATATAGCGCTTGGCCTTGCCTATGGCAGCGAAATAGGCTTGCATTATGGTCGCATATGGAGAGTCAGGTCCTGATGTGGCTATTTGTATTGGAAGCACATCCGAAATCTCTATCGTAGGAAAGTACTTTGGGGCATATAGAAATTCGCCATTTGAAACAAAGGACCAATCGTTAATGAAGACAGCATTGAGCATGGTAACAGCCCCACCCTGTACTCTGATCTGGGTGTCGCGCCATATACCTCTTTCCGTTCCATGTAAATATCTGTCGGCGATATTCATGCCTCCAGTATATCCGATAGTTCCATCTATTACGAAGATTTTACGATGATTCCTGTAGTTGAATTTATTGGCAAAGTGTGGAAGCCAAACGGGCATGTAGCTATACGCGTGGATATCTGCTTTTTGCATCCTTTTAGCATCGCGATGTTTAAGAGCGCGGCTACCTACACAGTCATAAATTACTCTAACCTCTACGCCTTCTGATACCTTTTTTGTCAGTATTTCGAGCAAATTCTCAAAGAGCTCACCGCTTTCCAGCCCGAACACTTCGATATGAATAAATTTTTTTGCATTTTCAAGGTCCTTAAAAAAAGCAGGAAAAAATTCATCCCCGTTATTAAGGATTTTTAGTCTGTTGTTTATAGTTAGCGCAGCATCCCCATTATTTAAAAGCAAGGTTACATAGTTTTTCAGCAACAACTCTGAATATTCTGGTTTGGAAATCTCATGGAGTTGCTGCTGGCAGATTTCTTTTAAGTTTTGTGGCACTATGCTGCCTTTATGGCTAAACTCGTGGCTTTTCCGCCAGCTTCTACCGAAGAGAATGTATGCCAATATGCCAATGGCAGGAAGCAACATGATTATTAGCATCCATGCCATGGTCTCGGCAGGGTCTCTTCTTTCTTTCAATAGAGCATAGAAGATGCTTATTATTAGAATGGCATAAATAAGGCTAAATACATCGTGCATAGTTAGTGCGTGTAGTTACTCTTTAAAAATATCTGTAGACAAACCAAGTAATTCGAGTTTTCTTTTTATCAAAGGTACTTCTTTTTTTAGAAAATACTCACGCTCTTGCGATAAAACTATGTTTGTGGCATCGGGGCTTATGAAGTAGCCTATGCCTCGCTTATTGAATATGACTTCTTCATTGGTGAGCTTCTCGTATGCACGCATAATCGTGTTAGGATTGACCCCTATCTCAGCGCCATATTCTCGAACCGAAGGTATCCTGTCACCTGCTTTGACTTCGCTACTTAGGATTTTGCTGTAGAGAGCATCACAAATTTGAAGAAAAATGGGCTTGTTATTATCGAATTCCATAAGTGAAACTAGTGTTTTAATGTTTTTAATTTGAAGTAAATAGCAGCTAAAAACAAAAGGTTTACGATAGTATCACTGATAGTATCTATTAATGGCAGGTTAGTGAAAATATCGTTTTCGAAGATATCTATATTATCAAATGTAGTCTCGAAAAAATTATCTATAAAAGGCGCGCTTAAAATGCTGAAAACAATGGATATGCCTATTAGTGAAAGGATGGTTTTAGCAGTTTTGCTACATCTAAAGACAAGTGCTCCTAATAAAAAAGGCAGACTAGCGCCAAATATGTCATCAAGATATAGCCATGGTGAACTGACATTGTGGGCAAAGTTTAAAAGATAGGAAGTATCTTCCATGTCCAACTCATGAACAAAGTCCATAATGGTTTTTCTAGCGTTGGATATTAGATAGAATACATTATCTCCGCAGGTGGGATCTACTAGACATAAAAGGCTATCGACCAGAAAATAGATAGAACAAGCTACCAGTGGTGATATAACTGCGCAGAGTATTATCATACTGAGGAATTTCTCCAAGGTCGATGCTGGAATCAGTAAGTAAAATGACCCATAGTTTTTCTCTGTGAGTTTTCCATAGCATTTGACAGGCATAAATATAGTAATGCAAATCATTGTGATTACCAGCAAGAACGTTCTGAATATTACGCCTGGTGCTTGCCAATTTCCATCGTTAAAGGTAAGATTGCATAATATGCAGATTATGTAAGCGGCAAGCGGAATTATTGCACTTAGTGTAATAAAACTCAAACCGAAGTTCGAAGTACAACTTTTGAGATCTGATACAAAGAATTTTGAGAACCTGCTAAAGTTGAATATGTCAGATGGTGTTTTCATGATTTTATTTATTGAATAATGATTTTATAAGGTCTTTATGGAGGTGTACGGTATTGAATAAGGCTTCAATATTTACCTTGCTTTCTTCGCCTGTTGTATTAAGCTCTACCTGGATGTTATTACCAGGCAGCATCTCGCGATATAATGCATTAGGACGTAGGTCATCCCCATAATAAAAGAAGAGTTTTTGTGATATTTCCTCTATCGAAGCATTTAGCAAAACAGCTTGTTTGTCTAGGATGATGATAGGATCGATTATGTTTTCAAGATCTCTTGCCTGATGTGTGGATATTACAATACAATCATTATCAGATGTGTATTTGGCAATTGATTTTCTGAATTGGGATTTTGAAGGAATATCTAGTCCATTGGTAGGCTCGTCCATTAAAAGGTATTTTGCATTTGTAGATAGAGCGAAACTGATGTAAACTTTTTTTAATTGGCCGTAGGACATTTTGTCCATTCTCCAAGAAGGGTTGACTTCTAGGCAGTTAAGTATTTCTGTGAATTTATTATGGTCAAAGCCGGTCCAAAATTTACCATAAGTGCGAGCGTAGTCATACGCTGTCATATTTAAAGCAACGGATTCGTCACTAAGGTAGAAAACATCAGTAAGGAAAGAAGGCTCACGATGAAAAGGGATATGACCATCAGCCGTTATAATACCTGTTTGAGGGGCCTTTAATCCGCAAAGTAGGGTTAGCAATGTGGTCTTTCCGACCCCGTTCTCTCCAAGGAGGCCATATATGTGACCTTCTGAAAGTTTTAATGAAATGTGATCCAGTATGCGATTTGCGCCATAACTGAATTCAATGTCGTTTATCTGTATCATAAAAATAGTGTTTTATTGTACTAATACACTGCAAATATAACTATAATTTTGAATAAACAAGCATAAAACTCTTTCAAGTGCACAAAAATTTGTAACTTCGCCCCTATGGATGTAGTTATTACGTATGTAAATGGAAATGACCAGCAGTGGCTGCAGAGTTATGCAGAGCACACTAAAGTTCCGATTATGACTAAGAGATTTCGCGATTGGGGTATGTTGCCTTATTTATTCAGAGGTATTGAACAGAATATGCCATTTGTGCGAAAGGTATATCTGGTAGTAGCTTGTGAATCTCAAGTGCCACAGTGGATAAATAGAGAAAGGGTGGAGGTTGTGCTTCACTCCGATTTTATTCCTCAAAAGTTTTTGCCTACTTTTAATAGCAATACTATAGAGATGTATTTACATCGGATAAGTGGGTTGGATGAGCGGTTTTTGTATTTTAATGATGATATGTTTCCTATGCTTCCTTGTGAGGAAAGTGATTTTTATAGAGGGGATAAGTCGATTATACATTTTTCTTCACATATTTTTGTTGGGGCCAATATGTACAAGCAGATTTGCAAGAATTCCGATCGGTTAGTTAGAAATCTGCTTGGCCTAAGGCCTGTACGGAGATTTATAAGGCCACAGCACATCTGTTCTCCTATGCGTAAATCGTTAAGTGAGCAACTATTCACTCGTGCAAAAGAGGAAATCGAAAATTCCATAACTATCACCAGGACGGCAGATAACTATACTCAATACATATATCTCGATTATCTTTATTATCAGGGCTATATTATAGATCACAGGCTATCTAACAAACATATATCTGTCGCACTGAGCACACCGAAGAAGGTGTCGGCTTATATTTTACACCCAAGTAAGCAACTCCTATGCATTAATGATGTACATCTGGGAGAAAAGCATTATTTATCTATGAGAAGTGCTATACAGGAGGCCTTTGGAAAGCGTTTCCCGAACAAATCTAAATATGAACTCTAGTCCTATTATATCTATAATTGTTCCAATATATGGGGTCGAGCAATATATAGAAAAGTGCGCTCGTTCTCTGTTTGAACAGACATATAGTTCAATAGAATTGATTTTTGTAAATGATGGCACTCCAGATAGGTCTATGCAGATATTGAGGGATCTACTTGAAGGGGAGTATAATCATTTGTTGCCTAAGGTGCAGATAGTGGAGCAGGCCAATATGGGACTACCGGCGGCGCGAAAAGCGGGATTGGAAAGGGCCAATGGTGATTATATTTTATTCGTAGATTCGGATGATTGGCTAGAATTGAATGCCGCTCAAGAATTGGCTGATTGTGCTGTAAAGACTGATGCCGATCTCATTTCTTATCAGCTTTTTAAGGAGAAGAAAAATAAAACAGTAATAAGAGGAGATAAGGATTGGGCTCACCATGGAGGTAAGATGGCGTTCATAAAAGCCTTATATACAGGGAAGACATACGGGTATTTGGTGATAAAGTGTTTTAAGCATAGCATTTATACTGATAATAAGGTCTTTTTCCCTCCTAAAGGTATGCTGGAAGATACCTATATGGCCACGCAGCTAATTTTTTACACACGTTCGATGGTTAAATTGGATAAGGCTCTGTATCATTACAGGCGTACGAATCCGGCGTCTATTTCTAGGCAAAGGCGTCCCAGAAAACGACTGGATGCTTCTATTAATTTATTGGATTTATATTCGCATTATAAAGATAATTTGATGGATAGCCCGGTAAGAGATGTTTATGGAAGAATTTTGTATTTCGCTGCGTGGAATGCTTGTTATTTCAAACTTCCCCTTTTGGAAATGTATCCTTGGCTTGCGGATGAGGTTATGAAGATACCGGTTTCTAGAAAAAATCTTATGCCTATTTATAAGCAAGTGGCGGCACGCGTCAATATTAAACATTTCTTAAGTAATCATAAAAAATAACTCATACCAACTTATTTTTAACGCTTACTGAAGACTTGTAAGGAATAGTTGGCTGAATTAATATGACTTGAAAAGAATTAAACAGATGGTTGTTTTTGAAGGCCCTTTAATCTAAGTTTATAATGGAGAGAGAACGGAAAGTCTATCACATAACACTACTTGGAAGTTTAGTTAATTTTATTTTACTAGTTTTTAAGTTCGTGGCTGGCTTTATTGGCCGTAGTTCCGCAATGATAGCGGATGCAGTACATTCGCTAAGTGATTTTGTCACAGATTTGGTTGTTTTAGTGTTCGTGAAGATTTCCTCAAAGCCTGAGGATCAAGGACATGATTACGGGCACGGAAAATATGAGACATTGGCAAGTTGTATAATAGGTTTTTCTCTATTAGTGGTAGCTGTGCTGATGGGTGAAAAGGCTGTAGTAAAGGTGATTGGCTTTATTCGCGGTGAAGCTCTTGAAAGTCCCGGAGTTATAGCACTGGTGGCGGCGTTGGCAAGTATTGCAGCTAAAGAATGGCTATTTAGGCGTACTATGAAAGTGGCAAAGGAGGTAGAATCTCCAGCGGTTGAGGCCAATGCTTGGCATCATCGCAGCGATGCACTATCGTCTGTGGGTACGGCTTTGGGTATAGGAGGAGCGGTCTTGCTTGGCCAGAAATGGGCTGTACTTGACCCTATTGCTGCTGTGGTGGTTAGTCTGCTGATTTTAGTTCAGTCGTGTAAGATTCTTTCCGATGCTTTCGGCCAACTCTTGGAAAAAAGCTTATCACCTGAAATAGAGGCGGAGATTTGCCGGATTGTGTATGAAGAACCGGGAATAAGTGATATACATCATCTTAGGACACGTAGAATAGGAAGTCGAATCTCTATTGAAATGCATTTGAGAATGGAGGGAACATTGACTTTAAGAGAAGTTCACGATAAATCTATGCTTATAGAGAAGCGTCTAAGAAAAAGATTCGGCGAGTCTACATATATAAATTTACATGTAGAACCGCTGAAGAACGAGTACAGATAAGGTTAAAATTCGGATTTTATGTTGTAGTGATTTCTTTCAGGGGAATTGCGTGCTATCAATTCGCCTAAGAATCCTGCAAGGAAAAATAAGACTCCTACGATTATTGCTACTAGTGCAAGGAAAAAGAGTGGCTGTTCTGTGACGGCTCTAAATGGTAGATGATGACTTTGTGCGATTAACTTATCAGCTATTATCCATATAGCCATTACGAACCCTACGAGAAAAGTCAGGATGCCACTATAGCCGAAAAAGTGCATAGGCTCTTTCCCAAAAGTACTAAGAAACCATAGACTTAAAAGGTCTAGGAAGCCATTCACGAAACGATTCATACCGAATTTGCTTTTGCCATATTTTCGTTTCGCGTGCATTGTGGGCTTTTCGGTGATGCGGGTGTATCCTGCATTCTTCGCCAGGTATGGAATGTAGCGATGCATTTCCCCGTAAACTTCGATGTTTTTCACGACTTCTTTTTTGTATGCTTTTAAACCACAATTCATATCGTGAAGGTGGATACCTGTTATGCGGCGAGCTGCGGCGTTGTATATTTTAGAAGGTAGATTTTTGGTTAATGCATTATCTTGACGGTGTTTTTTCCAGCCGGATACTATATCCCAATCCTCATCTTTTATCATTTTATACATTTGTGGGATTTCTTCGGGGAAGTCTTGAAGATCGGCATCCATAGTTACAACCACATCACCTTCTGCTTTCTTGAATGCGCAGTATAATGCGGCGGATTTTCCGTAATTTCGCCTAAATCGGATTCCATGTATGGCTGGATTCGTACGGGCCAAATCCTTGATTTCATCCCACGAACCATCCGAAGAGCCATCATCGACCAATATTACCTCGTAACTTAGAGCATTGTCCTTTAGGGTATTGTCTATTCTTGTACAAAGCTCCTTTAGGCTCTCTCTCTCATTAAGTAATGGAACTATTACGGATATATCCATGTTAGTTTTTAAATATGTCGTTTGGCGCTACCCTTGGGGCCAATATGAGCGATAAAATCCAACCATATAAGAAGCAATAAACTAATTGCCCTATCATCTGTATGCTAGGCATGTTTTGCTCCATACTCTGCATAATAGCAAGGGAATTCGAGTCTAGACCAGACTGTAAGGAAGCATATATGCTGTCCATTGCGGTAGTGATAATATCGGGAAATATATATTTGTATGTACAGTAGGACACAATGGCGGTTATTATGGCAGAGAATAAGGCAATCAATGTTCCATATTTGATGAGTTCCTTTTTTTCGACGCCCTCGTATGACGACTTTAGTTTAGTCATACAATATTTCATAAGCAGTATACATCCTACAATTTTGCCAATTTGTAGGATGTAATTTATAATGCCACCTACGCTGGTATTTGCAAGTAGGCAAGTTATTAGAATGTAGCCTCCTGATATTAAACCAAAAAGAAGTGCCGCTTTACTTGATTCCGAACGGATGATTTTGCTATTTATAGTTTCCATATATGTGCAAAGATAGAAAATTTTTGATTATATTTGTAGGCTTTATAAACATAAGATATGGTAACTATAGCATTTACAGATGGAACTATTCGTCCATGGGACGATGACGAAGCAAAAAAAATCTTTTGGCATTCGTCCGCACACCTTATGGCAGAGGCTCTAGAAGCGTTGTATCCAGGCGTTAAGTTCGGCGTGGGTCCCGCTGTAGAGACTGGATTCTACTATGATGTGGATTTCGGTGGACAGCAAATCAGCGATGCTGACTTGAAAAAGATAGAAGATAAGATGTTGGAATTGGCCAAGACAAAAGAAATATTTGAAAAAATAGATGTCTCTAAGGCCGATGCGTTGAAATATTTCCAGGAGAAAGGGGATCCGTACAAGTGCGAGCTGATAGAAGGATTGCAGGATGGCACCATTACTTTCTATAAGAATGGTAACTTCACGGATCTATGTCGCGGACCTCATATCAAGCATGTGGATGATATAAAAGCGGTGAAGCTTACTTCTATCGCCGGGGCTTACTGGAAAGGAGATCAGAATCGTCAGCAACTCACGCGTATATACGGTGTGTCCTTCCCTAGAAAGAGCATGCTTGAGGATTATTTGAAACTTGTCGAAGAGGCTAAAAAGCGTGACCATCGTAAGATAGGAAAAGAGATGGAGTTGTTCACTTTTTCCACCCGTGTAGGTTTGGGCCTTCCGATGTGGCTTCCTCGTGGTGCTCAGATGCGTTATACTTTGGAGCAGTTCCTTCGTAAAAAACAACAGGAGTTAGGGTATCTTCCGGTTGTCACACCTCACATTGGTGCTAAGGAGCTTTATGTGACATCAGGCCATTATGCCAAGTATGGTAAGGACTCTTTCCAGCCGATCCATACCCCGCAGGAAGGTGAGGAATATATGTTAAAGCCTATGAATTGTCCACATCATTGCGAGATATATCGTAGTTCTCCGCGATCTTATAAGGATCTTCCTCTTAGATTTGCAGAATTCGGTACTGTATATCGTTACGAGCAAAGTGGTGAACTTCACGGACTTACAAGGGTACGTGGGTTTACTCAGGATGATGCGCATCTTTTCTGTCGTCCGGATCAGTTGCAAGAGGAATTTGAGAAAGTTATCGATTTGATACTTTATGTATTTAAGACATTGAAGATGAATGAATACATGGCTCAAATATCTTTGCGAGATCCTAATAACAAGACTAAATATATAGGAAGTGATGAGAATTGGGCCAAGGCAGAAGGCGCTATTATAGAGGCTGCGCGTAAGAAGGGACTTAAGACTGTAGTGGAATATGGTGAGGCTGCTTTCTATGGGCCAAAGCTTGACTTTATGGTTAAGGATGCCATAGGACGTCGCTGGCAATTAGGCACTATCCAAGTGGATTATAATCTTCCAGAGCGTTTTGATCTTGATTATGTTGATGCCGATGGACAGAAACAGAGACCTGTTATGATACACCGCGCACCATTCGGATCTATTGAAAGATTTACGGCTGTTGTTCTTGAACATACCGCTGGGCATCTTCCTATTTGGCTGGCTCCGGATCAAGTGAAGATTCTTCCTGTCAGTGAGAAATTTGCCGATTATGCAGAAAAAGTTTGTAATTTGTTGAAAAATTCCGAAATTCGCGCTTCCATTGACGCGCGCAACGAAACCTTAGGTAAACGAATTAGAGATATAGCTGCTTTAAGGGTTCCAGTGCTTGCGATAGTGGGCGAGAAAGAAGCATCTGAAGGCACAGTCTCCGTAAGAAGAGAAGGTGTAGATCAGGGCTCTATGAGTGCAGAACAATTTGTTGAATATATAAAATCAGCAGTAGCTGAAGAATTAGCTTAATGCCAGGACCTTACAGACCAAAGCCTGCCGCGCCGCGTCCTCAGAACGGACGAAAGCCGGATGCCCGTCAGCAGAAAGACGAGTTCGAACTTCGAATCAATGAGGCTATAACAGCCCCACAAGTTCGTTTGGTAGGAGATAACATACCTGAACCGGGTGTTTATCCTTTATCAAAGGCTATTAGATTAGCAGATGACCTTGAATTAGACCTAGTAGAAATTAGTGCGAAGGCGGATCCTCCTGTGTGCAGGATTATGGATTACGAAAAGTACATCTATCAGCAAAAGAAAAAGGCGAAGGAGATGAAATCGAATTCGACGAAGATTGTGGTGAAAGAAATACGATTCGGCCCTAACACGGATGAGCATGATTTTCAATTCAAGCTTAAACATGCGCAGGAGTTCCTTCAGGAAGGTTCAAAGGTTAAAGCTACCATCTTTTTCCGCGGTCGTTCGATAATGTTTGCGGATCAGGGTGAGAAACAGTTGCTACGTTTTGCCGTAGAACTTGAAGATTATGGAAGAGCTGAGAATATGCCGGTATTGGAAGGGAAGAGGATGACGATGATGATAGCTCCATTAAAGAAAAAGTAGACCGCTTTTGCGGATATTATTTATAAATTATTATTAATTAAACATTTTAACACAATGGCAAAGCTTAAAACGAACCCCGGTGCCAAAAAGCGCTTTACGCTTACCGGGTCGGGTAAAATCAAGAGGAAGCATGCTTACCACAGCCACATCCTCACAAAGAAGACCAAAAAGCAAAAGAGAAATCTTGATCATTTCGCAATCATCGAATCTGCGGATATCAAGAGGGTGAAAGAAATGTTGGTTCTCTAAAAGTATTAAATTATGCCAAGATCAGTCAATTCAGTAGCCTCAAGGGCTCGCCGCAAGAAGATTCTTAAGAGAACACGCGGTAATTTCCTCGCTAGAAGGAACGTTTGGACGGTAGCAAAAAACACTTATGAAAAAGGGCTTACCTATGCTTACCGTGATCGTAGAGCAAAGAAGCGTAATTTCCGCGCTCTTTGGATTCAAAGAATTAATGCCGCTGCTCGTCAGTATGGCATGACGTATTCTCAGTTTATGGGTTCTCTTGCTAAGAACAATATCGGACTTAACCGTAAGGTTCTTGCAGACTTAGCCATGAACAATCCTCAGGCTTTCGAAGCAATCGTCAAATCAGTTAAATAGTTACAGCCGTGAAGTTGAAGGAATTACTCCATAATAGATGGACAAAGTTCAGTTTTTGGGCTTTGCTATATGTGTTATGGGTGATTTGGCTTGAGAATTATTGGTTCCTTCTAGGCCTAGGGGTGATATTTGATATATTTATCACCAAAAAGGTACATTGGAACTTTTGGAAAAAAAGGTATAAAGAAGGTGAAAAACATTCGGTGTGGAATGATTGGCTTGATGCCATTATTTTTGCCGTGATAGTAGTAACCTTTATTAATACTTTCTGGTTTCAGGCTTTTAAGATTCCTACTTCTTCAATGGAGAACACTCTATACACTGGAGATCATCTTTTCGTCAGCAAATTGACATACGGCCCGAAGTTGCCTCAGACACCGCTTACGGTTCCGTTTACGCATAATGTTCTGTTAGGTAAGGAATCCTATTCTAAACTTATACAAAACAAGTATCGTAGATTGAAGGGCTTAAGAAGTGTTGAAAGAGGTGACATAGTGGTTTTTGGGTTCCCTAATGGCGACACCGTTCTTAGAAAGGCTCCTGCAGAGGACTATTATGCTCTTTGCCGGTTTTATGGAAAGAAGAAGGTGGTTTCTACATTAGGACCTGTAATAGCAAGACCAGAAGACAAGGTCGACCATTATGTGAAAAGGTGCGTTGCAGTTGCAGGTGATACCATACAGGTAAAAGAGGGTATGGTATGGGTAAACGGAGAAAAGCAAACAGTATATCATGGTGTTCAGTTTTCTTCTAAAATGGAAGAGACACAGCGTGACTATCGTGAAATTTTTCCTTTTTCAAAGAATTATTCTTGGAGCAGAGACGAATTCGGCCCTCTATGGGTTCCTAAAAAAGGAGTAAGGGTGGAGTTGAATTCCGATAATCTTCCGCTATACGAAAGGATTATCAGTGTTTACGAGCATTCATCAGTGAAGGATGCTCTGGCTGCAGGAGAGTATACTTTTAAACAGGATTACTACTTTATGATGGGCGATAACAGACACAATTCCTTGGATTCAAGGTATTGGGGTTTTGTACCGGAGGACCATATAGTGGGAAGACCGGTGCTAATATGGCTCTCGACAGATCCTTCTAAAAAATTTCCACAAAATATAAGATGGAATCGTTTTTTGAAGGTGGTAAAAGATTATTAATAAATAAAAAACAATAATTATGGCAAAGGTTTGTCAAATAACTGGCAGAAAGAGAATGAAAGGCAACAATGTCGCACATTCTAAATTGCGTACCAAGCGCGACTTTTCCGTCAACCTCAAGAACAAACGTTTTTGGAGTGAAGAGGAGAATCGATTCATAACTTTGAAAGTTTCTTGTAAAGGTATGAGAATCATTGAGAAAAATGGCTTAGACGCCACAATCCGTGAAGCTCAGAAAAAAGGATATGTTAACCTTGTTTAAATTTTGAGATTATGGCAAAAAAAGCAAAAGGCAACAGGGTGCAAGTCATCCTTGAGTGCACAGAACAAAAGGCAAGTGGAGTACCGGGAATTTCTCGTTATGTAACCACGAAAAATAAGAAAAATACTACAGAACGCCTTGAAAGAAGGAAGTATAATCCTTTCCTTAAGAGGGTAACTGTACATCGTGAAATCAAATAATTTCTGGAGGATTTAGAATATGGCAAAGAAAGCCGTCGCAACATTCGCAGCTAAAGCCGGCGCTAAGAGCATGGTTAAATGCATTCGCATGGAGAAGTCTCCTAAGACAGGGGCTTATGTATTCACAGAGTCTTTGATGGAGGAAGCTCAGGCTAAGGAAATGTTCGCAAAGAAGTAATTTCCTTTTTGTAAAATCTATATTTAAAGAAGAGAGTGGGGCCCACTCTCTTTTTTGCATATTTATAATGCAGATTTTTTCATTATATTTGTAGGATATGGCAGTTAGTTTTTTTCAGCGATTAAGTAGAGCTATTGTTGGCAAGTCTAGGGTGGATGATAACACTTTGGATGCTATAGAGGAGGCTCTTATAGAGTCGGATATGGGTGTTGATACCACTTTGAAAGTAATAGATGAACTTGAAGATAGGGTGTCGCATGATAAATTCATGACAAAGGTTGAACTTTTTCAAATGTTGCGTGAGCAGATAGCATCTTTGATGAATTTGCCGACTCCCAGCGTGTCCGATGTTAAGCCTTATGTCATAATGGTAGTGGGAGTTAATGGTGTTGGAAAGACTACCAGTATAGGGAAATTGGCATACAGATTTAAAAAAGCTGGAAAAAAGGTTGTTTTAGGAGCCGCAGACACTTTCCGTGCAGCAGCTGTGGATCAACTCACTATTTGGGCAGAGAGGTCTGGCGTTGATATTGTGAAGCAACAAATGGGCTCTGACCCGGCTGCCGTGGCTTATGACACAGTGCGTTCTGCTGTTGCCAAGAATGCCGATGTAGTTCTTATAGATACTGCCGGACGCTTACATAATAGGGTGGATCTTATGAATGAACTTACTAAGATTAGGAATTCTATATCTAAAGCTTTGCCTGGAGCTCCATCTGAAGTTATGCTTGTTTTGGATGCAAGTACAGGGCAGAATGCTTTTCAACAGGCAAAAGAGTTTGCACGGGCTACATCTATATCTTCTTTAATGTTGACCAAGATGGATGGAACAGCGCGTGGAGGAGTGGCAGTTGGGCTTGTGGACCAGTTCGGAATACCTATTAAATACCTAGGAATGGGAGAAGGGATAGATGACATAAAGGAGTTTGATAAGCAGGAGTTTGTTAAGACGCTTTTTGAAGAAGATAATTTGAAATAAAATACTATAGATATGAAACTCGATTATAATTGGCTTAAAGAGTATATTAAATGTGACTTGACAGCTACACAGATAGCAGAAATTATGACATCCATAGGAATAGAAGTGGATGCCGTTGAGGAAACGGAAACTATCGAAGGTGGCCTTAAGAATGTGGTGGTGGCAAAGGTATTGACATGCGTTCCACATCCCGATTCAGATCACCTGCATATAACAACTGTGGATGATGGTGGAGAAGCCCCACTTCAAGTTGTATGTGGGGCGCCTAATGTGGCAGCAGGTCAAAAGGTCCTATTTGCTCGTGTAGGAGCTGTACTTCCGGGCGAATTTAAAATTAAAAAATCGAAGATTCGTGGAGTTGAAAGTTTAGGTATGATATGCGCAGAGGATGAATTGGGAATAGGAGAAAGTCACGATGGCATTATGGTATTGCCAGAGGACGCGGTGGTGGGAACACCAGCGAAGGAATATTTGCATATTAAAACACAAGCAGTTATAGAGTACGAAATTACTGCCAATCGTGTCGATGCCGCTTCACATTTTGGCGTTGCTCGTGATGTCTATGCCTATATGAGGCTACACGGCATCCCATGCGAGCTCGTCCTTCCGAGTGTAGGCGTGGCAGTAAAAAATGCGGATAAGAATGCAGCATCACCTATAGGTGTGGATGTGGAAGATATCTCAGGAGCGCCTCGATATATGGGAGTAACAATAGAGGGAATAAAGGTCGCGCCTTCTCCTAAGTGGATGCAGGAGCGCCTTACGGCTATAGGATGTCGTCCGATAGATAATGTAGTGGATGTCTCCAATTATGTGTTATTTGAGATAGGACAGCCTCTGCACACCTTTGATGCAGACAAAATTAAAGGCGGGAAAGTGATTATTCGCCGTGCTTTAGAGGGTGAAAAAATATGCACGCTTGATGGAGTGGAGAGGACCCTGTCTTCAGAAGATATGGTTATTGCCAATTCAGATGGTCCTATGTGCATTGCCGGTGTATTTGGCGGAAGTGAAAGTGGAATAAGTGAAAATACTGTTAACCTATTTATAGAGAGTGCTTATTTTGATCCAGGAAGTATTCGAAAGACAAGTAAGAAGCAGCAGCTTTCCACGGATGCATCTTTTCGTTATGAAAGGGGAGTGGATCCAGCCGCATGCGAATATGCACTAAAACGTGCAGCTGATTTGGTGGTAGAGTTGGCAGGAGGAAGAATAGTTGGACCTATCATAGATAATTACCCTTCACCGATAAGCCGTAAAAGAATTGAATTGGACTATGGACGGATATGTTCGTTTATAGGAAAGGAAATAGGTGATGATAAGATAGATAACATATTGGAGGCTCTCGGATACAAGTTCGAGGAGCGTAGTGGGAGAAAGGCTGTTGTTTTAGCTCCAAGCTATATGGTGGATGTCTATAGAGAATGTGATGTGGTAGAAGAAATACTCCGTATCTATGGCTACGACAATATAGAATTGCCATCACAGATGAGGATGTCTGTTAATGCCACAGCTGCACCGGAGCCGGAAGCTGTAAGGAGTATAATTTCTAATTTCTTGGCGGCTAATGGGTTTGTCGAGACTATGAATAATTCTCTCACGAAGGGAGATTACTACAACGGGCTTACCACATATCCGTCGGATCATTGCGTTAAAATACTGAATCCTTTGAGCCAAGATCTTAATGTTCTTCGTCAGACATTGGTTTTAAATGCTTTAGAGGTTGTCGCATATAATGTCAATCGTCAAATGCCGTACCTGAAAATCTTCGAATATGGTTCTGTATATCAGAGACTTCCGGAAAAGAACGGCGAGACATTAGAAGGATATGAGGAACATCAGAACTTTTGTCTGGCTATTACCGGTGTCTCTGAAAAGAACTGGCGTGGAGGTGGTGTTCGGACAGATTATTTTAAACTTAAAGGATATGTTGAGCTGCTATTAAGGCGTTTCGGTGCAGATATTTATCAGTTGTGGAGTGAGCCGGCACCGGGAGATATTTATTCAGAGGGTATGAGTTTGAAACTGCCGGGTAGTGGGAAGTTATTACTTACTATGGGGCAGGTCAACGCATCTTTAGCAAAAAAATTCGGAGTAAAGCAGCCGGTATATGTGGCAGAAATTAATTGGCAGACCCTCTTTGAACTGATAAAGAGGAATAAGGTCGGATTCAAGGAGCTGCCACGATTCCCAGAAGTTAGAAGGGATTTGGCTTTGCTTTTAGACGAGCAAGTTACGTATGCCCAGTTAAGAATTTCTGCATTTAAATCCGCAAAGAAAATTCTGAAAAATGTATCCTTATTCGATGTTTATCGTGGCGATAAGATACCGCAAGGTAAAAAACAATATGCGTTGAGTTTTACACTTCAGGATGCTGAGAGAACGCTAACAGATCAGGATGTGGAGAAGGCTATGTCATCTATCTTGAAGTCTTTTCAAAGTGAATTTGGTGCGCAGCTTAGATAGTATATAGATGAAGCTTGGTAGATTTTTCCTATACGCATATATTGTATGTATGTTGTCGGCTTGTGCGAAGGGAGGAAGAGTGATTCCTGCCTCTAAGATGGCCGACATATATGCAGATATGTTTTTGGCGGATCAATGGATTTCATCGCACTATTCGGAAAGGAGGAAAGCAGATACCACTCTATTCTACGAGCCTATTTTTGAAAAATACGGATATACGACTACAGATTACGATGCTTCTGTAAAGTATTATATATCAAAACCGGATGATTATTCGAAAATACTAAAAACGGCTGGTCTTAAGTTAGATAAAAAGGCGAAATACTTACAAAAAGTCGATGATTATTATAATAATCATAAGCCGGAATTCTCGCCTTATGTATCTAAAGAATTTAACTTGGACTCGCTTATGAGTCGCGACACTATGATGAAATGGCATATTTCAGATACGCTTTCAAATGCAGATACACTAATTAATCCTAATGAACAATATGAATAAGACAGAAATCTTAAAAAAATGTTTTGCTTTCATGGACTTAACCACATTACATCCAGAAGATACAGAAAATAGTGTGAAGAATCTTGTAGACAAAGTGAGTGAATTTCACCTGCTTTATCCGTCATATCCGCTTCCGGCATCTATTTGCGTGTATCCTAATTTTGCTCATGTGGTAAGGGATCATCGTATAAGTCCTGAACTGCATGTTACTACAGTGGCTGGGTGCTTCCCTTCATCTCAGAGTTTTCCACAAGTAAAGGAGTTGGAGGTAAAGATGGCTATTGAAGATGGAGCCGATGAGGTAGATATAGTATTGGCCTTAAATGCTTTCCTGGCAGGAGATAAGGAGAGGGCATATCAAGAAATCGCTCGAATTAAGGATATATGTACTGCAAGAGGAGTACTTCTAAAAGTCATACTTGAAACTGGTATATTGAAAACCGAGCAGTTGATCCACGATGCTTCTATGCTCGC
This sequence comes from Bacteroidales bacterium UBA6401, assembly GCA_002438635.1. Classification (GTDB taxonomy): domain Bacteria; phylum Bacteroidota; class Bacteroidia; order Bacteroidales; family UBA932; genus Cryptobacteroides. Next base: position 18,071 of record DJPX01000011.1, read on the forward strand.
TATGGAAGCAGGGGCAGATTTTATCAAGACTTCTACTGGAAAGGTGAGTGTGAATGCTACGCCTGAGGCCGCAAGAGTTATGTGCTATGCCATTAAGGAATATTATGAGAAAACCGGCCGAAAGGTCGGATTTAAAGCAGCAGGTGGAGTGTCCACTGCAGACGAGGCTTTACAATATTATGAAATAGGTGAAAGCATACTTGGAGCAGAGTGGTTGAATAAGAATCTTTTTCGATTCGGCGTGAGTCGGCTAGGCAATTCGCTTGTCTCAGCCATAGAAAATGAAGAGATAAAATTCTTTTAATTAACAAATTATAAATTAGCCGTGTAAACTCGTTTTTACACGGCTTTTTTTTATACATTTGCAAAAACAACTTGTCTATGAAAACTTTGAGAATTCTTATCGCAGGAGTGGCAGTAGCTGTTTCATCTTGCAATGGCACCCTTTCCGATAATGGAGGTGGTAAATATGGATATGACGATGGTCATAGCATTTCACACGAAATGATAGTTTTAGGAAAACAACTAGAAGATCCATATTCCCTTGCCAATATGACAAAGGCATTTGCCTCACTATATCCCACTAAGGCGGATGTCGTTCAGTTGGAGGCTACGGATTATTATGTAAGGCTTTTGCCGCGTGATGAAGAAGATTTGCGTCATCTGGAGGCGCTTGGGGTGAAGATGCTTGATCATCCGCTTGATTATCAGATTGTCGAAGAAGGGGATTATTATCATGATCCGGAGATCCCGGAAGGAAACATTACTTGGCAGTATGCTGTAGTGCCACCGGATTTTGAAGCTCCATCGGGAGTGAAATGTGAGCTGATGCATAAATGTTATTTGGCAGAAGCGGAAAATGTTACCAAAGCCGGACTTGATTGGGTAGATTGGGATGCTGTGGAGGAACAGTCGTATCGCTTGACGGGAAATTCGGAACTATTATGTCCGCAGACAAAGGGTAAAACGGAGGCGAAAATACCTTCGGGGAGGATAACAATCGTGGATAAAGACTTCGACACTGAACCTATTGGCGTGTCTGGAGTACAGGTCTCGTGTAATGTGTTTGTGAAATTCGACAGGTGCTATGCTGATGATGAGGGGTATTATAAAATGAAAAAAAGTTTCAAATCCAAGCCCCGTTATCGCCTGGTCTTTACTAATAGAAAGGGTTTTACACAAGGTATAAATGCCATATTTGTAAAAGGTTCAATATCAACATTAGGGAAACATTCTCCAGAGGGTTATAGTATATGTGTCACCGAGAATTCTGAGAAAAAGCTTTTCAAGAGATGTGTCATTAACAATGCAGCGTATGATTACTATGAAAGCTGTTCGGCCAATGGTGTAAAGATAAAAACACCTCCCTCTAATCTAACGATATGGGCCTTCTCTCCTATGCAGTCGAGTGCTACTTTGATGCTCCATCAGGGTGCTATACTGGATATTGATATGATTCAGGAAATCATAGGCGTATATACTCCAATAGTAAAACTATTTTTACCGGATGTGATATTAGGAACAAAAAATCATAACGATTATGCCTCTCTATATCACTTAGTTCAGCATGAATTGGCGCATGCAAGCCATTATATGCAAGTGGGCAATAAGTATTGGGATAAGTATGCCATGATGATACTTCGGTCATACTTATCATCTGGAGGAGTAACATACGGAACGGGTACGGAGGAAGATTCAGGGTACTGTGAGATAGGGGAGATGTGGGCATATTATATCGAAAATATTCTCTATAGGGAGCGATACGAGGATTGGTCTACGACCTTTGGAGATAGGTATTGGTTCCATCCTGAGATATTCCTCTATATGGATAAAAGGGGCTTAAATAGATTTAAAATATTCGCTGCACTCACATCCGATGTTACGCAGCGAGATGAATTGAGGGCAAGGCTGCTAGTACTATATCCAGAATGTAAAAGCGTTATAAATGAAGCGTTTAATAAATACTTGTAAAATGAAATCATTAGATGTTAAAAAATTTTTCATATTGGCGCTAGTCTTGCGCGTGAGTGTAGGGCTAGCTTTTTCCCAAACAAAGGTAAGTGTTTCGACTAATTTTGTCGATTATATTGAAGGTGGAACGCTGAATATTGATGCCTCCGTGTCAATGTCACGGCACTGGACTATAGGGTCTATGATGAGATATAACCCATATTCTGATACACAAAAGCAGCGGACTATTTCAGTTGGGGTAAAATATTGGCCTTGGTATGTTTATTCAGGGTGGTGGCTTTCAAGTGGAGCGAAGTATCAGGAGTTCAGTGATAGAGGAGAATACCTAAAAGAAGGTGATCGGCTGGGGGCTATGTTATGGGCCGGTCATTCATGGATGCTTAACAAACATTTTAATATAGACCTTGGATGGGGTATATGGGGAGGGTATGAAACCTATTTGGAGTATGGATGTGAAACATGTGCTCGGATTCGTTCAAAGGGTGATGCTTATTTCGTAAGGCCGGACCAGTTTATGCTTTCGGTATCATATATTTTCTGAAATTTTTGCTATATTTGCACTCCCTTGCGCGGGTGGCGAAATGGTAGACGCGCTAGTTTCAGGAGCTAGTGTCAATTGCGACATGTGAGTTCGAGTCTCATCTCGCGCACTTTATGAGCGGAAGTTATTACTAGTTAATGACTTCCCCTTTTTGAGGTAGTGTATGACAGAAATTAGAAATATTGCTATAATCGCACATGTTGACCATGGTAAGACGACTCTTGTAGACAGGATGATTTATCAGGCTAACCTGGTTCGTCAGCCTGAAAATCTTGGCCAATTGATCTTGGATAACAACGACTTGGAGAGGGAGAGAGGAATTACAATATTGGCAAAAAATGTGTCTGTAACTTATAAAGGGGTTAAAATTAATATTATAGATACACCTGGGCACAGCGACTTCGGTGGCGAAGTGGAGCGAGTCTTGAATATGGCTGATGGCGTATTGCTTTTAGTGGATGCGTTTGAAGGCTGTATGCCTCAGACGAGGTTCGTGCTCCAGAAGGCTTTGCAACTTGGGAAAAAGCCTATCGTGGTAATTAATAAGGTGGATAAACCTAATTGCCGCCCATACGAGGTTCAAGATGAGGTTTTTGACCTGATGTTCAATCTTAACGCTAATGAAGAGCAGCTTGATTTTAAGACGGTGTACGGCTCTGCAAAACAGGGCTGGATGTCTCTTGATCCTGATAAACCTACAAAAGATATCACACCCCTTTTAGATGTTATCTTGGAGGAAATCCCTGCTCCTGCTATAGTTGAAGGTACACCTCAAATGTTGATTTCTTCATTGGAGTATAGTCCGTATGTGGGTAGAATTGCCATAGGGAAAATTACAAGAGGCTCTCTAAAGGCTGGGCAACAGGTAAGCCTATGTAAAAGATACGATGTCATACAGAAGCAGAAAATCAAGCAGCTAATGGTCTTCGAAGGCCTTGGAAAGGCTACTGTGGACGAAGTGCATTGCGGTGATATTTGTGCGGTTGTGGGTATTGAGGGATTCGAAATAGGTGATACCATCGCCGATTATGAGAATCCGGAAGCCCTTCCTCCTATTGCCGTCGATGAACCTACTATGAGTATGCTCTTTACGATAAACAATTCTCCATTTTTCGGGAAAGATGGTAAATTCGTAACTTCCAGACATATAAAGGATAGGTTGGAAAAGGAGCTGGAGAAAAATCTTGCTTTAAGAGTTAAACCGGGTCTTTCCGCTGATTCTTTCGTGGTTTATGGGCGCGGAGTTCTTCATCTTTCAGTCTTGATAGAGACTATGCGCCGTGAAGGTTTTGAACTTCAGGTGGGACAGCCTAAGGTATTGGACAAAACGATCGGGGGACAAAGATGTGAACCTATTGAAGAGCTTTCTATAGAAGTGCCGGAGCAGTTTGTGGGAGCTGCCATTGAGATAGCGACAAGGCGTAAGGGTGCTTTGATCCACATGGAGCCGAGGGGAGATAGAACCCTGCTTGAATTCGAAATACCTACACGTGGACTTATGGGGTTGAGGAGCAACTTGCTGACTGCATCTCAAGGTGAGGCTGTGGTGGCTCATCGTTTTAAGGATTATCAGCCATATAAGGGTGATATAGAACGTAGAAGCAATGGTTCCCTAGTGTCTTTGGAGACAGGTGTAGCAAGTGCATACGCTATGAACAAACTGTTGGATAGAGGGCGTTTCTTTGTGGAGCCCGGAGAAGAGATATATGCAGGCCAAGTAGTGGGAGAGCATACTAGGGAGAGAGATTTGAATGTAAATATCTGTAAGACAAAGAAACTAACGAATGTGCGTGCAGCAGGCTCGGATGAGAAGATAATTTTACCTCCGGCCATAAAGTTTTCTCTTGAAGAGGCACTTGAGTACATTCAAGAGGATGAACTTGTCGAGGTAACACCACATTATATGCGTATACGCAAGGTCTTGTTGGATCCTTTGGCTAGAAAGAGAAATAGCGATAACATAGATTGATAATAGAAAAAATTTTATTAAATTTGCAACCCTTTGTAGTAGACTTAAGTAGTATAGGTGCTGGTGCGAAAGCTTTCAGCGCCATTGCTGACAAACAGTTCTTTGATAAATTCGAGAATGCCGAGATATTGGATGCCCATATTGAAGTGGATTATTCAGTTAAGAATAAGGGCGCTAGCGTAGATGTTTCTTGTCGTATGGTGGGCGAGGTTAAGGTGCCTTGTGATCTATGCTTGGAACCTGTGACTATACCAGTGGATACGGAATTCGAGGAAAATTACATTCCACAGGGTAATGAGCTTGATTTGAGTCAAGATATTTATGATTATGTAGTAACTTCACTTCCGCTTAGAAGAGTTCATCCTGATGGGGAATGTAACGAAGAGACTACAAAGTATATAAGTAAATAATAATTTAAAAGAATAAGAAAATGGCACATCCAAAACACAAATTCTCTAAACAGAGAACAGCTAAGAGACGTACGCACGATTTTGCGCCTGTACCTACTCTTGCTACTTGTCCGAATTGTGGCGCTACCGTCATTTATCATCGTGTATGTCCTGAGTGCGGTTACTACAGAGGACGCCAGATTATTGAAAAGAGCGCTGAGTAGTCAGCCGCTCTTAATGGTCTCTTAGTTCAACGGATAGAACGAAGGTTTCCTAAACCTTAAATACAGGTTCGATTCCTGTAGGGACTACAAAAAAAACCTCGAGGTCGTTAAGGCTTCGAGGTTTTTTATATGTGTTAGAATTACTCAACTACTGGGCCGGCAGCTACGAGAGCCTTACCTGCTTCGTTGTTCTCGTACTTTTTGAAGTTCTTGATGAAGCGTCCGGCAAGGTCCTTAGCTTTCTCTTCCCAAACAGATGCGTCAGTATATGTGTCGCGAGGGTCGAGGATGTGTGGATCTACACCTTCCAGCTGTGTAGGAACTTGGAAGTTGAAGTGAGGAATAACCTTGGTAGGAGCTTTCTCGATAGAGCCATCAAGGATAGCATCGATAATTCCTCTCGTATCTTTGATGGAGATACGCTTCCCTGTACCATTCCATCCTGTATTTACCAAATATGCTTTGGTTCCGTTTTTCTCCATCTTCTTTACAAGCTCTTCAGCATATTTTGTAGGATGGAGTTCGAGGAATGCTTGTCCGAAGCAAGCGGAGAATGTAGGAGTAGGTTCGGTAATTCCGCGTTCTGTTCCTGCAAGCTTAGCAGTAAATCCTGAAAGGAAGTAGTATTTTGTCTGCTCTGGGGTAAGGATTGATACTGGAGGAAGAACTCCGAATGCATCAGCTGAAAGGAAGATAACTCTCTTAGCAGCAGGACCCTGAGAATAAGGACGAACGATATTCTTGATGTGGTAGATAGGGTAAGATACACGGGTGTTTTCAGTTACGCTCTTGTCTGCGAAATCGATTTTTCCGTTTTTATCTACTGTTACATTTTCAAGAAGAGCATCTCTTGTGATGGCATTGTAGATGTCCGGCTCAGAATCCTTATCAAGGTTTATGACCTTAGCATAGCAACCACCTTCGAGGTTAAATACTCCTTGATCGTCCCAGCCGTGTTCATCGTCACCGATAAGAAGACGTTTAGGGTCGGTAGAAAGGGTGGTTTTACCTGTTCCTGAAAGTCCGAAGAAGATAGCGGTATTTTCGCCATTAAGATCGGTATTAGCAGAACAGTGCATAGAAGCGATACCCTTGAGAGGGAGGAAGTAGTTCTGCATTGAGAACATACCTTTCTTCATCTCACCGCCATACCAAGTATTGAGGATAACTTGCTCTTTGCTGGTTACATTGAAAGCAACAGCGGTTTCAGAGTTAAGACCCAATTCCTTGTAGTTCTCAACTTTAGCCTTAGCTGCACAATATACTACGAAATCAGGCTCTTGGTCAAATTCGGCCTGATTCTGAGGACGAATGAACATATTAGTAACGAAGTGTGCCTGCCAAGCGACTTCCATAATGAAGCGAACCTTCATACGGGTGTCCTTGTGGGTTCCGCAGAAACCATCCACGACAAAAAGACGCTTTCCTGAAAGTTGTTTCTGTGCAAGTCCTTTCAAGATAGCCCAATTTTCTTCGCTAAGAGGGTGATTGTCATTCTTAAATTCGTCTGAAGTCCACCATACGGTGTCTTTAGACGTAGCGTCCATTACGATGTATTTGTCTTTAGGACTACGACCAGTATATACACCAGTCATAACATTTACGGCTCCGAGTTCGGTTACTTGTCCTTTTTCGTAACCTTCGAGACCAGGTTTAGTTTCCTCGTTAAATAAAACCTCATAAGTAGGGTTGTAGAGGACTTCGGTCACACCTGTGATGCCGTACTTTGAAAGATCAATGTTTGCCATATTGTAAAGTATAATTTGTATTTTTGTTATACCTGAAAATGCGATGCAAAGATAAACATTTTTGACAGATACACAACTAGCTATTTATGGTTAATTTCGATACAAGAACTATGCCCGTCGAGGTGTTGAAGCACTATTGGGGATATGATTCGTTTCGCCCTCTTCAAGAGCAGATAATACACTCTGTGCTTGAGGGAAACGACACTCTTGCGCTTCTACCTACAGGCGGAGGTAAATCTATCTGTTTTCAAGTTCCGCAGATGTTAAAGGAAGGATTGGCCTTGGTAATTAGTCCATTAGTGGCTCTTATGAAGGATCAGGTGCAGAATCTGGAAGATAGGGGCATAAAGGCTCTTTTTATTCATTCAGGGATGAACCGTCGTGAGGTAGATTTGGCACTAAACAATGCGGCATACGACCCGGAAGTTAAGTTTCTGTATGTGTCGCCAGAGCGTTTGTCAACATCGTTATTTGCTTCATATTTGGATATTCTTCCTATTACAACTATCGTCGTGGATGAAGCACATTGTATTTCCCAATGGGGATACGATTTCCGCCCGGATTATCTTATGATAGGAAGAATTAGAGAAAGGGTTGATGCTCCCGTATTGGCCCTTACTGCTACTGCTACCCCGCAGGTATGCGAAGACATAATGGACAAATTGTCATTTAAAGAGCGCATCGTTTTTAAGGGCGATTTCAACAGGGACAATCTTACTTATGTTGTTCGACGCTGTACAGATAAAATGGGTCAATTGCTCTCTATTTGTAAGGGCGTGCCGGGAACTGGGATAGTGTATATGAGAAACCGTTCCAAATGCGAGGAAATAGCACAGGCATTAAAGGCCGCTGGAATCAGTGCGGATTTTTATCATGCTGGTTTACAGTCTTTAAGTAGAAGCGAAAGGCAAATGGAGTGGAAGTGCGGGAAAACGAGAGTTATGGTGTGTACCAATGCTTTTGGTATGGGAATCGATAAGCCGGATGTACGTTTTGTGGTGCACTTGGACATACCCGATTCTCCAGAGGCCTATTTCCAGGAGGCTGGAAGAGCTGGTAGAGATGGAAAATTGGCATACGCAGTGCTTTTATATAATGATAAGGATATTTCTAGACTTAACCAGATGGTGGAATTGTCATATCCACCACTAGCATTTATAGAAGATATTTATCAGAAGATTCATATTTTTTACGACATTCCTTATGAACACGGCGCCGGAAGAGAACTTAAATTCGATTTAGTGGAGTTTTGTAAACATTTTTCCCTATCTCGCTCTAAGACTTATTATGCCATTATGTATTTGGATAGGTTGGGGCATATAACTTATAGCGAAGATACCGACATACCTACCAGAGTGAAAATAATTCCTGATAGGCAACAGCTCTATGGTATAGATCTTCCTAAACGGGAGATGACACAATTGCTGGAATTGTTTATGAGGCAGTACACGGGGATTTTTTCCTATCCTGTTCCGGTAGATGAAAATTCATTAAGCCGTCATCTGGGATGCAGCGTGGCTCAACTTAGAGTGCTTATGTATGAAATGTCTTTAGAACATGTATTGAAATATGTTCCCGCGGATAATAGTACTTTAATTTTTTTAAGACATCCCAGACTTCGCCCTGGTGATATAGACCTTAAGCCACTTTATTATAATAGATTAAAGGAATCTACAAAGTTAAGGGCCTTAGAAATGGAACAGTATTGCACTTCAGATGATCAGTGTCGCAGCGCTAGACTTATAAGATATTTCGGTCAAAGCGATGTTCAGGATTGTGGAAAATGCGATGTATGCCGTGCCCGTAAAGGATGTTCCCGAGACATTCTTATGAAGTGGTTCGGGGAACATCCTAATTGGACGGAGGCGGAATTATTTGATTTTATGGCTAATCCTTCATCCGGTTTATCTGCTGCCGATGTGGAGATAGCCAGAGATATTATTGATTCTGGGATGTAATACCGAGTTTATTCAATAATGCCCCTACTTGCGGGTCGTGTCCACGGAAATTTCTAAACATCGTGGCTGGATCTTCGGTGTTACCTCGGCTAAGAATATTGGCCCTGAAACTTTCTGATACTTCCGGGTTGAAAATGCCTTTTTCTTTGAAGAGGGAGAATGCATCGGCTTCTAGTACTTCACTCCATTTATAAGAGTAATAACCGGCAGCATATTGTCCGGTGAATATGTGTGAGAATGAAGTGGAAATGCACGTGCCCTTTACTGGAGGAAATAATGTTACATTTTTTAGGGCGTCTGACTCAAATGTTAAGACATCTTTATTTGTCATTGTATCCATATCATTCCACGCCATATCTAGAATGCCGAAATTTAGCTGGCGGACTTGATAGTAGGCAGCATTGTAGTTTTTGGTTTCTACTATTTTATCTATTAGTTCAGTTGATATAACTTCTCCTGTTTTGTAATGCTTTGCAAAACTTTGCAAAAATTCTGGTTCGAAGGCCCAGTTTTCCATAATCTGGGAAGGTAATTCCACGAAGTCTGTGGATACATTCGTAGTCCCCAAACTTTCGTAGCGACCTTCCCCTAACATTGCATGGAGACAATGCCCGAATTCGTGCAGAAGCGTGCACAATTCATCGTGGGTTATAAGCGAAGGCGCAGAGTCGGTAGGCTTTGTGAAATTGGTAACCATACTGACAAATGGTCTGTAATTCGGGCCAAGTCCTTGAAATTCGGTCATCCAAGCGCCACCTCTTTTCGATGCGCGTGGGAAGAAGTCGGCATAGAAAAGGGCTTTGTGTACTCCATTTTTGTCTTTTACGTCGTAAACGCGTACATCTTTATGGTAAACTGGCAGGTCAGGACGACTTTCGAATTGAAGTCCATATAGTCTTCCCGCTAGGTCGAATACCGCATTTATACAACTATCCAGATTGAAATATGGTTTTAGTTCATTCTCGTCGAATGCATATTCCTCGTTTTTATATTTCTCACTCCAGAAAGAAAAGTCCCAAGCCTGCATTTCTTTTTCCTTATATCCATTAAGGTGAGCGAAGTCCGTTATGCGTTTGACTTCTTTTTTTGCTGCAGGAAGAGATGGACCTAGAAGTTCATCGAGGAACTGATTGACCTCTTTTGAGCTTTTTATCATTCTTTCTTCCAAGACATAATCGGCATAGGTCCGATACCCTAGGCTTTGTGCTATCTTTATCCTTAGGTCGATTATTTCTAGGACATTGCCTGTATTGTCAAATTCTCCGCCAACTGCACGCTTTGAGTATGCTTCGTATATGGTTTTGCGTAGATCTTCCCGACTGCTATATTTCATAAATGGTCCATACATAGGGTATGAAAGGTCGAAGGTCCATCCTTCTTGGCCATTTTGAGTGGCTGTTTGTGCTGCCTGTTCTATTAGGTAATCGGGAAGTCCTTCCAGGTCGGCTTTATCGCTAAGGTTTAATTTAAAAGCGTTGGTTGCTGCAAGTACGTTTTTCGAAAAGCGGAGCTGTGCAAGGGAGAGCTTTTCTTGATAATCGCTGAATAGCGTTTTAGCGTCTTTATCCAAAAGTGCTCCTTGACGAACAAAAGATTTGTAGGTTTTTTCCAGGAGGCGCTTCTGATCTTGAGCTAAATTTAGATGTTCGCTAAGCGTATAGATGCTTTTCACTCTTTCGAAGAGTGGTTCATTTAGCGAAACATACATGGAATAGTCGTTTAGAAGAGGGCTTACTTCTTCTGCGATTTTCTGAAGATCTTCGCTTGTGTCGGCTTCCATTACATTGAAGAATATGTTGGACACTTTTTTTAGCGTCTTGCCACTTTCTTCTAGTGCAAGTATGGTATTTTCAAATGTCGGAGGTTCCGAGTTGTGAGCAATGGCATTTATTTCCGCCTTTGCTTCTTCGATGCCTTTACGGAAGGCCGGCATATAGTGTTCGGCCTTTATCTTGTCAAATTCAGGTGCTCCATATTCCAGGGTTGATTCTTTAAGGAGCGGATTAGTTGTGCAAGCGCTCATAGTGATAGTTAATGCTGCTAGTATATTTTTTGTTTTCATTTTTAAACAACTTCTAAGGTTAATCCATCATATGCTGGCTGTATACCAGTAGGTAGGAGTTTTTTTAATTCTTCGTGCGTTCCCAATGCGTGAGAAAGATGGGTAAGGTATGTCTGCTGGGCTCCTATCTTTTGGGCCAATTCGATAGCTTGTTCCAAGTTAAAATGGGAGTGATGTGGTTTAAAACCGACGCAATTCAATGTCACGGCTTGAAGCCCTTTTAACTTTGAGAATTCGCTTTCGTCTATTTGCTTCATATCGGTAATGTAGGCGATATCTCCGAACCTGAAGCCAAGTACTGAGAATGTTCTGGCCATGTCGTGGTAGCCTTGGATAGGAATCACTTCTACGGGTTTTCGCACGGGAGTGGTGATGTCAGGCTTTTCTTTGTGGTAGCCTATTCCACTTTCCCATACAAGCTTAGGAAGCATGTCATTAGGCTCGACGAGGAAAGGAGAGTGTCCGTTTATATTTTTTATGCACCATTCCGGAACGCCGGGGTAGTGGGGCTCGGCAAATGCGTAATCGTATTCGTGGCGAAGTGCTTTTTCCACGTATTCCTCGCAGTATATGTTTATTGGTTTGTGTTCCAATAAGTTAAAAGAACGCAGATCGTCCATTCCTCCTGTGTGATCCTTGTGGTTGTGAGTAAGCAGAACGGCATCAAGATGTTTGACATCCTCTCTTAGCATCTGCATTCTAAAATCCGGACCGCAATCTACAAGGATAGTGAGATCGCCATAGTGCACTAGGACAGATGAGCGAAATCTTTTGTCGTGTGGATCTGAACTTCTGCATACTTTACAGTCGCACCCTATTACTGGGACGCCCTGTGATGTGCCTGTGCCTAAAAATGTCAGTTTTGTCTTCATAATGTTACTTCAACGATTTTTCCAACTAGTGTTGGGTCATATGGTCTGGATACTCTTATGTAGTTCTCGGAGTATCCGCTCATGTTTCCGTCCTTTTCCTTTGATTCGAAAAGTACAAGGGCTTTGTGGCCTTTCTGTGATTCTACAAAATCGGTATGCAACTTTGTGCATAAGCTTTCCAAGATGGCTACTCTTTCTTTTTTAGTCTCTTCATTTACTTGTCCGCTCATCGTGGCTGCCGGAGTTCCCGGTCTTTGTGAGTAAGGGAATATGTGGAGAAACGAGGGTTTTATTTCAGATATGAAGTCGTAGCCTTGACGGAATAATTCTTCTGTTTCGCCGGGGAGCCCGACCATTATGTCAATACCTATAAACACGCCATCGCCCAATTTAGATCTAAGATAGGAAATTTTGTCCTTGAAAAAAGCTGTGTCATAGTGCCTTCCCATATTTTCCAAAAGTATGTCGCACCCTGCTTGCAGCGGAATATGAAAGTGTGGCTGGATTTTGGTTCCACTTGCAATCCAGTCGATTATTTCGTTATGTAGGAGGTTGGGCTCTATGCTTGAGATGCGATATCTTTCTATGCCTTTTACTTCGTTCAGTGCTTTAAGCAGGTCCAAGAAGTTCTCAGAGGTGGAGCGTCCGAAATCCCCGGTGTTTACCCCTGTGATGACTATCTCTTTAACTCCATTTTCGGCTATCTGCTCTGCCATCTTTACACACTCGCAGATGGAAATGTTGCGACTTTCTCCTCGGGCCAATGGAACCGTGCAGTAAAGACAGTGGTTATTACATCCATCCTGAACTTTTAGAAAGCTTCTAGTGCGCTCTCCGCTGCTATAGGCTCCGAAAATAGTGCTGGAAGACTCTGGAGAGATTCCTTTTTGAGTGATTCCAAGTTCTTTTAGGCATTGGGGAACTATGAGAGATTTTTCATTGCATCCAAACACCTTCCATACTCCTTCTATTTCGTGGATGTCTTCTTTTCGTAGTTGAGCGCTACATCCGCATACGACAATGCGGGCGGATGGGTTCTGTCTATGCATTTTCCGAATGAGATTTCTGGATTTAGCGTCGGCAGTGGAGGTGACCGAGCATGTGTTAATGATATATATATCGGCTTGGTCTTGGTGTGAAACTACTTCAAGACCAGCCTTTTCGAAGTCTCTTTCGTATGTTGAGGTCTCGGCGTAGTTTAGTTTACAGCCAAGAGTTAGAAATGCTATTTTCATCGGGATAAAGTTATGCTGGCCTTGTCTGCTGGCCCATTTACGGGTGGACAAAGCTTTGAGAGTTTGATAGTGAAGTGTTCTAGGTTTGGGAATGATTCAGATATGGATGCCATAATCCTTCCTGCGACATTTTCAATTAGAGAAGATGGTATGGACATTTCTTTTTTTATCAGGTCATATATCTTGCTATAATCCAGAGTGTTGTCGAGCTTGTCGCTTTTTATGGCTTGATCCATTTCTATTTCGGTTCTAAAATCCACTATGTATTCGGCTCCTTGTATCCTTTCAAAATCCAGGCAACCATGGAAAGCGTGAAATTTCATTCCTGTGAGTTCGAGAGTGCCTTTCATATTTTTATTTTAAAATTAGAAAAACAGTGGGTTGTTTACCTATTTGGATGGGGTGTTTTTTCCATTCGGATATGGGATATGTTTTTATCGATTGAGCTGAAGATGTGAGATTGGTGGCTACGCATAGCATAGTGGAGGGGGAGAGGTAGTTGAGAAAATCTGTGAAAAGGGCGTCGGAGCGGTATGGGGTTTCGATAAAAATCTGTGTTTGTTTTAGAGCGCCGGAGAGTTTTTCTGCATCGCGGATGTCGGCGCGGCGCTGGTCGGTCTTCGCACCAAGGTAGCCTCGGAAGGCGAACGACTGCCCGTTGAGCCCACTGCCCATAAGGGCGAGCATCAGCGACGAAGGCCCGACCAGCGGGCACACCTCTATGGTGTGCCGGTGGCAAAGATCCACCAGCGCTGCCCCCGGGTCTGCCACTGCAGGCAGCCCGGCTTCACTAATAAGCCCCACATCTTCACCATCCTCGAAAAGCCCTATCATCTTCTCGACATCTTCTGATTTTGTGTGTTCATTTAATTCCACGAAGGTAAGAGTGTCTATATGCCCTTTCAAGCCCGCTTTAGACAGGTATCGCCTTGCAGTTCTTTCGTTTTCCACTACATATTTGCCTATATGGTGAAGCAATTCGAGAACTGGCCCGGGAATTACGTTCTCTATATCGGACTCGCTTAATGGCGAGGGTATCAGGTATAATTTGCCTTTATTCATTGTTTATGATAAGTGTCTTATTCGGAACAAATTCACTTTCTTTATCCTCTTTTTTCCTAAAAAGACTCCTTATGAAAGATCGAAGATTATCGTATTCTTTTTGATACGATATACCTATTCCGTTTCTTTGACTGTTATCCAGGTAGTTTGTGTAGTCGTCGGCCGAATGAGAGAAGAGGTTGAGCCTGAAGTGTCCCGATTTATTTAGTTTTATATTTATGTCAAGGTCCCCGACCATATTTTCATCGCTGGTAGAACTGAATTTGCGATTCCCTAATGATCCATTAACAGAGACCATATTATCAAACAGTTGGGTAGATACAGCGACGTCCATCACATCATTTCCCACTTCATTCTGTTGGTAACTAAGACCTAGGTCTAAAGGTATCCCGAACTTTTGTAGTACCGCGTTCAATTGTCCTGACATTATGGACGCTATATTGTTATACAAGAAGTTGGAACTGCTGTTGTTTGTGTTGACGATACCACTCTGTGCCCCGGGAAGAAAGCCACCTAGCACGATGAGTGAGAGGAATTGGCGCGATACCTTGTCTTCAGTGTTTAATTCACTGTCCACAAGGTTTTTAGTGCTTGGATCTAGGTCCGGTATGTCGATAGAGAATTTTAACGAAGGACTTCGTAGTTTATCTGATATTTTAATGCCACAGTTTACCAGTCTTCTTGTAGAAACTGAGGTGGTGTCGGAGATTAGTGGCCCCAGTGAGGTCTTTAACGAATGCTTGGCGTTGATGTTCAATTCGGTATCCATTACATTTCCGGCAAATGTAAGCGAACTTCCATCTTCTATGTTAAAGTCTTTGCTAATTAAGGAACTGAGTGTGGAGAAATGGTACTTGCCTTCGGTTATGTTATAGTTTCCTCCTAGAACCAGATCTTTAGTTGTGGAATTAATATCGGCTGTTACCACGCCTTCTCCTGCAATGTTCAGCGCATTGTTTCCTTCCTTATCTAGCGAGGCTGCGATTTCAAGTCCCGGATTTATGGTTACTCTGCATTTTGCCTCAATTTTTCCTCGTTGAGGGCTTGGTAGGGGCTGTGAAATTTCCAATTTTTCCTCTTCATCATTCGCTGACTTTGGCTTTGCAAATTCAAGCAGACTACTTGAATTTTCTGTTCCAGAAGCAATGGAGAAACTGACCTTCCCACTGCCGGCATTGGAGATATTGGCATCGATCAGCATGTTAGAAGCTGTATCTGAGGTGAGGTTAATGTCCCCATTAAGTGCCAATTTCCCATAATACTCGCTACTTCCACTCTGCTTATTAAGTACGCTAAATCTATCCATGTGTAGCGATAGAGCGGAAAGCTTGCCATTGAGTTCGGCCTTTCCGGATTCAGGATCACTTATGCTCACTTTATCTATCAGCAAGCCGCTTTCATCGTAGCGGAGTTTTCCGTCGAGTGTGTAGTTTACCCCTGTAGGTATAAGGCCCACTTCCACTTTATTGAGTGATAGGTCATTACTTCTTATGGTAATGGACTTAAGATGCCCTGTAGCAGTAATCTTTCCATCTATCGAGCCTTCAAGATTAGAACATATTTCTGATAAGGCCGGCTGTATTATTTGCGGATTGAATGAATTGAAGGATAATCTTGCATTAAGATAATCAGATAGCGAATTATAAGTTCCCTCGGCCTTGATGGCATTAGGGTTATGTTCTATTCCATTTGTAAGTGAGAATTTCAGCAAGTCATCTTCATCGTCCAGGAAGGCATTGAAGTGAAGTGCGCCGGCTTGGGTTTTCCCTAATCTCAAGTTAGGGCAACTAAGGTTGATATCAAGGCCGGCATTGGAGTCGGATGGAGTGCTCAGACTAATATGACCGTTTACCAGACCTGAGAGGGGTGCGTTGGTATTTAATAGGATATTGGCAATGGACAAGTCCAAATCGTGCACTTTCAATGTTAGCTCTTCGCTATGTAGTCTGCTTATTCCGCCTTCGATAGAGAGGTATTGAGTATCATTGGATAGTGTTAGGTCGTGAATTTGCAATTCCGAAGGTTCGTATACTATATGTGACTTTGAGAAACTCCAATCCTTGTCATCAATTATAAGTTTAGAGTCTTGTGTGTTGGCATCAATGTGCAGGTCTCCCAATGGGTTTCTGCTAAAGAGGGCCGACAAATTCATATTTGCCGATATCTTTTTATTCAAGAGATCTGTAAAGCGCAGGCTTATATCTGCCTTATCTTGTTTTATTTCTGCAGCGATTAAGGCATTTTGCATCATAATCTTATTGTGCTCTAACTCTTTGATATTGGTTGAAAAAGAACTAAGCCCGTTATTCGAATGACCCTTGGCTTCTATCCCTTTTAAGAAGGATGAACCGTATCTGATTCCAAGAGAAGTAAATTCGGCATCGAATTCGGCATCGTTTTTAAGTGTCATCGAACCCTGTGTCCCATTTGCTATGTAGAGATCTTGATGTAGGAATTGCAAAATCTGTTTGGTATCCTTTATATAGAAAGATGCATCGAAATTTCTACCATTCCACTGAGGCTTTTTTGAAAAGAGTGATGGCGCCGGCTGGCTAAATGCTACTGCCAATACTGGCTCTGCAATGGTAGAGAGCGATGGATCACCGGCGTATGAGAAATCTGCGAAAGCAGATCTTAGGTTGATTCTAAGTCTTTCTTTATCAAGGACAGAGGCGAATAAAATGTCTCCTATATTGTGCTTCCCGGATTCATCGCTAAAGGTGAAATTCGATATTGTGGCATCGCCTAAAAGTACATTGCCATTTGTCCTTCTAAGATTTATGTTTAGAATGGCGGACATGGATGAGGTGATGGCACGCTTGTCTATGTTCATGGCGACGAGGTCCGCATAGCCTAGGATTAGGTTGAATTTGTAGATGGAATTCTGGCTTTTAGGAGATAGGGAAAAACTTCCGCCGAAAATGAAGTTTAGATTGGGATCGTTACATTTGACATTCCCGGTGAAAGTGTTGTCCGTAAAGTATCCACTTCCGTGTATCTTGGAATAAGGATAGCTGTAAAGAGTTAATTCGCTTATTTCAAGATTATCAATATTTATCGTGGGGTTACCCGGCTGAAGATTTCCACTTCCCTCTATACGGGCGGAAGTCCTTCCAAGGTTCTCTCCCAGTCCGGCTTGTGCGAGGTCAAGCTGATTTGCCACTATACTTCCTTTGAATACAGGAACTTTAAGACTATCCATTAGATCTTTAATACCGGCATCAAGTGATATGGAGCCTATATTGGAACTTAGAAGTACCGAAGCACTCATATCATTAAGGCTTCCGGTTGCCTTTCCTGTTAGATTAGCCTTTATTTCGGGGATGTTTTTTGATATATGAGAGGTATGTCCGGTTATTCCGGAGATGAATTTTTCAAGTCCCTGGGGAGTAAAATCTAACTTGTGCGAATTTATCTCGAAGGCGGATTTTTCTACATTAAAAATATCTGAAGTCGTGGCATTTAGGTGTGCATCCAAATGACTATGTCTATCTTGAAAATCGATATCTTCGAATCTACAACTGGCGATAGGCCCATCCAACTTAAGAGAATGAACATCTAATTCCATGGGGCTGTCTTTAAAAATGCCGCAGAAGTAGCTAATGGATTTCAGTGATAATGGAGCAGCTGTAGCATCACCCTCAAGCTTGACTTTATTGAGAAAATCAGAGAAGTCAAGGGCGTTTTTACAACTCATAGAGTAGTGCTTGAGATAGACATTGGACCATTTGTCTATAATATGGGTATCGGTTATGTCTGTTACCCCCATCTTAATCGTGCAGTGCCCGGTTACCATACAGGAATATCCGCACTTTTCTTTTATTTTTACCCAGTCTACATTGAAACTACATCCACCTCCAGTGAAGTTTATATCGTGTCCTTTCGCATCTGCCCACAGTTCGAGATCCATCCAATTGATGCCGTGACCGGGATAGGTATATCCGCCGGGCTTAATATCCACCATTCTATAGTGGAAATTGTCTATGTCGGCTTTTTTTATGCGAAACAAATCGGGCATTGCATTTATGCTCCCATCAGAAGGTGGAATCCTAAATATAGAGGATATATTGTTGTTGAAGCCATTATCGTCATCCGGAAAAATTACTAGATTGAGCGTAAAGTCCTTAACTCTAACTCTATCGAATACGGGTACATCTTTTTTAGAAAAAAGGCCTTTTAAAGAGAATGTGGCGGATATCTGTTTGGCTGCCATAACTGTGTCTATTTCGCAGTGCGGATGCCTGTCGATAACAGCCAAATCTTTAATGATAAATGTGGTGAAAGGAGCGAATTTAATGGAAGAAAAGTGGATATCGGCGTCTATGTTCTTTTCTGCGAATTTTATGGCCTTATCCGTTATTCTGGTCTGAACTCCATGGTTTTGTAGAAGTAAAAGACCGATAACGAAAAACAGAGCTACAGCCTCTAATATTCGGGTGATGACTATCCTAGTTCTCTTCTTGCGCATATCCGCTCAAATTTAGCAAAAAAATTCCTATTTTTGTCAATTGCTATGGCAGATATTATTCTCGGAATAGAGTCATCATGTGATGATACTTCGGCAGCAGTTATTGCAGACAGAGTTCTTCTGTCGAATGTAATTGCAAGTCAGGAGGTCCACCGCGCGTATGGTGGAGTGGTGCCTGAATTGGCATCAAGAGCGCACGAACAAAATATAGTCCCGGTGGTTAGCGAGGCACTGAAAAGAGCTGGCGTAGAGGCATCGGAGTTGACAGTGATCGCTTTTACCAGGGGCCCGGGGCTTTTGGGCTCTTTACTGGTAGGGACTTCATTCGCGAAGGCGTTGGCATTGGCCCTTGATATTCCGCTTGTTATGGTTAATCACCTTCAGGGGCATATCTTGGCCGGTTTTGTTCGACAAAAGGATGTTCCTGTTCACGAGCCTTCTTTTCCGTACCTGTGCCTTCTCGTATCTGGTGGTAATTCTCAGATTGTCAAGGTGAATTCACCATTGGATTTTGAGATTTTGGGTGCCACCATAGATGACGCCGTGGGAGAGGCGTTTGACAAATGTTCGAAGATGATGGGCCTGGGATATCCCGGAGGGCCAATTATAGATCGACTTGCTAAAGAGGGTGACCCTTTGCGATTTACTTTTGCCAAGCCACACATTTCCGGCCTAGATTATAGTTTTAGTGGAGTTAAGACTTCTCTATTGTATTTTGTGCGAGACCAGATGGCCCTTGACCCTGAATTTATGGAGAAAAATAAGGCGGATATTTGTGCTTCTTTCCAAAAGACATTAATAGATATATTGATGGATAAATTGGTAAAGGCCGCCAAGCAGACAGGAATAAAGGACATTGCCATAGGAGGAGGTGTTTCTGCTAATAGCGGATTGCGTGCCCGAATGCTCGAGGAAGGAAGTCGACGTGGGTGGAATGTATTTTTGCCCGAGTTTAAGTTCACTACTGATAATGCTGCCATGATAGCTATCGCGGGGTATTTTCATTATCTAAATGGGGAGAGATGTCCTCTTGATATCGCTCCTGTTTCCAGAATCGCCGATTTTTAGTCGTATGAGAATCTACGAATTCTCCACCCCACTCTCGCAGCGTCTCTCCCTTAAAGAGGTAGAATCTTTTCTTCGCGCAAAATTTTCAGACGATACTCTTAATGTCATAGTTAAAAGGAGTATTGATGCTAGGAAAGAGGTAATGTATCGTTATCGTTGCGAGTTATATACAGGCGCTGAAGATTTCACTCCTTATACACTTCCTCCATATAATGATGTCCATAATGCTGAGTCGGTAATAGTGGTAGGGGCGGGTCCGGCTGGTTTATTTGCAGCATTAAGGCTGTTGATGATGGGTCTTAAACCGATTATCCTTGAAAGGGGTAAGGATGTACATTCTCGTAAAAGGGATGTAGCGCTTTTATCTAGAGAAGGAGTTTTGGACCCGGATTCGAATTATTGTTATGGCGAAGGAGGTGCCGGGACTTTTTCTGATGGAAAACTTTATACTCGTTCTTCGAAAAGGGGTGATAATAGGGAAGTTTTATATCAGTTCGTGAGCTTTGGAGCCTCTGAAGATATATTGATCGATGCTCATCCGCATATCGGATCGGATAGATTACCTTCAATTATAGAAAATATAAGGGAGTGTATAATCGCGCATGGAGGAGAGTATCACTTTAATAGTAAGGTGGTTTCCATTTCTTTAGATGGAGGATTTCGTATAGTTCGTTGTGCTGATGGAAGTGAATTCCATTCAAGAGCAGTGGTCCTTGCAAGTGGTCATTCAGGTAAGGATATTTATCAGATGCTTTCTGCTTGTGGTGGTGCACTTCAAGCAAAGGGATTTGCCCTTGGGGTGAGAGTTGAGCACCCGCAAGAACTTATAAACAGAGCACAATACCACACTAAGTGGAAAAAAGGCTATCCTAGCGCGGAGTATTCCTTTGTTCAGCAAATAGATGGACGTGGCGTCTTTTCTTTTTGCATGTGCCCCGGAGGGGTTTTGGTGCCTTCTTCTACAGAGTCCGGGACGGTAGTTTTGAATGGAATGTCGAATTCTTTTAGGAACTCTCTTTGGGCCAATTCCGGAGTGGTGGTTCAAGTTGAGCCTGAGGATGTTCCTGGAGATTCTGCATTTAGACTGCTAGATTTTCAAATGGAAGTGGAGCGGAGTATGTATGTGTGTGCCAGGAGTTTGACTGGGTCCAATGCAAATCCGTTCACTGCTCCGGCGCAGCGAATGGTCGATTTCTGTCGGGGACATTTATCGGAGAGTTTACCACGCACATCTTATTCGCCAGGCGTAGTAAGTGCACCTCTGCATCTTGCCCTTCCTTCTATGGTGGCCAAAAGACTTCAAAAGGCTTTTCCTAAAGTCAGGATCGGGGGATATTATACTAATGAAGCCTTGCTTTTAGGGGTGGAGAGCCGTACTTCTTCCCCCATACGCCTGCCACGTGATCCTCAGACACTGGAATATGTATCTATGAAAGGAATTTTCCCATGTGGCGAGGGCGCAGGATATGCCGGTGGTATAGTATCGTCTGCAGTGGATGGCATTCGCGCTGCCATTTCTGTGGCCACCCTTTTAGGGAAAAATTAATGTTGAAGTGCTTTTAAGGTTACTAAGTACTTTTCGAAGAAGTTCCAGACATTAAGACAGGTGTCTATATAGCGGTCTGACCAACTATGATCCCCACCTTCTACTTCATAGAGAAGTACCTCGCAGTTAGGTCCATCTTTGAAAGCCGGCTTGCCTTCCGAATAGGTGTGGAGGATAACTCGTTTACGCTCAGAAGGAAGTACCTCACGGGTGTAGCGTTTGCAACCATCAGCACAGACTATGCGGCTTATAGCCGTAGGAACCGCCATGTAGGCTCCCCAGCCACCTTCTCCTGTAGAATCACCATCCCATAGAGATATCTGGTCGGCTGTTCCGTGTACTTCCATAAATGGGATAGGGTGTGGATAGGTACCTTTCATTACATCTAATGTCAATCCGGCGATAGAGGCTATGGCAGAAAAAGTGCGAGGACTTTCCGATGCCATCTTATAGCACATCTCTCCACCATTGGACATCCCGGTAAGAAATACATTTTCATCACTAAGAGAGAACTCTTTACATAGATATTTCACTAAGTGTTTAAGGTACTTTACATCATCGATTTTATATTCTGACTGGAAAGGATATCCGACATTCCAGCTACGATGCCCTGTAGGATCTTCAGCTCCTTGTGGATAGCATACCGCAAATCCCTTTTCTTTAGCCAGTTCGATAAAGCGCAGTCCATCATCAAGTGCTCTGCCGCCATATCCGTGGAGTACGAGTACAAGGGGAAGTGTCTGTTCTTCATATCCTTCAGGACGATAAATGTAGGCTAACCTCTCTATGCCCTGGTCTTTCAATATAACTTTAGAGCATAACTCTTCAGGTGATGTGGGAGTCGATGCGAGCACCTCATTTCCACATAGGATATCGGTGTAGCCCCTTTCTATAAGGTTTAGTATCAATTCTCCGAATAGGGTGTTTTGCCAAGCGAACCATTCGCGGGTAAAATTCGTCGGATCATCTTTGTGAAAAGATTCGTGCATAAAACCTGTCCCCGCATCGGTAGATAAGAGCATATCGATGCAGCTTTTTATTTCTTGAGGGTTGCTAGTCGTAAAAGCACGCATCATAATGCTCATAGGCCAGATCATATCATATCCGATGTGCGGCCCACCGATTCCTTCTCCTGCGCTTCCTTTAAAGAAATATGGATTATATTCGCTTAACACAAAGCGTCTTGTGTTTTGATATATAGGGTCATTAACATCGATATCTCCTAGATAAGGCATAGCTAAAAGGCTCGGAACATTGGCATCGTCCATAAGGAACTTATTTCCGAATCCATCCACTTCGAAAGCATAGATTTCCCCAAATTCCGGATGGAAGGCTATTGCGTTTTCTTTAATGGCCTTTTCTACTTCGTCTGCCAGATCCAGGCATTCTGTTGCCAGATCCTTGCGCGAATTTACCACCTCAAGAATCTCTGCTGCCTTTCTTAAAGATGTTACAGCGAAAAAGTTAGATGGTATGAGGAATTCAAAGGTGGTAGCATCATCTGATGGTCGGAAAGCCGATGCTATTAGTCCACAAGGCTTTACCGGCTGTCCTTTTCCTGAGCAGCATTTCGTGTCGAATTCTCTATCGGTTACCCTGGTAAATGTATATGAGCCGTGTCCTTCTTTGCGCTGTTGCTCTTTTAAGGTGGCGAGGATCTTAGTTATACCCTCTATCCATTTGTCTGCAAAAACGGAAGTGTCACCGGTAACTTTCCAATATTCGTAGGCAAGTCTTATAGGATAGCATTGCGAGTCGATTTCCCATTTGCGCTCGTGATCGTTTGGGTTCATATCCGTATTATCCGACATCCAATGTCCGCCTGTTGGCCCGTCATTGAAAGCATTGGCATAAGGGTCTATGCAAATAGAGTAGAATTGACGGTTGATGACTCCTGCTATCATTTCGCGCAGATGCTCATCCTTTGCACAAAGTCTAACGTATGGCCACACTTGAGCCCCGGAGTCTCGAAGCCACATAGCGTGGATATCTCCTGTATAGACAAAGGTGTCGGGCTGCCCATTCTCGTCATAGCGGAAGTGAACGGTAGTGTCCAAAGTGTTCGGGAAACAGTTTGCGAACATCCATGCCAATTTCGGATTCTCGCTGAGTAGCGAACAAACATCCACTATGGTCTGTTCTACCGCTTGGGAGGTGAATAGACGATCTTGTGGAGCAGGCCGTTTACTTTCGTAACCTGATGTAGCGCTTGCCGCCGAGCAGAGTAAAACTAGTGCAAAAGAGAGAATTGATTTCATAATTATTAGTTATTATTTGAGAGAGAATATGGTCTATCTGTAAGAGATATTCCTCTGTCGTAATTAGGCTTGTCTGACATTTCGAAATTTATAACCGGTCCATCAAGAAGGTCGAAGTGCTCGAAATATACAGGTGAATAGGCTTTACCATTCATTTTGATGCCTTGTACATAGAAGTGTGTATCATCATTTTCCGGGGCATTTATGGAAATAGTGTTCCCATTTGAAAGATGAATGTGTGCCTGCTTGAAAAGAGGCGTGCCTATGGCGTATTGAGTGGTACCGGGACATACTGGATAGAAACCAAGGGCGGAGAATACGTACCAAGCGGAGGTCTGTCCATTGTCTTCGTCTCCACAGTATCCGTCAGGGTTAGGAGTGTAGAATTTTTCCATCACTTCGCGGATTCGCATTTGACCTTTCCAAGGCTGACCACCCCAATCGTATAGGTAAAGCATATGCTGTATAGGCTGGTTCCCGTGGGCATAATTTCCCATGTTCATTATCTGCATCTCCCTTATTTCGTGGATAGTGAATCCGTAATAACTGTCATCGAAAATAGGAGGCATCTCGAAGATTTCATCCATTGTCTTTAGAAAGCCTTCGTCGCCACCCATAAGAGCGGAAAGCCCGGCCGGGTCGTGGAAGACGGACCACGTGTATTGGAGTGCATTTCCTTCAGTGAAATCACCGCCCCATTTGTATGGATTGAGAGGAAGAGAAAAATCTCCATTGGCTTTTCGTCCGCACATAAGTCCGGCATCTTTCAAGAAAAGCTTAGTATAGTTCATCGCGCGGCTTTTGAAAACTTTAATTTCGCTATTGCGTTTTCCCAATGCTTGACCCAATCGGTAAATGCACCAGTCATCGTAGGCATATTCTAATGTGCGAGCTGCACTTTCGTTGATGCCAATATCGCAAGGCACATAGCCGAGTTTATTGTATTCCTTCCATCCTAGCCTTCCGGTAGATTCCACTTCTGGGTGTACGGCTTTTGTGCCGTGGCATACTGCCTCCCATAGGGTCTGGATATCATAGCCTCTAATGCCTTTTATCCAAGCATCGGCTACCACTGAAGCAGAGTTGTTGCCTACCATACAGCCTCTATGTCCCGGACTTGCCCATTCAGGAAGAAAACCGCTTTCTAGATAAGCGTTTACTAGTCCTTCTTGCATTTTGGCGCTCATTTCTGGGTAAACGAGGTTAAGTAGAGGAAATAATGAACGGAATGTATCCCAAAATCCAGTATCGGTAAACATATATCCATCTCTTAACTCTCCGTTATATGGGCTATAGTGGCGAACCTTTCCATTTTCATCGATTTCACTGAGATTACGTGGAAACAGAACTGAGCGATAAAGGCAAGAATAGAAGGTTCTTAAGTGGTCGATATCGTTATCTTTGACTTCTATGCGTCCTAAGATTCTATTCCATTCATCTTTGCTTTCTTTACATAATCTGTCAAAGTCACCATCTCCAAGTTCTTTTAAATTTAATTCCGCTTGTTCAAGGCTTATGAATGATGAAGCCACTTTTAAAGAAACTTTTTGCCCTTTGGCGGTTTTGAACCCCACGAGAGCCCCACTATGCGATGAATTCGATTCAAGTCTATCGCTAATGTGCTCTCCATCAGAGATGGTACGTATATACTCGAAAGGTGTGTCGCAGTCTATTACGAACCAATTCTTGAAATTTTGCGGCACACCACCGGAATTCTTGGTGGTATAGCCTATTATGCGATTTTTCTCAGGAAGTACCTTAATGTAGGATCCATTGTCGAATGCATCTACAACTAGATAGGATATGTCCTTCTGCGGATATGTCAGTCTAAATGCAGCAGCGCGACTTGTCGTGGTCATTTCGGCGACCACATCGTGATCTGCTAAATATACTGTATAATAATATGGTGTAGCCTTTTCCGTTTTGTGGGAGAACCAACTGGCTCTTTGTTCTTGGTCGAAAACAGCACCGGTGGTAACAGGCATAATGGCGAATTGGCCGTAGTCATTAATCCATGGACTAGGCTGATGCGTTTGTTTGAATCCACGTATTTTGTCTGCATCGTAGGTGTATGTCCATCCATCGCCCATAACTCCGGTCATAGGGGTCCAGAAGTTCATTCCCCAAGGACGTGCAGTGGCAGGATAAGTGTTTCCTGTGGAAAGAGAGTGCTTGGACATAGTTCCTACTAGTGTGCTTACATACTCCACAGGGCTTTTGTCCGTGGCCAATGCAGATGTTGTCAATAGCAAAAGAGTAAGAATGGTAAATTTTTTCATTATAGTATGTTAATTAAGGTACATCTATTTCTATAGGTTCTGAATAGTTCCATCTTTTTGTTCCGCTTCCTGTTGGCGTGTCGCAGTTAATTCTGGCTGCAGCCCGGACAAAGACTTTTCTTCCAGAAGGAATGGTTCCATTCGATTTTATGGATATGGATTTCCCTTCCAATTGGTCAAAGGCTGCTCCGCTGTATTTGATTTCACTGGACCATCGGCTGTCTCTATTTCGATAACCTACAGTAGATGAGTAACTGACGAATAGTTGTATATCGGTCACATTACCATAAGCAGGTTTCCAACTCCCTGTGGCTTCAAAGGCCTGTGCCAATTCTTCTCTGGTAGTGGCTCTGGTGACTTTTACTGAAGCCATTATTTTACCAGCACTTACCACGGGAGATGAATCGAATTCAACCTTTAGGAATGGTTGAACTTCAAATATTATTTCTTTTTTCCCTTTTAAGTGTATATTCACGCTTTCGTCTTTTATGGGATGGCCTTCTGTGGTTTCCATAACGAGAGGAACGAATGGTCCATCTACGCGTACATTATAGTCTGCTTCAAAAAGTTTAGTGTTTTGAAAGGTTCCGTCAGGTTTGCAATAAAAATCTTGCGGAGTTACATTTCCCTCCCAACTGGTCTCTATCAATCTTACCCGTATCCCTTCTGCCCCTTGATCAGTCAGCACAGGGTCTCCAGTTTTAACATCTATAACTTTTCCGTAAAGTGTTTCGCTAGGCGCATCGTAATTATCCAACCGGAATAATTCGCAAGAGCTTATCGATAATGCCGCGATGGCAAATATAAGTATTTTGTTCATAATATTTATCTGTTAGGCTGTTGATCTATGACAGGACTTTTGGATACTTCGTTCGAAGGAATTTCGAAGTAGTAATCTATGGCATCGTACATGAGTTCCATCTCACGAGCCATTTGGAAGTTAGCATCAAAGAAATATTTTCCTGTTTCAGTACTGTAGAAAGGATAAAGCCCGTGTAGACGATAGCTGGAGCCCTTTCCGAAGCGAGAAGCGTCGCGTTGTTCTCCCCAGAAACCATTTCTGCCGTCGTCGTGCTGAACTCTCCACCTGCGGATGTCCCATTTGCTTTTATGCTCGAATGCCAATTCTTTCCTCCTCTCCCTTCTAACTTGATCGCGACTTTGCTGATCCGGGCCAAGTTTCGAGTCGAGCAAGTTAGCTCCGGCTCTTTCTCTTATGTCATTTATAGCCTGCGTGGCTATTTGTAACATATCATCCCCTTCAACAGGCGAAGCCACTCCATCCATAGACAGCTCTACGGCTGATTCTGCTGCGGCTAAAAGCACATCGGCATATCGCATCAGGATAAATGGTTGAGCGGATTTTCCTTCTCCTCTAATGTAGTTAGGATCTGGATTAAGGTATTTGCGTAGATAGAAGCCGGAAAGGTTGGCCTCATTATCTTTGACATCGTAGAATGGACCATTTTCTCCGGCGGCTGTCATCTTCGTACCATCGGAAAGTTCCACTATCTCTTGGCCGGACTGGGCTCTTGGGCTCAGATATAGTGTTTTAGGTGAGTTCTTGTATTGAGGAAGGTTCTGGTAGAAATTCTCAGTGGCTCTGCTATATGAGTAGTCGCTCCATAGTGGAGATATTGGTGCGGAACCCGTATAGACACCTGCACGTATCTCTATCGTCTGGTTACGGAAGACATCACCTGGCAGAATTACATAGGCTCTAAGTCGTGGTTCGGCATTTTTGAAGAAATCCATCGTGGTGTCGAACATTAGATAGTGTCCGGAAGTATTATCATCGCCATCCGTTACTCTTATGGTGCCGTCCGGATATCTATCAAAGCCATCGAATAATTCTACGAAGTCAAGTGACGGACAACTTCCAGAACAAAGCGGGTCTCTAAAGATGAAAGGTGAACTATATGCGTCAAGTCCGTGAGTAAGAGATGGATATTCGTACTCCTTTACGAATATGTTCTCTGGACTGGTAAGATCACTGAACATATCTACCATGTTTTGATACATGGCTTCTTTGTCTCCAGCCACCCATTTTTTCTTATATAGAGAGTATTTCCCACTATTCATCACTTCGCGAGCAGCTTTATACGCCTCGCTGAAATACCTGATATAGGCCTCCTTATAGGAACTGCTATCGAATCCCATTACCCTTGTTTCTGTCTTGCTTCCTATTCCGGTAAGGCGACCGGTTACGGTTTCGTTATATTTGGCTACACTACCTGCATACAACATTGCTTCTGCCTTGAAAGCCAGTGCCGCATATTTATCGACAAGCCCGGAAAGAACGGCCGTTTGTGGAAGCAAGGAGATGGCAGTGTCAAAATCCTCACAGATCTGATCCCAAGTTTCTTCCTCACTTGAGCGAGGAACTTCCAGTTTTGAGGATTCGTTAGGATAGGCAATAGTATGGGTAACAAGAGGAATTCCTCCGAATCTACGTGCCATTTGATAGAAAACATATGCTCGCACGAAGTAGCCTTGGCCCATAAAGAAGTTGAATTCCATATCAGTGAAGTTATCTTTGTGCTCTGGTAACTCTTCTATCAGGTGGTTGGCATCGTGAAGAAGAGTGAATGCACTACTCCAAAATGGGTTTTCTTCCGACCTGAAAGTGCGGAACACGTCATCGCGATTCATTGCCTCACCACATCCATCGATGCCCAATGTTCCGAGCCACCCATTGAAATTGAATCCCCAAGCGGCCATATATTTGAAATCCTCAAACGGCATATGGGAGTATAATCGCGTCATATAGATGGCCATACCTTTGGTTGATCCCATAAGGTCATCATCGGTAACGATATTTTTAGGTGTAAGGTCCATATTACATCCAAATATGGACAACGCAGAAATAATCAGTATAATTATCTTTTTCATATCAGCCTTTTTAGAAAGATAGGTTCAATCCTAAGCTAACGGTTTTATTCAATGGATACATTCGCCCGTAATCCGAATCCGGGTGTTCGGGATCCACATACTTGATACCACATAGAGTGAATAGATTATATGCATTAATAAACATTCTGGTGGTGAATCCGTTTTTGTTTTTTCTCGGAAGAGTGTAGCCTAGCTCGATGCTCTTAAGCCTAAGGTATGAGGTGCTAACTCTATTGAAAGAGGAATTCTTTTCAGGTGAATGTCCTGTAAAGGCGTAGTGACCACTTATCCAAGTAAGAGTCTGATCATAAGGATCTGAATACTCTCCTTGTGGATGCCACCTATCGGTGAATTGTTCCAGTACGCCACCACCATTTGACCCCCATATAGAGTATAGAGGCTCATCGTACATATAAGAACCGAGAGCGGAGCCTTGTAATAGCATACTGAAATCGAAGCCTTTGTATTGACAGTTCATAGCCAGGGAGTAATTCATCCAAGGAGTCTGGTCATAGGCAAATGGATGCTCGTCAAGGCTGCTTATTTCGCCATCTCCATTCCAATCAAGGTATTTGTAATCTCCCGGGAGCAGATTCCCTTCCTTGTAAATGTCATAGTTCCAGATGTCTTCCCAGCTTTCATATCTTCCCACGCCCTCATATCCGAATTGCACACCTTGATAGCGATTGGTCAGGTTATCGTTACGCCATCTGTCGTATGAGTTCCCGTAAGGGCCTTGTCCATAAGCCTTTAAATTTTGCCTGCGGGTAATGGAGGCGATGCCTTTAAGCGAATACTCGAACTCTCCGATTTTGTTTCTATGTGAGAGTTCCATTTCAAGACCCAAGTTGCGGTCGCTATTGAGGTTTTCTACCGGTGCGGACGCTCCTACTACCGTAGGCAGTGAAGATGTGTTCTGCCCGAAGACTCCATCGCGCCTTCTTTCGAAGTAATCGAATGTTATGCCCAAAAGACCATTCCACGCTTCGAAATCCACACCGATATTGAAGGTTTTCGATTTAAGCCAGGTGATGTTGGTGTTAGGAAGTGGAGAAGTGTTTACACCATATACAAGTTCGTTTCCTATTATATAGGCAGGCGCATAGCCTGAGTAATAACCTTTTTCTCCATCTACTCCAGTAGCAGGGTAGATGTATCCGGCAAGCCATTCGTAATTTAATTCGCTGTCGTCTCCTAGCGAGCCATAACTTGCTCTGAGTTTGAGTTGATTTATGGATGATAGTATTTCACTATCCTTGAAGAATGGTTCTTCTGAGATTCTCCATCCGGCAGACAGCGATGGGAAGAATCCCCATTGATGTCCAGGTGCGAACTTCGATGAGCCATCGTATCTGAATTGGCCTTCAATAAGATAGCGATTATCAAAGTTGTAATTTAATCGACCTATAAATGCCTGGTAGGCTATTTCGTAGAAGGAGTCGATATTGCTGTTTATGTCTACGAAAGTGGATTGGGTTTTGTCTTTTAGTGCAGTAAGATAAGGGGAGCTGAATGCCAACTCTCCTACGAGGTAGTAGTTATCTCCTTTTCTCTTTTGTGCTTCATACCCGAAAGTAGCACTTATGTCGTGTTTGCCGAATTTGCGGTTGTACGAAAGTATGACTTGAGCGAGTGCCTGCCATTTTGAATAGAATTCTCTGGTAAGTCTGTTCGAGTGGTCAGAAAACTCCTTTGCTACATATTCTCCGGTCAGCTCGTCTTTAGCATAAAGATTATAGGCTTTTCGGAAGAATTCGTTATCGTCCAGCTTATAGTCGTAACTGAGCATTCCTTTAAGGGATAGTCCTTTTAGGGCATCAGTTAGAGTGCCGAAATCGTATTCAAGAGATGTCGCTCCTTGGAATTGTTTTTCATTATAGTCTTTGTAACCTGATATCTCGCGGGTCATCATAGCCACTGTGTTTTGCATAAGGTCTAGACCCTCGTAGTTAAGCATCGTATGCGCATCGTCTGCATAGGCTGGGAATAATACGCCTTGTTTCCACAGGTTACGGATGAGCGTAACGGCGTCGGAGTCAGGGTTTTTTCTCGTATCGGCAAATCCGCTGATGTTGAGATTGAATTTAAGCCCTTCCGTTATTGTAGCGTCGATGTTAGAGCGTATGTTGAATTTAGAATAATTCAGGTCACCGGAGCGGAAGAATCCTTCTTGGTAAAGGTACCCCATACTAGCATAGTACTGATATTTTTCATTACCTCCGCTTAGAGAAACATCGTGTTGAGTTTGTGGTGCCATATCAGTAAAGACTAGCGAGTTCCAGTCGGCAGCCTTGCGAGTGCCATTACGATATTGATCCATAAATTCTTTCGTGAAAGTTATGGAACCACTTCCGTCCGACTTGTTCAACGCCATTTCGTTATAGAGGGTCATTGCATCTATTGCTCCTGCCAATTTAGGCATGGTCGAAGGGTGCTGAAAAGTGAAAGAGCCGTTATATTGGACCGTCGATTTTCCTTCGCTACCTTTTTTAGTGGTTACCAGGATAACACCATTGCCACCTCGTACACCATAAATGGCTGCTGAAGCGTCTTTTAGAACAGAAACGTTTTCTATATCGTTAGCATTGAGTCTTTGGAAATCGGCTGTAGAGCGGGGAACGCCATCTATGATTACAAGTGGTTCACCAAGCCCTCGTATATCCATATTGTTGTTATATGTACCTGGCTCTGCTGATTTTTGCCAAATTCGCACTCCGGAAACGCGCCCCGTAAGCATATTCTGTGGGTTTTCGTTTTTGGTCTTAATCATATTGTCTCCACCCACACCGGAAATAGCACCTACGATGGAGCCCTTCTTCTGCGTACCATATCCTACCACCACCGCGTCTTCCAAAAAGGTATTATCCGGTTTTAGTGTTACATTGATCGTGTTACGGGAGTCGATATGCTCGAATATCGTAGCAAACCCCATGCATGAAAACTCTAGGGTAGCGTCTTGGGGTGCCGTTAGGTGGTATTTACCATTCTCGTCGGTGATGACCCCCATATTGGTACCCTTGATTCTTACACTAGCTCCATATAGCGGAAGTGATGCATCGTCAAGCACCACTCCTGCTATCTTTATGTCCTGCGCGCTGAGCGAGAGTGCGCAAACTAATGAAAAAAGTAATGTTACAGCCTTTCTCATAATGAGTTCTGTTTTGTAGTTATATTCCATTTAGCCAATACGGCGTATTGTGCAGCAAAAGAGAATGTAAACATTCCTTCCACATCGTTTTTGAAATTGAATACATTCCATCCGTAAAGTAAACTTGGAGGGAGCATGGCATCCTTTAGGTAATTATCCCATGCGTAGTCAAGGTTAGTCTGGAAAGTGTTGATGTTGAAGGTTACATTCGAATAGAAAGCTGATGCATCCACCCAGCCACGCATAAGCACTCCATTGAACCAGTTATTAAAGCCGGTAATGTTGTATTCATATAGGTCAGGTTTAGATGTAGATTTATGTGCGAAATATTGAAATGCTCTAGTGCATAGGGCCGTCATATCTTCCAAGTAGTTTCGTTTTTCTGTAACCCTATATAGGTCTGCTGCACCAGAAAGCATAGTTCCGCTATTATATGAGTAAAATTCTCCGGTAGGAGATTCGATGGTGTTATATCCTCTGTATTTAACACCGTCTACATATTCATATGCTATGTTGTCTCCTCCGTATCCTTTGGCTCCGAGCATATCCCAATACACGCCATAGGTTTTGTTATACAGGTGTGATTTCATAAAATCGTAAACCTTTTCAGCGTACATGAGGTAGTAGTCGCTCTTTTTCATAGTTTTAGTCAGCCTGGCTCTTTTTTCTCCTATGTAGCGATATGTTGTTTCTTCGTCGCTGTCTTTATAAATTTCATAAAGCCATACGAGTGGGCTTATGAATGGGCCGTTGCTGCACGAGTGTTTAGTATAATATCCTGGTCCCCATACTATACCTCCATGCTCTTGTCCGTTATCTTCAATTGTAGTATCCCATCCATCTAGTACATAAGTTGCAAGATATTCTGCTTTTTCGAGATACTTTTTATCACCAGTAAGCTTGTATGATTCAAGAAGTTCACGTGTAAGCCATTGCTGATCATCGTAAACATTCATTACACCTTCCACTTCCGCTTTATGCGGAGAACTTGCCCTATTTACCCCGTAGACTGTCCATTCTTTTGTCTGTGTGTAGGAAGTTAGTGTAAATGTGCCTTCATACCATTTCAGGTTCTCGACGAGTTCGTCAAGGATTTGCTTGTATGTTTGGAAGTAATTATTGTAAAAGCTGTCGTCTCCAGCTTCCTTCAAGGCTACAAATCCGTGCAGAATAGCATTTACGGCCTCAATGGCGCTTGTATACATCCAAACACTGGCCTTTTCGTCAGATTTTTTCTTGGTGAAGGGATTATAGTATCGGGACATAGCATAATCCGTAGTCGTGAAATAATTGGTTTTCGCTGCGGCTACCATACTCATGGCTCTGGTCAAATTCTTTCGTGCCAGTTCCATCTCCTTGTCGTCTACATTAGGATTAGGCTCAGGGTTGGGTTTAGCTTGTGGTGTGCAGCTTGATAGAAGCAGAATTGAGAGCGCAAGAAAAAATCTAAGAGTTGACATAATGTAAAAATGAGAAAGATGGTCTGGGGGCTAGTCTACCCCCGGACCATCGTACTTGAATAATGTAATTATTTTAGAGTTATGCTGTGAATACAGAGTTTGTTTTCATCGTCATTCTTTTCGCCCTTGAATACGCCTAGCATTACTATTACATTCTTGCCATTGAATTCAGAAAGGTCGTATACGAATTGAGCATAATCCTCAGGTGTGTCAGCACTGCCGTTCTCGTGGATGAATTTCCAGCACCCGTTATCAGCGGCCTGGCCAACGGTGGTTTCAGGGGTGAGGTTCTTGACAGTACCATCTTCAGTGATTATGGTTACTTTAAAGAATGTGGCATTAGACGAGCTGAAATTACGAGCATTTAGTCCAAGTTTATTATGCCCCTGTGCAATAGCAAATTTGGCATAGAAATAAGACTGCGGTGCTGTGGTGCTTACTTCTGCGTCTCCTCCTTTTGTCTTGATTATAAAGCCTTCTCCTGCAAATGGTTCATTGTCTTTTTCAATAGGCATGCAAGACCACCATGCTGCGAAATGTCCAGCTTTTCTCCAATTCTTGTATGCATCGCGGTACATTTCAGGTCCGTCTATATCGGTTCTTGGATCCGGAGATATTCCTATGAATTCAGAGAATTCTGTAACTGGCATAGTAGAGCGTACCATCTCCATGGTCATCTTATACTGTTCGTCAAGTCCGGGAACATTTTCTCCAGGAAGGTATCCCCACTCGCTTGGCTGCTCTTTTGCAAATGCGATTCTGCGAAGAACTAGCTGTTTCCAATAATCACCTGTTTCCCAACGGTAAATACCTATAGCGATGACTACCTCTTTACCGATGTATTTGCTGAGGTCGAATTTGTGGTCAGGGTTAGAGTAACTTTCGTTATAGGACTCTATGATTTCGCCTATAAGTTCTGCTTTAGGCTCTGCTGCGTCAAGATCAATGACCATAACACCCCAATGGGCAGGAGCATCTTCTTGACATGCGTGTGTGCGCATCTTTATGGACATAATGCAGTTGTCTTCAGTAATATACTTACGTCCGGCCAGATAAGAGTCGAAGTTCTCGTGGTCTGCAGGGTTCTGCCAATGTCCTTCGGCTTCGCTGTTACGAATCTGGATAGTGGTACCTTCGTTTTGTTCCTCCCACCGTCCATACCAGCTTGTAAGGGTTCCCATGAAATCGGTTGACCAGTCGAAGTGTGGATAAGCATCACTATTCTTTCCTCCGCGATACTCGTTGTAGTGCCATACATCTACAGATTTAAGATCCTCTGCTGTCGCGCCAGGAAGGAGTTCTTTTGCTCCCATTCTAACATCTTCTACGGTTACGATAAAGTCACCGGTGAATTGATCTTTAGATACCTTTTTCTCTACATCCACGCATCCTGACATGGTAAACAGAAGTGTGTAGTCGTCAATGGTAAGATTTTCAAATAAATAAACGCCATTTTCATCAGTAGTGGTAGTCTGGGCGCCGGCGTTAAGGCTTACATTTACGCCTTTCATTCCGGCATTACCATTGCGTGCGTCAACACATTTTCCAGTAATCTTGCATCCGGCGATAAGCATCTTGACATTAACGGTAGCTTTTCCATCTTTAAATGAATTAACATTTATAGTAGAAGAGGTTGTAGCATATCCGTTCTTTGTGAAAGTAAGAGTTTGCTTGTCCATAGGGACATTTTGGATGGTGTATGAGCCATCAACAGCTGTAACAGCTTTGAGCTCGGTGTTTTTTACCGATACTTCTACATCTATTATAGGAGTGCCCAATTCATCGGTTACTATTCCCGCAACCGTCCCTTTAGGAGTTTCTACGATGTTCTCTTTTTCTTTACAAGAGTTTGTAAGTAGCGTTGCTGCGATCATTATCGCTGCGCTCGCCATTTTAAATAGTTTTGTGTGTCTCATAACAACGTGTGATTAGAAAATATTTTTATGATTTCTTTGTTCATTGTTTTCTGCAAAGTAAACTCTCATAGGTTAAATATAGGGTTAATCGATGGTTAATACAAAAAAATAATTCATTAATACTGTTCGATAGGCGCTTCTTTGGAATTATATTTTAAAGTTTTTAATTTTGTGGAATAATGTTAAAGGGGTTAAATGATGGTTAAGAGAGTATTTGCATCTTGTGCTTTTTTTATAGTGACTATTTTATCCTGTTCGGAATTATATTCTCAAGGTCTGGGCTTTTTCGGTATGGACTATAAGATAGATGAAAGGACATCATATAACGTCTTTGGAGGTGAAGAAACGGAATCTTTTGCTCATCTGTTTCAGATGAGTTTCGAATTTTCTCCTAAATACCAGGAAGATTTCGGCTATGTTTTCAGAATTAAGGATAATGGGGATTCCGAACGTATATGGAACCTTTCTTACGATAGCCGACAGGATAGTGTGGTAATTCGTCTAAATGAGGAGGGAAGGCATAGTTTGATTCAAATGTTGCTTTCTAAAAATGAAATTCCGGTTTTCAGATGGAGTAAAATGCAATTGGTAATGGATCTGGATGGGGGAGAGGTTTCCTTGTCAGTATCGGGAAGGCGTTATACGAAACGATATGATGGGTTCTCTTCGGTGATTACCCCTGTTATAGAATTTGGACGAAGCGATTATATAATAGATGTGCCTTCTTTTTCTTTAAAAAATCTGAGCGTTACCGGAACTGATAAGTCTTTTGAGTTTGCTCTGGATCAATTCTGCGGAACTGAAGTATATGACAGTAAAAGGAAAGTATGTGGCAAAGTAAAAAATCCTGACTGGCTGATTAATAGAGCTGCCGTGTGGTCGGAGATTTTCGCATCGAGTTATGAGGATATAGCAGGCGTGTCGTATAACCCTATAAGAAAGGAGTTTTACTATTTTACTCAAAACGACATGAACATCTATTCCTTCATAGATCAAAGGTCTGAGTCGATACATTTTGATGAGCCTTGCCCTATCGCGATGAAGCTTGGGAACAATTTTGTGTCCTCGGACGGAAGATATCTTTTTTGTTATGAATTATATAATGATGAGGCGCCTTCGGGAAGTCCTACGGTAGCGAAACTGGATTTGGATACAAAGCGATGGGAAATATGTTCTTATGATGGTTTAGATATGCCTGTACATCACCACGCTACTTTTCTAAATCCGGCAGATGGGCAGTTTTCTATATTGGGAGGATTTGGAAATAGATTATACAATGGAGAATTTTATTCTTTCGATGAAGTTCACGCGAAATGGAACAAGGTGTTCAAAAATTTAAAGGGAGATCCTATATATCCGCGTTATTTTACTTCTGCGGGAACAGATGGGAAGTATGTTTATATCTATGGTGGAATGGGAAATGAGTGTGGCGAGCAGGTCGTAGGGAGAAGGTATTTTTATGATTTGCATAGAATAGATACCCAAACTGGAGAAAGCACTCTTGTGTGGGATTTGGGTTGGGAAGGACCTGATATGGTGCCGGTGCGGAACCTCATTGTGGATAAGGACCAATTCTATACTTTATGTTATCCTGAGTACATTAGCCAGTCACATCTTTATCTTTATTGCTTTAATATTTCAGATGGTTCGTACAAGCGATTGCAGAGTCCTATACCAATCATATCCGATAAGATGCGAACTAATGCCAATATTTATCTTGATCGAGAGCTGAATCGTTTTTTTGCATGGACTCAGGTTTTCGATGACGATATAAAGTCCACAGTTAGGATATATGATCTTACATATCCACCTATATTTGAAATAGATAGAGGTGAAGCAAAAACTAATTCCAGGTGGATTTTCTTTATCCTTTGTTTTATGTTATGTGGTAGTGGAATTGGGCTTTATTTTTTTAGGAAACACACTAAGAAGGGATCAATGGATGTTTCTTATAAATTCGGAAGACCATTTAAGTATGAAAAGGCGCCTAATCAGATATGTATATTCGGAAATTTTACAGTTAATGACAGAAATGCCCGAGACATTACTTCAGCATTTACCAATCAGCAGATTATTATCTTATGCCTGCTTATTCGGGCAGAAGAGAATGGCATTTCCAGTAAAAATCTAAGTAGTATCTTATGGCCCGATAAGGATGAAGATAAGGTTAAAAATTCAAGAGGCGTTGCTATAAATAATCTTCGAAAATCATTGGGTATGCTTAATGAAGCCACTATTGAGTATAGAGACGGCAGGTATTATCTTGAATTAGGGGATCAGTGTCAATGCGATTATTGGGATTTTATGGCTTGCCTTAAAAACGAGAAAATTAACGAGACGCAGATTATGAATATACTTTCGCGTGGAAGGATATTAAGATCGGTGAATGATCCAATTTTCGATGAATTTAAAGAGCAGGTGGATAATATGGTTTTACCATTGTTACTAAGAGAGTTGGAAACCAAATTGAAACTAAAGCAATATATTGCCGTGGAGCAGTTGGTTTATATGGTAATGGAGATAGATAGTACAAACGAGGAAGCTCTTAAGGCTATGGTAAAGTCATTGCGCCGTCAGAGAAAATATGAAGAGGTGTTGCTGTTTTATTCGAAATATTGCGCTGAATATAAAAAAGTAAATGATATCGAATACACTGTGCCATTGAAGTCACTATAGCAGTACAGTAGAGATTTTTGCGTATATTTGTCGGGTTATGCGTGTGGCAGTCGTCATTTTAAATTGGAATACAAGAGATTATCTTAAAAGATTTATTCCAGGGGTGTTAGCATCTTTGGGAAAGGAAGACATTCTTTATGTCGCAGATAGTGGCTCGAGCGATGGTTCTATCCAGACAGTGGAATCACTTTTCCCACAGGTTAGAATTATAAGCATAGGCGAGAATTTGGGTTTCACAGGTGGGTATAACTATGCATTGAGCCAGATAGATGCGCAGTATTACCTGTTATTGAATTCTGATATCGAAGTAACGGATAATTGGCTGGAAATACTTTCTTTATGGATGGAAACGCATCCGGAATGCGGTATTTGTGCTCCAAAATTGCATGCGTTGGACAAAGTGGGGGAGAATTGGCAGAAAACTCAACGATTTGAGTACGCCGGTGCGGCTGGCGGATATTTGGATTACTTCGGCTATCCGTATTGCCGTGGTCGAATACTCTCCCGGGTTGAGTTGGACAGAGGCCAATACGATACGCCTTCTCGTGTATTCTGGGTTAGCGGCGCAGCCTTGATGATACGGTCATCGGTGTGGCATAATCTCGGAGGATTCGATGAAAGGTTTTTTGCCCACATGGAGGAAATAGACCTGTGCTGGAGAGCTCAAAGTTTAGGGTATCAAATATGGTGCGTTCCGCAAAGTCTTGTTTATCACATAGGAGGAGGGACCCTGCCAGCCAACTCACCTTTTAAATTGAGACTAAACTTCCGTAATTCATTGTGGATGCTAAAGAAGAATTTGCCTTTTGCCATAGGTTCGGTAAGAGCTAGGATAAGGATTTTTTGTAGGTGTATGATGGACTGGGGGGTGGCATTGGCATATTTAATAAAAGGAAAGAAGGAATATGCAGAAAGTGTGGCTATTGCCCATAAGGAGGTCCGTAAATCGTCACGGATGAATTTTAAAGGAAAATATAAGATTCCTCCAGATGGGGGATTGTTGATAATAAAATATTTGTCAAGAAGATGAAAGTGGTTATAGATGGCGCCGGAGAGATCGGCTCACATTTGACTAAATTACTTGTTCGTGAAGGTAATGATGTAACTGTAATAGATAGCGAAAAAAGTAGGCTTGATAATTTGTCATCTGCCGCTGATATTGAGCCTATAGAGGGTGATCCTACTTCTATCAAAGCACTTGGCGATGCGCAAGCCGGCAAGGCCGATCTTTTTATTGCCGTCGTTCCTTATGTGGATCAGGAGGTGAATATGATAGCTTCTCTTTTTGCCAAGAGCATGGGCGCGAAAAAGGTGGTTGCGAGAATACAGCATCTGGATTTGCTTTCTAAATCCAGTCTGCAGATGATGCGTTCTTTTGGACTGGACATGACATTTTGCCCGGAGAAAATTGCAGCCGATGAGATAGTGTCGCAACTTCGCTATAATACTTCGTCTGATACTATGGATTTTGCGATGGGAAAGTTGCACATAGCTGCATTCCGCCTGGGAGAGGATAGTCCAATACTGGATATGAAGTTAGTGGATTTTACAAAGCATTTTACCGAAAAAGAGAATTCCGAATTTAGAGTCATCGCAATATCCCGTGAAGAAAAGACTATCATTCCTCGTTTTGATACTAAGTTCAAGTATGGCGATCTTGTTTACATCATTATAAAGAATGAGGAGGTTAAAAGTCTTAACGATTATCTAGGGTTAAGTGACATCGCGATAAAGCGTACAATGATTATGGGTGGGGGGTCAGTGGGCTCTATCGTGGCTTCTTTGCTTTCTTCGGAAATTGCATCTGTTAAATTGATAGAGATCAAGAGGGAAAGATGCGTGGATTTAGTGGAGGAATTGCCTGACAATGTGGATGTTATAAATGGCGATGCGCGAAATACCGATTTTCTCTATGAGCAAGGCTTAAACACGTATGATGCTTTTGTGGCTGTAACAGGTAATGATGAGGCAAATATATTGGCTTGTGTCGCAGCAAAAAAATTCGGAGTGCCACGCACTGTCGCTGAAGTGGAAAATATGGAATATGTCCGATTGGCAGAAGAAATGGGCGTGGATGTAGTTGTAAACAAGAAGCTTACTACTGCAAGCCGCATTTACAAGCTCACGCTTAGTGAAAGAGCCCGATTCGTCCGTTATATGAGCGGGACAAATGCCGAGGTAATGGAATATACGGCAGCTGAAGGAAGTGCTATCACTAAAGATGCTCTTAAGAATTTAGATTTTCCTTCAGATGCCGTAGTTGGAGGCGTTTTGCGTGGGAATGATGCATTTATTGCCGTGGGAGATACCCGCATTCAAGCGGGAGATCGCGTTGCAGTATTTACTATGCCATCTTGCGCAAAAGAGGTTGATAAACTATTTAAATAGTTTAGAATATTTGATGTATTGTCTCGGATTTGACCTTATCAAGAGGCTTATATAGATATCCGGTTTTTTTGAAGTTTATCTTGGCGAGATCTATACATCTGATTTCGCAGTTATGCATTGTTCTATAGTAGAGTTTGCGTCCTTTAAGATCGCTTACTACCGTAACATGTGTAGCACTTGGAATATCAACGGCTTCTTGATCTTTTGAAAACTGCATGCCAATTGGGATATCGAAGTTATTAAGCAGGTGAAAGGCCTGTACGACGGTTTGAAGAGGCGTGTCTTTTATCGGAGCTGTATTTTGCAGGAAAGCAAGTCTTACGAACCTTGAAGGCGATGAGTAGTCGCCAGGGAGACCTAACATTGCGGTACCACCACTGAAGGAACTCATCTTGAGATTGCGTATGGAATTGTCTGCGGCTCTTCCCGGAGTTAAGTTTACATAGTTATTTAGATTAGTAAGGTGATAATCAAATGATGGTGAATTGGCAAGGACACCAAGCGTGTTTTCATAAAAAACATATTTACCATCGATTATCTCTAGAACTATCTGTCTACCGCTTTCTTCGATAAAGCGCCAATGCACTGTGGAAGAACGTGGATCCACGCTATGAATGTGTAACCCATCGAGTGTTCTTTTTACATCGTCGATGTTTTCACAGCAGGAGAGAATATATCCCACGAGTTCGAAGTCTGACACGCTTATTTTCCCCTCGCCCTCGTCTTCGCTTTCGTATTTACCATAATCTGGAAAATAAAACAATCCAGCCGAAAGCCCTTTTTCGTTGATGCCTTCCATAATGTATTGAGGAAGTTCAACGGCTATTCCAATATAGGCAAATTTAGTAGTAGGTGTATTACCTTTAGGTACTACAACATAAAAAGAATTCATGTCGGAGCCGCTCCACTCTATAGTGCGAGCCATAACCACATCTCCATTCTTCGTCTTTAGCTCCATTCCGGAACACGCCTGCGAACGCGGCGCGAAAATCGAGACGATAATCGCCACGAAAATGGTACAAAAAAGATTTTTTCTCATGATGGATTAATTTAGAATTTGTATTATTCAATCAAATTCTGTTCCGCTTTTTTTGGCGGTTACTTAAAAGTCGGCTTACGAAACTTGAATTGCTAGAGTAGAGCTGAAAGAGTATCGTAATAAGTTTTAGAAACAGGAATCGAAGGAAGAGAAGGCACGTCAAGGTCGGCAAATACATAGCCACGAGGATCTTTGCTGAGTACTTTTACGTGCTTAGGATTAATGTAATATGTGCGATGGCATCTCTGAAGGCCTTGGGCGTGAAGTATGGGCTCAAGTCTTTTCATAGATGAACGGAGCGTATATCTTTTCACTATATCAGCATCTGTATATACGATTTCGACATAGTTCTCCTTTGCCTCTATATATAGGATGGAATTAGCTGATACGATGAGTTTTACTTTCTGACTTTCATCCTTGAAGTGTATTCTACTATCTTCTGGCGTGGAAGGGGAGTTAATCTCTTCGTTCTTCCCTTTAATTGTGCAATATCCTGAGATTAAAATATATGGCCATAATACGATGAATCCGAATTGAGCTATACAACTAGATACAACATCGAAAAAAGTCTGAGTACGGCCCTGCATAAGATGAAGAAAAAGAGCACTGAATAGGCAGAAAATTATGGTTTCTATGCAGCACCACCCAGTGTAGAGCAGGCGATTCAGATGGAGTACATTTTTTAAAAAGAAAAATGCAAGTCTGGTTCCTACAAGGGTAAGCATCATAATGCAGCTGACTATAATTAGATTAAACTCCATACTACCTTTCCCTTCGTTTAGAAAAGAAATGGTCGATTCTGGCTTATAGAGCAGAACGAAGACGATGAAGAAAAATGGTACGCCCAAAAAGTGTATTATTTGACTGGGAAATTTGAAGAATTCCCGTGGAATTTCGTTTTGAGTACGCATAGATGCAAATGTACAAAAAATTATGTACTTTTGTAGGATAGTGCTTAAACCTATTGATATGAACGTTAGATCAGTTAACAAACAACTGGAAGCCAGTTTTAAGGCCAACTGGTGGAAGTTAGCCCTCTCTAATTATAAAGGGGAAACTATGAATTACGCGATGGTGGCCGAAAGAATAGAGATGATTCACGTCGTCTTTAGACGCTGTGGCCTTAATGTTGGAGATCGTGTTG
Source organism: Bacteroidales bacterium UBA6401 (assembly GCA_002438635.1). Lineage (GTDB taxonomy): Bacteria > Bacteroidota > Bacteroidia > Bacteroidales > UBA932 > Cryptobacteroides. The sequence continues at coordinate 60,384 of DJPX01000011.1, forward strand.
CCATTTGTGGTCGTAATCAGGCCAATTGGGGCGTATGTTTCCTCGCTGCTATGACTTATGGAGCCGTCCCTGTGCCGATCTTGCATGAATTTCACCCTGATAGCATTATACATCTTTTGGGACACTCGGAGTCCAGAGTATTTTTTGTTGACGAAACGGTGTGGTCTCACTTAGATACAGAGAACCTACCTGATTTGGAGGTGGTAGTTAATATTTCTGACTTGCAGTGCCTTATGTCTGTAAAGGATGATATAGATGCTATACGTACTGATGTAGTGATGGGGTTTAGAAAGAAGTATCCTTGTGGTCTTCGCCCAGAACAGATAAGTTATTATGAAGATAAGCCGGACGAGCTAGCCATAATAAACTATACTTCAGGAACTTCCGGGTTTTCAAAGGGAGTTATGATCCCATATAGGGCTATAGCCTGCAATATGAATTTCGCTGCCAATGTGGCTGAACCTCAGATGGATAGCCGTTCTCGTGTGGTCTCTATGCTTCCACTAGCCCATATGTATGGATTAATGTTTGAGTTCTTGTTCGAGATGAGCATAGGAGCTCAAGTCTTTTTCCTTACTAAGACACCAAGTCCCAAGGTGATTATGGACGCTTTCGCACAGGTGCGTCCTTCTGTAATAATCGCAGTTCCTTTGATTATAGAGAAAGTATATAAGACTCAGCTTAAACCTGTAGCAGAAAAGTTGAAGTTTTTCTTCTCTGCTCCTCTTATAGGTGGAATAGTACGTAGGTACATGAGGAAAAGAGTCAGGTCTGCATTCGGAGGCGTGTTCGAGGAGGTTATATTGGGTGGTGCTGCCGTTAATCCTGAGGTGGAAAAGTTCTTCCACAAGTTACATTTTCCTTTTACTGTGGGATATGGTATGACGGAGTGCGCGCCTATTATCACATATATTAAGTGGAATAAGGCTAAGGTGGGATCATCAGGGAAGGCCGTTCCGGGTTGTAAGATAAGGATAGATTCTCCAGAGTCCTCTAAGATTCCGGGAGAAGTACAAGTCAGTGGGCAGAATGTCTTTTTGGGCTATTATAAGAACGAAAAAGCCACAAAAGAAGCGTTTACCTCTGATGGGTGGTTTCGCACCGGTGATATGGGTGTGATAAAGAAGGGCTACTTGTACCTTAAAGGAAGAAGTAAGTGTATGATTCTTTCTGCAAACGGACAGAACATCTATCCAGAAGAACTTGAAGGCATTATCAATAATTTCCCTTATGTGGTGGACTCGCTTGTGGTTGAGGATCACGGAGGGTTGACTGCCATTATTTATCCGGATTATGCAGCGTCTCGAATGTATGGCATTTCTAAAGAAGAGATAGAAGGGAAGCTTAATAGCATGCTCCCAGAAGTAAATAAAGCACTTCCGCAGTATGCACAGATACGAAAGATAGAATTTTTGGAGAATGACTTCGAGCGGACTCCTAAGAGAAACATAAAAAGATATTTATATCAGAAGAATAAGTAATGAGTAAATTTGACGAAAGATATTTGGAAATGGCTCAAGTATGGGCTAAGAATTCATATTGCAAGCGTCGTCAGGTAGGTGCTTTGATAGTAAAGGATAGGATGATTATATCCGATGGATACAATGGAACTCCGTCAGGCTTTGAGAATATCTGTGAGGACGAAAATGGTATCACTAAACCTTATGTCCTTCATGCAGAGGCCAATGCTATCACTAAAGTGGCTAAATCCGGAAATAGTTCGCAGGGCTCCACACTATATGTCACAGCCTCCCCTTGTATGGAGTGTGCTAAACTCATTATTCAGGCTGGTATAAAAAGAGTTGTATATATGGATGAATACCGCCTTAGGGATGGAATAGAGTTGCTGGAAAGAGCTGGAGTAGAGTGTGTACATTTTATAAAGGAAGATGAAGAACAATAAGTGGAGTATATGGGCTGTCGTGGTCTTGAGTGTGCTCATCGGAGTATTGTCCACGATGTTTTATTTTAAAGTTAAAGAACGCAGAGCCCTTTACGATGTGAAATATAGGGATTGGCGTAAACTAAATCTAATTCTGGAACAGGTTGATGCCAATTATGTAGATACGATTGACACTAAGACACTTACTGACGTGGCAGTGGAGGCGGTACTTTCCAAGTTAGATCCGCATTCTACCTATATGCCGCCGGCAGTGCGAGAGGAGAGCGATAATTCACTGGCTGCTGGATTCGATGGAATTGGCATACAGTTTAATGTGCCGAACGATACGGCGATAGTTATAGAGTCGATAGCAGGCGGCCCGGCGCAAAAGAGCGGAATTATCGCGGGAGATCGTTTGCTAAAGGTGGACGATGTGAACATAGCTGGTGTTCATTACCCACAGGATAGTATGGTTCGTAGAATGAAAGGCCCTGCCGGGACAAAGGTAAATGTTACCGTAAAAAGGGACGGGGAGGTGATTCCTTTTGAGATTACTCGAGGGAAAATACCTCTTCATTCTGTTGATGCCGCCTTTATGACCAGCAGCACGGAAGGCTATGTAAGAGTATCAAAATTTTCACGCAGTACTTATGAAGAATTTGTAAAGGCTCTTTCATCGCTTAGTGCTCAAGGAATGAAACATCTTGTGGTGGATTTGAGAGATAATACGGGAGGTTATTTTGACCAGGCTCTTTTGATGAGTAACTTATTTTTACCTAAGGACTCACTGATAGTTTTCTTGGAAGGGCGCAAAAGACCTCGTGAAGACTACAGGGCAGACGGACACGGCCCTTATCAGGAATTACCTGTCAGCCTACTTATTAATGAGGGAAGTGCATCTTCAAGTGAGATTTTCGCGGGCGCTTTGCAGGATAATCATCGTGCTATAGTTGTAGGTAGACGTTCTTTTGGAAAAGGTCTGGTTCAGGAGCCTATAAATTTTACCGATGGAAGTGGTATTCGCCTTACGGTTGCACGCTTTCATACTCCGTCGGGCCGCTGCATCCAGAAACCATATACGGATGATTATCAACTGGAAGTATATAAAAGATATGGTGAGGCTGAGATGGTTCAAAAAGACAGTATGAAAATCGAAAAAGGAGGGATAATTCCAGATGTTTTCGTGCCGTTAGACACCACGCGTGCATCGGATTTTTATATAAAATGCAATAGAAAGGCTTGCGCTATGCGTTTTGCCTCGGATTATTTCGATAAACATCACGCTGAACTTTCTAACATCGATGATTATGCTCAGTTATTGGATTATCTGGACAAGGCACAGCTTGAGAAAAAGTTCTTAGCCTTTGTTCGTGAAAAAGATGGACTTACACCGACGAGAAAGGAGTGGGAGGAGTCAAAATCATATATAATGACTCAAATACGCGCACTCGTCGGAAGATATTCCGCTCTTGGGGATAATGCCTTTTATCATATATATCTTGCGATAGATGATACTTACGCTGCAGCAGTTACTGCGCGATAAATTCATAGACTATATTTCCTATCTGACGGGCTGGAGCATCGCTTTTTTTAGAAAAACGGCTCTGGCTCGCTGCTTTTAGGGCATATTCCCTCAGGCATTTGTCAGAAGAAGATATGTCATCTTGAATCTTGACTTGAAGCACCTTGCCACTAGGATCTATGGTTACTATTACAGTAACTTCTCCACTGCCGATGCATTTATAGGCCGGAATGGGTAGGTAGCTTCCTTTTCTTCCTTCCATACTATAAGATAAGACTGATGGACCTGTATATGTTTCGTCTTGTGAGCGGGTAGTGTCATTGTGAGCGGAATCTTTTGGTGATATTGCCACTAGGTCGTCGTCTTTTCTCGACATATTTTGCTCGTATTCTTTTTGTATGCGTTCAGCATCCTTGTATAGTTGCTCTGCATCCGTCCCGCGGTCGTCTTTAAGAGCAGAATTTACACGAAGATTTTTAATCTTCGATTTCTCAGGAGTAACGCCTTCCTCTTCGAGCATTCTGTCCAGTTTTTCATTGAGTGCTTTGCTCCTTGCCAATTGCTTTTCGAGTTCTTCTATTTTTTCTTGAGTTGAAAAGTCCAACTCCATCACCGTCTGTTCTTTTTTTAGTCGGGGATGGACTATAGTTAGTAGCAAAACAATTATCACCGCAAGATGTATACTCACGGTGATAAGAATTCCTGCCAATTTATCTGATGAAGGACCTTTCACTTTAGGAATTTTTCAATCGTGGCCGTGATTACTTCGATTGCGACTTTATTGTGTCCTCCTTGTGGAATAATGACATCTGCATATCGTTTGCTTGGCTCTATAAACTGCAGATACATAGGCTTAACCGTGCGGGAGTATCGCTCTATAACCCAGCTTACATCTTTTCCTCGTTCGGTGATATCCCTTGCCATTACTCTCATTAGCCTGTCGTCGTCATCGGCATCTACGAACAGCTTAATGTCCATCTGGTCGCGTAGCTCTTTACACGAGAATATGAGAATACCTTCTATGATTATGACATCTGCCGGATCAACCTTCACTGTTTCAGTTTTACTGCGAGAACACGATATATAGGAGTAAACAGGCTGTTCAATGCTTTTCCCAGCCTTTAAATCACGAAGTTGGGAACATAGCAAATCCCAATCGATGGCGTCGGGATGATCGAAGTTGTGAACCCTTTTTTCCTCATCCGTGAGATCGCTCGAGTCCTTGTAATAGGCATCTTGCGGGATGACAACCACCTTTTCGTTCTTTAATTTACTTTTTATGGCTCTTACGACTGTAGTTTTGCCGCTGCCTGAGCCCCCGGCGATTCCGATTACAAGCATTTTATCTAATATTCTGCGTTTTTAGGTGTGCGTGGGAACGGAATTACGTCACGTATGTTCTGCATTCCAGTTATGAATAGTAATAGGCGTTCAAAGCCAAGTCCAAAGCCACTATGAGGGCAACTACCGAACCGTCTGGTGTCTATGTACCATTCCAAATTCTTTCGGCTCATCTTTAATTCGTCAATCCTATTCTCAAGTTTTGTCAAATCGGCTTCACGTTCGCTGCCTCCGATTATTTCGCCTATCTTAGGGAACAGTATATCCATAGCGCGAACAGTTTTGCCATCTTCATTCTGTTTCATATAGAAGGCCTTAATGTCCTTAGGAAAGTCAGTTAAGATAACAGGTTTACCGAAGTGCTCTTCTACTAGGAATCTTTCGTGCTCACTTTGAAGATCCGTACCCCAATCGACAGGATATTCAAAATGATGCCCATTAGCAATGGCTTCTTTTAGAATGTCGATGCCTTCTGTATATGGTAGTCTCACGAAGTCTGTGCTTATGACTCCTTTAAGTCTATCTATTAGAGTGTCATCGTATTTATCATTTAGAAACTGTATGTCATCCATACAGTTATCTAATGCATATTTAACCACGGACTTTATGAAGTCTTCTGCAAGATTCATATTATCCGTAATGTCGTAAAATGCCATTTCCGGTTCTATCATCCAGAATTCTGCAAGATGTCGTGGTGTGTTGGAGTTCTCTGCCCTAAATGTAGGCCCGAAGGTGTATATGGCGCCAAGGGCCGTGGCTCCGAGTTCTCCCTCTAATTGCCCACTTACCGTTAGACTGGTTTGTTTGCCGAAAAAGTCTTTAGTAAAGTCCACTTCACCTTTCTTGTTTTTAGGTACATCGTTTAAGTCAAGTGTGGTGACCTGGAACATTTGACCGGCACCTTCACAATCCGATGCGGTTATTAGAGGCGTGTTGAAATAGACAAATCCCTTGTCGTGGAAATACTGGTGTATTGCAAATGCCATCTGGCTGCGTAGTCTGAAGATAGCCCCAAATGTGTTCGTTCTTGGACGCATATGAGCTACACTTCTAAGATATTCGAATGAGGTGTCCTTTTTTTGAAGAGGATATCTCATCGGGTCACACTCTCCCAATATTTCTATATTATCCGCTTTTATCTCGACAGACTGTCCACTACCTACTGATTCTACCAATTCTCCATTCACGGCTATGCACGCACCGGTGCTGATTTTTGAAATGATAGGGGTAGTGTTATCATCCTTATTTGCGACTATTTGAATGTTTTTTATGGTAGAACCATCATTCAAGGCGATAAATGCTATGTCTTTATTACCTCTCTTTGTCCTAACCCATCCTTTTGCCAATACCTTCTGACCTGCATTCATCTGGAGCAGGTCTTTTACTTTTGTGCGCAGTATTTCTGTAGACATTTTCTTTTATTTTAAAAAGCGGCCCTCCATATAAGTACGGGGGACCGCTTGTATTGAATAAACCGGTTTATTCTGCCGGCTTTCTAGCAGAGTACATTATTTTCGTTGCAGAACAACGACGAAGCTCTTGCTTTACATCGACAATTATACCCATTCTGACATTTTGATCAGCCCTAATGCAGACTGTCATTTGCGGACGATCCGCTTCACTTAGTGCCTCGCGTTCGGAAGCAACAAAGTCACGAATGTCGTCTTTTGTCTTGAATGAATCGTTAAGTTGGATGCGAGCATCGGTACCATATTGTGCCTGAAGGGACTTTATAGGTTCCCCGATGTTTATATAGCAGGCCAGGTCTTTACGCTCTAGTTTCACGGATTCTGAAGCCTCCGGGATGGTTACTTGGACCTTATTTTCCGTTTCACGCATCTGGGTGGTCACCATGAAGAAGAACAGGAGCATAAAGACTATATCAGACATAGAGCCGGAAGATATCCCGGGAACATCTCTTTTATTGTTACTACCTCCAAATTTTGACATATTCTCTATCTCCTATTTTATCTGGTTCCTTTTACATCCATAGGCTCTGCCTCTGAGATAATCTGAGGTACAGCCTTCTTTACCCAATCTTGCTGCTCCTCGCTAAGACGAGCGAAAGTCTTCCCGAAATTAGCCATTGCAAATTCGTTACGCAATTCGTTAACAGCTTTAACCAGTTCGTTCTGCACAGCGATGTATGCTTTGTAACTGGTTCCACGGTCATTCTGTAGGGATATCACACCCTTTGATACCGGTACTGTTTTGCCCCAACCTTCGATGAGTTTCATCTCCTTGTCAGGCATATTAGGGTCGTCATTCGGATTAGCAAGGAATTCCTTGACTTTGTCTTTAAGAAGGGTAACATCCATTTGCTCGGTACCCACTAGAATCTTATCGGAAGAACTGATTCTCACTATGATAATGTTACGCCTATTGACTTTCTGATCCTCTGTCTTTTCGTTAGGATTAGGCATCGGAGGCAGACGACGAGCAAGACCGGTCTGGCTACCCATCGTGGTGGTCATAAGGAAGTAACACAACAGAAGGAATGCAATATCTGCCGTGGAACTCGAGTTGATACCTGGTGTTTTCTTTTTACCCATAATTATTTACTTCGCTTCTCTTTTGTTACGGATTCCTTCGACTATTGTTCCTATTATGATTGACAATATTGCTACTGCCGAGATTAAATAGGTAAGATTAAGAATCGTATCTGTGAGTTTAAGGGTGCTCTGTGATGGTTGCTGAGCAATTCCGATAGCAGGAGCTCCCGGCGAAAGGAAATAAACGGCCGCGCATACGATTGCTGTGCCTCCCACGACGGAGAGAACTTTCACAAGAAACTTCTTGTCGTTCTTAACTCCTACCCAACCAGCTATAAAGACGATTGAGATAATAGCAACAGCAACCATAGCATAGGTCCAATAGAATAGTATGTTAACTGACGTGTCATTGAAACCTTTCACCCATGCGAAAATGGTGATTAGTATGCTGACAAGTAGCAACACTATCATTATTCCCTTTATTATTTTACTATAGTTCGATTTCATTATAATTAAGCTTTGTACGCTGTAAGAACGTCAATAAGATCGATAGATGCCTCTTCCATGTCGATGGTTATACCGTCGATTTTAGCGAGGATATAGTTATAGAATACCTGAAGAATCATAGCGACGATCAAACCACCGACTGTGGTAATCAAAGCGACCTTCATACCACCTGCAACGACATTAGGAGAGATATCACCTGCTGCCTGAATAGCATCGAATGCTTCGATCATACCGATAACGGTACCAAGGAATCCAAGGGATGGAGCAAGCGCGATGAAAAGCGAGATCCAAGAAAGTCCGTTCTCAAGAAGACTCATCTGGATGGAACCAGAAGATACCACATTCTTTTCAACGACATCAATACCCTGATCGTAACGGTCAAGTCCGTCATAGAAAATCTTCGCAATTGGACCACGAGTTTTACGGCATACATCTTTAGCTGCTTCTATGCCACCCTTCTTTAGCGCTGCTTCTACTTTGGAAACCAATGCTTTCGCATTAACCTTAGAGAATGAAAGGTAGAGAATCCTTTCGATAGCAAGTGCTAGACCAAGGATAAGACAGATGATAATCAAGGACATAAACCCTGCACCACCCTCGATAAATTTGGTCTTAAGTGCCTGGTGAAGAGGAACCTCGGTTTTTACTTTAAGAGAATCAACCCCACCTTCATCGACAGCTGTTCCCGCTGTTGCCTCGGTGTTATCCTGAGACTTTTCTGTATCCTGTGCGGAAACAGTGTTAGCTGAGAAGACCATAAGGGCCATTGCTGCCAAAAACATTGAAATCTTTTTCATAACTGTTTTTGATTGTGTTTTAATTAGTAAATTTTATATGTTTTGAATCTTTATCAAAAATCGATGCAATATAACAAAAAAACATTGTATTTGAAAATTATTCTGCAATTAATGGAAAAAGCTTCGTGGCGTTCTGAGTAGTTATCTTAGCTACATCCTCCAAGCTAATGTTCTTTAATTCAGATAATTTCTTCGCTATTATGGGAATATTGGCACTTTCATTCCTGGTCCCACGAAGTGGAGTGGGTGCAAGGTAAGGAGCATCTGTTTCCAAAACGATATCCTCGACATCTATCTCTTTTATTTCCTGTGCTATACCGGCGTTCTTGAAAGTTAGTACTCCACCTATTCCAACGCTCCAATCTCCATATTTTTTTAGTCGCTTAAGGGTTTGAGCGCTTCCGCTGAAGGCGTGAAGATTCCCCCGCAGTGCTAATCCCTTGCAAGCGTCCATTATTTTGAAAAAATCGTCGGTGGCATCTCTAAGATGTATATTTACTGGTTTATTTAATTTAGCGGCAAGTTCCAATTGTGCAACAAATGCATCTTTTTGAAAATGACTGAATTCTGTGCTAAAATGGTAATCAAGTCCTATTTCTCCGATGGCGACAAATTCTCTTTTACTGCATTCCTTGATTAACTTATCCATTTCTTCCTGCCAATTCTCTTTTATTGAACCAGGGTATATGCCGAGCATTGGATAGAGGACGTGTGGATGTTTGGCGCAAAGAGAGAGCATCCTATCCCTTTCGCTGGAGTCTATGTCCGCCAGTATCATTTTAAATACCCCGGCGTCTTGTGCTCTTGTTATTACGGCCTCTTCATCCCCCGTAAAAGCTTCATCACTTATATGAGTGTGTGTATCTACGAATTTCATAAATGTTTAATATTACTAAATCGCCCAGCTACGAGGCTAATTTAGGAATGCAAGTTTACTCATTTTTGACGATAATACTGCATCTTTGTAATAAATCCATCTGTAAAAAGTTGTCCTTTTGCAGCATAACGCATAGGCCTAGAGCGCGACTATAAGTAAGTCCACATATCGAAGCTATGTTTTCTATATCTGCATCCCTATTATTCTCCAGATGTTTTGCTATGCTTAAGACATCTTCGAGCATCTCGGGAGGAAGATTTGCATAGAATCGTTCTACTTTTTCGCTAAAAGATCCATTGGGACTAAGTATGGTGTGCCCCAGTCCAAGTCGGGAGGAGAGTGTTTCAAGATTGGCAATGGACTCGGCTATATGCTGCTCAATGAGATTATTACAGCCTTGACTTCTTATGTCGTCAATTCTTCCAGGCAGTGCATAAATATCTCTATTATATTCGGATGCAAGCCGTGCTGTTATTAACCCGCCCCCGTGTTTTTTTGATTCTACAAGGATGGTGGCGCTAGATAGGGCGGCAATAATACGATTTCGGCGTAGAAAATTGGCTACAGTAACGGGATATCCTATGGAAAAATCACTTACAAGGCCGCATAATGGGGTTTGGCTGCATTTTCGGGCCAATGCCCAATGCCTTCTTGGGTATACTGCTTCTATGCCTGTGGGAAGTATAGCCATCGTGGGAAGGCCGAATTGAAGTGCGGCTTCGTGGGCTATTGAGTCTACGCCTAATGCTAAACCGCTTACTATCGTGGGCTTAATGGGTGCTTTTGATAGGGTGAGAACTATTTTTTGGCACCATTGCTGACCATAAGTGGAGACATCTCTTGTGCCCACAATTGAAATCATAGGCCTGTTGAACAGGTCTTGAATATCAGTTATGCTTTTGTAGTAAAGGCCAATGGGAGCGTCATAACATTCTTTCAAACGCTGCGGATATCCTTGGTCTTCTATGGAGACGTATCTCGCTCCACATTCTGTAATGCGCCTAAATTCTCTTAAACTCTCTTCCAAGGAGGCGTCGTTTAGTTGGTCCTTAAATGGAGAAAAAGGCCCTAGGAGTGAGTTTCTTTGACATTCACTTAGTTTAAAAAGATTCTCAATAGAACCGGCCTTATCGATTAATTCGTGTGCCAGGTGTGGTTTGAAGCCAAAAACACGACCCAGAGTTATGGCTCCGAGTGTGGAAGTTGAGGGTGAAGTATTCATAGTTATGGTGTTTTTTATTCCTCTGCTTTGTATCTTAAATTTCTTTCAACTAGTTTTATGGTTTCGATTAACTTTTCATCGTTTTGTGCGCAGATACTCATTATGCATAAAATTCCCTTTTTGATTTCGATGCACATAAGCCTCATAGGCGAGTCGTCTTCACAAAGAGCTTCAAATCCATAGGCTTTTTTACCGGCGAAGGGCCATTCTATGATTGGGTCGAAGTCTTCAGGGTCTGTTTCATCGAAGCCTACGATGTCGGCATAATTGGCCAATGCCTCATCTGCTGCAGTGGTGTCTGAAGGCATAAGCCCCGAATAGATATCCACGACTGCTAAATCTTTTTTTGCCACATCATCAGGAAGATGACACTCAATGTGTGTAACATCGGTACCATCTACCTCGGTGTATGTGCTTTCTTCCTTTTCCCATCCACCCGGAAGATCTAGGTGTATTGTATATTTGCTCATAAAATTAACATTGCATCTCCGTAAGGACCGAATTTATAATCTCCCTTAAGAGCCTCATCGTAGGCTTTCATTACATTTTTGTATCCCCCGAAAGCGGCCACAGACATTAGCATAGTGGATTTAGGTAGGTGAAAATTCGATATGTAGGCATCGGGAATGGAGAATTCGTATGGTGGGAAGATGAACTTGTTAGTCCATGTGTCCGTAGGTCGCACTTCGTGGGTGGTGGTTACATAGGTCTCAAGAGCCCTTGCCACCGTTACCCCTACTGCCACAACTTTATGCCCGGCGCGCTTGGTGCTATTTATCGCATCTGCTGCTTCCTCACTGATAATCATTCGCTCACAATCCATACGATGCTTTGATAGGTCTTCTACATCCACTTCACGAAAATGACCTATTCCCATATGTACTGTAATGAATGTCTTGTTTATGTCTTTAAGAATCATTCTGTTGAATAATTCTCTTGAGAAGTGTAACCCGGCAGCAGGAGCGCTTACTGCTCCTTCATTTTTTGCGAATATGGTCTGATAGTTTTCTACGTCGCTCTCGTCTGGTTTCTTTTTAACCCATTCAGGAACAGGAGGCTCTCCTAATGCGAATAACTCTTTTTTAAATTCTTCGTATGGTCCATCGTATAGGAACCTGAGGGTTCTTCCTCGGGATGTGGTGTTGTCTATGACTTCGGCCACAAGCGAATCGTCATCTCCGAAGTACAATTTGTTCCCTATCCTGATTTTACGTGCCGGTTCCACAATTACATCCCACAGTTTCTGCTCAGGGTTAAGTTCTCTTAACAGAAACACCATTATATCAGCTTCGGTTTTTTCTTTTTTGCCATATAATCTGGCAGGGAATACCTTAGTATCATTTAAGACGAAAAGATCGCCTTTCCCGAAGTAGTCTATGACGTTTTTGAATAATTTGTGCTCAATCTCCCCCGTGTCCTTGTGGAGAACCATAAGTTTACATTCATCTCTCCACTTGGCTGGCTCGGAGGCTATTTTCTCCGGTGGAAGGTCAAAATCAAATTGAGAAAGTTTCATATTTTATATTCTATCTATAGAGTCGATTATTAATGATACGACTGAGAAATAGAAAAAGTTTCAAGTTTCTTGATTTTTTGCTATATCCATTATGATTCTGCGAGACTTTTCATGAAGATTATTGCATCGGCTACCTATGTTATTTACGAATCCCAGAGGGTGTCCTTGGTAGTTAATGGTACAGAACCCAAGGGGACTTTTAGGAAAGTGAAGGGCATCGTGGTGTAGATATTCCAGAGCTTGATTTTTATCTACATCGATATGTGGGTATTCACCGCTGTACTTTATGCTAAGGGCGTAGTCAGAGTCAGGAATAAATTTTTTTCCCTTGAATTCGCCTCTATGTGTGCCATATTTTAAAGGCTTTACAATATCAGTAAGTGTTTTTTTTATGCTATTTTCTGCTACCGTCTTTTGTAGCGCCCCGACCCATTGTCCTTCACCTCGGACTATACCGGCCTTCAACAGATAACCATATTCTGTAAGTTGTATTCCGTAGTCGGGAAATTCATTTTCGGTGCCCAGTATACGTCCTCCTAGCGTTTCAGCAGCCCAAAGTAGGTTATCATCGTTTTCGCATTTTTGATAAGTGCAGGTGGAATATATCAAAACGCCATTTTGTTTGAGTGCAGGCCAGATGTCTGCCAATATCCTTTTCTGGCGTGAACTGCATAACTGCACAGTCTGTTCTGACCATTGGGCAAGAGCTTTCGAGTCCTTTCGAAACATTCCCTCTCCGCTGCAAGGCGCGTCTACCAGTATAATATCGAAAAATCCTGAAAGTTTTCCTAAAATGGAGGGATCCACACTACATACAAAAATGTTAGGGTCGCCCCAAAGTGTTATATTGTCGCATAATATGCGTGCGCGCTCTTTCATGACTTCATTACCTACAAGTAAAAAGTCATCACCATAACTTTCCCTGAGTGAGGCGGCTAAATCGGTGGTTTTTCCTCCTGGGGAAGCGCAAAGGTCCAATACTTTTATGCCCCCCGTATAACAATGGTCTCGTAATATTTTACGAAAAACATGTCCCACATACATGGCGGAGGCATCTTGTACGTAGTAACATCCGGCATGGAATAGTGGATCAAGTGTAAACGAAGGCCTATCCTTAAGCCAATATCCCCACGGACTCCAAGGAATTTTTTCTCCAAATGGAAGTTCGGTTATTTTAAATGGATTCAACCTGATAGATACTGGCAGTTTTTCTTCCATTCCTATATATGAGCGCTTTGGTTTACTAGCGCATCTATTACTTTGTTTAGACCAGTTTCGATTTTGTCCCCTATCATTTTTTTGATGAAGATATTCATTTCCGCATCGAGTTCTATGAAAAATTCTGTGCGGAAACCACCGGCATCTTTGAAGTTAAGCGTGGCGGTGAATTTTATAGGTGAATCGACTGAATTTAGAACTATTTTAGAATATGGCTGCCTTTCAACTATTTTTACATTTATTGTAATACCTTTGGCTGATATCTTTAAATTATCGAAGTCGGCATCAATACTTACATCTTGAAGGGCTTTTTCGTCTTTGGGCATCATGGACGTAATGTTACGTGGATCTGAAAATGCCATAAATAGTTCCATATTGGATCTTCCTATGATACCATGTTTGCTTGAATAGTGAGTAGTCATATATTTATATTTTTTTTGCAAATATATGATTTTTATTGGCAATTGGAGGAGTTTTGGTAAAGTTGGAGGATGGAAATGCGAAAATCAAAAGTTTTTGTGTATGTTTGCCTGCTTTAATGAAGTCTATATGCATAAGATATATTTCGAAAATAGATGTATAATAATTTGTGAGTTCGGAAATGAGGCTCTTGCTGATTCAAATGCAGTGATATTTCATCCAGGTGAACGGATGGATATATCCACTTTCGCTTCTATGTTTGAGGTGACTAAGTCCTTGTCCAAGATATATATTCCTACCTCTGATATTGATGCAATGTATAAGAATCTTTGTGCCCAGTTTAAGGAAGTGAATGCAGCAGGAGGACTTGTGGTAAATCGAAGAGGGGATTATCTTTTGATAAAAAGGAATGCTAAATGGGATTTGCCTAAGGGTCATCAGGAGGCTGGAGAGGATATTCGGGTAACTGCCGTTAGAGAAGTGGAAGAAGAAACAGGCGTAGATAAGTTGGAATTAGGCCCACTGATATGCGTTACGGACCATTGCTATTTGAGAGATGGGGTATGGCATCTAAAGCATACATGGTGGTATGAAATGTTATATAACGCCCCCGTGGATCTTATCCCGCAGCGAGAAGAAGATATAAGCAAGGCAGCCTGGGTAGCGAAAAGTAGCCTTCCGCCTTTTTTGAAGAATACTTATCCTTCAATATTGGAAGTGTTTAGAGAGTCTCGCCTTTAGTGCTGGAAGCAGGGTCTATTTTCGATATCCGTCGTGCTGGAATTAGAACGAATATCATAACGCAAGCCCATGCTATCAAATTAGTCAGTAGTATATCGCCTGGGTCTATATGAACGGGAACGAAACTTACGAAATAGTTTTGTGGATCGAGTTTAATGATATGTGTCTTCGATTGTATGAGACAAAGAATTATTGCCGCCATATCTCCAATGAGCAGTCCCTTCAGGGTGTTTTTTGATGCAAGTCGCATAAATGTTGCCATTAGCTGATTTGTACTCATCCCCAGAGTTTTCAATATACCTATAGTGGAGGTGCTCCGCATAATCAGTATTAAAAAGCCGGATACCATATTGAATGCCGCCACTATGCACATTAGAACTAGTATAAGTAATACATTGGCATCCAGTATTTCGAGCCAATCATAAATGGCAGGGAATCGAGACGTGCTGGTAATTGCCTGAAGCCCTGTAGAATACCCTAATTCCGGAGCTATTCTGTCTATGCTTTTACGATTCCTTAGGTGTGGTGCCAGCCTTATCTCAAGGCACTGTACTTCGTGGGTCGTATAGTTTTTTACGCGCCTGAGGTCTTTACTTGGGATGTAAGCCAGTATTGTGTTTTTTTCTAATAGGGCTGGGTCTTCAGTTATTTCGCAGATCTTGTATTTTCTTATTTTCACCTTATCGGCAACAAAATATGATAGCAGGGTATCTCCCTTTTCGGCATTTAGATTTGCGGAAAGCGAACGTGGAATTATTATTCCGGATTCTATTTTATCGGTGTTATGCAGAATTACTCCTATATGCTCATTCCCTTTTCTTATTATGGCTGGCTCTATTAGGGCTTCTTGGACGGATTCGATACGCCTGTCATTTTTAAGTGTGCGTATTGTGCTCTCGTTAGGAAATGTCTTGTCTTCACTATATAAATTTATTTCAGCGCATTGGGCAGAAATGCTTTTGTAAATTTCGTGTTTAAATCCTGATAAAATACTGGTTGATAGTATTATTACAAAGGCCGATATGGCGGTGGAGCCAAGTGCTGCACGGCTTTTGAATTCCAGCTTGGACGCTATGAAACGAGTTACATTCATTATTTATTAGCCGGCCTGTTAATTACAGGTGATATGTAGAACGGCCAGAAAATGCCAAACTTCAAACTTGGCATAAGCCCAGTTGTTATGATATGCCTATGGGCACTGAAATAGTCGGCGTGATCCATTGGCCATCCATTCCCTATGTTTTGAACTTTTATGAATATGCAGCAAGTTTTCCATTGCATATTGACAAATACATCGAAGAATGGTCCGTTAGTGTATTTCCATTCTTTTTGGTTTGAAAATACGCCGGTAATATAATTCCACTGTGGGCTGTACCATTCTGTGTTGGCCCAGCCGTTTACTCCTATTTGCATCTCCATAACCCCCGGTTCAACTGGGAATTGAATAAAGTATTTGAGATTTAAGGCGACACTAGGAAGCGGTAGAATATCTTGATTGGAAGAGTATTGGGCCAATATCCGTGTGTCCAGATGCAGAGTGTTCCATAGTATTATTTCGTGCCTAAGATTGGCCGAAAGCACGGATATGTTCTGGTCGTATTGCTGGAGGACCCCATTAGTGTCGTAATAGGTGTAGTTATTCAAAAGGGCATAACTTCCATCTATGTGTAACCTCCAGTGCGGTATGTCGATACTTCCTCGTAACTTAGTCGTGGATACCTTTTTAAGATTATAGTCCCATCGTAAAAGCTCGTTAATTGTGGAGTAGAAATGGCGCTGGTAGAATTCAGGAAGCAGATGGCTGGAAATAAATTCTCCCTTGATTTCCATAGGAGATTTTTTAGCTTTTCTAAATGGATAGAATTTGGTTTTAAATCCGGCGTTTATATCAAAGTCTCCGGTATTGGCCCCTATAAGGGTATAGTGCGATTTGGCATTCCATTCAAACCTGTCGCCTATTTTTCCGCTAGCCCCGGCGTAGGTGTATAAAGAGTTCTCATTAATGGCACTGGTATCGCTCGCCGTTACATAGTGATACTTATTAAATTCATCTCCTACTCCTACATCAAGTTTTGATATAAATGATTCGCTTGACCAAGGCTGAAGCCTGATATATAGTTTATTGTCAAATACTTCGCGACCTAGAGAGTCTGAAGCTGTTTTGCTCTCGTCGAAGCGTCTGCCGTACTTGCTATATTCCAAGGCATGCCCTACGAAGGCAGTGGTAACGTCATCACTTGCCACATAGGTGCTATCTTTTGATTTCCTTAGTTCATTAATAAAGTTGAAAGGAATGCGCAACTGTTGGTCGGCATAGAAAGTCATTTTGTTTGTGGCTGACGAAGCTGAACTCATGGCCACTTTAACTTCGCGTGGATCTATGGTTGTATCCCTTATTTCAGATAAATCAGTCAATCCACCATTTTCACCCATGGTGATGGTGTTTTTGATAAGCCCGGCATTTAGTAAATATTTTTTACCTAAATAGTTTGCTCCTAGCCCCAGTGTGCCATTAGACGTTTTTTCGTTCGTTAGCATACCGCCGCCACCCCACTTTTCATAGAGGATACTAAAGTTGAAAGCTGGAGTAATGTTCTGAGTAGTAAGAAAATGAATGTTATCTGATTCTTTGGCGTCTCCTGCCATCAATGTACCGAAGTATGCCAGCTCCGTGTGTGGGGTCTTGGTGTTGTATTGTCTAAAGGTTTGTGGTGTGTAGCTCCATGGACTGTACGATTCCCAAAAACCGGTTGTCTTGGCTTCAGCCCTATTGAAGAAATTATAGTATTGGATAGGACTTCCTGCCACACCTAACCACGTAGCATTTACGTCTTTACGTAAAAAATCGTAATCGTAAAAATGGTAGTTGTAACTCGTGTCCGGAATGAATACGTCGAGTTGATTGAAGTCTCTATCTTCAGTCCACGATATAATTCTTTTATACTGCATGGAGTCTGCCAGTGCGTAAGTGTCTAGGATACGAGGCGTATTTTTCGTTATACTGTCCTTTATGGCTTTCTCTTCTTCTTTTATAAACTGAAGACTATCTGAAATAGCCTTCTTTCTAAGTTCTTTCTGCTCGAAGTCATACTTTTTTCTTTCCTCTTTGGATAGAGAGGCATACCATTTTTCAAAGGCGATTTTTGCCCTTGCGGCAGAGTCTACAGCGTAAAGGGAGTCGAGTTTGAATGCTTCGGCCAGCATAAGGGAATCCCCACTTGCCCTCAGGGAATCACTCACCTCGCGATGCGTTAAAGAATCTAGAAGGGCGACATAGTACTTGAATCTAAAGGGGTCTATCTCTCTAAGAGAGTCTGGGGCTATGAGAGTGTCTTTGGCAGAAAGCCGTTTGGTGGTGTCAAGTTCGCCGAAAATAAGAGAGTCCGGCCCACCTAAAAGACTATCGGCTATGGTGATAGCTTCAAAAGATCCTACTCTTCTGGATTTGTAATTATCCTTTGGATAAACGACAGTGTCAGGAGAAGCTGTAGGTTCTCCGAGCAGAGGTGATGATACCACAGGCCCGCGCATCATTTCAGATGCGATGCCTATCGTTATGCTCCCCAATAGGAATATGGGGAATAATAAACTGCTTTTGAATTTCATTCGTCGCTAATAAGATAAATGTCATCACCTTTTTGGGCGAAGTGAAATCTTTCTCGTGCAAATCTTTCCAGGCTATCCCTGTCGTGGCTTAGCATATAAATGGTTCTTTGCATTTTTTCGAGTTCTCGTTCATTGGCGCGTATTTCTCTGTTTTGCTCGGCTATGGTTATCCCAGCCCTAATCCACTGGAAAAGATTATCCTTCTTTGCACATAGGAAAACCAGAGCCACAATACTTGATACAAGGGTAACTCTTATCAGCGAACGCTGTTCTTTTTTGTTCCCATCTTGACTTTTGTCCCAAATATTTTTTAAAACGCCCATATTTGCACAAATTTAGTTAAATTTGCCGAGTTCTAAAAACAAAGTATATGAAACCAACACTTCTAGTTCTTGCTGCCGGGATGGGTAGCCGATATGGTGGGTTGAAGCAGATGGATGGATTAGGTCCGTCTGGGGAGACTATTATAGATTATTCGATATATGATGCTGTTCACGCTGGCTTTGGAAAAGTGGTATATATCGTAAGGGAATCTTTTAAAGCGCAGATGGAGGAGAGTGTGCGTAAGAAATATGCTCACGTTAAGTGTGCGGACGGATCTCCTCTGGAATTCGATTTTGTAACTCAAGAACTTAACAAGATTCCGGAGGGCTTCGTTTTGAATCCGGAAAGGCAGAAGCCTTGGGGTACTGCTCATGCGGTTCTTATGGCTAAAGATCTTATCAAGGAACCTTTCGTGGTTATAAACGGAGATGATTTTTACGGAAGGCAGTCTTTTGAGATAGCTTCGCGTTGGTGCTATGCTCATGAGAATTCAAAGGGAGTATATGCACTAGTGGGATTCGAAGTTGATAACACTCTTTCGGAGTCTGGTGGCGTTTCACGTGGAATATGCACCTACGATGCCGCTGGAAAACTTATCGATGTGGTGGAGCATCATAATGTTAAGATTGATGATGATGGAGTGCTCCGTGCCGATAATTCTGAGACGGGGCTTCGTGTTGAGGTACGACCTAAAGACTTGTGTTCTATGAATATGTGGTGTTTTACTCCAGATTTCTTTGGTAAAGCTGAAGAAATTTTCCGCTCATTTTTAGAGCATAATAGTATGGATCTTAAAAAGGAGTTCTATATTCCTTTCGTAGTCGATTTCCTTATTAAGCACGATGGACAGGAATGCGATGTGCTAAACACTTCATCTAGGTGGTTTGGCGTGACCTTTAAAGAGGACCGACCAACAGTTGTAGTCAAATTGGCAGCATTAGTTAAAGACGGAGTATATCCTTCTCCTTTATATGCAGAATAATCCGATTTGGGCGCCCTCTTGGAAGGGACTTATAGGAGTGGCAGCGACCTTTTTGGCTGGTGTATTAATATCATCTGCACTATCGGTTTTTCTTATTCGCGCAGGGTTAGACCAGCAGCAGAGCATGTTGCTTTCTTACCCTGTGATGTTTCTTCCTGTGATTGTTTTGGCCATATTGAAAAGCCGGCCTACTCAAGTGGCTGTAAAGAGTCATGTGAGCAGGAGTTTGAAAGTAACCGATTGGCCATTAATTCTTTTAGTCGCTTTACTTACTTTTAGTGCTGCTTTTCTTTCTGAAGCTATAAACAATTGTCTTCCAGAAATGCCGGACTATCTAAAGGAAGCGTTGAGTGTAGCTACAGGAGGGAATTTTCTTTTGAATTTTTTATGTGTAGCCTTAATGGCACCCGTCTTGGAGGAGTTTCTATGCCGTGGATTAGTGCTTCGTGGCATAGTGAGAAATGGAGGAAGTCCAAGTGTGGCGATTCTCGTTTCTGCTTTATTCTTTGCCCTTATTCACGGGAATTTATGGCAGGCTATTCCAGCTTTTCTTTTGGGAGTGTTGTTTGGCTATGTATATTACAAGACAGATTGCCTATGGCTTTCCGTTATTATGCATTTCACGAATAATTGCACGTCTTTAGTGATTAGCCGTATAGAGGGAATCGCAGAGGATGCAACGTGGATGAGCGTAATGCCAATTGGCTGCTATTGGGTTTTATTTGTCTTTTTTGCAATCGCTTTGGTATTGGGCATACGTGAGATTAGCAGCTTGCACGTCGTGAACTCGAAGAATGTCAGCTCCGTGTTCTAAGGCCAATCTGTGATAATACTCAGTATTTCCCTTAGTGAATCTTTTATCGGCTGCTCCTATAAGTATGGGGCGGCCGAATTTTTTTAGTAATTCAAGATTTTCGATTATTTCAACATTTTGAGCCTCTGTCTTTGCAAATCCTAGCCCGGGGTCTAATATCCAGTCTGTTATTCCTTCATTTTGTGCTTTTTTTTCGAATTCTTCGAAATAATCGCAGAGGGTTTGCATTATGGGCCTTTGTGTTACGGCAAGTGAGTCCATTGTGCGTGGATTACCCCTTTTGTGCATCGCTATATATGGCAGGGCCAATTCGCCCACGACCTTTAGCATCTGCGGGTCGTCTTCTCCTGCTGATATATCATTAACTATGAATTTTCCTATGCGATTGTAGACTTTTCGTACTATACTTGCTCTTGTGGTATCTATCGAGAGTTGTTTTTCACTATGCCAATTATCTATAAATGGCTTTAGCCTTTTCCATTCTTCTTCCTCCGAAACATCTTGCGCGCCAGGTCTGGTGGAAACGGCGCCCACATCTACTATGTCGGCAGAACTTTCTAAAATAGAATAGTTATACCGACTCTTTTCAAAAAAAGAATCAGGAGTTAGATTTATTATGCCCATTATCTTTACCATAGCGCACATTGTTTATAAGAAGTTGTTTTGAAATGGTTCGTCTCTTCTCTTATGGTCCTTTCCGGTCATTTTCATCTTTGTCATCAGTCGAGTACCTCCAGTACACTCCTTCTTCCAAAGTCGAAACTGCCTCGAAAAATCCTCATAATAAAATTCGGAAACCATTTCAAAACAGCTTCTAAGTAACTTTCAAAAAATAACCGGCATCATCTATCCTCGAAAATCTAATGCTACTCTAATGCAACTTGTTTTTTTACGTTACTAAATTACCAACTAAAGACAAATATAGTACAGAAAAATATTTTTTTCGTGTTTCATAATTGTTAATTTTGTAGGTATGCTGATAGTATTGGAAGGTCTTGATGGGGCGGGAAAGTCCACTCAAGTAAATAAATTAAAAGATTATTTGGCTGAAAAAACAGGACGCTTGGAATATTTGCATTTTCCGCGTTATGATTCTGTGGTTTATGGCGATTTGATATCCAGGTTTTTAAGAGGTGAATTCGGGACAAATGATGGTGTTCATCCTCAGCTTGTGGCTTTGCTTTTCGCAGAGGACAGGCATGGCGCTGTGCCACAGATTAAGGCTGATTTGGCCGAAGGTAAGACAGTGCTTCTCGATAGGTATGTCTATTCAAATATAGCATATCAATGTGCTAAAAGTGCATCAATGGAAGAGGCGGAGCAGTTGCGGAAGTGGATATTGGACACTGAGTTCGGAGTTTTCAAAGAGCCCAAGCCGGATTTAAATATATTTTTAGATGTGCCTATCGGATTCGTAGAGAAGAATTTGGAGTCCATTAGGTCAGGTGTGGATAGAGAATATCTTTCAGGAGAACGAGATATTCATGAGGCGTCCATAGATTTTCAAAAAAAAGTTAGAGATATGTATTTGCGTCAGGCAGAAGAGGATCCATCTTTACAGATTCTTGATTGCTCTGATGTAAATGGGCAGATGTTGGATAAGGAGTTAATATTTTCCAAGTTAAGAGGACTTGTAGATGAGGTTTTATAGTTTCACGAAACGTTTGTGTGCTTTTATACTAGGAGCGGTTTTTTTGATAGGCGGACTATTCAAATTGATGGACCCTGTCGGAAGCGCCTTGGTTATGGAATCGTACTTTTCGTTTTTGCACCTCGGCTTCTTGCGTGCTTTATCAACAGAGACAGCTCTGGTGTTCAACCTACTCGAATGCTTTGTGGGAGTGTCACTTGTGAGTGGGATTTGGGTAAAGGTGATGCGTAATATCACATTGGCCTTATTATCCATTTTTACGATTCTTACTCTACTACTTTTAATCTTTAATCCAGATATGGATTGCGGATGTTTTGGAGAGGTGGTACATCTTACTCATCTACAGAGTTTTTTAAAGAATGTTTTCTTGTTTGTGTTGTGGGGTATAGCCTTTTTGCCCTATGTTCGTCAGCATCGTCGCCCATTGTATCGTAAGATTGTGAGTGGTATTGTAGGTGTTATGGTTCTGGTATTTGCTGCGTATTCTTTTATGAGACTTCCTCTTTTGGATCTTACTGAATTACATACAGGAAAAGAATTGGTAGAGGGAGATATTAGTCTTATGGATGATGCGGGCGATTATTCAGATGCTTTACTATTGAACGGTAAGGTAGTGTTGGTCTCTGTCTATAATCCTTCAAGGGCTAATTGTCAAGTAATCGATAGGATTAGACGTCAGGCTAGACACGCCGGTTTACGCACTGTTGTAGCGGTATCTGGGGATTTGTCCATGGAGGAGGGTTGTTCTATTTCCACTTATTTTGCAGACAGGAAGGCGCTTGTTTCTGTTAATCGGGCCAATATGGGAGTGACCTTTATCTCGGCCGGACAGATAGCACAAAAATGGACACCGGGAGAATTCTTGTCCCTTAGTGATAGTGAACTTAAAAAAGTGGTGGAAACTGATCCTTCCGAACTTATCCTGGATGAAACTTTGTCTGGGAGGCGTCGTTTTGGAATTATAGCTCTAGCTTTTTTTGTGTTTTTGCTGATTTGATTTTGCATAAATCAAAATAATTCTTATCTTTGCATTCCACATCGCGGGGTAGAGCAGTTGGTAGCTCGTCGGGCTCATAACCCGGAGGCCGGAGGTTCGAGTCCTTCCCCCGCTACTGACACGGACATTGAGTAATCAATGTCCGTTTTTTTATTCCTTCCCTTCAGCCACACCTAAAGGGCTCAGGGAAAAGGGGGCTCAAGGGGAAAGGTATCCCATCCTAAGGCGAAATTTACCTTTAGTCGAGACCCTCATTCTATGTGCTTTCAAAAGGGGGTAAGGTCTAAAGGTGAGCGCAAAAAATGGTCACCTTTACCTGCTCCCCTTAATAGAAGCCCCTACAAGGCACTTTGACTTCAAAGGTGCTTTTCAGGGAAGTCAACAGGAAAGGGGCTTAACTAATTATAGTTAGCCCCTTGAGTGATAAATAATAAGTCGTGATTTAGATTTCTTGTAGTTTAAAGAGAACCACATCTGCACATTCGTCGGCGTCTGTTTCAGGCGCTCTTACTCCGAAGTAACCATTATTTTTGAAGTAAGTAATTTTCCCAAAACGTCCAGTAGGTTCACCCCAAAGCATGAACTCTTTAGTTTTAAAAGTCGCTTTTCCATCTGTTACGCTAATGGTCCACCAACTATTGTCTTGGCTAGCAAAATTGGTTTCGTTTTCAAACCAGAAAAACCCTATATATCCTACACCTTCTGAAACATTATTAGGAGATTGTACATAGCATGTTTTTCCGAGAGCCTCGAACTTAAGTGCATATTTGCCCTCATGTTCGTCGTTAGAAATAAAGGTAATGGCATACTTTTCTGTATCTTCCGTTTTCTTTATATTCCCATTCTCATCTAGGGTGACGGTGGTGGCTTTCAGATAATCATTATCATTTTTATATGCTACATAATATTCTGTATTAGATCCTTTTGATGCTAAGATGTATTTAGAATCAGCGGATAATTCATCTGTTGATTTTACCATGACAAAACACTCTTCTTTAGGTTTAACATAGTCGGGCAAAGTCAAATTAATTCTAAAAAGTCCCTTGTCTTGAGCGCTAAGATCCATTTTCCCATCAGTGAAAGAGTATGTACTTAATTCTGTTTCCACCTCCATTTTTACACCAGTATAGCTACCCTTTGCCACAACCATATAGATGTATTTGAAATTCCTTAGTTCAGGATTATCGGTGATGTTAACTTTTAATGTATTCGAAGAGCCTTTGAACGAGTATCCGTTATTTTCGGAAGGTGAAATGTGAAAACTACCTATGCATGGTTGTTCTGTCGTAAGGGTGATCGATTTGAGCCTTTCTCCTGCATGCCCAGTGCTGTCCACAGCTATTCTAATTACAGATCCAAGCGGATGATAAGTGGTGCTAATCTCGTTTGTTTTTGGAACATTGAACAATGCTACCATTGGTAAAGAATGTCCATTAAATGCATCTTTGCTAGATACTTCAAGTTCAGTCTCCATATTCAATGTAAACTCGCTTGTTCCTAAAGCCAAGGTCTTGCTTGGATAGACTACAAGCATCTGGTTTTCAGTTGTAGCAGAAGCTGGTATAGAAGCTGTGAAACAATCCTCTTTGACTACAGCACTTTGAAATCCAAAGTCATTTAGGCCTTCTGAGTTATCCGTTAAATACATAACATTATCTCCTTCTGACCATACTAGGTGGGAGACGTCGCCTTCATATTCAATGTACGTTTTTGTGAGCTTACTTGAAACGACTATTTTTCTAGTGCCATTGGCTACAAATTTTTCTCCGTTTTGGCAGCCAAGAACTATAAATGATAGTAAGGCTAGGCTATATATCTTTTTCATATTCAATATTTTAACTATTTCCATGGATTAATATCATCATCTCCCCAATTATCGCCACCACCTACATTGTTATAATTGGAAGGGTCCTTTTCATATATGATTACAGTTTCGTCGCAATCTAGCGAGCTGTAATTAGCCCCTTTCTGTATGTAAATCTCTTTTAGTTGAGGGTTTGTTCCTGCGAATAGGAAGGACATATTAGCATTATTGCTAAAGTCAAGGGTGGTCATGCTATTTTGACGGCAATCCACATACCGCAGGGCGGTACATTCATAAAATGACAGATAGGCCAATTTGTTGTTCTGAATATGTAACTCGTCTATGGCCACACATTCACGAAGGTCAAGTCTTGTCAAGTCATTGTTTTGGAACTCGCATACTGTCAATTTGTCGAGGCCTCTAATTTTAAGATCTGTTAGAGCGTTATTCCCTAAAAATACCTCTGAAAGTTCAGGACATGAACGAAGGTCAAGGGCAGAAAGGTTATTGAGTGAAGAATCAAGAGAAATTAGTAATGGCATCTCGCCAAGTTTTAATTCGCTCAATCCATTTTCTTTGCAGTCGAGAAAATACAGAGATGAAGCGCAAGGGGTTACGTCTAGACTGGTAAGCAAATTTTCATAGATTGCAAGACTTCCAAGTTTAGTGTTAGTACTTAAATCTATGCTTTCAAGTTTGTTGTTATATATATACAACTTGGACAATTCTGTGCACCCTGTTAAATTAACAGATTCAAGTTCGTTGTACTCAGCCTTTAAAATCTGTAGTTGTTTACATGGTGATACATCTAGAGTAGTTAATCTATTCTCTTGAAGATTTAATTCCACTACTTTAGTGTTATTTGTTAGGTCGATGGAACTTAAACCTCCAGTGTAACCTAAATTAAGTTTAACCAGCTCTGTGTTATTTGTTAGGTCGATCTCAGTTATTCCAGTTTCATACAGGTTTAGTTCGGTTAGAGACGAACAAGAGTTTAGAGTAATCGATTTTAAATCAGGATTTCTATATGCGATTAATTGCACGAGTTTAGTGCATCCTGATACATTCAATCCTGTGAGTTCTGCTTCCCATGCCCCAAGGTATGTGAGTTCGGTACAATGGCTAAAGTCTAATGCAGTATTTAGATGGTTCGTTCGAATGCTTGCCAATCTTAATTTCTTGCAATTAGAGACATTGATCCATGTGAGTGCGTTATATGACACATCTAATTCTTCTAGTTCAGAACAATCCGCAAGATCCAAAATTCCTATTGCGTTATCTTGAAGTTTAAGATACTTGAGTGCGGTGCATCCTTTAAGATTAATTTCTTTTAAAGTGAAAACAAAGTCTAAGGTTTGGGCATCAGAATAATAATTATCGTTTGCAACTAAAGTCACTAGGGCAGAGCATCCGCTGATGTCTAGCTTTGAATATAGATTGTGATCGGCTTTTAATTCTTTAAGGTTTGAAAGGCTACTTAGATTTAACTCACCTTCGATAGAGTTGTAGCTACAATTTAGAACTTCCAAAGATTTGAAAAATTTTATTCCATCAAGTGAAGCTATATTCATCTCGGCACATGAAATTTCTTTCACAGCCAGAGCTTCTTCCTTGGATAATTTTCCGTCGGAATTGGTATCGAAATTATCGACGCAGTACTTGCGAAAGTTTTCGTCTTTAATATAGATATATTCGCTATTCTCGGAATTTCTTGCATACTGTAATAGGACAAACGTCTGTTCAGAATCCCCACAAAGGAGTTTGAATACTCCGACCCTATCTGCAGAAGCATCACTATTATTTTCTTTAATGTTTAAGACTAAGGAAATGTTATCTCCAGCCTGTCCGTATTCTGGGCTGATACTATACCAAGAGTCATCATTGCCCGCGTCAGTCTCTTTTTGTGTCATCCAAATATCTTTCGCAGAGAAAATAATCTCTTCGGTAGTCTCATCAGACTCAAATTCGAAATTAAACAATTGGCCTTCTTCGAAAGTTAAAGATTGCTCTTTCTCAGGCTC
Source organism: Bacteroidales bacterium UBA6401 (assembly GCA_002438635.1). Lineage (GTDB taxonomy): Bacteria > Bacteroidota > Bacteroidia > Bacteroidales > UBA932 > Cryptobacteroides. Next base: position 87,118 of record DJPX01000011.1, read on the forward strand.
AGGCTTAATTTTATCTCCGCACCCTGCTAGACAGAGTAGAAAAGAAGAAAGCAGCAAAAATGTTCTAAACTTTTTCATGTATATCGTTATTTCTAAATGTCCACATGTAATGGCTTAACTTTAAGTGCCATAGATGTTGGGAATCATCTATTCTTTAATGCATCTGATGGAATAAGCGTCGGCTTTGCTGGCAGATGCCGATGGGGATGCACAGATAAGGGTACTTTCGCAACTGAAGCTAAGAGCTATTTCTGCAGTTCCTTTGTAATATGCGTCAGAAGCTACCGAGTTAGCCCAGTATGATCCCCATAGTCCAGATTTTGAGCCCATTAACATAGCATAAGAGCCATCGTAGCGAGCTGCAGCAGGAAAGAAGGAATAGCCATCTTTCATATTGAAATGCCACCCATATTTAAAATCGGAAATGTCGGTAGAGCCATCGGCATTGATGTCTGCAATATCGAAGCTACTCACATCTTCACTATACTGGCCATTGGACGTAAAGGTTTTGAATACATCAGCTGAAGGGACTTTGTATCCGACAGGGCATGGGTCATAGATGGTTTTTGCTTCGCCCCATAGTGAGTCGTTGGATTCACTTTCTTTAAGCCAATCTTTCGTGCTTGAGTATTGGGCATAATTTGAAAGGCAAATCGTCGGATGTGCTACTGCATACTCTATCGTGTTATCTTCGCAACTTGTCCAAGAGCTATGATCGATGGATACAGCTTGTCCTTCTGCATCAAACACAGGAAAGCCGGTTGTGGACACTGTCCCGGTTAGAGTAGGAGACGAAGGAAATGGGTCTTTGCGTCCCCATTGGTATAGAAGGCCATAAACATCTGTATCAGATTCGCCTAACAACTCTGAGCGAAGGGCGCCAAGGTTCATGCTTTGAACGGTATAGCCACTTTTACTTTGCAGTAGGCCAATCTCTTCTTTCGGTGCCCATAGATGCCAACTCCAGATAATATTGCCATTATTATCTAAGGCCCCTATCAGGGCATTTCCCTTCGTGCCATCATAAGTGAAATGTATATCAATTCCATCGAATGAGATATTAGTAATCATCCCTTTAGATGATTCCCAAATTAAAGATGCATTACCAGTGGAAAGCCCTATGTTCTTTGTTAGTCCATCTATATATGAACCATTGCCTTTTATGGTACCATCGAAATGGAACTCGCCGGCTTCTTTTAGGACATAGCAGTTAGCGGTTGCGGAAGAACTTAAATCGGAGTGATCCTCTAGAGTTGTTGTGTTCTGAGGCGAGCATGATGCTGCAACTCCTAGAACAAGGAGAATAAAAACTAATTTTTTCATACACTACTAATTTTGGAAACGAATATAATAATTTTTTAAAAAAGTATTCATCTTGTAATTCGCCCCGTTCATCTAGACCCTTTACCTTTTCGAACAGGTGACTTTTGTCTTCTTCTTGTTTTTAGTTAAATTAGCCGAAAAGCTAATAACAAAGAATCATGAAAATATTACTAGTTCTACTATTGTCTATCTTTTCTTCTTTTACTCCTAAAGAGAATCAATTACAAAAGTTGTCTGGCTCTGTGGTTTACGAGATGAATGTACGTCAATACACGCCGGAGGGGACTTTTGAGGCGGCTCAAAAGGAACTTCCTCGACTTAAGGAGTTAGGCGTGGATATAATATGGCTTATGCCCATTCATCCTATTGGAGTGAAAGAAAGAAAAGGAACGCTGGGTTCGTATTATGCTATTTCTGATTATAAGGCTATCAATCCTGAATTCGGCAATATGAAAGATTTCGAACGCTTTCTTAATGCTGCTCAAAAGATGGGCTTCCGAGTTATTCTTGACTGTGTGGCAAATCATACTTCTCCAGATGCGAAGTGGATAAAGGAAAAGCCTGCGGATTGGTATATGCGTGATGCAGAAGGAAATACCATAGTAAATTATGACTGGTATGACATAGCAGAACTTAATTACGGGAATAAGGCCGTATGGGATGCTATGGAAGACCAGATGAGATTCTGGATGAAAAAAGGTGTGGATGGTTTCCGCTGTGATATGGCCTGTGAAGTGCCTTTTGAATTTTGGCAAACAGCCATAAAGTCATTGAGAAAAGAGTTCCCGAATATGTATATGCTTGCAGAAGGTGAGAATCCGCTACTACATACTGTATCAGGGTTTAATGCTTCGTATGCGTGGGAATTGCACCATTTGCTTAATTCTGTGGCTCGTGGGGAAAAGTCAGGGAAGGATTTGGCCGAGTATGTGGAAAAAGATTTAAAAAATTATCCGGAAGATGCTTTTAGGCTTGCGTTTACCTCTAATCACGATGAGAATTCATGGGCAGGAACAGAGTTCGAGCGTATGGGGAATGCTGCTAAAGCTATGGCAGTGCTCACTTTTACTCTTCCGCGTACCCAACCGCTTATATATACTGGTCAGGAAATGGGATGGAACCATCGATTTGAATTTTTTGAAAAGGATCCTATACCAAGCTGGGAAGAAAATGCATATACAGAGTTTTATCGGGAGTTGATAAGGATAAAGCATCGAAATCCGGCTTTGTATGCGGGAAAAGATGGAGGAAAATTCGAACTCATAAAGGCAGATTCGCGCACGTTTGAATTTGCCAGAGTACTGCCGGATAATAGAGTAAGGGTAAAGGTGGAATTAACGGAGCCTTTCGATTACGAAATTATCGAAGAGCGCAGTCCCCAATACATTGAACGGGTAGAACCGCTCAGCTGGTGGATAGGAATGGAAACGCCACTGCAACTCTTAATAAAAGGAAAGAATATAAGTGAATATGACCTTAGTATATGCGGTGGTAAGGGAGTAAAAATAAGCGGAGTACATAAGGCAGAAAGCCCTGATTATCTTTTTGTGGATGTAAAGATAGAACCGAATGCGCCAGCCGGAATATACGATATTTGTTTTAGCAAGGGAGGAGAACTTATATTCACTTATCCTTACGAATTGTCCTTAAGAAAGGAGGGCAGTCGTCAGCGTCAGAGTTTTACTTCCGCCGATATGATATATCTCATAATGCCGGATCGATTTGCAAATGGGGATTCATCTAATGATGACGATTCTCGTACTTTTGAAAAAGCCGATGATAAGGCGTATTTTGGAAGACATGGTGGCGATTTGCGAGGTATCATTGATAATCTGGATTATATCTCGCAATTAGGTGCAACCACCATTTGGCCCACTCCACTTCTACAGGATAATCAGAAAACGGAGTCATATCACGGCTATGCTTGTACGGATTATTATCATATAGATCCTCGTTTCGGAACCAACTTGATGTATAAGGAATTTGTTAGCGTCGCGCATGATAAAGGGCTAAAAGTTATAATGGATGTTGTGACAAATCATTGTGGAACAGAGCATTGGTGGATGAAAGACCTGCCATTTAGTGATTGGATTCATCAATTCCCCACTTATACAGGGACCAATATTTGTTTCTCGGCCAATATGGATACGAATGCATCCAGGCAGGATCTTTATATTCAGGAGAGTGGGTGGTTCGTACCTAGTATGCCGGATATGAATTTAGATAACCCTTTTGTACTGAATTATTTCACACAATGGGCTGTATGGTGGATAGAATATGCTGGGCTAGATGGTTTTAGGGTGGATACCTACCCTTATAACGAAAAAGTGGCGATGAGCAAGTGGACTCAAGCTATAAGAAGCGAGTATCCTAATTTCAATATAGTGGGCGAATGCTGGACGTCGTCAATTCCTCAACTGGCTTATTGGCAGGCAGATAATGCAAATAAAGATGGTTTTAACACTCATCTGCCTTCGATTATGGATTTTCCTCTTCACGACGCACTTCGCGCTGCCCTTTGTGAGCAAAATCCAGGATGGGGCCAAGGTTTGACGCGCATTTACGATGTGCTTTCGCACGATTTTGTATACAACGATGTTAATGACATGCTTGTATTTGCCGGCAATCATGATGTCGGTAGAATTGGCGATGTTTTGAATGGGGATGTGGACAGGATGCGATTGGCCCTTACTATGGTAGCCACGCTAAGAGGCATTCCGCAAGTCTTTTATGGAGACGAGTTTATGATGCGCTCTGTTAATAGGGAGGATCCGTGGGGTCACGGAGGACTTCGTGCCGACTTTACACAAGGGTTGAATAATATGACGGAGGAGTCGCGAGATTTGCAAGAGTATTGTAGAAAATTATTCCAGTGGCGAAAAACAGCGGACGTGATTCATAATGGAAGGACGCTTCATTTTCTTACCCGTGACAATACTTATGCTTATTTTAGATATAACGATGATCGCGTGGTCTTCGTGTACCTGAATAATTCTAATGAGCCTAAAAAAATACCTTGGGATTATTATTCTGAGATTACAGAAAACCTTGGCACAGGCGTAGATGTGATAAGTGGTGATCTTGTGACCATTTCAGATCAGACAGTAGTACCTGCTGTATCGGCTTTGATTGTGGAATATGAAATAGTAAATAATAGGTAAATAGTATGAATAATAAGTCGTTAATTGTTTGTTTGATAGCATCCACCTTGCTTGCAATGTCTTGCGTTAATGAAAATAATACTACGGAAAGAGATGTGCAGTCCCTGCGCTCGCCCGATTCGAAATTGGAATTAAAATTCTATGTCAGAGGTGAGGAGGGCACTCCATATTATGCTCTGAAGTATGATGGGAAAGATATAGTTCTTCCATCTGCGTTGGGCTTTGAATTAAGGGGAGTGTTGAAGGCGCAAAAAATAGTCTATAACAGTGATGGTTCTATAAGTAAGGATGATTTCGTGCCGGCCAATTCTTTTCACGATGGTTTTGAATTGCTTTCTTGCGAACGAGACTCTTTGGATCAATTATGGGAGCCGGTATGGGGCGAGGAATCACAGATAAGAAATCACTATAATGAATTGCTGGTTAAGTTAGAACAGAAATCAACGGGGCGATTGATGAATATTCGTTTTCGCCTGTTCGATGATGGCCTGGGTTTTAGATACGAATTTCCACTTCAGAAATCCATGACATATTTTGTTATAGATGAGGAATTAACCCAATTCGCTATGGCATCGGATCACACTGCTTGGTGGATTCCAGGCGATTACGACACGCAGGAATATAATTATACGCAGAGCCGATTGAGTGAGATTCCATCCAAATTCCAAGAAGTTATATGCGGAAATGATTCGCAGACGCCTTTCTCTGTGAATGGAGTTCAAACATCACTTCAGATGAAATCCGATGATGGCATTTACATCAATATACACGAGGCGGCTCTTGTGGATTATCCTTGTATGCATCTTGAATTGGACCCTAAGACACTGGTATTTACTTCACATCTTACTCCAGATGCACAAGGCTTCAAGGGTAGAATTCAGACGCCGTTTAATACCCCGTGGAGGACGATACAGGTGGCGCCAAGTGCCACGAAACAATTGGCCTCAAGGATGATACTAAATCTAAACGAACCTTGTGCCTACGAGGATGTGTCTTGGATAAAGCCAGTAAAGTATGTGGGAGTATGGTGGGAGATGATATCGGGAAAGGGCACTTGGGCGTATACGGATGATTTCTTGTCGGTTCACCTTGGGCAGACAGATTATTCTTCGGCTACTCCTAACGGAAGACATAGTGCTAATAATGCAAATGTTCGCAGATATATAGACTTTGCAGCCAAGCATGGGTTTGACCAGGTGCTCGTCGAGGGCTGGAATGTGGGCTGGGAGGATTGGGCCAATAAAAACAAAGACTATGTATTCGATTTCCTAACCCCTTATCCTGATTTTGATATTAAGGCACTTAATGATTATGCCCATAAAAAAGGGGTAAGGCTTATGATGCATCATGAGACGTCTTCGTCTGTACGTAATTACGAGCGACATTTGGAAAGGGCTCTTTCGTTGATGAACGAATATGGCTATAATTCTGTAAAAACAGGTTATGTGGGTGATATACTGCCATTTGGGGAACATCATTATGGCCAATGGATGGTAAATCACTATCTGTATTCCGTGAAAGAATCTGCAAAACATAAAGTTATGGTCAATGCTCACGAGGCTGTAAGGCCTACAGGCCTATGTCGTACTTATCCCAATCTTATAGGAAATGAATCTGCACGTGGAACTGAATATCAGGCTTTTGGAGGCACTTTACCACATCATGTCACCATTCTTCCTTTTACAAGACTCAATGGTGGTCCTATGGATTTTACGCCAGGTATCTTTAGACGCGATCTGGCGAATGTAACAGGTGGACGTAATAATTCGTGGGTTAATGCTACTATGGCCAATCAACTTGCACTTTATGTTACCATGTATTCACCTCTTCAGATGGCAGCCGATTATCCTGAGAATTATGAGCAATTCCCTCTGCAATTTCAATTTATAAAGGATGTGGACGTGGATTGGAGTCGATCAGAGTATTTGTTGGCAGAGCCAGGAGATTATGTAGTTATAGCTCGTCAGGGTAAAAAAAGTGGAAAATGGTTTATGGGTGGTGTGACAGATGAGAATGCAAGAACGCTGGAAGTGCCACTTGACTTCTTAAAGGATGGCAGTACTTACGAGGCGACTATTTATGCAGACCGGGAGGATAGTAACTATAAAAAGCAGGATGATTGTTTAGTTTATAAAAAGATGGTAACTTCGCGCGATTCATTAACTATGTTTATGGCTCCGGGAGGAGGCTTTGCTGTTAGTTTTGTTGAAAAGTAGATGGATAAGTTTGATGTAGAAATATTAAGCGATCAGGTGACGGACGGAGTTCGTCACCTGAGTTTTAAAACCTGTGATGCTGTATGCTCTTCTCAAATAGATGTAGAGGTGAGCGATGGGATTATTCGCTCTGTGAATTATACTAAAGGCTGCCACGGAAACACGCAGGGAATAGCCGCATTATGTCGTGGAATGAAAGTAGAGGATGTGGTAGAAAGGCTTGAGGGGATTAATTGTAAGGGGAGAGGGACCTCGTGCCCGGACCAATTGGCACGAGCACTTAAGAAAGTTTTTCCAGAAGAGTGCGCTTTTTCTCACGATAATTCCAAATGGAAATGATCAAAAAGATTTACTAAGATGATGCAGATTATTTTTGAAGGCTACTAAATAAACATCAAATCTAAAACGGTTTGTTTTTTGTGTTTCATAATTAAGATAAAACTGCTAATTTTGTGCTTGCAAAGAGTGGCAAGGAATGTTGTAAGTGCCACACGAAAATAATTCGGGATTTAGCGCAGTTGGTAGCGCGCGTCGTTCGGGACGACGAGGCCGCTGGTTCGAGTCCAGTAATCCCGACAAAAAAGGGGCCTGACTAATTTTTAGCCGGCCCCTTGTCGTAATAAATCCGAAAGTCACTTATCTCATTGTAGGATTTAGATTGACTTCAAAATCATTTGTGGAATTATTCGTATCCAAGATTTTACCCTCAGCATCGCGTTTTCTAATGACTGATTTGCCATATCTTTCCGGATCGCGATCAATCGAGCTGACATTAGTATAGCCCGCATCTACGCTAGCGTTAAATGCCAATGTTGAAAGGTTCTCTTCCACTGCACAGTTTACTGCATCCAATACCCAGCTGTTTGGAATTAGGTAAGCGTTCTCAATGTCTTGTTCCATATGGTATCCGTTGAAATCGAAAACTCTTTTTCCTATCCAAGCATAATCTTTTGTAAAGGTGTTAGCTTTCATTCCGTAAGGAGCTACGGCTATGGCATAACTTTCATATCCTCTGTCATGAAGTGTAGTGAAGGTCCAGGATGATTTGAACCAAGTTTCTAGATTTGTTACATCAGGGTTATCAATATCAGGATAATCATCGTTGCCGGTATAATCGTAGAACTCGAAATCAGCCTTACTCAAATCGCATCCAGCCCCATTTTCAGATTTGAAATTTTGAGCGTTGATGGCAAGGACGATGGATTTGCCGGCTTCTATAGCGACATCTTTTCCTTCACCCGGAATAGAATAGAGTGTATTGACACCTAGAGAGTCAGGTTCATCAGGATAAGCCCAGCGTGCTCCGGCAGATGTTACTTGAGAGTCTGTTTCGGATATTGCTATAAGAACTCCATCTGCATAAAGGGTTTCATCGGTTGTGTTAGTCAATTTGAAGTACTGATCTCCATATCTTGAATCGGAGTTATCAGAATCTGGGATTAGCACGCCGGTAAAGAAAATTTCATCTATTACCAATTCTCCGGGTTCTATGCTTCTCCAACTCTGGGTAAGTGTCACTGTTTCTATGGCGATATCATCGGTTGTGGTAAGATTTAGTTTGAACTCTCTATCTTCGGCGCTAGTATTTCTGTCGAAATGAAGCACTATGTTAGAAGCGTCTGTGGACACCACGCTGGCACCTTCTCCCTCAAGAGATGCCACTTTGTATGTATATCCTTTTGGCGCCGGTAGACTATAATCCTGTTCATAAGCTCTTACCCTGAATGCTCGCTCACCTGGAGTATCCGGAACTTCGGGACGATTTTGAAGCAGGCTTACTATGGCGCTAGCATCCCCCGCTTTGATTGTAATCTGGGCCAATCGTGACACGGCCTCCGTGTACCCACCTTCCACTGTGATTGTGATTTCTGCATTTCCGTTTCCTGAGACAGGAGATACAGAGTACCATTGCTGTCCATCGGTTTCGATGTTCCATAAAGCGTTAGAACTTAATTTGATAGATTCATTGCCACCTTCTGCGCTGAATTCGAGGATTTCTTTGTCAGCATTTACATAAGCGGCTTGATCTTCTTTTTTGCATGAAGCCATCATCAGAATGGCTAATGGCAAGATAAATAATACTTTTTTCATAATATAATTAATATTTAATATGTTATTCCTAATGTTAGTGTGCATCCATTCATTAAATCATTTTCAAGGCCGAATGACATCCTTCCCACGTTGAGTCTAATGAAAAGTGCCAATTCGCTTGATAATGCCCGTTGTGCGCTTGCGCAGATTTGGGCTAGGGCATAGTCACCCATTTGAACAGAATATTTATCCGTATAAGCCTTATGTATTTTTTCTTCCATATTGTAAATGTTTAGTTTACTTTTTATAGACTGAGCATAAAGGCCGGATAACCTTATGTCGTAGAGCCAGTCGTTACGCAGTGTGCTTAATCGTGCCTCTACGCCCGAGAATACTAAAGTGTGATTTTTAGAAGAAGAAGGGTAAATGTAGTTTTCCGATGAATAGTATAGTCCGATATCGGGTTTTATGCTCCATCTTATGGTATCATCGGAATTATGGTAGATTACTTGTAAATTACCCTTAAATCTATGCTCCGAGTACATATCTAAGTCTAGGAGATTTTTGTATACACCGGAAGCGGCACAGTCGATAACATTTTCCCTTCCTTTTCGAAAGCAGTAGTCGAGGTTAATGTTCATCGCGATCTTTTCTACTGGCGCATAACTTACAAAGGAGTGTAAAGTGTTTATTCCTAAGCTTGTTATAGGAGCATCGTTTTGATTGGATAGATATCTGGTAATGGAAAGATACTCGTAATCTATTCCACTTTTTATTAATCCATCGAAGATAATCCCACTTTGAAATCCCTGTCCTGAATAAAGCGTGGAGGCGAATACGCCTGTACTTCTAAAACGATAGTAATCATGGCCCAGTCCTGTGGCATGGAAAAGTGTAGTATTGGCCCCTATGGGAGAAACGAAATCTACACTTTGTTTTTGCCTATATTTTCGGTACCCTAAATATGCAAGTAATGACCAATTGTCTTTTTTACATCCTATTGCACCCCTGATTTTAAGATTAGAAGCGATGTCGCGAGGTCGTGGATCTATATTTCTATATTCGTGTGTCGCTTTATATAATCCATCTATCGAATAGATAAAATCGTTTTCGAGGTGAGTCCAAGACCCGTTGAAATTGTAAGATTCGTGTTGCATGTCGCCTCCCAAGGTATCCGCTAACACATAGGGATAAAGAAGATCGTAATCAGCTGTTTCATTAAGATATATACTCTTTTTAACGGCTCTACTATATTGAACGCCTCCGTCTATGGACGAGGTCTTGCTTAGGCGTACGAAAGAATTGGCCTTAAAAGAGCCCTGCAATAGCCCTTTACCATTTTCTGGGACGAGGGCGCGACTGGCATCAGAGTAAAGACCTTCTATGGCAGCGGTAGATATGGAAGGAAGAGGGGAAACCAACATTGAAGCCGGATGGATATTGAATGCATTTTCATATAGCACCGACAGTAAGGGATCATCACTTATGTAAGTCCTATACATAATTCCTAGACTATCTTTTTGCTGAGCGAGGGCGAAAGGATAGAAAAATAGAACAAGTAATATGGCCAATGTCTTTTTCATAGTACCATCAGATTTAGAGTAATGCTCATCGTATCATCCAGTATATTCAAAGAATTAGTGGGTGAGCGATGTTCGTAACACCTGACTCGTCGTTTAGTGCCATCATCGAGGGTCGCTATGCCATCGAAAGCGAATATATAGACTCCTTTAAGAACTTTAAGTTGTGTTCGTCCTCCGCTTAGTAAAGGATAATTGTACTTTTCACCTGTATTAAGATTTTGAAAGAAATTTCCTTTTAAGGAGTTATCCACGGAAATTGTCATTATATTCAGGTCTTCACATCGTACATTTAGAGTAAGTGTGGAGAAGATATTCTCTTTTTCGCATGATGTCAGGGCCAATGTTAAAATTGCCGAGAATAGTATGTGCCTAATATATCGTTTCATTATATTTTAAAGTCAAGTTCCATCCCGAAATATGGAGTCACACTTCTTCTAACGAGCGTCCCGTTTCTATAATAATCAGGGGTTATATCGAAGATTCTATTTACATATAGTGAGCAACTGATTTTGTTGCGGTATAGCTTTTTTGTCAATTTAAGATTGACATTCATTGCGAAGGGAGTTCGCTGGTATTGGTATAGCGATTCTGTGTATTCTCTAACAAGAAGTCTCAAAGCTCCATCTTCCACATCTTTTTCTTTGTCGAAATCGTGTATTTTTCCCGATTTGTCTATATACGAAATAGGGTATTTGCTAGTAGGCATTGTCTTATAGCCGGAAAACCATAAACATTGCAGTGATGTTGAAAAAATTAATCCTAATTCTGGTATTTGAGTGTCTATCATTAGATTAGAAACCAGTGAGTCGTAATATTTTCCGTCATTTAATTCGTATATTCCCACATAGGGATAAGGCTTTCCATCCATTATCACGCTAGGTTTATAATACTCCGGCACACTGTTCATATACTCCGTACGAAACCACGCTCCGTTCGCGCTGAATTTCGTATTTAAGGATTTGATCCGTTTGGAATAAAAACTGAATTCTACACCTTTTTTAAGTGTACGGCTTCCGTTTGTAGTAAAACTATAAGATGTAAGAGTTGTGTCCAGACTATAGGGTAAATCCGATAATTGAGGAGGCCCACTAAGAGTTGATTTGTCGATACTAGAAGTGTCGTATCTTTTTGATTCCACAGATATGTATTGTGAAGCATATCTAAAGCCTGAGGTCATATCTTCTTGAAAATAGTTTATGGAAAAACTATAACCATCGCATAGAAGGTCAGCACCTACCTCCCATTTGAGATTGCGCGCAGCTTTTAGTTCAGTATTGGTCGGGTCTATACGATAAACCAGCATATTGACTCTTCTTAGGTTCTCTTCCGTAGGCCAATAATTCAACTGCGTAAGGCTTCCATAAAGCGGTTCTGGAAACAGCATATCCATGGTAGGGAATTTTGTATGATAGCCTATTCCGGCATATAAGCCGCTTTTTAGGCGATATCCACCTCCTATCATAGCATCGGGAAGATTTAATCTAACTGTTGCTCTAGGGTCCAGATAAGGTTTAAGATTGATGTCATATTTTTCCCCCGCGCCAGATATAGTTTCAAGTCTTAGTCCCATTATTGCTTCCAGACTGCATTTGCCAATCTCTTTTTTCATCTTTTCCTCGGAATATGCAGATAACTGATGCATAGCTGGAATTACATAGTAAGGCCTTGGCCGAACGCTCATACTGGTAGAAAAAGGTCTTGTGGGATCGAATATACTACCCTTGCCGAAGTTCTTGTCCATATTCCATTCAAAGCCCATCTGAATATGGTGAATTCCTTTTACCAAGGAGATATTACTTTGGGCAAATAGATAAAAGGGCCTCCCATCCACTTTAAGCGTAGCGTCGTATTTGGCAGGGATAATGGTAGCATCATGCTCCCCTACATCTAATGAAGTAGATACCGGGGTGGATAATCCCAGAGAGACGCTTCGCCATCTGTCTATTTCGTCCATTTCATAATAAAGTGATATGGAGTTATCCCATGAGCGAAATAATTTTTCCTCATCAGTGTTTTTAATGCTGTAATTTCCACCTAAGGAGAACTTATTATAAGAGGATTTATATGTTTCTATCGGTGTTCCGTTTTCACTTAGGTCCAGATTAGCATCAGATTTTTCGTTGTCGAAGGAACCGGTGTAGTCAAGATTGGCGTTAAGGCTGTGCAATAAATCGTCCTGTTCTATTGTTCTAGAACCTCTTAGGCTCACTGTTAGTCTTTTCCAATTTTGCCTTGTATATCTGGGATCTGCCTTGGAATCCAAATAGTTAAGGCTGGTATTGATAGTGGACTTAACATTGTTATCTTTCCATTCAAAGCCTTTCCCTATATAGAATAATTTGCTTTTCATGTCGGATTTGAATCTGGCGTGTATGTCGTTTCCACCCTTTTTCCTTATTATATTAATCAGACCGCTAGTCAGATCTCCATATTTTACTGATGCTATACCACGCACAATTTCTACATTTTCAATATCTTCGGTGCTGATTTCTCTCATATCGGTTCCGAAGTTTACATAAGAACTGCCATAGCTGCTATAGGCCGGAGTCGATTGGAGATTGGCATCATTATTAATGGGATGTCCGTCGATAACGAATTTGGTCCCAAGGGCTGATGTCGCGTAGTCACTATCCGTCAAACTGCCGGCGGCTCTAAGATTGATTAGCTGTGGGCTAGAAAGTACAGGGTCCTTTGCACTGCCACCTGGGAGTAGCTCTAGAAGATCTGCAAAACTTGATGGCTGTATATGTTCTATGGCTTCATTACCTATTCTGGTAGATGATGTCGTGCCATGGTTTTCGATAGCCGTCACTACTACTTCATTTAGAGAGCGTTGGTCAGGTTTGAGCAATATATCTAGCGTACAGTCTTTACTGATCTTAATGACTTTTATAGTAGTATGGTATCCGATATAAGTGGTTTTTATAGTATAGGTACCTTCATGCAGTCCGGTAATGCAGTACTTTCCAGACTCATCCGAGGTAGCCCATTTTATCTTGTGCTCCCTGTCTTCCATCACTATGGCCGCATCGGGAAGGATGCTACTATCACTAGCGTCTCTAATTGTTCCGGAAATAGAGAAAATTGTCACGAGGGCCAATGTTAAAATACTCATATAAAACACTACTACTTTTCGAACGCAAAAGTAATGTGCCATTTATAGGGCTTCAATACCGAAAAATTATAATTGTCTTTGAATTTTATACCTAATTGAAGGTATATGGGAGTTTGGTAATCTCGCGTTTCTGTGTACATTTGCAGAAAAACTTGATGATATTTATGAGTAGAAAGTTTGCTTATGTTGTACTTCTGCTTGCCATGATTTCGTGCGGCGGGCGGGAGAAGTTGCCTCGTGACGCTTGGAATGAGGATGTATACAATGGTTTGATATCTTGTGTGGATAAGGCTCCCTCTAATTCTTATGCCGTGTTCGATTTTGATAACACCACTATAATAGGGGACATATCAATGCTTTTGATGGAGTATATGGTGGAGAATATGCGTTTTGCTTTCGTGCCAAGTGAGTCCTTTGATGCTTTCACATCTTATATACCAGCTCTTGATTTAGAACTTAAAGGAGTAGGCAGGACATCACGTAGCCTTGCTCTTGAAATGAGTGCAGATTATACTGTTCTGCGCTCTCATATAGCAAAAGGGGAGAGTATAGAGTTCTTAAGAAACACAGAGGTCTGGAAGCGTTTGAAATCGAACCTTTTCTTGCTAAATGATGGCATAGAGAATACTTTTGACTATGCTACTTGGTGCTCTTGGGCGCCCGGATTATTACGTGGGCTTACTTATGCAGAACTAACTTCGCTTACTAAAGAAAGTGTAGGCTATTGGATGGGAGAAGAAAAACTTATACTTCCTAAAGAAACGGTGGATTTATTCGATTATTTGAGAAGGAAAGGCGTTGATATTTATTTATGTTCAGCTTCTCTTGAGGTTATAGTAGAGGCTATGGCATGTGATCCGGAATTTGGACTTGGATTTGCTCCAGATCATGTTTTCGGAGTAAGACTTGAGAAAAGCGAGTATGTGGAAGGGCCATTAGATGCTACATATCCTCAGACTTTTCTGGAGGGAAAGGTAAAGTGTATTAATCAGTTCATGCGAGGCGAACACGGTGGAAAGGATCCGGTGCTCATCGCAGGGGACAGTGTAGGGGATGTGCCTATGTTAACTGCTTTTCCTAAGAGTGTTTCTTTAGTCTACGATTGTGCTCGCAGTGGAGCCATTGCCGATTATATCAGGACAGGTGCTTGTCTAGTGCAGCCGCGGTACGAATATACTAAATTATAAAAAGTACTGATGGAAAGAAAAAGAGTGGTTCACATTATAGCGAACCACTCTTTTTTAAATTGGCCTAAGGCTACTATGGGAATGGTATTTTAAAAATTAGCAACATCCAGTCCCCAGAAAGTGAAGTCTTCAGGTGAGTTCACTTGCATTTCTATAGCTTCTTTGTTTTTAAGAACATAGCTTTTGCTAAACATATCGTAGTCCTCGGTATAGTAGTACATATTTGCGAGAGAATATACATCATCGCCTATTTTCGTTACACCGAGTCCTTGGCACATATCTGAATTAGGGATGAGCTGCTCCGCTGTTCCGTCACTATACCAGTTGTATGCGGTAATTTCCTCGGTAGAGAGGGTCATAGTGCCATTCACGATCCATTTCCCGTCTTTTACATAGAGGCCACCGACTTCTACAGATGCCGGTTCAGTAAATAGGGTTAACTCTCCGTCTATCCATAATGCGCCCTGCCAGGTGGTGCCATTCAAGACATCCCTGTATGCTCCTGCGGCATATACATGACCATCTTCGATGACTATTTTATTGACTTTGGCTAGGATGCCATCTCCGGTGAGCTTCTGAGCCACACCATTTTTCCAGATAACAGCGGCGCCTTCCTTTTTGAAATCCTTGGACTGAATATAGCCACCCACATATACATCGTCACCATCTGCGGCGATACAGTATGCCAATGCATCGGTGCTTCCATCGGTAAGCTCGTGTTTTTCAGAATTTTTCCAATAAAGGGCACGCCTGTCTATGCTTGGTGAATCGAACCCACTTACATAAAGGGTCACCTTAGCCTCACGTGCAGGGCCCCTGTCTATGCTTGGTGAATCAAACCCACTTACATAGATGTTTCCATTAGAGTAAGCTACGCCAGATGCTGTGGATTTTCCCTTGACATCAGAATAAACGGTGCGTTTGAAATTCGCCTCCTCTCCTATTTTGAAGGAATAGACTACACCATTATTCTCATTATAATCACCCCACTCATCATGAACAAGTTCGCCCACAGCCTCGCATGCGGCGACGAACACGCTGTCTTTATAGGTACATACGGCATTGCAGAACGAATCGTGTTCTCCATTTGTGAAAGCAAATCTCTTCCCGTCCATCCAAGCTACGGCATCATAGAAGCCTTTATCTTTGAGATATTCCTGGCCTACGACGACAAGCACATGGTTTTGAGGAAGAAGTTCAGGATTGAATTCCTGTGTAGCCTTAGCCACTTCCTTCCAGTCTTCGCTTTGAGTGTTGGAAGCGAATTCCACTACGATTTGGCGTTGCGCGGCCGTAGGATTGGCCTCGATTTCTATCTCAAGACTGGTTGCTGAGGCAGTAAACTCCATGGATTTTTTTACTTCTCCATCATATTTGATTCTGTATCCCCATGATGGTTTTTCTACTGATTTGGTCTGATACACTTCGTTTTTTAGTGTAAGGGTGTATTTGCCACCAGTATAAGGAATGCTTGATGGAATATCCGAACTTTCGAATACGACTTTAGTCTGTGTCGGAGTAATTATATTATTGTTTTTCTCACAGGAGAAAACAATGAACGCTGACGATAGCGCGAGGATTAGTTTTGATACAAATTGTTTCATGATTTATCTCTTTTTTACACATCTTACTTGTTGCCCGAAGGTTTTTGCCGTGCCGGCTGCTATTTTTGCCGATCCGGTTGTAGTAGAAAATAATGCGTATTTTGCTTTTGTCTTATCACCATCTCTCTCATCTGATGTCCAGAATAGGGAGGCAGCTGTTCCCATTAACAGTTTTCCAGTAGAATTGCTCATTTGTCCGCCTACTACGAAGACTAATTTTTCTCCACTTGGAATGGTGAATGTGAGATCTGTATTTTTAGTCGCAACGAGTGGACAGGCTGCGAGTTCCTCAACTTCCTTTGCGGATGGCATTCTCCATGTCCCTGCAGGGGCTACGAGAGAACAAGGGTCTACATCGGAATTAGGAATATCGGTTAGCTTCTTGTATTTAGTTTCTTCTGGCCCGTATGCTTTACCATTATAAGGAACATCGAGAATGGCGTATTTACTCTTCCATGTAAAGTATGCTCCTTTCTCAGTAGGTTCGGCGAAGATATATTGTCCGTCCTTAAGGGTTAGGAAGCCCTCGCTCCAATCGACTGATAATCCGGCTACAGGAGCAGGCCCTTGTTCAATGCTTTTGCCAGTGCTCTCGCCATCGATATATATAGTCCAGGTAACTTTCTTATGTTCTGTGTTTTCTGGTATGTTTAGTTCTACTGAAAGATTGTCTTTTGATGCTGTCTCACTTACTTCCAAGCCATTCGAGCCTACAGCTTTTATGGCTACGCTTTCGCGGTCGGTATCGATGGTAACTTTTAGTTTGAAAGCATTGTAATCTTGAGCTGTCTTAGGAGAGTATGACATAAATATCACATAGTCCTTCATCTGTGGCTGAGTAAATGTGACGCCTGTAAAGATACTATTGACAAATAGTTTCCACTGTACATCTTCTTTCTCTTCATTTTCTGGGAGTTTGATGGTAACAGTGGTTTTATTGTTGGTTGCACCTACCTGCGTATACGCGCCTTTGCTTGATTCTAGACCCACTTCGTAAAGTTGGAATTCGCCTGGGTCCGTAACTATCGTGATAGGAGTTTCTTTGCAAGTTTCTATCACGGCAGGCTCGTGAGATACATAGCTAGGAAGCTTGATGTTTTTTACACATCTTACAGATGCAAGATTTTCCCCGACAAGGTCGTAACTTGGGGCTATAGAATACTCCAAGTTCGATGTGATTAAAAGTCCGTTGTCGGTATAATTTCCACCGAGACCCCACCATGATCCAGTCTGGTTTTTACCCATTAGAGAACCGGATGCTATGTTGACGTATCCACTGAAAGGCAGGAACAGATCTGACCCTTTATAGTGAACACCATTCACTCCTTCTACCATAGATGTGTTGTCGGTGTCCTCCATATAGTAGAGCATGCTAAGCTCTTCATAAGAAGGAAGTCTTAAATTAGGGCTAAGCGCGGTACAAGGGTCTTCTCCGGCATTGGCCTTAATATCAGAGAGTGCTATCTGGACTTTTTCCGGGTTATAAGCGTATCCTGCGTAACTCTCGTCAAATGGTACTCCGAAGATGCTTTCGTGCTTGAAAAAGTAGCCGCTTTCCTGAGGCTTGTCAGCGAGTGCGAATTTGCCGTCTTTTACCACGAGGTCAGCCTTGGCATAGAAGTAGGTGATGCCTTCTTCTCCGAGCTCGATAAAAGCACTTTCCTGCTGAGCAGAAGCGACTTCACTCCAATTATTCAGCTCTTTGTTATTTGCCAATTCGAGCGAAATCTTAACATCTTTTTCGCTGTAGTTCGGCTCGATATGAAAGTCGATTTTTTCAGTCTTTTCTTCTATTTTTACTTCTTTCCCTGCCACTCCATTAACAGAGATTCTATATGCCCACGGAATGAAGGTAGTCTGTGCAGTGGATTTTAGCACAGGGTCTTCCAGTCTGAATTTGAGCGCGAAGTAATAGTCGCCACCATTATATCCTATAGTCTGCGGCATATTGGTGCTTTGAAATTCAGAGAACACGTCTTTCACTTTTGACGGGTCAAGGTCTTGTGTGGCGGAAACTATTGTCTCCCAATTTTCCGTGGCATCAGAAGAGAACTCTACTGTGACACTTCGTTTGGATGCTGTGTGGTTTGCTTCTATAGTGATTTCTACACTTTCTGCAGCTTTATCGAATTCGACAACCTCGCCTTCAGCCTCATCGTAGTTAATGCGATAAGCCCAAGCGATATCTGCGTTTTGGGATTTAGTCTCAATAACCTTCACTATCTTTTCAAGAGATAGTGTGTAGGTGCCTCCCTCGTAGGAAATAAGTTCCGGGATGTCGGAACTTTTGAAATTGGTGGTAGTCTGTGTGAGCTCTTCCTCACAGGCAACCCCACAGATGGCCGAGATTCCTATCATCAGGCCTAATAGTTTTTTTCTCATATAGCGTTTGTATTGATAAAGCAAATGCGTGCTTCATAGTATGTGTACTCGGTCTATGTCTGTTTCTAATCAAACGTGCACGTCTGCGGTACACTTTTTCTTATAATTAAGTAACCTTCAAAAAATAACCTGCATCATCTTAGTAAATCTTTTTGGTCTATATTCCTTTTCTCATCAGTTATGTGCCACCGGCACACTCCCTTTTCGAAAAGAAATCTATCCTCGAAAATCTAATGCTAATCTGACGCAACTTATTTTTTTCACGTTATTAAAGGACAAATCTAAAGGCGTTTAGCCTTTTGGTAATACACAACCCCAAATATAGTTATAATTACTTTTAGGAGGAGCCCTTTTTTGAACTTTTTTGAACTTTTTGTTAAGTAACCTTCAAAAAAATGACCTGCATCATCTTAGTAAATCTTTTGGTTCCTCGAAAATCTCTTTTTAATCTGACGCAATTTTTTTGCGTTGCTAAAATGGTGTCAGTCTTTGAGAGGAATGACCTATCTACGAGTTATTCAAGAGCGATTGGGCATTAGCAAGAGATTCTGGTGTAATGCTTTCTCCACTTAAAAGACGTGCTATCTCTTTAAGTCTTTCGTTTTTGTCAAGCAGGCAGATAGTTGAGGTGACTTTACCATTTTTTTCTTCTTTGCGAACCATATAGTGGGCGTGCCCTTTGGCCGCTACTTGTGGTAGATGTGTTATGGCGAAAATCTGCATATTCTGTCCCATCTTACAGATGAGTTGTCCCATTTTATGCGCCACACTTCCGGATACCCCGGTGTCTATCTCATCGAAGATCATGGTCGGCATGTTAGCGTAGTGTGCCATCATCTCTTTAATACACAGCATTATACGTGAGAGCTCTCCACCGGAAGCACATTTGGACAGTTCCGTAGGGGCGTTGCCATTGGAGTTAAAAAGAAAGGTGCAGGACTCAAGCCCGTTCTCGCAAGGGGCGCATTTTTTAAGCTCGACTTTAAATACTGCTCTTTCAAGTTCCAGAGAGCGAATGTTCTCTTGTAACTCTGCCGCTAATTCTCCGGCGGCATTTTGACGCTTTTCACTAAGTTCTTCTGCTATCTTAAAATAATTTTCTTGTGCTTCGCGTGCTAGTTTTTCGATGGAGCGCTCTTTAAATTCTAACTCGGAACTATCAGATAGCGCCTTCCCGTAGTTTTCCTTAATCTTAATTAACTCCGCTATATCTGCTGCTCCATGTTTTCGGAGAAGAGATAGGAGAAGCGAAATCCTATCCTCCACTTCTTCAAGCCTTTCGGCTGACACTGCAAGGGACGAATTCTTTTTGTCGACCTCGTAGAAAATGTCCTCGAGCTCTATCCTGGCACTTTCCATTCTTTCGGCCAATTCTCCCGTCCCTTGAGCATATTCGCTAACTTTTTCAAGCGCCCTGTAAGCTTCCTTTAGTTCCGCGCACACATTTTCCGCCTCTGATGCTTTTCCGAGAAGTTCTTTGATCTGTTCGGCACTTGCCAACTCCTTTTGCTCCGCTTCCAGTTCTTCGAGTTCCCCATCTTTTAGTCCGGCCTTTTCGAGTTGCTCCCACTGTGCGTGGTTATAATCTTCATTGGCCTTGTTCGCTTTTATTTGTTCTCTTATTTCGGCCAATTCCTTTTCGAGCTTTCTATATTCGGCCCATTGCGTGCGGCATTTTCCACATAAGTCATGAGTCCCGGCGAAGTAGTCTAGAAGCGAGAGCTGGAAGGACTCCTTGGTAAGCGCTATGTTTTGGTGCTGGGAGTGGATGTCTATTAGGAAGGAGGCCAATTCTGCCAATACTCCTACCGGCACAGGGGAATCATTGATAAAGGAGCGGGAGCGACCGCTGCGATTCACCACCCTTCTTATTAGAAGCACTTCGTTATCGAATTCTACATCAGCATCGTCTAGAATTTTACGGATGCTTCCTGTTGTGTCCTTAACATCGAATTCGGCTTCTACTACCAGATTATCAGCACCTTCGGAGATAAGTGAGGCATCTGCCTTGGCCCCTGTCAAGAGCGATAGGGCCCCGAGCAGAATAGACTTTCCCGCGCCGGTCTGTCCGGTAATGATGATAAGACCCTCAGGAAAACTGATTTCCAAAGAGTCTATCAATACATAATTTTCAATGTGTAAGGAACGTAACATCAATTATTTGTTTTTCTCGTCAGAGTGAGCCTTGCGGAAGACAAGCTCTCCATTCTGATATTCGGATATTGCTATAAGATCGGGTTTAGGAAGTTTCTCGTAGTACATAGAGATTTCGATTTGCTCTTTATTCTCAAACACTTCTTCCATATTATCCCGCTCTGTTTTGAATTCTTCGAGTTTATGTGTAATCTCTTTTTTCTCGGCGAGTGAAATCTGATTAGCTCTTTTAGAGAGTATGACTACAGTTTCGTAAAGATTCCCTGTTTCTTTCACTAAATCACGCGTGTCTCGTGTGATGGTGTTCGTTGGTACTTTTTTTAAATCCATAATAGTATATAATTCTATAACTTAAGTTTCGGAAGTTATATCCGAGCCATACAAAACCAATAACGGCTCAAGACATCCCCCTAACTTTATTACGATAGCGCATTAGGCACAAGTTTCAAAAAAATTATTCTTTTTTCCTGACTTTTTTATAAAGCGCGTCTAACTCCTTTCTGTATTTCGATTCTGGATATTCTTCTATGAAATTCAAGTAGTCATCCACAAATACCAGATAACGCTCTTTTTGTTTGGAGGCTACGCTAAGCAGTGCATATTTGTACGAAGACATGGTGGTATAGTATAGAATATCTTCACGATACCGGTTATCAGCATTATCTTTTAATACATTTTTAAGAGCCACTCTCGACGCTTTGTAGTCTTCCATAGTATAGTAAAGCTTGGCACTTTCGTAGGCCTTGCGATCCAGCCTATCGGAAAGGTCATCGAGCATTCTATTGCAGATAGCCACATTAGGAGAATGGATATGTGCTGTCTTATACTCACTTATGGCCTTTATGGCCTTATATGTAGGGGCCTGATCCAGTTCGTATCGTAGAGTGCTTCTATACAAACAGTCTATTCTAAGAAATTCTGCGGATTCGGCGAATGGACTGGCAGGATAATTTTCCATAAAATGCTCTAGGTTAGACTCTGCCGTGTAGAAGTCCTTTTGATTATAGTTACTTAGAGCCCAGTAAAAATTAACCGTGTCATCTCTCTCTGTTCCTTGCGTAAGCATAGAAAGAGATTCGAAAAGTTGTGCAGCCTTCCCGTATTTACCTTTATTGAAGTAATCGAATGCTGCCGTATATTTAGCATCAGCATCACCACTAGTCAGCAACTCTTCGTACTGAGATTTACACCCAGCCATCGCCACTATGCCTATGGCTATCAATAATCCTTTATAGTTCATCTTCTATCTAAAATAAACTTAATTTTTAATAAACTTTTCCGCTTCAAGTGCCGCGCGACAACCATCCGCTGCGGCCGTAATTGCTTGTCTGAAATCAGTATCACGCACATCGCCGGCGACAAACACACCTTCTCTGCTTGTCTTTACGCCATCGGATATGATGTACCCTTCTTCATTGAGTGCCAACGCGCCTCCTAACCATTCTGTATTAGGGTGATGGCCAATGGCTAAGAAAAATCCGTCGATTTTTAATTCAAAAATCTCGCCATTGCCACGGGTTAGTCTTACCCCATTCACACCCATCGCATCGCCCAATATCTCTTTGGTGGTGCAATCGTAAAGGATTTCTATATTCGATGTGTGAGCTACTCTTTCTTTCATAGTTTCAGAGGCCCGAAGATAGTTTTTCCTAACTATCATATACACTCTCGAAGCTATACCGCTAAGATACATCGCTTCTTCGCAGGCGCTATCACCACCACCTACTACCGCTACGCTCTTATCTCTATAGAAAAAACCATCACAGGTGGCACACGCCGATACGCCCATACCGCGGAATTTCTTTTCGCTTTCGAGGCCGAGATATTTGGCGCTCGCCCCGGTGGCTATAATAAGTGTCTGGAACTCAATAGTATCTCCGCTCTTAAGTGTTACTGTTCGCTGTGCAAGATCGCAACTTTGCACTGTGCCGCTGAGTAGCGTAGTGCCTAGATTACGAGCTTGAGCGCGCATATTCTCCATTAGAGTCAAAGCATCTATACCGTTTTCAAAGCCCGGGTAGTTTTCTATTTTGGTGGTGGTGACGAGTTGCCCACCAGGCTGTGGACCTTCGACAAGTACTGGAGATAGAGCCGCTCTACACGCATAAATAGCGGCTGTATATCCTGCTGGGCCGCCACCTATAATAAGGCATTTTATCTTATCGCTCATATCGCTTCTTCGCATAAAAGAGTAGCCTGCGTGCAGTCTTTAACTCTGACTTTAACATAGTCTCCGGCTTTGTGCGTGTTATCCGTCCATACGCAGACTTTATTGGTGCTGGTGCGACCACTTAATTGATGGTCGCTCTTTTTGGATTTTCCTTCTACCAGCACTTCAAATACTTTACCTATGTCTTTTCGGTTGCTTTCAAGTGAAAGCGTGTTTTGAAGCGCTATTATTTCGTTCAGCCGACGTGTTTTTTCATCCAATGGTACATCATCGGCATATTTTTTTGCCGCAAGTGTGCCAGGCCTTTCCGAATAGTAGAACATATAGGCAGCATCGAACCCTACTTCCTTAAAGAGAGAGAGTGTGTCGCGGTGATCGTCCAATGTTTCCGAGCAGAATCCTGCTATTACATCTGTGGTAATGGCACAGTCAGGGATAACTTCCCTTATTTTTTTTACCCTGTTTAGATATCCCTCTCTTGTGTAGCGGCGTCTCATTTTCTCCAATATACGATCGGACCCCGACTGTACTGGAAGATGTATGTGATGGCAGATGTTAGGATAACGTGCAATGGTTTCTATTACTTCATTTGAAATATCCTGAGGGTTAGATGTGGAGAATCTCACTCGAAGTAAAGGACTTACCTGCGCTACCATTTCAAGCAGTTTTGCGAATGTAATGTCTTCGAATCTGTATGAATCCACATTCTGCCCTAAAAGTGTTACCTCTCTATATCCTTTATTAAAGCACTCACAAGCTTCTCTAACTATGCTTTTGGCATCCCTGCTCCTTTCTGTGCCACGGGTATAAGGTACTACACAATATGAACACACATTGTTGCATCCGCGCATTATGGAGATAAATGCACTCACTCCGTTTTTATCTATTCTCACAGGAGAAATGTCCGAATAGGTCTCTTCCCGAGATAGAATTACATCTATCTGTGGGTGTCCTTCACTTGCCGCTTCCAAAAGCTCCGGCAATTTTCTGTAAGTGTCAGGCCCGGCTACTATATCCACTTTTCCGCTACTTAGCAGCTGTTCTTTCATTCTTTCCGCCATACATCCGAGAATGCCAATTATGACTTCTCTATCACGGCGTTGAAGTACGAATTGTTCTATTCTTCCAAGAATTCGCTGCTCTGCATTGTCTCGTATGGAGCAGGTATTGGCCATTATGATGTCGGCGCTATCTATATCCTCCGTGCGGGTATATCCGTTTTTTTTAAGGATGGAGAAAATGACCTCAGTGTCGGCCACGTTCATCTGGCATCCGTATGTTTCTATATATACTTTTTTCATTTTGATTCCATTCGTCTTCAAAGATACTATAAAAGTTCGTATCTTTGGAAGATGAAAAAGATTTTTGCAGTATTACTCGCGTTTTTGTGCCTTTATTCTTGTGCTACATATAAGGACATAAAAGTTAATTCGGTTCAGGTAGAGAAAGTTTCTATGTTTTCCGACCCATGGAGCGCGACCATTGCGGTGGAGATAGATAATCCTACTATGACGCTGAATGTCATAGAGGCTGTAGGTGTAGTCAAGATTGCAGGCGATAAGGCTCTTGATGTGGTTTGTGACCCATTTGTCCTGGCAGGACATAGCTGCCAGACCTACCAGATAGACTTAACTGCTACTATAGTCGAGGGATTCGGTATATCCTCTTTTATGCGTCTTTTTCAGTCACAGGATTTTAGTAAGGTAACTCTTGACTTGGAACTTATAGTAAAAGACCCATTAGGTATTAAGCATACGAAAGTCATGAAAGATATTTCATTGTTATGAAACGATTGGCAGTTATAATATTGACAGGTGTATTCTGTGCAGGTAGGCTCTTTGCACAGGTGGATTCGCTTTTTCAAACAGACTCATTGTTTCATGTTCCGGATTCGTTGATGCTGGCACCGGAAGGCTTTGAGTACAAGGATAGTATAGTATACATTCCGGTAAGCAGGTTTACGGATTCCCTTAAGGGTAAGGATGTCTTTGAAATGATGTCCGGGAAGGTGGTTATAAATCAAAGCCCGGCATTGGAATCAGCTGCACGTCAGAAGATTGACTCTGATTTTGTCGATGCTTTAGAAACCGAAGGGTATCGTATAAGAATATTTTTTGATAACCGACAGGATGCCAGAGAAGAATCGGAAAAAGCTCAGAAACGCTTTGAGAAGTTATATCCCGGTTATAGCACTTATCGCACTTTCATTTATCCTAATTTCAAAGTAACAGTGGGGGATTTTAGGACGAAAGCAGAAGCACAAGTGGCTTTAAAACATATAGTCAAGAGTTTTCCTAATGCTTTTGTGGTAAAGGAAAGAATGAAATTCCCTGTTATCGATCAAAACGAATTATACACGGTGGACACAGTAAGAGTACTTGCCCCGATAAAGTTAGAAATACCCTTAGAAGAGAAGAAATAAATGGTTAAACAAGGTTTAGGATTAGTTCAGGCACAGACCCAGAAACTTTCTCCGCTTCAGATACAGACTATTAAGTTAATAGAGTTGCCAGTTCAGGACTTGGAGCAGCGCGTGCGTCGTGAATTGGAAGAGAATCCTGTGTTGGATGACACCTCCACAGAAGGGGAGGACTCCAAAGAAGTCTCTTTGGATGATATTCAACAGGATGATTATATCCCAGACTATAAGACTAAAGTTTCTAATTGGGGTAAAGATGTTAAGCCTGAATATAATACATTTTCGGTAAAGGAGAGTTTCTTTCAAAATCTATACGATCAACTTTCCTTTCGTAATCTTACGGAAAAGGACAGGAATATAGCGACATTTATAATTGGCTCTTTGGATGAGGATGGCTATCTGCGAAGGGACCTCGATTCTTTGGTGGATGACTTGGCATTCAGAGCAGGTGTTGAATGTGAAAGGGAAGATGTGGAGCGTATGCTGAAGGTCGTTCAGTCTTTGGATCCGGCAGGCGTGGGAGCCCGTGATTTGCGCGAATGTCTTCTTTTGCAATTAAGGGCTATGAAGCCTACTGCCGATGTAAAATTGGCTACTGATATTTTGAATAAGGATTTCGACTCCTTCGCAGGGAAGCATTATGCTAAAATAATGCAATCCAGAGGAATAAGTGAGCAGCAGATGAAGGCTGCATTGAAGGTTATACTTCGGCTTAATCCTTCACCGGGTGGTTCCATATCCGATTCGTACGAAGATGTTACCGAGCAGATAGTTCCAGATTTTGTCCTGAAAGATGATAATGGCAGGGCTTCGTTTATAATGCCACGATTTAATATTCCTGAGATTCGTATCAATAAGAAATATGCCGCTATGCTTGAGAATGCTCGCGGTGGATCTGATCGAGAGAAAAAGGAGGCGGCGAGTTTCGTCAAGGAGAAGATGGATAGCGCCAAGTGGTTTATCGAGGCGCTAAAGCAGCGGCAGAATACTCTTTCTAAGACCATGCAGGCTATTATTGATTTTCAAAGGCCTTTTTTTGAAAGTGGTGATGAGACTAAACTCAAGCCTATGATACTTGAGGATATAGCGAAAGTCACAGGCTTTGATATTTCTACTATTTCCCGAGTGGTGAATAGTAAATACATAGAAACCCCATATAAGATTTATCCTCTAAAATACTTCTTCTCGGAAGGATTGGTGAATAAGGCCGGGGAAGAGGTGTCTACTCGTGAACTTAAAACTGTTCTAAAACAGATAGTCGCTACTGAAGACAAACACAAGCCATTCACGGATGAGCAGCTTGTGTCCATTCTTTCCGAAAAAGGATATAATGTAGCGCGCAGAACTATTGCCAAGTATCGGGATCAGCTCGGTATTCCACTCGCGCGACTTCGCCGTGAACTTTAAGAAGCATTTTAGAACTGCTTCAATGAGGGCGACTAAAAAGTTAGAATAACCCTCTGAGAATTGAGTATTTGGAAACAAGGTCGAGGTGAACCTCACCGAAAAACAAGAAAAAGGGGCTTGACTGATACATAAAGTCAAGCCCCTATGATTTTCTAAAGTTTCGGACCATAACATAAGTCGCCGGCATCGCCCAGTCCAGGAACGATGTAGGAGTGGCTTGTGAGTTCAGGATCTATGGCGGCAACCCATAGCGTGGTATTTTCAGGCATAGTCTTTTGTAGGTTTTCAATAGCCTGTGCACTTGCAAATGGACATACAAGATGTAATTTGCTTGGTTTTCCACCTTCGTGCAGTAGTACTTCGTATGCCACCTGAATGGAAGAACCAGTAGCAAGCATGGTGTCTGCTATGATAAGCACTTTATCTGTTATCTCCGGGCAGGTGCAATACTCGGTGTGTATATGAAATTCACCTTCGTTATCATATTTTCTGTATGCGGCCACAAACGCATTTTCTGCCGAGTCAAAACAACTCAGAACTCCTTCATGCAGTGGCAATCCTGCACGCATTATAGTTGAAACCACTACTTTTTCACAAGGAACTTGAAGAGTGGCAATTCCAAGTGGAGTAGTTACTTTACGCTCTTCTCCTTGGAGAGTTTTGCTAATTTCATAACCGAATATCTGGCCTAATCTTTCAAGATTTGTCCTGAATCTAAGGCTGTCTTTTTGAATATCCTTATCTCTTAACTGTGCGACAAAAGAGTTTAGGATTGAGCTTTTTTCTCCGAGGTTGATGATTTTCATAATGCTTAACGTGTATTTGTTGATTTGTTTTTATGACAAAGTATGTTGAGATCGAAGCCTTCCACTGTGTAGCCTCTAAATTTTTTCCCTTTAAGATGAGCCTCAATAAATTGGTACAACTCATCATCCACGACATCCATATAAAAGTCGTTCTGCTTATCGTAAATGTGAAAATGTGGAAAGGTATTAACGTCGAAAAACATTTTGTTCGTGGCGCTATGTCTAAAAGAATATACGCCTATAAGCGCCAATTGGCACAGCGTGTTATAAATGCTTGCCATTGTAATTCGCGCCTTGCTTCTTTTTTCTATGTAATCGGCTACCTGATCTGCACTCGCATGTCCCAAACTCATCATTGCCTCGTGTACCGCAAGTCTTTGCGGTGTGGCCTTTAGCCCATTGGCCTTAAGTGTGGAGATGAGAGTTTCTTTATTCATTATCAAATGCTTTTTTCAAGGTGTCTACCATATCGAGTTTCTCCCATCCAAAAAACTGCAAGCCGTCTTTTTTATATGGCTCTCTTCCGAAGTGTCCATAACTGGCAGTTGGTTCATAGATAGGTGCCTTAAGGTGAAATCTTTCCACGATGGCTGCAGGTCTAAGATCGAACAACTTCTTCACAGTATCAGCAATGTATGCATCTGTCTGTTCTTGTGAACCTTTGTCTATATGGGCACTTCCGTATGTATCTACAAATACGCTCACCGGCTGGGCTACTCCTATAGCGTATGCCAATTGGACCAGACACTCGTCTGCTATCCCAGCTGCTACCAGGTTCTTGGCTATGTGCCTTGCAGCATACGCAGCGCTACGGTCTACTTTAGAAGGGTCTTTTCCAGAAAAAGCGCCACCACCATGTGCCCCTCTTCCCCCATAAGTATCGACTATGATTTTGCGTCCTGTAAGTCCAGTGTCACCGGCTGGTCCGCCGATTACGAATTTGCCCGTAGGATTCACTAAAAGCGTATAGTCATCTTTAAATAGTGCTGCTGTCTGTGCTGGAAGGCTGTTTATCAAACGAGGAAGTACGATATTGCGCACGTCATTTTCTATGCGCTCGTGCATGGCTTCATCACTGTCGAATTCATCGTGCTGAGTGGAAAGCACAATAGTGTGTACCCTAAGAGGTTTGTGCTTGGCCGAAAATTGAATGGTGAATTGGCTCTTTGCATCAGGCCTTAGGTAAGGCATAGGGCTGTTGGGCTCTCGTCTTATTTCAGATAGCACACGAAGAAGTGCGTGTGAAAGGGAAAGTGCGAGGGGCATATACTCCGGAGTGTCTTTGCAGGCATAACCGAACATCATACCTTGATCCCCGGCTCCCTGGTCTTCCGGCTGTTCTCGCACTACACCTCTATTTATGTCTGCACTTTGCTCGTGAATCGTAGAGATGATACCGCACGAATCGGCGTCGAATTTGTATTCGGACTTTGTATATCCTATTCTGCGAATGACTTTTCGTACAGTGTCTTGAATGTCTACATAAGCGTGGTCTGAACGTACTTCACCACCTACTATGACTAAGCCGGAGGTGCAGAAAGTTTCGCAAGCCACTTTTGAATCTGGATCCTGACGTAAGAATTCGTCGAGGATAGCGTCTGAAATCTGGTCGGCAACCTTGTCAGGATGCCCTTCGGAGACTGACTCCGATGTAAAAAGATAATTCATATTTTTTAGCATTTTTTGTACGAGGTTGCAAGCAGGCAAATCTGTCCTCGTAAGTTTGTAAAATTAGGCAAAGATATAAAATATTTTCCACATTTACGCTATTTAAAAAAGCAGTCCATGAAAAAGGTGTTTTTCGGATTCAAAAACTACGCGTGAACATGACTTTTTGAACATAGTCCATATTTATTAACTTAATTTTGCCGCCGAGTTATACAGAATAAAGGGCAATGTGGCGCTTAACGCAGATAGTTGTTTCAAGAGGGAAATTGGGACAAAGTTAATTCAAAAAATCGTAATTACATAAAATAATTTATAGCGGTATTTTGCTAATAAATAGTTATCTTTGCGCCGATTAAAATTTAACTTCATTTTATTTATGAATCAATTTTTTAAAAGAATTGTTACAGCCTTGGCAGCAACGCTTGTAGGTGTGGTGGCTTTTGCACAGGTCACAACATCTTCCATAAGCGGAAAGGTTTCCGATGCTAATGGTCCTCTACCGGGCGTAACTGTCTTGGCCCTTCATGAGCCTACAGGTACTCAGTATTTCGCAGTTACCGATGAAAAAGGTTACTACCGTTTGAACAACATTACGGCAGGTGGCCCTTACAAGCTGACTTTGAGTTTTCTTGGCTACACAGAGATGATTTTCACGGACATTAATGTCGCTCTGTCTGAAAATGCTGTCATCGATGTAGTTATGAAAGAGGAAGCTCTTTCTCTTGATGCAGTTACAGTATCTGCTGAAAGCAAGGTATCTAACATGCGCACGGATCGCGCCGGAGCTCTCACCTCTCTTGACTCGAAGAAGATTATGAGTGTCCCTACCGTAAGCCGTAGTATGAACGACCTTTTGAAACAGACACCTCAAGCTTATGTGTCTGGAACTAAGACATTTATCGGAGGTGGTTCATATCGTGATTCTTATGTTACCGTGGATGGTGCAGCGATGAACAATGCCTTCGGTATTGGATCAAACCTTCCTGCAGGAGGTTCTCCGATTTCACTGGATGCTCTTGATCAGGTTGCTATCGCTATCACCCCATTTGATGTTCGTCAGTCAGGATTTACTGGAGGTGGAATCAATGCTACCACCAAGTCCGGTACTAACGAGATCCACGGAACAGTCTATGGCTACTTCCGTAATCAAGACATGCAAGGATATCAGGTGGCTGACTATAAGCCTCTTACTAAGACAGACAGTCGTTATCTTATGTATGGTGCATCTGTAGGTGGTCCGATTATAAAAGATAAACTATTCCTCTTCCTTAATGTGGAGGCTGATCAAAGTGTATCTCCTGGTCCTACTAGAAAGCTTTCAGAGCGCACCGTCGGTGCTGACGGAAAGCTTGTAGATGGTGAAAACGTTTTCACTGATGGTAGTGATGGCTATTGCTATCCTTCAGCAGTTGTTCTGGATGCAGTACAAAAGTTCCTTCGCGATAAATATGGCTATGATCCAGGTAATTACACCGGATATAACTACAGCACTCCTTCTCTTAAGCTTCTTGCCCGTATTGACTGGAATATTAACAAAAACCACAGGCTTAATGTTCGCTATAATATGGTGAATAGTAAGGATAGTTATGCTCCTTCGACATCACGTACTGGTCTTCCTAATAGTGGTTTTTCTGCTACTAAGAACACTTCTATGTATGCTCTTTATTTTGAGAATGCAAGATATTATCAGGAGCAGAACTTCTCTTCTATCGCCGGGGAACTTAACAGTCGTTTCCTTGATGGGGCTTTAAACAATACACTTCGTGTTTCTTATTCTCACCAGTATGAACCTCGTAGCGTGGAAGGTGGTTATTTCCCTGGTGTTGACCTTGCTGTGAAGGATGTATATGGTGATGGTAAGACACACATTTATACTACTTTCGGTACAGAAGCATTCTCTTATGGTAACCTCCGTGATGTTGCCACTACGATAGTTACAGATGAGCTTACTTATAATATAGGTATGCATTCCCTTCTTGCCGGTGCTCAGTTTGAATATAACAAGACTAAGAATGGATTCCAGAGAATGGGTGCAGGTCACTATGTATTCGAATTCGCTAATGAACAAGCTCTTTACGATGCCGCTATAAATGGCACTTTGCTTGACAATCCTAGTCAGTTCGCTATAACACATGGTAATAATGCCACTTTCTCTCAGGAGTATCCTCGTTTTGAGTTCGAGCAGTTTTCTTTCTACTTACAGGATAATATCAACGTAAGTGACAATTTCAAACTCACTGCCGGACTTCGTTTTGAGGTTCCTTTCTATCCTTCACTGGATTTCAATAGAAACACTCGCGTAGAAGAGGCTACTTTTGCTCCTACCGTTAATAACCCTTCAGGAAAATATAACACGGTAGATCTACCTAAGACATCTCTTTCTGTCTCACCTCGTATAGGCTTCAACTGGGATGTACTCGGGAACCGCAACCTTGTAGTTCGTGGTGGTACTGGTATATTTGTGGGTCGTATTCCATTTGTATGGATTGTAGGTCAGGCAGGTGATGCCGGTGTACTTCAAACTACCGTAACGCGCACGTCTAACATTCCTACTATCAGTAATGATCGTAATGCTATTCTTAATCAGCTTTATCCAAACGGATTCTCTCCTGTAGCTGCGGGTCAGAATCTTACAAGCATTACCCTTATGGATCCAAAGCTTAAGAACCCTACCACTTGGAAGTCTTCTCTTGCAGTGGATGCAACTCTTCCTGGTGATATCAAAGCTTCTTTGGAAGGTGTTTATAAGAAGGATCTTCAAAGCGTTACCCTTACCAATATCGCGCTTAAGTCTCCTACTTCTCTTATCGAAGTTCCGGACATTGCCGCTCGTCCATACTATAATAATGGCTACTATGACAGCCAGATTACAAATGCTTATTTGCTTAACAATGTAGATGGATTTAAGCAGAATGGTTATTATTATGCTATTACTGCTAAATTGGCAAAGGATTTCAATTGGGGTCTTTCAGCTAACATTTCATATACATACGCAGATGCAAGAGTCGTTATAGATGGAATTGGTGACCAGCCTGGCTCTGCATGGAAGGGGCTTATAAGCCAATATGGTACGAATAACCGCGAGCTTGGTTATGCAAGTTATGTAATGCCTCATCGTATTGTAGCTAATGTTTCTTATTCTAAGGACTATGCTAAGTATTTTGGTACCAGCGTTTCTCTTTCTTACTATGGAAGTGCAAATGGTCGTGCCAATGCAGACTACTATTCTAATGTGTATGGTGATGGTGCATACAACTACTCTCTTATAGATATTCCTACCCTCGAAGACTTGAAAGGTGCAGATGGCTGGGGTAAAGGAAATTGGCAGTTTAAAGAGTATGAAGATAAGGAAGGCAATGTTTATTCAGCAGAGCAACAGTGTCAGGATTTGTGGTCATTTATCCAGAGCGATAGCTATTTGCGCAAGCACACAGGTAAGATAGCAGAGCGCTACAGCATCGTGGCTCCTTGGAGAAGCACATTCGATCTTAAGGTTAATCAGAACTTCTACTTCTTTACAGGTGCAAATCACAAGAAACACACTATTCAGTTAGGTGTCGATGTAGAGAACTTTGCTAATTTGTTTAACCCATATTGGGGTAACGCTTGGACAGCAAATGCAAGTGACGGATATGGTAATATACTTCCTTTGACATTGTTAAACGCGAAATCTGTTTATACCGAAGGTGCAAAACCACAGTTCCAATACCAGAAAAATGGTACTGAAACTTTAACAAAGGCATTCTCTCGCTATAACAGTTCATCATCTACTTGGAATATTATCTTGAGTCTTCGTTACATTTTCTAATAATTTGAAAATATGAAACTTAAAAAAATAATTGCCACATTGGCACTTCCACTTATGGCCTTGTTTACATCGTGTGAACAAGACCTTGAGATGGAAACAAGGATTTCCACGGACAAATCTACTTATGAAGTGGAGGCAACTGGTGGTAATGTAGTGGTAAAATTGCTTGCCACTCAAGATTGGAAGGCTGTAGTTTCTCCATCCACTTCTCTTGATGAGGTGGACGATATTACAGTTGAGCCTGAATCAGGTTCTGCTTCTTCAAGCATCGTGGAAGTTACTGTAAAAGTTCCCGAGAATAAGGGATATGATAGAAAAGCTAATATTTCATTTCTTGGAGCTACTGTTTCAGGTGCAGTAACTATTGAGCAGAAGGGTGCCCAAGGTGAAAGGCTTTTGACCTGCACTATAGCAGAATTCCTTGCTAAACCTGTTGATGCCAGCGTTTACTATATACTTACTGGTGAAGTAACTAACAGCACGACACCTACTACATATAGTAACTTTACTTTGCGTGATCCTAAGACAGGAGATGAAGTGTTGATCTACGGATTGGCATATAAAGATGATGTATCTAATCAAAAGGTTGGCCTTTTGTCAAAAGAGGGTATAGAGGAAGGTGACGAGATTACTATAGCTTCTACCCGCGGAGAGTACAATGGTACAATAGAAGGCATAAATTCTTACTATATTTCTCATAAGAAGAGTGAGTCTCCTATGATTAAACTTGGCTCTACGGAAGTTACTGCAGCCAAGGGGTCTACTTTCGATCTTGCCGTTTCTTCAAATTTGGTAACATGGACACTTTCGTCAAATGTATCTTGGCTTACTTTCGAGCCTGCTACAGGAGATAAGAGTGCTACTGTAGTCGTTACCGTAGCTGAAGATGGTGAAGGTGATGAAGGTGTAATTACTCTTGCCGCAGAGGGTCTTGAGAGTGTTACTTGCAAGGTTACACGCACAGACATTATGGATATTACCATAGCTGATTTCCTTGCAGCAGAGGTAAGCGACAAGCCTTACAGAATTACTGCAAAGATTGAATCCATTGCTAATGACACCTATGGTAATCTTTATGCACAGGACGGCACTGGTCGTGTGTATGTATATGGGCTCACTGCTACTAAAGTAGATAAGAATGATAAATCATTCGCTTCTTTAGAGCTTCGTGAAGGTGATATCATTACTTTTGTGGGAACACGCGGAAGGTATGATGATGCTAAGGTTGAGGATCAGAAAGAACAGGTTTCTGGTGCATACCTCGAGGTAAGTTATAAGTCTACAGATGTAACTATCTCTGAATTCCTTACTAAGGAAGTTGCAAGCAAATATCTCGAGTCTCCATATTATCGCCTTACCGGTATAGTAAAGGAGATTGTTAAGGAAGAGTATGGTAATATCTATCTCAAAGAAGAAAATTCCGATACTTTTGTTTATGTATATGGAATTACAAAAGCCCCAGTAGCTAAGAATGATAAGTCTTTTGCTTCACTTGGCGTTAAGGTTGGAGATAAGCTTACTATCGTAGGTCAGCGTGGCCAATACGCTAGCGCTAAGGATGAGAATCAAAAGGAGCAGGTAGCTAATGCCTACTTTATTAGTGTAGAATCTGGTGATGCACCGCTTCCACCTGTTGAAGATGATCTCACAGTTGAAAATGCTACTGTAGAAGTAGAAGCAGATGCTACAAGCGCATCTTTCACAGTTAAGTCTAATCTGGATTGGACTGTTAGTAAGGTCGAGGGTGAGTGGATTACCTCATTCACAGAAAGTGGATCTAAAGATGGTACTATCGCAGTGGAGTTCGCAGCTAATGAAGGCGAGGCCCGCAGTGCCAAGTTTACAGTTAAAGGTGGCGAAAAGAGCGTGGAACTCACTCTTACACAGAAAGCTGCAGCTGCAGGTTCTGAATATAGCACTTTTGCGGAGATTATAGCTGCTCTAAATGCAGGAAGTGAGGATAGTTTTAAGGCAAAAGACGCTTTAGTCGTCGCTTCCGGTAATGGCCGCATTGTTGTTAATGACAACACTGGGAGCATGTATATCTATTCTAAGGCTGCTACTTGCAAGGTAGGTGATGTGATTACTCTTGAGGGAGAGCCGGAGTTATATGATGGATGCCCGGAGTGGTATGCACCTACTATTACAGTAACCGGAACTAAGGATGTTGTATATCCAGAGCCTAAGGTTTACGATGAGGCGGCACTTACTGCTTATGCTTCCGCTCCTGTGATAGAGTATGCAAAGATTGATGCTGTAAAGGAAGGCTCTTCTATAAAGGTAGGTTCACAAGTTGTATATCCTCAAAGTTCTATCGAAATTCCTGAGGGTGAGATTACCCTTTATGGATATACTATTGGGTATAGTTCAAAATATAATAATACAAGTCTTGTAGTTGTAAAGGTGGATCTTAGAGCTATAGTGTCAACGATAAATGTGTTCTCAACCGCAAGTGTCAATGTAGGTGAGACTGTTTCTCTTGATGCTACTACTAATTCTCCTGCAACCATCAAGTATTCTTCTGCAGATGAGACTATTGCAACTGTTTCTGCTGATGGTGTAGTAACCGGCGTAAAAGAAGGAACAACGGAGATAACAGTATCAGTACCTGCAGAAGGTGTTTATACTGAAGCAAGTGCAAAGGTTACTATTACAGTTAAACCTGCAGGGACTATTTCGGAGGATAAGTATTTTGTAAAGGTTACAGAGGCTCCTACCGACTGGAGCGGCACATATTTGATAGTATGTGAAGATCAAAAAGCAGCTTTTGATGGATCATTAGAGAAATTGGATGCAGTAAATAACTATAAGGAAGTAGAAGTGGCTGGAGGAAAGATACTTGCAACCGATGATTTGAAGAAGATAACATTTGTTATCAATGGCACGAATAAGTCACTTAAAGCTGCTAGCGGGAAGTATGTCGGCTACACAGCGGCGAAGAATGGTCTAAGTACTAGTGATGAAGTTATCGAAAATAAATTTGATTTAGATAAGGAAGGCAATGCATTGATTTCAAGTGGAACCTCACCATCATATTTGAAGTTTAATAAGTCGTCAGATCAAATGCGTTTCCGTTACTACAAGACAGGTCAAACGGCTATTCAACTTTACAAACTTGAAGATTAATTCGCTTTTAATAGTTGAATAAAACATTATAAAAAAGGGGTTCGGGCTAGTCCGAATCCCTTTTTTAGTAAGCGTAAAATTAATTTACAAGAGGATAAACAACTGATATGAAAATATTTAGTTTCCTTTATGTTGAAATTAGAAATACATTGTAATATCACAAAAAGGTTATCCTATTGCCATACATAAGGTTATTATTCCACTACGATTTCGGAACAAAGAATGGTACCACTTGCTGTATATGCCTTAAGCCTAATATATCTTCCATTAACATTAAGTTTATCGGCAAGAATTACATCGGTCCAGCAATCCAGCAGTTTGTTCGGCCAATTCTCGTATGTTACTGTCTTAACGGCTGTAAAGTGTTTTCCATCGTTTGATACTTCTATTTCAAGGCACTGAGGAATTACTATCCCACCTGAATAATAGTCGCAAAAATGTGCTCCCACTTTTGAAATCGCTTTTTTATTACCCAGGTCAATAATGCACTCCATCTTTCCATCTTCGAAAGAGTTCCACGCCGAGTCGGAAGGATTCTCCCATCCGAATTTCCCATCGCTTAATTCTTTAGGCCCACTAACCACTTTATATGAGCCGAAATCTTTCCCACTGAGTATTTCCTCGAGCATTTTCCATCTATGATCCCCAGAACGCCAAGCCATATAGTCGCGATAAGCTTCATTGGCATAAATAGGCTGTCCTACAGGATATTCTGAACCTGGCTTGTCAAACATCCCAACCACTATAAAACTGATGATTTTGTCCGCACCGGCCTGGCTTACACCCACGATTTGAGATAGGTATCGGGCAAATGATGCCGGAATCAAACTTGAAAACCAATTGTTAGGCTGACGATCCCAAGTAAAGGCTTCGACATTGGCCCAGAATTCTATGCCGGCCTTTTTATGTATTTCACCTACTTGACGGAAATGTTCTTTCATGTTCTGCATGGGGAATTGTTCACGCACACAACCTATTTCGTCCTGATATGCAATTATATCTACATCGAGATCGCAGATCGACTTTTCGAAGCGGGGATCATCTATATGTGCTCCGAATAGTCCGTAAGGGGAGATGAGGACCTTAACACCGGGAGTCAACTCGCGAGCGTGGGCTGAGATTTTATTTACTCCCTGTACGGCATAATCGCTTAGATAGGGGATGAAGCAGCCTTCGATAGGAATATACCAGCCCTCGAAAGAAGGCCGTTTGCCGTATAATTGGGCCAATTCATCCATAAAGCGACGATTAGTCTCTATTACATAAGGATCTTTAAGGTCATCGAGTTGATCACGCGCCCATCCGCAGCCTAGGAATACCTTCATGTTCAGTTTATCTGCGGTATCCATAATGGCATCTATCGGACTTATCCTTCCTTCAGGATAGCCGTGTGGCATGAAAGTGCAAGGATACATTGCTTTCCCTTCATTGGCTACTGTTACGATGACTAGGCAGTCGACGCCCATTTCGTGTAATTCGGTTACTTTACAAGCCCAACGCTCCGGATTGCTTTGGTCGACATTACGCTGGTTCGTATAGTTGTTTCGCTCGTCCTGCCAGAAGAAATTAATGAATGTTCCGCTGACGGGCTTAACTTCAGCTCGAGCCAATACGGAAGTTAAAAGAAAAATGGAAAAAAGTAGTTTTTGTTTCATATAAAAAATGAATATGTGTTATTTGCTTACAAAAGTATGGAAAAATCCGCATTTATTACTAACTTTGGAGACAAGTAAATATTTATTCATTTAAAATAATACAATGAAAACTAACAGAATTTTTGCAAGCGCGTTTGCTGCACTAGCAGTGCTCGCGTCATGTCAAGAGAAAAATGACCCTACGACTGGAGAAGCCACTCTCACGATTAAGGGCGAAACCTCTTTGACATTGGATAAGTCATCCCAGAGTGTTGATATTGAGTTCGTGGCTACTCGAGACTGGACAGCCAAGTCTAATCAGGAATGGGCTTCAGTTGATCCTGCGTCAGGTAGTGCTTCGAATGATGCACAGAAGGTTACTATCACGGTTCTTCCAAATGATGGCCCTGCACGTGAGGCTAAGGTGACCCTTTCCATAGGTGTACTAAAGAAAACAGTCACTATAAATCAAGAAGGTGATGGCGTAGCTCCTGACGGAACTAAGGAGAATCCTTTCGATGTCGCTACAGCTGTGGCTAAATGTGTAGAGATAGGTGAGACACAGTCTACGGAAAAGTACTATGTAAAGGGTGTGGTATCAGGTATTAAGAATGCTACTGGTATAGCTCAGTATGGTAATGTCGACTTTTGGATTACTGCAGACGGCTCTGAAAGCGAGACTAAACTTCTTGTATTCCAGTGCCTTTATCTTGGAGGGGAAAAATTCACTTCAGAAGATCAACTTAAAGTAGGCGATAATGTAGTAGTTTATGGACCACTTGTAAACTATAAGGGCAATACTCCGGAAACTGGCGGAAAAGGCTCTACTATGATAGTTAAACTTAACGATAAAGAGAGTGAGGCTGGTGGTAGCACGGGCGAGCTAAAGACAGAGCCTAAAGGAACTGGTACAGAGTCAGATCCTTTTAACGCAGCTGCTGCTATAAAGAAGGCACAGGAGGTAGGCACAACAGCAAGCACAGAGCAGTACTATATTAAGGGAAAGATAGTTTCATTTAAAGAATTCAGTGCGCAATACGGAAATATGTCATTCTATATTTCAGATGATGGAACTGCGGAGCTGGATCAATTCCTTATTTTCCGTGTGCTTTCATTTGGTGGAGAGAAGTTCGTATCTGCAGACCAGCTTAAGGTAGGTGATGAAGTAGTAGTTAAGGCAGCTGTAGTTAATTACTATGGTAACACTCCTGAAACAAATCAGGGAGGTCAGGTTATCAGCGTTAATGGTGGACAGGAAGAGACTTCATATCTTTCACTATCAAGTACTTCTCGTGAAGAGGCTTCTACAGCTGGCTCATTTGAGATAAAGGTTAACTCAAATCAGAGCTGGACAGTGGCTTCAGACAGCGATTGGGCTAAAGTATCAGAGGCATCAGGCGAAGGTAGTAAAAGTGTCTATGTAGATTATACTGCTAACACTACAGGAAAGGCTCGCACGGCTAAAATTACTTTCACCGCTAAAGACGGAAAGACGGTAGTTTATACCTTCACTCAACTTGAAGAGGGCGCCGCTGTGGCTGTGGAACTCACTTGGACTAAAAGTGATTGGGTAGTTTCAGGTGATGAAATTTCTCTTGAAAAAGATGGATATAAAATCATTATAAAGAAGAATGCTGGCACGACAAAGCCAGATCAGGGCATAAGAGATAATGGTGATATACGTGCTTATGCTAAAGCTTCTATTACCATATCGGCAGAGAAAGAAATGACAGCTATAGATATTATTCTTGCTTCAGATGCAAGCTTCCGCTATTGCCCGGTAACTGTTGATAATGGAGCTCTTGCAGAGCAAGCAAAGGGAGATGAAAAAGTTTCTTGGACAGGTAATTCAAAAAGCGTGACATTTACAGTGGGCGAGAAGGCTACCTTAGGAACTGATGGTGCAGAAAAGGCTGCCCAGCTTCGCTTCCGTAGTATTGAAATTAAGTAATGAACTTACTTAAACAATTTATAATTATATTTTTATCGGCTTCTATCCTATTCTCCTGCAAGGGGAATGGGATAGTGCCAGATAATGGCGAAGCCGAATTTGATTTGACTTTGCAATATTCTGAAGTCTCCTTTGCAAAGGGATACATGTTTGTGGATGTGGAGGCATCGGATAGGTGGAACCTAGAACTTGAATTTGAAGACGGAGACGATGCCTGGGCGACACTTTCTCAAACAGAAGGGTCCGGCTCTAAGCATAGCATAGTTCTTTCCTATGATGCTTACACTGGGAGTTCTGGAAGGACATTGTTAATTTTATTGAACTCTGATGGTATGCAGGTGACCCGTTCGCTTTATCAGGGAAGAGTTCAGAGCTCGAAAATGAAAAAGACGGCCGATGTTAGTTGGCTTGAACTCCCGGAAACTCAGGAATGGGATGGGCTTGAATGGGGCGTGGTGAGAATGAAGTCTAATCCTAAAATGAGAAACTATTCTTATTATTGGGATTACGATGCTCTCGTAGCTCATTGGGTAGCATATCCTCTTAATCAAGGCCTAATAGGCAGTGGAAGCAGGACCAATGCGTGGGGCTTGGATCCTAATTTGCCAGAAAGCCAGCAGCCGGTGTTATATCGTAGCTGGGGTACGGGAATGGATAGAGGCCATCAGATCCCATCTGCCGATAGGCTCTGCGAGGGAGATAATCAAGCTACATTTTACGGAACCAATATGACTCCACAGATAGGAAATGGTTTCAATCAAGACATTTGGGCTACGCTCGAAAATAAGGTGCGCTCGTGGAGTTATAACTGTGACACACTTTATGTGGTTACAGGTTGTGTGGTGAGGGATGGTTCAACCGATGGTAAGTATAATAGCGTGGGTGGTTATTGTACCGATAATAATGGGAAAAGAGTGGCTATACCTACGGCATATTATAAGGCTGTATTGAGATATTCTAAGTCGTCCTCTTCCTATGGTTATGGTGGATATTGCGGTGCTGCCATCTATTTGGAGCATAAGCGATATTCGAGCTCAGCCGTTACTTCGTCTATGCTTATCTCTATAGACGAACTGGAAGATATACTGGGAATGGATTTATTTGTCAATCTTCCTAAGGTTATAGGAGAAGAAATGTCGGCAAAAGTGGAGGCTCAAGACCCACAAAAAGTAGGAATTTGGAAGTAATTATTAACACTTATATGAAGAAATTGTTTGTTTCAGTGTTCTGTTTTTTACTGGTTTTCAGTTCTTTTGCGCAGAAAACCAAGCAGAATTACGTTATCGGGTTCTATAATCTTGAGAACCTTTTCGATATTTATGATGATCCGGTAAAAAACGATGCTGAGTTTTTGCCTGAGGGAAAGAATAAATGGACTCAGGCTAAATATGATATAAAGCAGCATAATATGGCTAAGGTCATAGCGGAGATGGCTAAAAATAATGGTCGCTACCATACTATTTTAGGAGTTTCCGAAATCGAAAACCGTCTGGTTCTCGAAGATCTTGTAAGTCAGCCTGCTATAGCCGATGCTAATTTCCAGATAGTTCATTATGATAGCCCTGACAGGCGAGGAGTGGATGTAGCTCTTTTATATAAACCTGACCAGTTTACATATCTGGATAGTGAAAGCATTCCTTTTACTTTTGAAGAAAGTGACATCGATTTTTCAGATACGGATACCGATTATTTTAGAACGCGTGACATCCTTATGGTTCATGGCTTGATAGATGGAGAGCACTTCGCCTTTTATGTAATGCACTTGCCTTCGCGAGTTGGAGGGAAGGGGGGTAATCTTCGTAGCCGTGGAGCAGAAATAGCTTATTCTCATGCTTTGATGATGGAAGAGATGTATCCCGGAATAAAGATAGTAATGATGGGGGATATGAATGACGATCCTTTCGATGACTCTATGACAGTCTATCTTCATGGGAAAGAAACTAAAGAAGAAATGGAGCCACAGGATTTTTATAACCCGTATCTTTCTATGATAAAGGCTGGCTATGGTTCTTTATGTTATCAAGGTACATGGTGTATATATGATCAGGAACTTGTGAATTATAACCTTGCACTGGCACCTCATGGAGGGCTTAAGATTCAGCCGGTTACAAAGGGGCGCGGTGTATGGTACGATGGTGTTGTATTTAAGCGCCCATTTATGACCACACAAAAAGGCCAGTACAAAGGATATCCATTTAGAACATTTTCTAATGGAGCTTTCGTGGGAGGTTATTCGGATCATTATCCTACATACATTGTCATAGGTAAATAATAAAATTTAATATAATGAATAAAAGACTAATAGGTACCATTGCTATCTTTATGCTTCTTCCTATCGCCGCTTTAGCAGCGCAGTGGGGAGGTGTGAAAGCGACAGTGGTCAATAGGGCGGGACGAGTTCCCATTTCTGGCGCTACCATTATGGTTAATCAAGGCGGACAGATAGTTGCCAATGCTATTTCGGACAGCGAAGGTAAATTCGAAATCGATGGCTTGGAGAATGGCGCATATAAGATAAGCGTCAAGGCGGAAGGATTCGTGCCTTCCGAGATTAATCTTCAGGTGGAGGGTTTTGTAAAAGATTTGATCTTTGTTTCTTTGGTAGCCGAGCAGGTAATAAATGAGGCTGACGACTCCAGTTATGCTGAATTCGATATGGAAGATTCCGGCTATACTGATAACCCGGCCATTCTTTTTGGGGCCAATGACCCATACAATAACATTGTAGGTTATGGTTTTAGCGATGTGCGCTTTAAAAACAGGGGATATAATAGTGAAACGCAGGATGTGCTCTTCGCAGGAGTTCCGCTTAATGATGCTTTGACGGGCTATTCTCCTTACTCTTTGTGGAGTGGATTGAATGAGGCTACACGTAATAAGGAAACGACCATTGGTCTTGATGC
The DNA here is from genome assembly GCA_002438635.1 of Bacteroidales bacterium UBA6401. Taxonomy (GTDB): domain Bacteria; phylum Bacteroidota; class Bacteroidia; order Bacteroidales; family UBA932; genus Cryptobacteroides. Next base: position 129,766 of record DJPX01000011.1, read on the forward strand.
ACATGAGACATCATTCGGTGGATACAATGGCGTGACCAGCATACTTGGTACACCTTCAAGCGTACGCCCTGGCTTCCGATTCAGTATTCTTTCTAACTCAGCTCTATATCGTCTACGACTTATGGCCAATTATGCCTCTGGAGAAATGGATAATGGTTGGAGTTATGCGGTAAATGTTTCTGCTCGTTTGGGTGGAAATGATTGGGTTAAAGGTGTATATTATAAGTATATATCATACTATGCAGGAGCGGAGAAGAAGTTCAATGACGAACACCGCTTGGCATTTATGACCTTTGCCACTCCGGGAGAAAGAGGTGCACAGAATGCTTCTACTCAGGAGGTTTACGATTTGATGAAGGACAATATGTATAACTCTAACTGGGGTTATCAAGATGGAAAGATGCGAAATGCTCGTGTGCGTAGCGTATTTGAGCCTATATTTGTGGCTAAATACACCTATACTCCAAGTACGGATCTCGAACTAAACGCTACTTTGCTTTTCAGGACGGGACGCAATGGGTATTCGGCTCTTGACTGGTATGACTCGGCAGATCCTCGCCCGGATTATTATCGTAATCTTCCAAGCTATTTCTATGATGACAATGCCGATCTTAGCCGTTATGATGAATATCAAGCAGCGCAGCAAAGGGAAGCATGGCTTTTTGATGTTAATACTCAGCATATTGACTGGGATAGACTATATAATATAAACTATAATTCTGAGGGTGGACGTTCAAAATATGTACTTCAGGACAGACGTACCGACCAGAATGACTTGAATCTTGCGCTTACCGGGAAATGGACTCCGTATAGCTGGTTTACTCTTAATGGAGGTCTTAACGCACGTATTAACAGAACTGAATATTTCCAGACTGTAAAGGATCTTCTTGGAGGTCAATATTATCTGAATATCAATAATTTCGCTGAAAGAGATTATGCCTTCTCTCAGGCTAAGATTCAAAACGACCTCGACTATTGGATTCGTAATGGTGAGGCTCAAGTTCTAAAGAAGGGTGACAAATATGGATATGATTACTATGCTCAGGTAAGGAACGCAAAACTCTGGGCAGATGGGTCCTTTGATTTTGGCCCTTTGAAAGCAAATATCGCAGCGAAGATAGGATATGAGACATTCTGGAGAGATGGTTTAATGCGTAATGGTTTGTTCCCTGGTGTGCAGGCCGATGGGTCTGATTACATAATAGAAGGAGTTAATCTATCTAAAGATGGTGATTATCAGACATCTTATGGTAAGAGTGAAAAGGCCAAGTTCCTTACGGGAGCTGTAAAAGCAGGGGTTGAATATGTCCTTGCTGGTGGCCATCGTTTCTTTGCCAATGCCGGTTATTTTGAGGATGCTCCTAAATTTAACGGCTCTTTCCTTTCACCTCGCACACGTAATACTCTTACTCCGAATTTAACCAATAGTAAGACGCTTTCTGCTGATATTAATTATCAGTATAGTCGAGGCGGATATAACCTAAGATTCAGTGCCTTTTATACTAACATCGCAGATCAAAGCAAGGTGATGAGTTTCTACGATGACTCTCAACACTCTTTCACTAATTTCGCGATGACAGGTATAGATGAGCGTCATGCAGGTATCGAACTTGGTTTTAAGGTTCCTTTCTTTATTACCAATCTGACACTTCAAGGGGCTCTCAGTTTAGGTGAGTATGTTTATACCTCGACTCCTCGTATGACCCAGACTATTGACAATAGTTCTGCTGTAGTGGTTGAGAATGAACCTATTACATATTGGGCTTCACACCCTGTATATGCTAAAAATGCAGATGGTTCTTATGTGGTGGACGAAAACGGCAAATACAAGATTTCAAAGGTGCAGAAGCATTATGTGCCTTCTACTCCTCAACTCGCAGCTAATCTTGGTCTTAACTACCGTTTGCCTTCTTATTGGTTCTTCTCTTTAGGGGCTAATTATTATGCCAATAATTACTTGAGTATGAATCCGCTCTATCGTACGGAACTCGCAGTAGTGGGCCCGGATGACAAGCTTTCATCGGCTTCGCGCGAGGAGCACCGCAAATCATGGCTTCTTACAGAGGATATCGTTAACGAAGGTCTCAGTGCGGAAGAGATAGAATATATGGCTGCACAAGAGAAGTTTAGCCCTGCTTTTGTGATAAATGCAAGTATAGGAAAGTCGTGGTACATCCAGCGTAAATATCAGTTCGGTTTCTCTTTGGAAATAAAGAATATGCTTAACAATAGAGATATACGAACCGGAGGATACGAACAGACCAGAATTCTTAAGAGCGGTAGTTACACAAGGTATTATCGTTTCGACTCCAAGTATTTCTATATGCAGGGAGCCAATTATATGTTGAACCTTTATTTTAGATTCTAAGGAGGAGCATTATTTATGAAAAAGTTAATATTATCGACTTTAGCGATTTGCACTCTTCTCAGCTCCTGCGAGGAGTTTACTCCGGTATTTACTTTCAAATACCCGGATCCATCCCGTTATGAAGACACTCAAGGCTCGAACGTGGTGAAACCAGGGGAGATTGAGGCTACACACACTATAGCGCAACTTACTTCGCTTTATACTCCGGGAAAGCCTTTTGAAATAGAGGATGACATAGTCATTGGTGGTAGAGTAATATCATCGGATAAATCCGGTAATTTTTATAACCAGATTTATATTCAAGATGAAACCGGTGGAATTGAAGTTAAGATTGGCAAGAACAGTCTGTATAACGAGTACAAGCTCGGACAGAAAGTATATGTGGTATGTGGTCCTGGTAATCGCACGGGCGGGCTTACGATTGGCAGTTATGGTTATAAATCAGGTGATTATGGCGGAAATGGTATGACGCAGCTCGGTTCAGCATTTGCCAAGGGTACGTATGGCACAGAATACGAGACTTCCTATATACGCTCGGATAGGATAATCAAGGATCATATCTATAGAGAAAGTCCAGAGGATGCGCAGCCTCAGACTCCTGTCGTTATAACAGAGTCACAGCTTCCATCGAAGGATGCCACAGTTTCTACCTGCCCATATCTTGGACGCCTAGTCACTTTAAAGGGATTGAAATATGCAGACGAAGTATTTGCTTTGCTTTATCTCAATAGTGACGAGTCTAACAAGAATTCTAAAAACAGGGTTTTCTTGTCGGATAAGACTTGGGGGATAGATAGTTGGGCTATGAGTAAGTCCAATTTCCTTTCTCGACTTCAAAGCGGAGTGTGGGATGAGGCTATGATAGGAAATGCCAATGACCAGAATTATGGCTCTGTCGGCTCTGTAAGTATAGACTACCTTAAAGAAGTGGATCTTCCTTTCTATGAGAATATTATGGAAAGAGAGGATGCCGATTTCTGCAGGAAAGTATATTATTGGGTTTATGGTGTATATCCGGAAAAAGAAGAAGATCAGACCCTTGTGGAGGAGCGAATGAAACCTGAAAATCTTGTAAAGATGTGGCCTCGTTATTGCCTCGCTCAGAATGCCAATGGATACTCTGTAAGTCAGTATTTTACTATGGGTGGAACCACCATTCAGTTACGCACCAGCGGGTATGCCAAGTTCGCTGACAGTAAGATACCTGCAGAGGTGTTAAACGGAAGCAAAACAGTTTCTCTTACCGGTATCCTTACGCTTTATCAAGGAAGTGTTCAATTCATAGTAAATTCATTGGACGACATTAAAGTAGAATAAAAATAATGAAAAGAATTTTAGCAGCATTAGTGATGGCGGTTTCTTTAACATCATGTCATGACAATCCTTTTCTCAAACAGTGGAATACCCCTTACGGTATTCCACCGTTTGGTGAAATAAGCACCTCAGATTATATTCCGGCCATAAAAGAGGGAATCAAACAACAGAACGCACAGATAGATGCTATTGTATCTAATCCTGTTCCTGCCGACTTCGAAAACACTATCGCCCCGCTGGAACTTTCTGGTGACATCCTTTCTAAAGTTCAAGGCGTGCTTTTCAATGTAGTGGAAACTGATGGTAATCCGGAGTTGGATGCCGTAGTGGAGGAGGCAGTTTCGCTTTTAAGCGCGCATAGTAGCGACATTAATTTCAATAAGGCGCTATATCAAAGAGTTAAATCCGTATATGAGTCGGATCAAAGTTCCCTGACGCGCGAACAGCAGATGGTTCTGAAAGGGTGGTATGATGGTTTTGAAAGAGAAGGAATTGGCCTGAGTGAAGAAAAGCAGGCAGAACTTCGTGAGATAAATGCTCAAATAGCAACGCTAACCCAAAAGATTGGAAATAACATACTTGCAGAATCAAATGCTTTCAAAGACAAATTTGGCTTCAGTGTAAGTTCTTATCCTTCAATGATGACTACTACCGAAGACAGGGAATTGCGTAGACAGTATAACGAAGCTTATCGTATGCGCGGACACAATGGTAACGAGTACGATAATAGAGAGTTGATTTTGAGCCTTGTAGGAGCGCGAATTCGTAAGGCCAATATACTAGGCTACAAGAACTCAGCTTCTTTTACTCTTTCTGATAAAATGGCCGAAAACCCGCAGACGGTGGATGCTTTCTTGAAAGGAATTATGGATGCAGCTACGGTAAGGGCTAAACAAGAAGTTAAGGAAATGCAGCGTTTTATGGATGAGGACATTGCATCCGGGAAACTTGCTAAGGGCTCTAAAATCGAGCAGTGGGACTGGTGGTATTATGCCGAGAAAGTCAGACGTCAGAAATACGACTTGGACGAGGATGCTGTAAGTAAATACTTTAAAGCGGAAAATGTCCTTAATGGCGTATTTATGGCAGCTAAGATGCTATACGATGTGAACGTGGAAAAAATCGAGGATGTTCCTAGTTATAATCCTCAGTGTGTAACTACATGGAAGCTAACTAATAATGATGGTTCTTTGATAGGTATCTTAACTACGGACCTTTTCCCTCGTTCAAGCAAGAGAGGTGGTGCGTGGATGAATAACATACGTAATCAGTATGTAGATGCTAATGGAAACGATATAAGGCCTATTATAGTCAATGTTGGTAATCTTTCCGAGTATATGAGTATAGATGATGTGCTCACTACTTTCCACGAGTTCGGACATGCACTTCACGGGCTGCTGTCAAAATGTCATTATGCTTCAGTTAGTGGAACTAATGTAAAGCGCGATTTTGTCGAGATGTTTTCTCAATTTAATGAGAATTGGGCTTTCCAGCCGGAATTGCTTGCTTTATATGCTAAAAACGATGCGGGAGAAGTTATTCCTCAGGAATTGGTTGATAAGATAAGAGCATCTTCTAAATTTAATCAGGGATTTGCCACTGTCGAATTGACTGCGGCCTCGATTTTGGATATGCGTTGGCATGAACTCACTTCAGTTGAAGGGGTTGATGTTGACAAGTTCGAAGCGCAGGTGGCCGAGGAGATAGGGCTTATCCCCCAGATAACTTTCCGTTATCAGAGTACTTATTTCAATCATATCTTCGGTGGTAGCGGTTATGACTCTGGGTATTACGGATACTTGTGGTCCGAGGTGCTTGATAAGGATGCGTTCAGTATATTCCAGAATTCACCTAATGGAGTGTGGGATAAAGAATTGGCGCTTAAATTTAAGCAAATATTCCTTGAAAGGGGAGGTAGCGAAGAGCCTATGGCGCTGTATCGTGAGTTCGCCGGGCGTGAGCCTCAAGCGGATGCAATGCTTCGTTCACGCGGATTGGAATAACAGGATATATTTTAAGTATATGAATAGAAAAGTTCTTTTAATGATTTTGGATGGTTGGGGCGAAGGTCCTCACGACCATAGTAATGCGATTTATACACAGGGAACACCTAATATAGATAAGCTTAGGGCGAAGTACCCTTTTAGTCATCTTCAGGCTTGCGGAAAATATGTAGGCCTTCCGGAAGGACAGATGGGTAATTCCGAGGTAGGACATATGAACTTAGGTGCCGGTAGAGTCATATATCAGGATTTGGTTAAGATTAATATGGCCTGTGAAGAGCATAAGCTTTTGGAAAATAAAGAGATTGCCGCCGCATTTGAAAATGTGAAGAAAAATGGTGGCAAATTGCATTTTATGGGATTATGCAGCCATGGTGGAGTTCATTCTTCATTGAATCATCTTTATGAGTTCTTGGCCGATGCCCATAAGTGTGGAATAGATAATGTCTTTGTGCATTGTTTTATGGACGGGCGTGACACAGATCCTCACAGCGGATTGGGCTTTGTCAAGGAATTGGAGGGAAAGATGGCTGAGAGCACAGGTAAGGTCGCTACTGTCTGCGGGCGTTTTTATGCTATGGACCGCGACAAGCGATGGGATCGAGTAAAGGCAGCATACGATATGCTTGTCGATGGGAAAGGCGCGGAGTTCGAAAGTGCTCAAGCGGCTATACAGGCCTCTTATGATGAAGGTATTACGGATGAGTTTATTAAGCCTGTGGTTATCACCAAAGATGGACAGCCACTTGCGCGTATAGAGAAGGGAGATACTGTAATTTTCTTTAATTTCAGAAACGATCGTGCGCGTGAGATTACATCCGTCCTTACTCAGCATGACATGCCGGAGATGGGAATGCATACTGTTCCTCTATATTATTGCTGTCTAACTCCTTACGATGCTGACTTTAAGGGGTTGCATATTCTCTTTGATAAGGAGATCGTGACAGATACTCTAGGCGAGACACTTTCGAAGGCTGGCAAGCATCAGTTGCGTATTGCAGAAACCGAGAAGTATGCCCATGTCACTTTCTTCTTTAATGGAGGAAGAGAGACTCCTTTTGAAAATGAGGATAGAATCTTAGTCAATTCACCTAAGGTTGCAACATACGATTTGCAGCCAGAGATGAGTGCTCCTGAAGTCGCTAGAAGGCTTATAGATGTAATCAAGACTGAAAAAGAGGATGCCATTATCCTTAACTTTGCCAATGGCGATATGGTAGGTCACACTGGAGTTTATTCTGCGATATGTAAGGCTGTAGAGGTAGTGGATGACCTTGTAGGCAAGGTGGTGGATGAGGCCATAAAGCATGGATATGTCGTATTGCTAACGGCTGACCATGGTAATGCAGACCATGCAGTTAACGCCGATGGCACTCCTAACACGGCTCACTCTATGAATCCTGTTCAGTTCGTGGTTATAAATGCGGGAGATGAAGTTAAAACCGTTAAGGATGGGGCATTGTGTAATGTGTCTCCTACTATTTTAAAGTTGATGGGCATTCCTCAGCCGGCAGCTATGACGGCTGAGCCTCTTATATAGAGTTTTTATAGAATAGTAGAATTTACGATCTAAAAGATTTATTTCCAGGACCGGGTTTCTTTTGAAAATAACGTGTGAAATATACACGACAAAGAAGAAATTTAGTTGAGGACATGGCTATTTATCAGAGATTTAGTTAATATGTATAAGTTTAAACCGATATTGAAGACACTCGTTTGGGGAACGGAGAGTTGGGTGCTTTCTGGTGTACCTGGCAGTGAGTCTGTTGTAGAAGAAGGCCCGCAGGCAGGGAAAAAGATAACGGATATTTATCCTGGCACTTTTCCTTTGCTGATAAAGTTCATAGATGCTAAGAGGGATCTATCTATACAGGTTCATCCAGATGACGAATTGGCCCGAAAACGCCATAACAGCAAGGGTAAGACGGAGATGTGGTATATCATCGATGCTGCACCTCAGGCTCACCTTATAAGTGGATTGAAAAAGAGCATTACGCCGGAAGATTATGTGCGTTTGGTGGAAGAGAATAAAATCACCGATGTTCTTCAAGACTACAAGGTTTCAAGCGGAGATGTGTTTTTTCTTCCAGCTGGTCGTATACATGCAATAGGTGGAGGATGCTATCTCGCTGAAATTCAGGAGACCTCGGATATTACTTACCGTATATATGATTATGGAAGGCTTGGCCTGGATGGAAAACCTCGTCAGTTGCATACAGAACTAGCTAAGGATGCAATAGACTACACTGTTCTTCCAGATTACAGAACTCATTATGATCCTAAAAAGGATGCTCTCGTGAATCTGGTCACTTGTTCACATTTTACAACGGATCTTTTGGATCTGGATCGTCCTTTTGATATGTCGGTTAAGAAATGCGGCGAGTTTCTAGTAGTTATCCAGATGAAAGGTAGTAGCGTTCTAAAGACCGCTTCAGAGCAGGTTACCCTTATGCCGGGAGAATGCGCCCTAATCCTCTCATCCCAAGAAGACAATTTGCAGATAATACCTTCTAAAGAAGGCTCAAGTATACTGACTACACACTGCTAGGGGGACCATCACTACACCAATTCAAAGTCCAGCAGGCGTTGATCCAGATTGGCATTGATTACACGGATGCGCACCTCATCACCTAAATGGTAGATTTTGTGGGTGCGCTTTCCTTTTATTCTGTAGAGTTTTTCGTCGAATTCGAAAAAGTCTTCTTTAATAGTGCGCAGTGCCACCATGCCCTCAATATGAGTGGGTTCAATTTCTACATACATTCCGAAATCAGTCAGCCCGGAAATGTGCCCGGTAAATTCTTGGCCAATCTTGTCCTGCATAAATTCCACTACTTTGTATTTTATGCTTGTGCGTTCCGCTTCAGTTGCAAGAGCCTCACGACCAGAGGCATATTTACATTCCTGCTCGAAATACTCCTTATCTTGACTCTTGGCATTATTCAGATAAAGGGCCAATAATCTATGCACCATAAGGTCCGGGTATCGCCTTATAGGGGAGGTGAAGTGGGTATAGTCGGCAAAGGCTAATCCGTAGTGGCCAATGTTATCAGTGCTATATTTGGCCTTGGCCATCGAACGCAGGGCAATGTCTTTGAAGGCAGTAGCTTCCGGTTTACCTTTAGACCTATCAAGTAGTTCGCTGATTGCCCCTGCCGCTTTTTTCCCTTCTAAGTCTCCACCCATTTTATACCCTAGGCTTTTTGCAAATTGTCTTAGCGAGGCCAATTTATCCGGGTTAGGGACATCGTGCACTCGGTAGACAAAAGTTTTGCCTGTGGCAGCGACAAATTCCGCTACGGACTTGTTAGCTAACAGCATGAACTCTTCGATGAGCCAATTGGCCTCTTTACTTATCTTTTGATATATCTCGACAGGTTTTCCGTTCTTGTCGCAAAGAACTTTAGTCTCCGGTCTTTCGAAGTCTATCGCTCCAGCCTTACGTCTTTTTTCTTTTAGTATATGGGCCAATTCGTTCAGCACCTTTAGTGCATAGTGCAGTTCTCTTGCTTTGTGATCTTTCGGTGTCGGGGAATCTTCTTCGGCCATTATTATGTCTTGTGCCTGCTCGTATGTTAGTCGGAAATCGGATTTTATGGCTGTCCTACCGAACCATTTTTTTCTTATTGCGGCTTTAGGGCTTATTTCGAACACTGCAGAAAAGCATAATTTCTCCTCATCTGCGCGGAGTGAACATAATTTATTGCAAAGTTTTTCGGGGAGCATGGGAACTGTTCTATCTGCCAGATAGACTGAAGTGCCACGTGAGCGTGCTTCCTTATCAATCTCGGTTTCTGGTGTCACGTAATGTGATACATCGGCTATATGCACACCTACTTCATAGTTCCCATTTTCAAGTGTCTTAAAAGAAAGCGCATCGTCGAAATCTTTCGCGTCCTCTGGGTCAATGGTAAATGTGAATGTGTCGCGGAAGTCCTTGCGCTCCTTCATGTCTTCAGGTGTAATCTTATCGGAAATGTCATCGGCTGCTTTTTCTAGTTCGGGATCAAATCTATAAGGAAGTCCGAACTCGGAGAGTATGCTATGCATTTCTGTTTCATTTTCTCCTGGAACGCCTATCACTTCTATTATTTTACCAAATGGAAGACTTTCTCCTTTATCCCAATGCTGTACTAATACTGAGACTTTCCATCCCTTCTGTGCTCCAGCTTCTTCTGCTTGTTTAGGATCAACTTCTATATCGTAGGGCATTACGCGGTTTTGCATGAGCACCCACGCTCCCTTCCCGCTACTATGATATATGCCAATGAACGGCTTATCTGAACGCTCAAGTACATCTACCACGACACCTTCGCGTCTATGTGCTTTGGTTGTACTTTTCTTTTTATTTGAAAGGGTTGACTCTTTGGTGACGCTTACTCTTACTAAGTCCCCATTTAGGGCTCCGCGTGTTTTAGATGCCGGCACGAATATGTCATCATCTTCTCCATCGACTATTACGAATGCGAAACCTTCGCGTGTCATCTGAACTTTACCTATGTAAGAAGGGAAAATTTTTTTCCCCGGAGTGCGTCTTTTCTTTGTCTTCATTGTGCGTTCAATTCTAAAGTGCAAAATTACGCAAAATCCTTCTACTTTTCATAATTCGGTGAGCGTACTAAACCCATATCTTTTCATAGTCCGAGAAAACAGCCCTTTCTAGGACAAAAACTTCAATTTACTTATTTTGTCCTAGAAAAAGGCCTTTCCAAGGACAAAAAGTTGCATCCTGAAAGACTAGCCGCCCTCGGCTCTAGAGGAGGAGGTCGTTTTCTAGAACACAAAGTTGTAGCTAATCAAAATAGTTAAGAAAGAGGCCTTGCGGAACGGCCAGTCAACCATTATTTGTGAACATCCACAATATATTTCTAGACATAAAAGTATGAGTGAGAATGACCAAAAAGCAAACCCTTCCGAATTGAAAAGACACAACCCGAAATTCACCTTTAGAAGATAACTCTATTCTATGTACTTCCAGAAGGGGTAAGGTTCAAAGGTGATCGCAAATAATGTTCACCTTTACCTGCTACCCTTCGTAGGATACCCTACAAGGCACATCGACTTCAAAGGTGTTTTTCAGGTTCAAAAATTAATCCTTCATGACCTACCACCTATATTTTGTCCGAGAAAACCGCCTTTTCTCGGACAAAAACATAATTTTACTTGTTTTGTCCGAAAATAAGCCCTTTCCAAGGACAAAAAGTTGCATTCTGAAAGACTAGCCGCCCTCGGCTCTAGAGGGAAGGCTCGTTAATTCGCATCACAACCTAAATTAACACTCTTTCTTCCAAAGTCGAAACCACTCTCGAAAATTCGGGAACCATTTTAAACGGCTTCTTAGAAATATTCAGACTTTTGCTGATTGAGAACAGAACGATAGTAGAGTAAAGAGATTGGTGAAACTTTCTGATTGGTTCATTGGTGGCAATGGCGGTTGAATTAGTAAAAATTAGTGGAAACGATTTGCTATAAAAAGAAAAAGTGGTAAATTTGCGCGGTTTTTTCCGGAGTGATTCCGCGAGAATCAAACATGCGAAGGTGATCGTATCTGAAATCAACGAATCCTTCCATTTATGAGGGCTAAGTAACTTAAAACAACATGTGTTTGGAGATTTTCGAGAGCAAAAGAATTTTCAAAGATGATGCAGTTAATTTGAAAGTTACTATATGTAATTTGATAGTGTTCACATTGTTCACTTGAAAAGGCGGATATCTAAATGGGGGGGGGTAGTTGTCATGAAAGTGGCAGACTGACTCCACGATTGTCGCGTATGTTTTTATGAGATATTAAACTAGCCATTCTGGAGTCATTGGTTTAATCACAAGGTCTTATGAAAATGATCAATGAAAGCCGAACTCTAAACTACGAAAGACCTCAAATCTATGTGATCAGTTTTGCCCCGCAGGGCGTTTAGTGCGACAGCCTTTCTGGCGTTGTTTCAGGATCCGATTCTGATGAAGCAGATCTTTGGGGAAGTAACAATTAATTTCAAGGAGGTCAAGTCATGAAAAAATCTTATGCGATTGCGCTTGGCGCAGTGGTTCTTTTTGCTGGATGTAATGAGAACTTGGAAGTAACTCCTGAAATTCAAAAAAACGGGGTATATGCTACTATTCAGCAGCCGGAAGCTCCTGTCAGTGTAAAGAGCCTTGACTGGAATGCTAATAAATTTAACTTCACATGGAGTGAAGGAGAGAATGTTGTTGTGTTTGGCGGTTCAGATAAGGCTGCGTTTAATACTCTTACAGCCGGTTCTGAAACATCAGAGTTGCAAAGTACTGCATTTAAGTTGCAAGATGGAGTAGATTATTATGCTTGCATTCCAGCATATAAATTTGATATGTCAAGTAGCTTGGAAGCTGTTCCGGTTAATTTATTAGGACAAGTTCAATCGTCTAATAACAATACGGACCACTTAAAGTACTATAATTACGCTTGTGCAGCAGCTACGAAGGAAGAAGGCTCGAACTCACTATCGTTCAACCTTAAAAATCAGGTTTCGTGGATAGTGCTTGAGCATACATTTACTGAGGCGCAGAATGTGCTTTCTTTTAATATAGCTACAGATGAAGCCGTGTTCCCTGTAGAAGGAACAATGAATGTTAAGACATCTACTTTTACCCCTACAAAAAAACAATCTGTATTATCCTTACAAGTTGGTGACAAAAATAATAATTCTGGGCTTTCTTTTCAGGCAGGTGAGACTTTTAGAGGGTTTATCACAGTGGCTCCAGTGGATTTGACAGGAAAGACACTTCTTATATCTGCGTCACTCTCTGATGGAAACTCCATTGAACTTGGAACTATAACGGCTAAAGGTGCCATCTCTGCTAATAAGCCTGTAATTATCTGTACAAGTGGAAGTTCAACCTCTGCTGTCGCCACATTGGATGGAGTAGAATACGCTTCTCTTCAGGCAGCAATATCAGCTTCAGAAGACGAATCTAAAGAAATCACAATTCTTAAAGACATCGAGTTATCTCAGCCGTTGCAGCTATTCTCTGAGAATAGGGTTACCATTAATCTTAATGGGAAGAATGTAATTACCACTTCTAATACTGGTGTTTTGTTCGATGGTGGACATCTTACTATTAAGGGTTCTGGAACTTTTGGAGATCCTACTCAGAAAACCACTGCTTATCTTTTCAACATGAAAGCATATTCGGTTATGACTGTAGAGGGAGATGCCACTTTTTATAGTGCGCTTGATTGCTTTTATCTGGAAAATGAGACGACATTAGGATATGTTGATCTATATATTAAAGGTGGAAAATGGATCGGAGGAGAGCAAAATGGTGTCTATTGGACTATAAATAAGTATGATAAGGCCGCTGGTGATATAAATGTTTCCGTTACAGGTGGAGAGTTCTATAAATATAATCCTGCTGCGTCACATTCCGAGAACCCTGTTGCTAATTTCGTGGCAGATGGTTATGGCGTGATTAAGAATGGGGATTGGTACAAGGTTGTTAAGGCTACTGAAGTTACTGATGAGGCAAGTTTGAAGAGCGCTATTTCTTCTTCAAAATCAGTTCCTGTTATAGTTGATAATACAATTGAATTGGAGAGTTCGTATGTTTCCTTAGCTAGTGGATACAATCTCATTGTAAGTGAAAATGGAAAAATAATTCCTTCTTCTACATATCGTGCTGATGTAGGAGAGACTATTTCTACTGCTAATAAAACAGGTGTAATAAATATTAGTGGTACAGGTTCTATTGAAGGTCCGTCGAATACAACCGATGGAAATGGAGGTTGTGCAATTGAAATAATGGGAAGTAATACAAGCTCAACTAAATTAACTGTAAATATTTATGGTAATTTAACAGTTAAAGGTGGAAGTGGTGGTGTGGCCAATAATGCTATTAATATTGTTAATGGGATTGCGAATATTTATGGAGGATATTTTTATGCAGGATTGGATAAGAATAATGATCCATCTGAAAAAGTACAAGTAATATACTTGAGACCAGGATGGAGGCAAACAGCTACATTAAATATATATGATGGAGTGTTTGAATGTGCTGGTGATCCGTCTTTCTTAATTAATTGTTTAGATAGTTCAGTAGATGATAATAAATGCACTATCAAAATTATGGGTGGTACTTTCATTGGTTTTGATCCATCAAATAGCTCAGCTGATAAAATTGACGGCAAAAATGCTAACTGGGTTCCAGATGGTTATGTTTCTACTCGGACTACCTACAATGGTAAAACCGCGTGGGTGGTATCAAAGGATAAGTAAATCATAAGTTGTTTTATACAAATATAAAAGGATGGTTCATAACTATACGAGCCATCCTTTTTTTTAGATCTCAGACCTTCTGAAGCAATTTGTGTTAAATTCCTTCTGACTGATCCTCCAAGTATTTTTGTCTCTCCTTCGGAGCGAAGTTAGCGATGAAGCAGTTCGTTTATTTCACTTTCGGACATCTCAGTATAAAGGGAAATCTGCTCGATGGGCACATGGTTTTTTAGCATGTTTATAGCAATTTCTGCTTTTCCTTTGGCTTCACCCTCTGCTAGTCCTTTTGCGAGATTTTCTTTCGCAGCCTTTTCTACAGCATAATCTATACAATTCTGATAATCGTAAATCATCTT
>DJPX01000005.1 GCA_002438635.1 Bacteroidales bacterium UBA6401
GTCCCGGAGAATAACAAAGTCTACGATCTTACCCGTGATGGATATCATCTTAATCGCCAATATGGTCGCTATATTGCTGCTTGTACTTGGTTTGAAGCATTGATACGGCCAATATTTGGGGTTTCGATATTGGCCAATACTTACCATCTTCGAAATACAGAATTTAGCTTGGATGCGCAAGCCGCTGCCCTTTGTCAGGAATGTGCGGTTAAGGCGGTAGAGGACTTGAGCCCAAAAACTCGCCACGATTCCTATCAGCATGAGGTAGTTTAAGTCACTAACTAGCGGATTGGCTATTTTGGTTAGCTCAGTATCTCTATTTCAATGCAAGAACAGGTCGTTGAGGGTAATCGAGTTCTGCACAAGTGAGGTGTGGGAATTGGCTGACAGACCGAATGTTGTCACCATCACAAGATGGATGGACTTGGTTGTCTTAGTTGCATTGCGGAAAACCTCTATTTTATTCACTAGTTCCGATTCGTAGTCTTTGGTAATTAAATATAATCCCGAAGCAAATTTTGCTTCGCAGAGGTCAATCACGCCGTCGCGACGGTCAATCAGCAGATCAATCTGCGATCTCTTAGCTGACTTATCTTCGCCTCTCCAAGAACACTGACGGGTAGCCACGCCTGATATGCCCAAAGCAGCTTTGATCTGAGAGATATGGTTCATACACAGAAGTTCAAACGCGAATCCCGTCCACGCACGATGCATGGAGGAGTCAATTCTGTTTGTCCAGAAATTCTCATCATCCCCATAGTTTTCCTGAACAAAATCAAGGTAAAAGATAGTGTAAAAGTCGCTGAGACGGTAGATGTTGCCTTTCTTTGCTTTAGTCCAATCCTTATATGATAGAACGAATCCGCTGTCTTCCAATTCTTTAAGAACCCTGGTCAAATTGCCGTTGGCCGGAATTTTTGTTAACTCGGATATTTCGGTTCTTGTCAGTCCTGAACGCTTCGTGTTCAGAGCCTTGACAATCTTAAGATGTGGTTCGGGATTATCGAAGAGCGAAGCGTAGAGATGCGTAAATTCATCCCACAGGCGTGCCCTTTTCTTGAAGAAAATGTTGTCAATGTTCTGGCTGAAACTCATTCCTTTTTCGATCTTGTCCAGATAATAAGGAATTCCGCCCATAATCATATAGCATTCGGCTATATCTTTTCGTGTCAGATAGATTTGTCTGCGGTTAAGAAATTCTTCAGTTTCATATAATGTGAACGGCTCAAGATAAATTCGGTCGGTGTCGCGATTGAAAAGACCTCCTTTGTTGCTGAAAACCTTCTTTGTTATCCAAGAAGTCGCTGAGCCACAAAGTATAAGCAAAAGGTTATTTTCGCCGGATCCCCATCCGTTCCAAAAACTCTCCAACGCACTCACAAAATCAGATTTGCGAGTTTCCATCCATGGAACTTCATCAAGAAAGACTACGAGTTTTCCAGGGCGGCTGATTCCCATAAGATAATTCTTCAGCATTCTGAACGCAGCATACCAGTCCTTTGGAGTCTCGACATCTTCTCCCGAAAAGTCTGAAAGGGCATTGGCGAAGTTCTCTAATTGTCTCCGCATGTTCTTTTTGTAGAGTCCGGTAAGATAGAAATCAAAATGGTTGTCAAAGGCTTGACGAATCAGGAAGGTCTTCCCGACACGACGTCGACCATAAACGACCACCAATTCCGGCGACTGCGATTCAAATCTTTCGCGAAGTTGTCGTATTTCATTCTCCCTTCCGATAAACTGTCCCATAAATAATATAGTTTTTGTGTTGCATTACAAATATAGACATTTAGACGGAATTTGATACAAAAATTCGTGATAAGTCGTCTAAATCTTATAAAAAATGACACATTTAGACAGTATATCCTATTTCAGGAGATTATTTATCCACTTTCATCCTGACCAGTACTTGTGGCCTTTTCCCCTTTTAGATCTTCACAGAACTTCTTGAAATCTACCTCACCTTTTGCAAGCTTGTCAATGAGATCTTTGTGCTTTATTGAAAAGTCTTTAAAGGCTTTCACTTTTGCACTTGAAATGTCAGTCTTGCTTATATCAGGCATTAACTTCAGTTCAGGTATGGTCAATGCTGCCCATTCATTAGAGTTATGACTTTCTTTTGAGTGTTGAATCTTGATTCTCAAATAATGTCCCGTCTTGTCATATGGCCCAATCCAAATAACTTTGCTCTGCTTTGTATCTAATGGATGTATTCTTTTTGAGCCCTAAGTGATGCTGTCTTTCAGGACTTTTGTTAAGTCTCTTTGTGATGCTGGATCAAAACTCATTGCTCTGCATTTTATACCATTTATCAACATTGGTTCAGAAATCATGACTTTAGCCCATCCCATAGATTTCATTTCCAAAATTATTATTTGGGTGTTTTTTGCCACATCTGCATATAAGACTACAATCCGGGCTTTATTTGCAATTGCTTCACTGGCCACCTGCCATCTTTTGAATCCCATTGTCATGAGTTTCCTTCTCAATTCAAGAACAGGAACTGTAATGACATCTAATTCTGTGATTATTTTCTTTCCATTACATAATATGCTATTACCAAACCCCCTGCCTTGCAAATAGATTCTCATGTCACTATTAATGGACATTATATCCTTTTTTGATATGGATGAAACATCAAAAAAGTCTTCAATCCTTAAAGTGTCTTCTGATTTTTTGTTTTTCTTTGTGAACTCATTAAAAGTCTTCATATTATCAATTATTTATATTAAAATATAACAAACAACTCAAGTGATGAACAGGCATTGCAGGAAAATCCTTCATAATAATAGTGCTTTATATTTTAGTTAAGACACTATCATTTCTTTCAGTGAAATCAATAGATTACTTTTGTGGCGGCTAAGGTGTTAAAAGATTTGGGTGGTCAGGTATATTGTTTCCAAATTTAATCGGGGAGTTGAAAGAAATCCAATTATTATAGTAATAATAGTAAAAACGGAGGTTAATGTTTATGGAAAAGATATTTGTTAAAATGCTGATGAAGAGGATTTAAATGAAAATACACTTGGGATGGAATATAATAATATGAAATAATCGATTGATTGGAATTGGAAAGATATATAAATTTGTTGGAAATTGCGACTAAAGGAGTTGGAGTCCAATAGCCAGCAAGAAGCACTAAACAATAATAATTAATAGATATGGGTATATTGAATGACATGGTAATGAGAGACCTTGCAGGGAACGCGAAAAAAGAAGAATGTTTGCAGATAAATAATTCTGCATTATTTAAAGAACAGTATATTAAATTGCTTTGTCGTATTGCAATCAAGCCTTTCAATATTGGCGGTTTTCAATCGCTAAAAAGTATTATTGATAAGTACGATGTGAATATAGAAGGGCGGAAAGGGGTCTTTTATTGTTCTGTCCCTCAGGAACTGATGAATTTGCAGGAATATTGGCAGAAAAAATTGAGAAAATGTCGAGAGCACAATGGTGATCGTCAGGAAATTTCTCGCAGACTAGAAGAAATTAGAAGTGAAGTTTTCTTTTGGGAGAAGATGCTGAAACTTGGAGAGTATATTCCTATAGAGAAGAAGATTGTTTTGTATCCAGAGGCTATGTTGCAATGTGATGCAGAGCACTTCGAACAACTTCTTGTGTCAACATTTGTCCATGAGACGATGCATGCTTATTTCGATCGAGAGGGCCATGATATGTATCCATATGTTCCGTTTATAGAAGAGCCGTTGGCTGAGTTCGGGATGCTTCGTTTCTTGAATGAAACTGGACATGAGTTTTATGACTGGACCTATAATAATGTAAAAAATAAGAAAACTTGCTATAGATATGGTGCTGCACTGATGGATCGTCATATAAAAGAAGGACAAACTTCAACAATTCGCCAGTTTCTTGAGAAGTATAAGGTGTATGTTGCTGAGAGGCCTATGCATCCTATGGTAAATGTGGACGGACGAGACGTCGTAGATGTTTCATCAAATGACAATAATAATGTTCAGCCGAGAGTTGCCGTGTCGAATTGGCAGAATGTATATGATTATCCTCCACGTTATTTTTACGACGATGGCACGAAAACACTTGGGTTGGATGGAACATGGTCATGTGATCAACTTCTTAATAAGGTATATGGCATTGATATTCATCTTCATATTCATACTGAGTCTGAACGAATCGATTATGTTTATCTTGGTGAACATTTCGACTGCGAGAGCCCGCACGATATCGATCATATAATGTCAAGTGGAAAACTAATTATCTCATCCGAAAATGTCAAATTCAAAGCAATCAATGGTATTCCTATCCTTAAGTCTAACAATAAACCGTTTTTAAGTAGGTGTGGGGATGACTGTTATGTGGTCTCTAGAAATGGTAAGTGGGGCGCTGTTGATGGTAATCTGAATACTATAATACCTTTCATATATGACTGTATCTGGTCATTTGATGAATATGGTTTTTGTATGGTTCGGACTAATCATAAGTATGGACTTGTGGATAAACATGGCGTAGAACAAATCCCAGTGATATATGATGACATAACTCATTTCAGAAATGGATTTGCAACAATGAGAGATGACAATGAGAGATGGGGTGTTATTGATTGTCATGGTGAGATTGTCGTACCTTGTGAATACGATGATAATGTGATTTTTGACAAAAATGGTATTGCCAAAGTGAAAAAGGATGGCAAGGAGTATCGTATTAATACTAAAGGGGAAAGGGTGTAGTAATACGAAAAGATATGACATCAAAGGACACACTTTAAGTGATCCTTATCGTATACGATTAAAATTGTGATTGGTTGTAGCAAAAAGAGTTGAAATCCTGTAGTATAATGGAAATTATGAAAGAAAAGAGCAGAAGTAATGATATCAATGGAGAGAATATTGTTTATCATATTATTCAGAAACAGATTATTGAGAAGAATAATGAAAATGATCCTCCAAGAGAAGTTAAGTATATGATTGAACAACTCCTATTGTGGGGCGGCGTTTGGTTTAGGCCAGAAACATACCAGCAAATTCCTGTTTTATTACCATATGTTGTAAGGGATAGTGATTGTAGGAAGAAAGATCCATCTACAGGCAAGGATTCACGTGGTATTGCTAATATTAAAGGATTTATGCCTGATGATAATTCAAGTATCAAGGGAATTCCTAAGTCTTTGCCAATTCAGAGTATTCTTCCAGAGATGAACGGCAAAAGGCTAGGGAAGGGATATGTAGCATCACATTGCTGGAGGGTTTTAAAAAGTAAACCTACGATGCTTGCCAGTAAATGGGAATGTACAAATTCTTTTATTCCAAATCTTGTATGGCTACCCAAACAACTTTCTAAACTTACTGACCGAGAAGGTAGTTATGCACAGCGTTTCGTTCAATATTTGTCTTGCTTGTTATACCGCAATATTGATCTTCGTTTCCCCATGCTATCTGCGATATGGAAAGATTTAGATCGTCCTGTTATCACACCAGTAAGTATAATTAATATTAGTGAATTGAACTATTTCGAAAATAATAATGATTGGGTCAAACGAAGAAAAAATATTCTTCTTAAAGAACTGCAATCTATTCTAAATATTCTCGATGGACGCTCTCCAATTGTAGACGTAATCAATGTTAGTAAATATGCTCCATCGTTGCAGAAGGTTGTTAAGAAAAATATAATATCTCCGACTGATAAGTCGTATCTAAAGAAGTGGATAAAGGAGAATATATCAGAATTAGTTTTGGATAATTATTGGACGCGACAATTGATAGCTATTGGCCGTCATATTATGCTTGATTGCGATCCTGCTAATTTTGATTATAGCTGGGCCATAAAAGGTTTTATCATTACAGATGAAAATAACGGAATATTACTTTCTGCTATTGAAGGCGCTCTCAAATACGATGAACTGATTGCTTCTGGAAAAGTTAATGAGATAACGATTGATAAATCTTGGCCATTGAATGATAATGGCAAGTGTTGGAAAATATTTACCAAGGCTACAAATGGTTTTGAAGCAGGATTGCTTGTTATTAATGTGTATGATATTCACCTATTTGATTGTACTTGGTGTATTAAGCAATTAGCGAAGCAGGAGGCAGTAAAGTTTAGGGGATATGTACTTCTTGTTATTAGGAATATACCTTGGCTATGTGTGAAAGAATATGCAGAAAAGCACGCAAAAGGTGATTTTGATGCTATGTTCGATTTTTATCGTCTAATTAGTCTTTAAATGAATTATGAATTTTATATCCGGATTTTTTGAATTTATGCATTAGTGAAGAAAATAAATGAAAATACATGAATATTTTTTCTTCTGAAGTGTGCGGGAGGTCATGGACTGGAACAGGTAAGGAAATAGTGGACGGTGGTCTTATTGTTATGAATAATTGAGTAGAATGAAAAACATTTCATTTTCTAACTACTCGTTTGTGCTATGACTTTATTTTAACAACTCGATAAATGCGAGAGCGTCAGACGGAAGTCTATAGTCAAGCATCCCATTGCTCCTGAGACTCATCAACAACTGTCCCATAATATTCGGGCCCACATATTTTTCACCCTTAGTCTTGACGCCTTCCACTACAAATGGAACTAAGGACATGTTAGACAGGATACTCATTATCACCGACATATTCAGGATAATACGTCTTGATGAACTCAAAGATACCGGTCGAACTATTACTCATACTGCTTAACTGTTCTATTTGAGCCACTAACATATTTACCTTTTGAATCCAACTCCACAGTCTCGATCTTGACAATCCTGATGACATCGTCACGAAGAACAGCAATGTTAACATCGCCGTTGTCAGGGAATGTCTGCGCATTCGGCCATACCAGAAACAGGACTCCGATTGAAGAGAAGAAATTTGTCGCAGCCATTTCACCTTCAATGCTTAATGAGCCGCTCGTCCTTTTCACGGTGCCGATGTTGTCGATCGATAGATTCCAAACATATTTCCTGAACTACTTTCCGGCACTTTTTACCTCATCGGGGATAGCGCCCAACTGCTTCTCCGTTCTCTTGACAATTCCCGGATTCACAGGCCGGACAGAAAAGATATGATTGTCCTCTGTCAGGTCCGGAACCTCAATTGTATAGACGTAGTTCGTAGGATTGCTTCTTTTCCCTGCATAAAGCGCAGCCATCGAATAAACCGATGTGGTATATTCTCCTACGCCAAACTTATATTTGCCGTCACCCTCGGACAAGTGAGATATGTCGAAGTGATCGAAGAGGACTGATGTACCATGATAGAATGTAGCCATGCGTCGTTATATATATTTACGCCATCAAAGTTACAAAACTTTCTGCTCTCCAATAAGGGGAAACTACAGGTCCGCTACTTGATTATCAATTCCAGACCGTCGCTGGTTTCCACCTTGTCATGGTAGCAGCCGCAACTATCCATGAATCCAGGCAGAATCTCCTTGAGTTCGCCGAAGATATCCTTATCAAGAGTCAGGCTCTTAGGAATCAGAGGATTTCCCTCTACCTGCTCGTAACAGCAGGTAATTGTCAGAGACGCATCATCAAATACAAGACGGTCCATTCTTTCTTGCCGTCTTTTCCATATACATGTTCTTGTCTTCTGGGTGAGGATTGCGAAATGACAGAATTTGGGAGCGTTCATACCGGAATCCGTATCAACTACGACAATAATGCCTTTATAAAGCTTTTGAAAATTGACCGGATAGGGTCCGTCGAGAAATATGCAATGTGGGCTTATTCTATACACGCTATACATGGTTACAATAATTTAAAGACCTATTTTCTTCCTTACCGCACGCAGAATCTCTACCATTGCCCATGTATCCTGCTGGCAGTAGTGGCGGAGTGCTTCGCGGCGTTCACGCTCGACATCGATATCAGTTTTCTTGAACGGATTGTGTTTCAAATCCATCGCGAAATACATAAGACAGCGTGTCCAGTGGTAACTAGTCAGGGCCATCGGCCTATGGCCGGGCATCTGAGTGGTTACGTCCGGAACAGTTAAACTATCCGACACAATCTTTTGATATTGAGTTGCCTTACTTGTCAAAATGCTGAGTTATATCAAAATATATCGTCCGCAGGCAATCGTTTTCATAAAATGTTATTGCATCAAAACATTTGCCCTTCTTCATAAGAAATTCCTGTTTTACAAAATCGCTTCCCGCATAGCCATATAGTTCGGACAAAGCCTCATATTCCAAAGCGACAGCCTCATCTTCAGTATAATCTGAATCAAACAAATAAGCCGTTGCAACAGACTCACCATCTCCAGAAGAGATATGGCACCTGATCAAATCTTCTTTTTTAATCATAGTATAATATCTTTTTGATTTGTTTCGTACATATCCTTGACTACACCAAGAAGTCCAGCAAGACCGCCGATGCTTATGGCAAGAGCCTCATGTGCGGAATTGATAGATTTTATAGATGGTGGGACAATGAGATCGTCACAATTCCCTGTAATCGAGATATCTCTGTTTTTATTTATACCCTAAAAATATCCATAATCAAGGTTTTTCGATTCACAGCACAATAGTTCAGTACCATCCTTTGAGAAGACATCTCTGCAAGTAGAATCATAAGAACGTATGTCGCTCTTATAATATGAATTACTTTCATCTATATCAAATATGAAACTATAACAACCACACCTGCTTTCCATAAGCTACTCATCCTGACCAGTACTTGTGGCCTTTTCCCCTTTTAGATCTTCACAGAACTTCTTGAAATCTATCTCACCTTTTGCAAACTTGTCAATGAGATCTTTGTGCTTTATTGAAAAGTCTTTAAAGGCTTTCAGTTCTGCACTTGAAATGTCAGCCTTGCTTATATCAGGCATTAACTTCAGTTCAGGTATGGTCAATGCTGCCCATTCATTAGAGTTATGACTTTCTTTTGAGTGTTGAATCTTGATTCTCAAATAATGTCCCGTCTTGTCATATGGCCCAATCCAAATAACTCTGCTCTGCTTTGTATCTGATGGATGTATTCTTTTTGAGTCCTCAGTGATGCTGCCTTTAAGGACTTCATCTGTTGAGGATATTGACTTGTCATTTATAGACTCATTGAAATTTTTGGCATTGTCCATACTTAAAATTTTTATTAAAAACATAACAAACAATTCAAGGAATTAACTGACATTGCAGGAATGCTTATGCTGTCATTCATCACATCAATGTATTGCACCCTGTAAATATCCTTGGAGAACATTTCCGAGAACCTGACTCCGCCTTTCAGGTCCTCGGACTTGAACCTACTGAAATCTATCATAATAATGCCTTTAACATTTATTATTATATACTCAAGATACTGCTATTTCTTTCAATGAAATCAATGGATTATTTATATTGTGTCAAGTTGTTATGAGAACTCTGTTGTAATCTAGTATATAGTTCTCCGTCTTCATCCATCGTTTAAGCCTAATGACGGAACCCAGCGCAATCAAAACCATACCATGTTATATACTTTTAGGTTTTAAAGTTATTCTCATGGTCAAATAACTCAATATATTATACCGCATGTTCTGATATATCTTTCAGATTTTTGGTTTTAGTTTAGTTCCTTCAAATAAACTGCATCACCTAACAAGTCATTTTGAAATGATTGAAATAATTGTTTGATGTATTATTCTTTCATCTTCTTTCCGAACCTTTAGGTTTTTCCTCTTTCCTAATCAGTCATGTACCCCGATCATACCTTCTTCGAAAGACGTCTCTTTATCTGAGCCAACTCATTTTGAGGAAATAATAGACGATGAATGTCTTTTGTAATAAGCAACAGTATCATTATTCATATATTTATAAAATAATGGTGAAATAATGTCTATAGTTTCTGATATTTTTGCTAAATTTATAGTGTGATAAAAGAATAAACCATGTATACTTTTGACATTGTTGATGGAATTTGCGATATTCCGGCGGGGACGCGAACGATTAGCGCCTATACTTTCCACGGATGCACGGACCTTAAGGTTGTAAATATTCCTGCAAGCGTTGAAGATATTTGCGATCGAGCATTTGACAATTGTAAAAATCTGAGTTATATAAAGATTGGAAAGAAGACTAAATTTGGCGAAAAGACCTTTAAGGGATGTCCTGACGCAAATGAAGATAATGGTTTGTACGATCCTTCTTGGGACAATTTTTTTGCTGAAATTGAGCGAGAAGAAAAGTCCAAATAATAATCAATGTAATCACAATAGTTAATGATAGATGTTTCATTCTTGAAGTTTATGACAATCTGCGATTTCCTATACATCGCGAGGTTTTAGTACTAATCCTTCGGCTGTCAGTAGGTGACCCGTATTGCCTCAGCCTGCATAGCGAGATAGATGATGCTGTCCTTTACAATAAGCCCACCCCTTTCAAGCGCGTTCTTGTAGGCATTGAGCTGTGGGGCGTACTGACCAAGGAACCTCTTGTCGTCATGTTTCAAGACCTGCATGGTCGCCCATGGACGGTTCTTGATGTCAACAAGCACACATTCGCTTTCAGAAGTGAACCATATAAGGTCGATGGAGCCTACAATTGTCTGTTCGTCAATAATTTCAATAAAAGGAAACTCATGTTCGACACGAGTTGCCTTTCCGTACTTTTCCTCAAGGATCTTATATAGACGCTCTTCGGACTCAATGATAGCCTCTGAATTCGGGAGAACCTCCTGAAGGCCTTGTCTTTCTATCGTTTTCTCTGCAATGGCCAGCATCTCCTCACGTGGCCGGCTTGGATCATACGTCGTGAAAATATTATGGATGCAGGTGCCAACTTTCTCGTCTTCAGCCTCTGATGCCTTGCTTATGACCTGGCGAAAAAAAACGTTACTGCTGATGCACTCGGCTTGCGACTTCATTACCAGATCATCATCGGAAAGGGAACTTGGGGAGATTTTCTTTGCTGCCGTGGTCCTGTCAGGCTCCATCACTGGCATATAGGAATATGTTTCATTCTCGTGAACTTCCGGAGCGGGGTCAATTGCTATCTCACGGTAATAGAAGAGAGGCGTTCCCGGCCCCCATATTTGCTGATAGGTTCCATTATTCCAGTCCTTTTGGGTCTGGCTCTTCCATTTTGGATCCGCATAAAGGTCCTTCATGGTTTCGGTTATCATCTTGTTCTCCTTGGTGTGCTGCCCCACTTCCACGAAGATGTCACGTGCACGAGTCACGGCGACATAAAGCAGGCGACGTCCTTCCCTGATGATGGAGTCCTTGAAGTCCTCATAGTTGCCGACTCCGGTGACACCGTCAATACCGCTTTTTATATCTTCCGGCAGACTTTTCGAGCCCGAGCCCAATTTCGGAACATAAGTGAGGTAGTAGCCTGGATAGAGGTTGCCTGATGTTGGTTTGTCTTTCCTTACGTGACGGACATCCCAAAGGAACGATTTTGAGATCTGCTGGTCAGAGAGCCTGTCTATATCGGCGGTCGCTTCGTCCACTGAGTCAAGTAGCCTAAGCATAGCCCTGCAGCTGCCTCGAAGTGCGTGGAACTGGCTGTCGAGATTGCTTTCAGGGGCGATTTCGCCCGCAGCCCACTTGTCAAGTCCGTACACGAAGTCCTTAACATCCTTCACATTGGCCTTTCCCTCGGGCAGGATCTTGGACTTATCCCAGAGGTTAAGGAAGGCTACGGCCCTGTCATAGTCCCTCGCACTTATGTCCTTACCATCGTATGTGAACCTTGCATCGCGTATGATACCATCCCATCCGTCACCAAGCCCGCCGTTTGCACAGATATGCTGGAGGAGCGCGATACTGGCTTTCACGTGGTACTTCTTGCCGTCCTCTCCCTCACGCTCAATGTAAAGATTTCCGACAGGGTTCTTCGGAGACTGAAGGAACGACTGGAGTGAGGCTATGTCGGCAGGGTATTTGAAAAGGGCGACGCCCAAAGGAAGCAGACGCATGACCGGTCCGATGCCATTGTCTGCGGCGCCTGTCTGCGGCTTTCCCAAACTCCTGAGAAGTTCCCCCAAAAGTGCTGTATCAGCCTCCGCGACCACGTCAGCAGCGGTCAGCTCCTGTGTGGCGATCCACTCGTGTGCCCTATACTCGTCATCAAACTCCAGAATCTCCATCTCCGGCGGTTCAGTCACGTCCTTTCCCATATACTGCACGGACCCCGGTCCGGACATCTTTTCAATATTGGAAAGCAGACGCGCAAGTACCGCATCGAGGGCGTCCTTCCGGCAGCATACCTTTATCCGGTCAGACGGGCCAAGCAACGGTCTCTTTCCAGATTCTGCGATGATCTCCCTCCATTTGTCCGCCTTACCCGGGTCATTAAAAGAGCACTCGATTTCCGAAAGACGCCTTACCTTCTCGCTTTCAATCACATTTTTTCCGTCCCATCCAGCTCTTATGAGAGCATCTCTCCAGCCCAGCATCAGCTCGGCCGTGCCGTAGTCGTCCTGACGGAAAGACTTCAAGTAGAATGGCATAGTGCCATTTGTGGCAGCTTTCTGCATAGCTTCTATGTAAGAAATCACTCTCTGGGAGTGTTCATTTTCGACAGTTGTGAGTCCGCACCGTAATTCAAGTTCTGCAAGAAGAGCGTCAGGACCTTTGAAAGTCCTCCCCAATCCACAGTCTGTCTTCCGTAGAAATACCGACGAATCATAAAGCGGGTTGAAATATATATCCATAATTGTATTTAGTTTTATGTTATTATACTGACCAGCGGTGGTTTTCTTTCACCGGAAAGTCAAAAAAAGTTCAAATCTAAAGATATGAAATATTGTAGTACTTTGTTCCTATTCATGTAGATATTATTTTGACACGCTCTTCTGTTCTTATAGTGTGTTCGGTCAGTATTCTTAGTACGAGGAACACCCGGAAGCTGCCGTACTGGAACTGCAGGACAAGTTCGGGGTATATATACTTTCCGGTTACGAGGACTTTTGTGGAAATGAACTGATAGTAAAAAATAGTTCAAATATGATTAGTTGACAAAAATTGTCAAAATGTAGTCTTATTTTTGCAGAAAATAAAAACTATAATAATATGGTGACTGATATGACATGGAACGACTTTGCGTCGCGTTATTATGAACAGTTGAAAGATATTGCTCGTATGTATCTTTATAGTATTAAGAAGAAGTCTTCTCATTGGGACGCACGAATCAATGAAGAGGATATTTGTGAGAATGCGACGATTGATACGCTTGAAAGTGCATACAATAAATTCGATAGCAGTAAAGAGAAAACACATATTGAGTATATGTCACGTATTGTCCATAACAATATCTATGATGAACTTAAGGATGTGCAGAAATATCTTGGCGCATCGGTTGATAATCTAGGTGACCATGAGTTAGTAAAGACGGCAGGTGAGATTTCGACTAAATATAATGCCAATCTCAAAGAATGCCTTTATGATTCTATTTCAAAACTAAAAGATATTGATCAGATTATCATCAAGTATTACATTAATAATCCGAAGACCTTCATCGCAGATGTTAAAGAGGATTTTAAGAATCTTTCCGAAAACGCTATTAGTATTCGTAAAAATAGGGCGATCAAACAGTTGGCTTCTCTT
The DNA here is from genome assembly GCA_002438635.1 of Bacteroidales bacterium UBA6401. GTDB lineage: Bacteria > Bacteroidota > Bacteroidia > Bacteroidales > UBA932 > Cryptobacteroides. Next base: position 13,497 of record DJPX01000005.1, read on the forward strand.
ATGAGAGGTAAGGCATATGATGACTATATCAATGCGCAATATCAAGGAGGCGGAACAAGTTTTGGCTTTCTTCAGGCTATGCCAACGGGCAGACATGCAGAAACTCATGTTAACAGAATAGATCCGCAGTTCAACCTGAACGAGGTTACATCTAAGTTCTATAGGTTTATTGAACAATACATTCATTTACAATAGTTCGTTAAATTTA
>DJPX01000003.1 GCA_002438635.1 Bacteroidales bacterium UBA6401
AAATCTATGTTATTATCTACAGATAGGAGTTTCCGCGTTTGTCATATAGTAAGTTTTGCCATCTTCTTGATACATCGGGAAAGTCGGGTTCCATTTGGATGCATTATCATACAACTCGTTAGACACATAGCCCTGTGTTACGATCTTATCATTGAGATTTAACTCCGCTTTGAGTTTTCCATCCCACATACTATGATCCACACGAAATTTTAGGGCAAGAGAATTGTCATACGAGTTATTATATATACCCTGTTTATCTCCATACGTTATCGATGAAACATAATGTGTGTCCTTATTTCCGCCTTTAAGAGAAAGGTAGTGATTTGTATTAACTGGGTTACGGGTAATTGCACCCACCCAATCTGAATTGGCACCATAGTCTTGAGGAACAATTCCTGCACGCTCTAGGGTAGAAGCTATATCTGGGTTTGACATTTCTTTGCGCCACTGCGAAGCAGAAAGCGTCTGATCATCCTTAAGCATGCTATCGAATTTCACATACCCCTCATAATCAATTTGCGCCTGACCATCACCACCTCTTTTAGTGGTAATGATAATGACACCATTTGTACCTCGCGTACCATAGATAGCAGCGGCAGAACCATCTTTAAGAACATCTATTGACTCGATATCCTCTGGAGCGACAGAATTAATCGATCCTCCTGCAATTCCATCTATAACGACAAGTGGCGCTGATGATGCGGCCAATGTAGAAATACCTCTAAGAGAGATACTTGGAGAAGATGAAGGATCGCCTGAGGTGTTGGACATTCCAAGTCCTGCTACTTTTCCCTGGAGAAGTTGATATGGTGAATTTACTCCACCTTTAGTGAAATTATCTTGTTTTACTCGTACAATAGAAGTGGTAATTTCCTCCTTTTTTATTGTACCATAGCCTATTACAATTGTTTCTTCCAGGCCAATCGTATCTTCTTCCAAAGTTACATTTATTACCCTTTGTGAACCAACTTTCACAGATTTTGTGATCATTCCAAAGAATGAATACTCAAGCACGACGGATTCATTCTTTACAGATAATTCGTATTTGCCATCCACGTCGGCTATCGTGCCCGTTAATGTTCCGGACACAGTAATACCTGCGCCTGATAGTGGCTCTCCGAATTGATCTTTTACTATACCGCTGATCTTAATTTGTGCATTTGCCATAATACCCAAACAGATCGTTAGGCAGAAAAGTGCTATTTTTTTGAAATTCATATTATAATGTCGCATTTGTTAACGAATTTAAGTCTCCATACCAAAACGAAGTCGCATTGTAGTCGACGGTACCATGATGCCATGAAAGCATCTCTATATCAAAAGTGAGACTTTTGGCAAATGGAATATTGTCAAGGTTCCTTGTTCTCAAGAATGCATTCAATCCATGGGATGACTCTTCATCGGCACGAGGAGCCCCACCATAAGGGGTTAAGAAAGGAATTACTGGAGCCCATGAGCAATTATAATAGTCCTCAGTTCCGGTACCCATGAATGAAGGGAATTTCTCCCCATCAACATAGATTTTCTCATCACCCTCTCCATACCAGTCAATTGCATGGTTATTTAAAGACAATAGATCGCCTACATATACACCCCTTCCTGTAATAGTCACAAAGTTCCAATCCAAATTATCGTCCGAATCATAATCAGGACTTACAGGAATGGCATCCTCAGATCTAAATGAAGTATGAAAATACAAAGTACGCTCTGACCATTTGCAGTCGTTAGTTTCTGCCAATATACTGGCTTCAACGTCCTTTGCAGAAATATTTACAAGAGATATTTCTGCAGTCTTCCTGAAAGGCATAGGGAAACGTACTATAATTGAATCAGCATCTTTTTTTAGCCACCATCCATCCACTTTTGGTGCACCGATCCCAGCTCCGGCAAAATGCGCAAGCGGAGCAGATACAGTGCGGACCCCGTCAAAATTGGCCGTAATCATAAAAGCCTCTGGATCTGAAGTTTTAATGATAAGTTTAGACATCTTTTGATTATCACCGCTTATATTAAGCGTCAGGGATTTTGCCGGTTTGATAGTTCCTTCTACAATTGATGGAATGCCCGATTCTTCCGAAGGATTAAGCAATTCGTTACTTACCGCAACCATTTTATCTGATAAGGACTTTGCTTCTTTAATAGTAAAAGTCTTTACAGATGTTCCCTGTGGGTAAAGGCGATATCCTATATGATAGTATCGCGGTATCTTTTTAGTGATATCAGGCTCTTCAAAGGTGATTTTGCAAGAATTGGCAAATGGGATCGGAAGAAAGAAAGAATTACCCCCGACACCACTCTTTTCTTTCTGATAATGCGTATGGGTAAGAGAAAGTCCCTCTGGAACATCAAGAGGGAATCGCTTCATATCGTATGCCGGGATAATTATCTGAGGGTTCTTCGCCCCGTCAAGATAAATCCTCATAGTTCCATACTTTTCTTTAGTGGTCATCCAAATCCTTGTAACTACACCGGCACCATTAAGGTCACACATTACTTTCTCATAGCGTCCTGCTATAGTATCTAATCTTTCATAACCTGCGCCATCGTCATTGGCCCACCAACCAGGTTCATCTTTTGAAACAGTTCTTCGATCATAACTGCTTACTTGACCAGCTTTATACTCAATAGCCGGGTATGAAGTCAGCTTCTCCCTGTCGACCATTTCGTCGAGAAGGGATGATAGAGTAACATCATACGCTGTATCATTATTATCTGTGTTGCATGCGCATGCCAATATAGAAGCGCAAGTGCATAATACGATTATTTTATTCATGATTTTTCCTTTTGGGTGTCCATGCTCCTGCCTGAGTGCAAACATAAGCTGCAGTATCAACAGCTAATTCATGCGCCTCACGAATTGTTTTGCCATTAAGAAGTGAGCCGATAAATGCGCCAGAAAAAGCATCACCAGCACCAACCGCATCTACGACTTCTACCTTGGGTGTTTTTATGGTCGAAACACCTTCTTCACTATAAACTGAACTAAACTTATCTCCACCTGTCAAGATGACAATACGCAGACCAAATTCGCTCATAAAGAATTCACACACTTCATCATAAGATTTCCCTTCTAGAGCGAACATTGGCTTCACAACCTCAATCTCCTCATCATTTATTTTAAGGATATTGGACATGCGAAGAGACTGTTCTATAACTTGCTTATTGTAAAAATGCTGACGAAGATTTATATCATAAACAATTAAGGCATCCTTAGGGGCAAGTGAGATCAATTCAGCGGTTGACCTTCTAGATTCCTCTGAACGTTGAGCGAGTGTGCCGAACGAAATGGCAGATGCCTTTTGAGCAAGTTCCACCGCATCATAGGAAAGCGGAATATGATCCCACGCCACACCTTCACATATTTCATAATCTGGCTGTCCGTTCACTAATGTTACATTAACTGTCCCAGTAGGATAATTTACAGTTGGGGCTAATATATTAATACCATGAGCCTTAGTCACTTCAAGAAGTTCTTTTCCGAGTTCATCATCCCCGACTGCACTTATTCCCCAGCCTTCAGCTCCATTCTGAGATGCATGGAAAGCAAAATTCACAGGTGCGCCCCCTGCTTTTTTCCCTGTCGGAAGAACATCCCACAGATATTCTCCTATACCTATTACTATTGGTTTTGACATATTATTCATCGAGTTTAAGTTCATGTTGAATTTCCTCCAGTGTCTTTCCCTTCGTTTCTGGAATAAAGAAAGCAATAAAAAGACATGCTACAAGCATCAAAAACGCGAAAATACCAAATGCAATGCCGGTCCCTATAGATGCTTCCATAATTGGATAAAGTTGAACAACTATAAAGGCACAAGCCCAACTGATACCTGTCGAAAGAGCCATTGCTGTACCCCTAATTTTAGAAGGGTACATCTCTGCAGTTACCACAAACATAAGCGGAGAAAACGAAAGTGCAAAAAAAGCAATAAATGCGATAATAGCCACAAGCACCCCTACAGGATTAGGAGTAGAAATCGAATATGCATAAGCAAGATATGCAAGACTGAGGAAAGCACCTGCGCCACCACCTATAAGGAGTGTTTTACGTGGGAACTTGTCACACATCCAAAGTGCAATGAGGGTAAAGATCAAATTCGCTACTCCGATATATACAGTTTGCAAAAGTGGATCTTGCCCGAGGCCAAGTGAATCAAGAATGCTTGGAGCATAATTCACTACCACATTGATACCTGTAATCTGCTGAAAAAAAGCGAGCATACATCCCAAAAACACAACCCTTCCCATTCTGCCTTTGAAAAGATCGCCGAATTTAATTTCAGAGTCTTTCTTTTCAGCCAATTGAGCTTTAACTTCTCTCCAACATGGACTTTCCGGAACTGTTAACAAAAGTACAATTGATACCATCGACATAAAAAGAGGAATACATAGCATCAAGTGCCAATCCGCACGAATAATATAATTGGCAATATAAGCTAGAAGAATTCCGATTACCACTCCAGTCTGATAAAATGAGACAAGCGTCCCACGAAGGTGAGCTGGAGAGATTTCTGAAATATAGGTAGGAATTACGGCTGAAAGTATGCCAATCCCTAACCCTGCAATAAACCTGTAAGCAACTAGCAAAGCCCATATTGGCGTAAATACTCCACATCCCAAAGCGGCAAGGCCAAGCAGTATTGCTGAAACATACAGCATAGGCTTACGCCCGAATTTGTCGGCAAGTCTTCCTCCGGCTAATGCCCCTAAAAGGCATCCTATAAGAAGAGAGCCGGTAACAAATCCTTTGGCTACTGCAGACAAACCAAACTCCTTAACGATAAGATCGATGGCACCAGAAATACCACCCAAATTCAAACCCACTACTACAGCTCCTGATGCCGCAGCAATAGCATAAAAGATGACTTTTGATTGTTTCATTTATTGTTTCTTTTAGTTTCAGCAATTTTTCTTGACGCTTAATAATCATGAAAAACCAATTTGATAATCTTTGATTATCTCATTTTATAATGATTACCAAGCGTTGTGGTAAAAATACTCCGCAAAACTAATCTTATCCGTGCATTCGCACTTTCACTATTTTAACTTTTACTTTCAAATTTTTGACAAAATGCTATGGCATCACCATAATGATGCTTCGAAAGAGAAACATTAAAATACTAAAACAGCGGACTTCCCGCAAAAGAAATCCGCCCTATAAATTTCGTGTTAGGAAGAAAAGTATATGTGAATATAATGTACATTCTGTTTTTACAAACAAAAAAAATTTTACAAAAGCAAATTTATTAGAAGAAATCACTTTTGTAAAAGCGAGTACTAATATCACAAGTCGTGGCTAAGCCACTACACAAGGGTCCGACCAAAACTTTCAAAATAAACCGCAATCAACATAAATTTTGAGCTAAATTTGATATACTTACGCCTATGTAAAGCTGGTAAAACTTTATGCAGAAACTATATTTCACTAAATATGAAAACGAAAGAACTTGTACCTCAATTCCGCAAACGCCCGAAAAAATCAGATCCCATAGCACACTTTTTATATTTATAGCAATTGTCTTGATGATTCTTTTCGGTGTACTAACCTTCATTCATCCAGACATAAACCTTTTCAGCCCAGAAGCTTAAATTTTTCTGCTTTAGATAATCCAAACTATACGCCTCCACTCGTGCAGATAATCTCCACTATTCTTGTGCTACCAATCAAACACGTACACCTTGACATCCAAAAGTAACAAAAGCCGATTCAAAATTATCAATCCTCATCTGGGTTTATGTCAAACGGAAGAAGTGGAGCATCAGAGCCACTGACGGATTCTTCATTGAACTTGTCAAAGTCGGAGACGAAAGTACGATCCTGTATTACTTTGAACTTTTCATATTCGCCGTAAGCCTTTTCTCTGGCCTCATCCTGCGAAACAATACCGGCAGACTCCGTAATTTTGTAGTCATTCATTATCAGGAACTGTTCCAGACGCTGTCTCCAGTCATCCATTGTTGTGATGATATGCCGACGCGCACGAGATTCCGCAAAATCAAGGAAGGATGTCGTTATCGAATTGAGCTCGGAGATTTCTTTCTCAGACAG
>DJPX01000038.1 GCA_002438635.1 Bacteroidales bacterium UBA6401
TCCCCGAAACTGCGAAAAAATGACACTGTTTTCAAAGAACTCTTATTTCTGGGCGTCAGGGACGCCGCTTGAGCTTTTATAAATTTAACGAACTATTGTGTAATGATTATGATTATAATTATAGTATACTTATTAATAAATTTTTCTGCACAAGATATAAAAATATATGATTTCTATTTGGAAAAATGTGCGAATGTGTCAGATATTGTAGAAAAACATGACACCTTAGATATGAATATAGTTCATGATTTTTTGCTAAATAAGCCGTCAGATAATAACATTATTGAATATATTGAGTGGCGAAATGAATTGTTATTTAAACTTCTAGACTGCTATCCACAGGAGATGGTGTGTATTCTGTCTTCTTTCTCAATGGAACAAAGGGAAAGCATATACAATGAATTACTTGTCCCTATTCACGACGGAATTGATTTTAAAGGAATTTTAAGCAAAATATCATCCGTCGATAAATGCATCTCTATAAAAAATGAATTAAAAGGTGTTTTTTATTTGTTGATTCAGCAATTGTAATACCATTCTTCCAAATGGGACGCTTTAAAAGTCTTTTATCCTTTTGTCGGGCAGGCGTAAAAGTCTCTGCCCGACTTTTCGTATCTTGCAAACGGAACGAAAACCAGTTCTTTGATAACGACATCGGGTGATAGTTACGGGCTTATTTATCGCGGACCATTCATCTTAAGGCAGCGCCCCGATAATGTGTGGGTGATGGAAGGAGTGGGAAAATACTTGAATAAATAATTGGATTAAAAAGGAAATTTATATATCTTTGGGGTTGGATTGATTATTAAAGATAAAAGATATGGAAATAAAGAAAACAGAAGGAGCAAGCCTTGAAAACAAGAGACTTCTCTTTATTGAAATCGGACTTATCATAGCATTGGCTGTGACATACGTCGCGTTCTCTTGGAGTACAAAAGAGAAGCAGACAGCCGTACTTGATGCCGGTCCTGCGGTTACGATTGAGGAAGAAAATATTCCTATCACACAGGAAGCTCCGCCACCGCCACCCGAGACACCTAAGGTTCCTGTCTTGTCTGACCAAATAGACATTATAGACGATGACATACAAGTGGAAGATAACATTCTAAACCTTGATGATAATGACGACCTCGTTATAGAAATTAAAGACTATATAGAAGGTCCTGAAGAAGAGGAAATCGAGGAGGAGGAGATCCCTTATGTATTTGTAGAACAGAAACCAAGCTTCAAAGGTGGTGATGCCAATGCATTTTCAAAATGGGTTGCTTCTCAGTTAGTTTATCCTGAAATAGCAAAAGAAAATGGCGTTCAGGGACGTGTAATGATTTCATTCACCATAAAGGCAGATGGATCAGTAGCAAATGTGAGAGTTACTCGTAGTTTGGATCCTGCATTGGATAAGGAAGCCGTAAGAGTAGTATCCTCATCCCCTAAATGGACTCCGGGAAAACAAAGGGATCGCGCTGTTAATGTAACTTACTCCCTACCTGTTATATTCCAGTTAAGATAAGTACTAGAAATCATATTTTTTAGGCCCGTCCATTGGGGATGGGCCTTTTTTGAATATATTATAGGAATAAAATAATATGACTGATAATAAAATAGAAAAAGCGGTATTCGTAGGTATAATAAAGCCCGAAGATAATGAACGCAAGATAAACGAATACCTTGATGAACTTCAATTTCTTGCTGAAACAGCAGGAGTTACGGGAGATAAAAAGTTCATACAAAGGCTAGATAAACCTGAAAAAGCAACCTATATTAGAAGCGGAAAACTCGATGAAATAGCATCATACTGTGAAGAAAACGAAATTAACTATGTTATTTTCGATGACGAACTCACAGGTATGCAACAAAGAAATATAGAAAAAGTTATCAAGACAAGTTCAGTTATCGATAGGACAAGCCTTATACTCGAAATATTTGCGCAGAGAGCCAAAACATCGTATGCAAAAATGCAGGTAGAATTGGCCCGATATAATTATATGCTTCCAAGATTGGCAGGTATGTGGACACACCTTGAAAGACAAAGAGGTGGTAGAGGCACACGTGGCGGTATGGGAGAAACACAGATAGAAGTCGATAGGCGAATAGTCAAAGAGCGCATAACTCTCCTTAAAGAGCAACTAAAAAAAGTGGATAGACAGATGGCCACACAGCGTGGTAATCGCGGAAATATGGTACGTCTAGCCCTCGTAGGATATACTAATGTGGGCAAATCCACGATTATGAATCTTCTGGCCAAATCCGATGTGTTCGCGGAAAATAAGCTATTTGCAACACTGGATACAACAGTTCGCAAAGTAGTGATAGAAAATGTACCTTTCTTACTGAGTGATACAGTAGGATTCATTAGAAAACTACCTACCCAGTTAATAGAGGCATTTAAAAGTACTTTGGATGAAGTAAGAGAAGCTGATATACTACTTCACGTCGTGGACATAAGTGCTCCGGATTTTGAGGAACAGATGAGAACTGTCGAGAAAACACTAGCCGATATAGGAGCAAAAGACAAGCCTGTGTATGTCATATTCAATAAAGTAGATGCCTATACATATACTCCGTACGATGATTTCTCGCTTGAGCCTAAGACAAAAGATAATGTTACCCTTGAAGAACTGAAGAACAGTTGGATAGCTAATGAAAAATCACCTTGTATATTCATATCTGCTAAAAACAAAACGAATATAACAAAACTCCGCAACGACCTATATAAGATGGTTGCGGAGATTCACGCGGGACGCTACCCTTTTGACAATTTTCTTTGGTAATTAACTACTCTGAAAATTTAGCCTTAAGGAATTCCCTATTAAGTCTTGCAATATGTGAAACAGTGATACCTTTAGGACACTCTAATTCACACGCGCGAGTGTTAGTACAATTACCGAAGCCCAACTCATCCATTTTAGCCACCATAGCTCTTGCGCGCTTCTTAGCTTCGGGACGTCCCTGTGGCAAAAGTGCTAAAGAACTTACTCTGGCTGCAACGAACAACATTGCAGATCCATTCTTACACGTAGCCACACAAGCCCCACAACCTACACAGGCAGCCGCATCCATACTTTCCTCTGCTTTGTCGTGAGGAATAAGAAGAGTATTAGCATCCTGAGCAGAACCAGTGTTAACTGAAATAAATCCACCTGCCTGGAGAATTTTATCAAACGCTCTACGATCAACTACAAGGTCTTTTATAACTGGGAAAGCAGCACTTCTAAAAGGCTCTACCGTAATAGTAGCACCATCTTTAAAATGACGCATAAACAACTGGCAGGTTGTAACATGATCATCCGGACCATGAGCACGTCCATCTATATAAAGTGAACAAGCACCACAGATACCCTCACGGCAATCGTGATCAAAAGATACTGGACCACTGCTCTGGCATCCCCTTTCAACAGCTACAGGATCATTACCATCTTTTATTAGCTGCTCATTGAGAATATCCAACATCTCAAGAAAAGATGCATCTTCTTCGATACCACTGATATGGTATGTCTCGAAATGACCTTTTGCCTTGGCGTTCTTTTGACGCCATATTTTAAGATTGAATTCCATTTCCTTAGTCTTTGTAATTTCTTGTTTTCACTTCAATAAACTCGTAATTAAGAGGCTCCTTGTGAAGTTCAGGCTCTTGGTTTTCGCCCTTATACTCCCACGCAGCAACATACATAAAGTTCTTATCATCTCTTTTTGCCTCTCCGTCTTCTGTCTGGCTTTCCACGCGGAAATGGCCACCACAAGACTCTTTTCTGTCATACGCGTCACGAGCCATCAACTTACCTATCTCAAAGAAATCCTCAAGACGAAGAGCCTTTTCAAGTTCCTGATTGAACTCATATTGAGAACCGGTAACCTTAACGTTTTTGTAGAAATCTTCCTTTAGGGCATCAATTTCCACTATAGCCTTTTTCAAACCTTCTGCATTACGAGCCATACCCACATATTCCCACATAATATGACCCAATCTCTTGTGTATAACATCTACAGGTTCTTTTCCATTAATAGATAATAACTTATCGATGCGAGCTTGTACAGCCTTTTCTGCCTCTATAAACTCTGCAGTATTTACGTCTGTTTTAGGCTCAGAGAACTTCTTGGAAAGATAATCTCCAATAGTAACAGGCAATATGAAATAACCATCTGCCAATCCCTGCATTAGAGCCGAAGCGCCAAGACGGTTACCACCATGATCAGAGAAATTGGCCTCTCCTATCGCATACAGACCCGGAATAGTTGTTTCCAAATCGTAATCTACCCATATTCCTCCCATAGTATAGTGGATAGCCGGGTATATCATCATAGGCTCTTTCCAAGGAGATGATGCTGTAATCTTTTCGTACATATCAAACAAATTACCATAACGCTCGGCAACCTTCTTATGCCCTAATCTTGCAATGGCATCTGAAAAATCGAGGAATACAGCCTTTCCCGTCTCATTTACACCATAGCCAGCATCACATCTTTCCTTTGCAGCACGTGAAGCAACATCACGAGGTACAAGGTTACCAAATGCCGGATAGCGACGCTCCAGATAGTAATCGCGATCCTCTTCCGGTATCTGAGAAGGTTTAATCTCATGCTTGCGTAACTTGGCTACATCTTCTAGTTTCTTTGGAACCCATATACGACCATCATTACGCAAAGACTCAGACATAAGTGTCAATTTACACTGCTGTTCACCATGTACAGGAATACAAGTAGGATGTATCTGGGCAAAGCAAGGATTGGCAAAATAAGCACCTTTCTTCCAGCATTGCACTGCTGCAGATCCATTACTGTTCATAGCATTGGTAGACAGAAAATAAGTATTTCCATATCCTCCTGTAGCTATGACAACAGCATGAGCTCCGAATCTTTCGAGCTGTCCAGTCACTAAATTACGAGCTATAATACCTTTGGCTTCACCATTTACAACTACAAGATCCAACATCTCGTAACGTGGATAACTTTTTACCGTACCAGCTGCAATCTGACGATTAAGAGCAGCATACGCGCCCAATAGTAACTGCTGACCAGTTTGTCCTCTTGCATAAAAAGTTCTACTTACTTGAACTCCACCAAAAGAACGGTTTGAAAGATATCCACCATATTCGCGTGCAAAAGGAACTCCCTGAGCAGCACACTGATCTATAATAGATGCACTAACTTCTGCAAGACGATACACATTGGCCTCGCGGGAACGATAATCTCCACCCTTGATAGTGTCATAAAAAAGACGATAGACGGAATCGTTATCGTTTTGATAATTCTTGGCAGCGTTTATACCTCCCTGTGCAGCAATAGAGTGTGCACGACGAGGAGAATCACTAATACAGAAAATCTTGACATTATATCCAAGTTCTCCTAGTGAAGCAGCTGCAGAAGCTCCTCCTAGTCCAGTACCTACTACGATAATGTCTAGTTTTCTTTTGTTGTTAGGGCTGACAAGATGAATTTCTGACTTGTGTTTGGTCCATTTCTCGGCCAATGGTCCGTCAGGAATTTTGGAAATAAGTTTATCTGCCATTTTATATAAAATTTAGTTGTTTTAAAACAAAAGTCCCCCACTATTATTGGTAATAGTCTCGACCCCCATATGCTTATAAGCCAAATCTGTAGCAATTCTACCTCGCTGAGTACGCACTATGAAACCTTCTTTTATAAGAAAAGGCTCGTACACTTCCTCATAAGTACCCTGGTCCTCCCCTATCGCAGTAGCTATAGTGCTCGCACCGACAGGTCCTCCCTTGAAATTATTAATTATCGTACTTAATATCTTGTTATCTACAGAATCTAAACCTCTTGTATCTATTTTTAGTTTATCCAATGCAAACTTAGCTATCTTCAAATCAATCTTACCATCGCCTACCACCTGTGCAAAATCACGAACTCTTCTTAACAAAGAATTCGCTATACGTGGAGTACCACGGCTACGCATCGCTATCTCTCTTGCAGCCTGCTCATCTATGGAAACCTTCAATATCGATGCGCTTCTTTTCACTATGCGAGTCAAATCTTGTACATCATAATATTCTAAAGCACAAGTAATTCCGAAACGAGCACGTAAAGGAGCAGTAAGCAAACCACTTCTTGTAGTAGCTCCTACCAGTGTAAATGGATTCAGTGATATACGGACAGATCTAGCTCCCGGACCTTTATCTATCATAATATCGATAACGAAGTCCTCCATAGCAGAATATAGATACTCCTCCACCTCTGGGCTTAACCTATGTATTTCGTCTATAAAAAGCACATCACCTTTCTCTAGCGAAGTTAGAAGCCCGGCCAAATCTCCCGGTTTATCCAATACTGGACCCGATGTTATTTTAAGATTTACCCCCATTTCATTAGCAATGATATGGGCCAATGTGGTCTTTCCCAATCCAGGAGGCCCGTGAAACAGTATGTGATCTAGAGACTCCCCTCTTAATTTGGCCGCTTTAATATAGATATGTAAATTAGACACAATTTCCCCTTGCCCTGTGAAATCTTCCAATTCTTGAGGGCGAATAATTCCATCCAAATCCTTATCTTTGCTTTCAACAGCGCTATGAGGGTTGAATTCTGCCATTATTCACTGCATTTCATAAAATTATACAAATATAAGTTTTTTAATTTAATTTCTTTTTGTTTTTTATGTTATTGTGGAAATGTTAATAACTTCAATTTAGTACTGATTTTCAAATCTTTATAGTGTTGATATTTTTGGATAAGTTATGGAAAATGGTGTTAAAAGTATGTTGATAACTTTTAGATATGAGATATTAACAATGAAATACACGGGTTTTCCACAGAATTATTAACAATATTATGGTCATAGACAATAAAGCTGAGAGTATTCTAAGAAATGAACTAACTCACAATAACGAAGTATTTTGTAAATCTTTGTTCTTTTCTGCAAAATGGTTCGTTATGAGTGCGTGTATACATGATGGTCTTCATTTGGTGGTGCTACCAGACCAAGAAAATGCAGAATACTGTGCTTCCGACTTATATAACCTCATAGAGGGAGATAATATTTATTATTTACCTAAAACTGGAGAAGGAGTAGAGAAAAGTAATTTTAAATCTACTTTAAATGTACAAAGAACAACCTCTGTACAAAGGATAGTAAATCATAAGAAAGGCGAACTATCTATAATTGTAACTTATCCGGAAGCCTTGGATGAGTTGATTCCTTTAAGCAAATCCATTACCAATTCAGAACATACTTTACATAAAGGAGATGAGATATCCCATAATAAATTAATAAATATATTGGGCGAGGCCGGATATGAAAGAGTGGATTTCGTGTCATATCCAGGAACTTTTGCGGTTAGAGGAAGCATTATAGATTTCTTTTCTTATTCAAATAATGAGGCTTATAGAATATCTTTTTGGGGAGATGAGATAGAGTCTATACACATGTTTGACTGTAATACTCAATTATCAAAAAGTGAAATAGATAGTGCACAGATAATATCCAATATAATATGTGAGGAAAATGCTGGGGAACAAAATATAATGGATTCATTGCCAGAAGGAAGTGTTGTCTGGTATGACTCTTTTGATATGTATAAGGAAAGAAATTTCGTTAGAGCAGCATCTGTCTATAAGCGAGTTTATTTTGAAGTTCCTTTAGATAGAAAAGATGTGACTCCAGTAGAATTTCATATATCTCCACCTCCAGTTTTTAATAAAAATTTTGAACTTCTAACTTCGGATATCAGAAATAAGATAGAAGGAGGGTACGAGGTAAATATATATTGTGAGAAAAAGAGTCAGTCTGAAAGAATAATATCTATACTCGAAAAGGATTTATGTCCACTTCCTAATTTTATAATAGGGAAGAATATACATGCTGGATTTATAGATAATGCTGATAAGATATGCTGCTACACTGACCATGAAATATTTGATAGATTTCATAGGGTTTTTCTTAGAAAGTCGGTAGAGAAAACGGAACAATTAACAATAAATGACTTGGCATCTTTCAATGTAGGCGATTATATAGTTCACATTGATCACGGAATAGGTGTTTTTGGGGGATTGGTACGTATAAAAGATGATAAGGGTCGTTATAAGGAGGTTGTTAAATTAACTTATAAGGATGGGGATGTAGTTTTTGTATCTGTTCATAGTTTACATAAAATATCAAGATATCGCTCAAAGGATGGTGAAGCACCAAAGATAAATAAGCTTGGTTCCAAGACGTGGTTAGCCTTAAAAAATAATACTAAAAAGAAGGTTAAGGATATAGCCAAGGAACTTATTCAATTATATGCAAAGCGCAGAGCCTCAAACGGATTTGCATATTCAGCAGATTCTTATCTTCAAGATGAATTAGAATCGTCATTTATGTACGAAGACACTCCTGACCAGGAAGAAGCCACAAGGGCTATAAAAAAGGATATGGAGGACACTCCACCGATGGACAGGCTGATATGTGGAGATGTAGGGTTTGGAAAGACAGAATTGGCAATAAGGGCTGCCTTTAAAGCAGTAGCAGATGGGAAGCAAGTGGCTGTTTTAGTGCCGACTACCATATTGGCCCTGCAACATTATAACACATTTTCTAACAGACTGAAAGGACTTCCTTGTAATGTGGATTATGTTAGCAGGTTACGTACAGCATCAGAGCTTAGGCAGATAAAGGAAAATTTAAAGGCCGGAAGAATTGATATTCTCATAGGAACGCATAAAATACTGTCTAAAGAATTTGAATTTAAAGATTTAGGACTTCTTATAATAGATGAAGAGCAGAAATTTGGTGTGTCCGCAAAGGAAAAGTTAAGACAGTTACAGGCCAATATAGACACGCTCACCTTAACGGCTACACCAATTCCTAGAACTTTACAATTCTCTTTACTAGGAGCGAGAGATTTGAGCATTATTTCTACGCCACCGCCTAACAGAATTCCTATTCAAACTGAGGTTATTCTTTTTGAAGAAAAAGAGATACGTTCTATCATAGAGTATGAGTTAAAACGCGGTGGTCAAGTATTTTTCGTACATAATAGGGTAGAGGAATTGCCAAGCATTGAGGATATTTTGCATCGTTTAATACCGGATATGCGAATATGTGTCGCGCACGGACAAATGCCGGCAAAGGAACTGGAAGATAAAATGCTGGGATTTATTAATGGAGACTACGACCTTTTGTTATGCACGACTATAATTGAAAACGGGTTGGATATTCCTAATGCTAACACTATCATAATAAATCAAGCACAGAATATAGGGCTAAGTGATTTACATCAGTTGCGGGGAAGAGTGGGAAGAAGTAACAGAAAGTCTTTTTGTTATTTAATAGTTCCTCCTTTATCTACGGTGACCGATGATGCTCGTAAACGTCTTAAGGCTATAGAGGAATTTTCAGATTTGGGAAGTGGCTTTAATATAGCTATGCAAGATCTTGATATACGTGGGGCTGGAAATCTTTTGGGAGCGGAGCAAAGTGGCTTTATAACAGAGATGGGTTATGAGACTTATCATAAGATTCTCACGGAGGCTATGGAAGAACTTGGACTTGAAACAGGCAAGGATTTCAGTGGAAAGAAGGTACAATTATCTTCTGACTGTACTATTGAGACGGATCAAATGGCGCTTATCCCTGACGAATATATAGATATTACGGCAGAGAAAATGCGTATTTATAAACAATTGGATTCTTATTTTTCTGAAAAGGAAATAGATAGATTACACAGTCAATTGGTTGATAGATTCGGCAAGTGTCCTTCATCAGTGGATAATTTATTTGACATCGTTAAAATAAGAAATATAGGTCAACAGTTAGGTTTTGAGAAGATAATAATAAAGAACGGTATGCTAATATGCTTCTTTATATCAAATCCGCAGTCAGACTATTTTACATCAGATGAATTTGCCAAACTTTTAGAAAAAATTAACAAATCGCAATTTACTTTAAAACAGACAGAAGGAAGGTTGAAATTAGTGACAAGAGGTATTAATTCGACAAAAGAAGCATTGGAGGCCATAAAGAAATTGCAATAGTTTGTGATAATTTATAAATTTGTAGGATTTATTTAGTGATATATGTCTAATCTATTGATAGAAATGGGAAATACAGCATTGAAGGCTGCGTGGGCCGAGGGGGAAACCCTAGGCAAGACTATTCGTTATCAAGGAGAAAAGACGATAGAGTTTATACAGCATCTAACCGAGAGGGAAAGGCCGGATGTTCTTGTTTTGGCTTCTGTACGGGACGTATCAGCACAGGATGAAGTTGTTTTGAGGAGTGTTTGCAGACAGTTAGTTTTAATAGACAAGAATCATCTTGAGATATTAAGGGCGTATGGTATTCCTGAATTTTTAAGTCCAGATAGAGCGGCAGGAATTCTTTCAGCCAGAAGGCTGTTTTCAGGAAAAGCATGTACGATTTTTGATTTTGGGACTATCTTATCCGTGGATTTTATCGATTCTGATGGGACGTATATAGGGGGAAATGTCTCTTTAGGATGCAGGACTCGGTTTAAAGCGATAAATAGATATTCTAAAAATTTACCACTAGTAAACACACCCAAAGAGATGCCTTCTATAGGTAATTCACTTGTATCCAGTGTGGAATCAGGGGTAATGTTAGGCATAAAGTTTGAGGTGGATGCATATATGGCTTATAAGCCGGATAGTGTGGTTATCTACACAGGGGGAGATGCTAATTTGTTTATACGCTATACCCAAAACTCTGTTTTTCTAGTGAATAATTTGGTTTTGATGGGGTTGGCGGTTATTTCTATGGATTATGAAAAGAATTGGAATTCTTAAGGCAGTTTGTTGTACTTTTTTAGGTATGGTGTCTGCTTTAGTATTGAGTGCAGATGATAATGGGGCTTATTCCGGATATGCTCCGTACTCAATATATGGTGTAGGAGATTTGTTTAATGGAGGAAGTGCGTACAATATGACAATGGGCGGAGTGGGTGTTGCTTCTAGAAATAATAGATATGTCAATTCTCTTAATCCAGCAGCAGTAACAGCTAGAGATTCTTTGGCGTTTATGTCGGATTTCTCTGTATATCAAAATAATAAAATATTGAAGCAGGGAAGTGCTCTTTCTGCAAATAACATTTTTAATATAAACGATTTTATCATATCATTTCCTCTTTTTCCGAAGACAGCTATGATGATAGGAATTACTCCATACAGTTCTACGGGATATGCGTTCGATTATTATGAAACTAATAAGGAAGTGCTGGGAACAGTTGGGAATGTAAACCATTCATATACAGGTCAAGGAAGTATGTATCAAATATTTGCTGCCGGAGGTATAACACTTTTCGATAGATTAAGTATAGGCGCGCAATATATACATTACACCGGTAATCTTGAAAAAAATTATACGCAGACCATAAGTGATGCTGCTGCATTGGGATTGGATGGAGTTTCTGAGATGATTTTGTCTGCTAACACAGCGAAATTGGGACTTCAATACGAGCAGGAATTCTCGAACAAATTTAAAATGGTTTTAGGAGCTACCTATAAGTTTGACACCAGATTGAATGGATACATTAATAATACCTTAACAAGCGGGCAGGCAAGCATTTCTTCGTCTTCGGACACACTCTCTCATATGTCAAGTCCTTTGAGGCTAGGCGATGAAGTAGCGGTGGGATTGGGTATAGTGTATAATAGAAAGTTCAGGGCAGAAGTGGATTATACACGGTCAGATTGGTCAAAGAGTGGATTCGAAAAGCAACGGGGCTTTTCTGTAAATGGAGTAGGTGGAGCGCCTATTTTTACATCAGGGGTATCTGAAAGTATCAGATTTGGAATGGAGTATATACCACGCCCAAATGATGTTCGATATTATAAGAATATTATTGCTTATAGGGCAGGAGCTTATTTTACAAAGGATTACTATAAGGTCAATGGTAATCCTATCTATGCGAGAGGTATTACTTTAGGTGCTACATTACCGGTATTTCAGTGGTACAATGGAGTAACTCTAGGCATCGAGTTAGGCCAGAGGGGTTCATTGAAAAATAATATGATTCTGGAGTCTTATGTTAATTTCTCTATAGGAATTAACCTGTTTGATATATGGTTCCAGCAATATAGGTACGAATAAAATTAATATAACTATATGAAAAGAATAAGTTTTATAATCGTAATGATTGTAATGGCTTTGAGCTCAACAAGTGTGTTCGCTCAGGGCAAATTCGGCGCTGATAGCGCGAATTGTGTAAAATACCTTTCCTTTTACAAGGATTACTTCAAGCAAAAGAGTTATAATGAAGCTCTTCCGAGTTGGAGAGAGGCTTTTAAGCACTGTCCTCCTACTGCTAATCAGACTATGCTTGTGGACGGAACCACGCTTATGAGGAAGTTGATTTCACAGAATGCGAAGAATCCTGTTTATCGTGAGAAACTTGTGGATTCTCTCATAATGATACACGATATTCGAATTGCAAATTATCCTAAATATGCGGTAACGGCCCGTAATAATAAGGGACTTGACCTTGCCAATTATGTTCAAAACGATCCGGAACGTCTTTTCAAAGAGTATCAAGGAATTGTTTCTGCTAATAAGGAAAAAACAAAGCCTACTATTTTCTTATTTTACTTTAATTCTGCCATAGAACTTTTCCAAAACGGATCAATAAGCGAAGAAGAAGTAATAGATGTGTATGAGCAGTGTATCAATTATCTTTCTGCTATTCAACCGAAAGATGAGGATGAAAGGGCAGTCGTTGACGATATGAAATTAAAGATAGAGGAGTTGTTTGCATCTAACAATATTGCAGATTGTGATAAGCTCATCGAACTTTATACTCCTAAATATGAGGCTAATCCGGACGATATAGAATTGGCTTCTAAGATAGTTAGGTTCATGTCGGCTGCAGATGGATGTACAGATAATAAACTTTTCATAGCTGCTGCTACAAACTTGCATAAGAATAACCCTACACATTCTTCGGCATATATGCTGTATAAATTGAATTCTTCTACGGGTAACTCTGCATTGGCGGTAAAATATTTACAAGAGGCCATAGATATGGAAGATTCAGATGCCGCTCAAGATGCTGAATATTATTATGAAATGGCGGTGTATGAGTACAAATGCGGTAATAATCTGGCTTCTGAATCAGCTGCTAAGAAATGTGTGTCCGGTGCTGCAAACTCAGAACTGAAAGGTAAGGCTTATATGTTGATAGGTACAATATGGGGAAGTATTCACTGCGAGGGAAATGATATCGCTAAGAGAGCTCCATATTGGGTTGCCGTAGATTATTTTGAAAGAGCTAAGGCCACAGATCCACAACTTGCAGCAGAGGCGAATAAGAGAATAGCTGAATATAAGAAGTACTATCCTTTAACTGCAGACGCTTTTATGTTTGGAGTTAATGATGGTGATTCATATCAGGTTTCGTGCGGTGGATTTAGGGCTACTACTACTGTAAGAACACAGAACTAAACAGAGTGTTTAATATAGTTAAATATGTCAGACGGATTGCAACCGCAACTGCGGTTGCAATCGTTGTATGTGGATGTTCATCAAAACTTCGCCAAGCTGACGCCATCGATCTTAGTCAAACCCCAGTTCAGATAGTTGATAATATGTTCGCCGTTCAGACTAAAGATGGTGTGGTCCTTCAGCGTATGGAGGCAGATGAGATGCTTCGTTTTTCTTCAGACACATTAGATTATGAATTATTTCCTAAAGGATTGAATGTTTACGCCTATACTGAAGATGGGAGATTGGAAACGTATATTCGCTCAGATGAGGCAAAACATATAAATGATGGAAAAAAATCGAAAGGCGAGGTATGGGAAGCTTATGGTAATGTGGTTATAAGCAATGTAATAAAGAACGAAACTATGGAAACTGATACTATCTACTGGGATAGAAATAAAGCTGAGATTTATACGGATTGCTATGTAAAATTATATTCAAGTCAAGGCCTTGTACAGGGGAAAGGTATGCGTTCGGATGATAGAGCCAGGAATGCAACCCTCTTATCGGTTTTTGATAGTTTCGGTATAACGGAAAGCGATTCTACAAAAGTTGCGATAGATACAGCTAACTTTATTGGACCGTTGCTCAAATGATTTAAATTTACTAACTTCGCAACCCCAATGTTTTTGAAAATTTAAAAAGATTTAATAAATATGGCAGTACTTCAAAAAATGCGTGATAGATTCGGTGTGGCTATTTCAGTCATCATCGCACTATCACTTCTGTACTTTATTGCTCCGATGGATGACATAATGCGTATTTTCGATAAACCGCAGGATGTAGGTGAGATAGCAGGTACAGAGATTACCTATGAGGATTTTCAAGCGGAAGTGAACAGATTCACCACTATCAATGAGATTACGACAGGGTCTTCTGTTCAAAACGAACAGACACAAAAGCAGATTAGAAATGCTGCTTGGCAGTCTCTTCTAGATCGTTATATGTTCTTTAAGAATTGTGACGCCGCCGGTATTAAAGTTAGTGATGCTGAGGTTGTAGATTTGTTCGCAGGACAGCATGTTTCTCCTGTGATTTCACAGAATCCTTTGTTTGCAGATGAAACGGGAGCTTTCTCTCCGGTAAGAGTTAGGGAGATAAATGCTGCAGCTCAGAATGACCCTACACTAAAAGTATACTGGGATTATCTAAAAAATAGTATCCGTACTCAGCAATTCTATTCTAAATACGCTTCTTTGTTTGCTTTTAGTGATTTGAAATCACCATCACAGTTAGCGAATGATGTTGCAGAGGGCAATCTAACAGCAGATATTGAGTTGGTAACTGTTCCATATAGCTATGTAATAGATTCTACCATAGTGGTATCAAAGGATGAGATTAAAGCTTATTATAAAGCTCATAAGGCTGATTATAAGCAGGTGGCAAATCGTGATATCGAGTATGTGGTATTCGAAGTTAAGCCTTCTCAAGATGATATTGCACAGGCGGCTTCATCAGTAGAGGCTGTTATAGATGAATTTGCTACGACTGAAAATCTAAAGAGCTTTTTGATGAAGTATTCAGAAAGGCCATATTCGGAACATTGGTACAAGAAAGGCGAATTATCTACCATTAATTCGGATATAGATAATTTTGCGTTCTCTGGCGCAAGAGGTGTTTCAAAGGTATTTGAAGCTAACAATAATTTCTATGCAGCAAGAGTAATCAGGACAGCAAATATTCCGGATTCTGTATATGTTAAACATATCTTGTTGCAAGGAGCAGATTCCTTTAAGAAAGCAGATAGCTTGTGTGCAGTCGTAAGGAGGAATCCGTCTAAGTTTGCTTCTTTAGCTACTGAGTATTCTGCAGATAAAAACTCTCAAGCCGATGGAGAATTTGGAAATATTGGCTGGATGACTCAATCCTATATGATCCCGGGAATGGAAAGTGTAATAACTGCACAAGTAGGGACGCCGTATGTAGTTGAGAGCCAGTATGGTGCGCATGTCGTAATGGTTACAAAGACTACTAGACCTATAGTTAAAAAGCAGGTAGCCATTTTGGAAAAAGATGCCACAGCAAGTAAGGAAACATATAGCTCTTACTATGCTAAGGCAGTAGAATTGGTGTCATTGGCAGACGGTACTTACGAGGGTTATGAGAAGGCAGTGGATTCTTTGAATCTTTATTCTCATCGCCAGAACAATGTGCTTGAAAGCACCTCTACTTTCGGTTCAGTGGATAATGCGAAGGAAGTTACGCGTTGGGTATTTGAGGCAAAGAAGGGAAAATCTTCGGGAATAATCACAGTCGATAACAAGTATTTCTTTGTCGCTGCCGTAAAGGAGGTTAGAAAGGATGGTTATCGCAATATTAACGAGGTGGCTCCTATGATAGAGAATACTCTTTATACCGAAAAGAGAAATGTCGCTAGGACTGCAGAAATAGGAAAAGAGATAAGTGGGCTTGACAGCATAGAGAAGGTAGCTTCTGCATTATCGGAGGATGTCGTAACTCGTAAAGATATATCTTTCTCTCCTATGAGTTCTACTTCCGTTGAGCCTGCCGTTTTGGGTGCTATTTTGAAAACCGATGTAGGTGCATTAAGCGGAGCTGTTAAGGGAGTTCGAGGTGTGTACGTATTTAAGTTAGATCGTAAGGATAGTGGAAGTTTCTATACAGAAGATGACGCTAATCAATATATTAGACAGAAAGCACAATATAGCTCGCAGCTTATCATTCCAGTTATGCAAGAAGCCGCTGGTGTGAAGGATGACAGAGCACGATATTTTTAGAAATGTCAATGAAACAAATAATTGAAGAAAAGTTCCTTTCTCTCTTCGGAGAGGGAGGAACCTTTTTCGCTAGTGCCGGACGTATTAATCTCATAGGAGAGCATACCGATTATAATGGTGGGTATGTATTCCCAGGTGCCATAGATAAGGTTATTATGGCTAAAATCAGACTGAATGGAACTAAAAAAGTGCTCGTTTATTCAGTTGACTATAATGAGATGGTAGAATTCGGCCTGAACGAAAAGGACATTCCATCACAAGCATGGGCACGTTATATTTTCGGCGTGTGTAGGGAGACGATAAAGCGTGGGGGTAAGGTTGAGGGTTTTAATGCCGTTTTTGCCGGCGATATACCACTTGGTGCAGGTCTTTCTAGTTCAGCGGCATTGGAAAGCTGTTTTGCATACGCGATTAATGAATTATTCCATAATAATATAGATAAATTCTCCCTTGCGCAGATAGGTCAAAGTACCGAGCATAACTATTGTGGGGTTAATTGTGGTATTATGGATCAATTTGCCTCTTGTTTCGGAAAGGCTGGTTGCTTGATAAGGCTTAATTGTAAGACTCTGGAGTATAAGTATTTTCCATTTAATCCGGAATCACACGGGTATAAGTTGGTGCTTATAGATTCTTGTGTAAAGCACGAATTGGCTTCGTCGGCTTATAATAAGCGTCGCGCTTCGTGTGAGAGGGCTGCGGTTGCCATAGCCAGAAATCATCCGGAGGTGGAATTTCTTTCGGATGCCAATCGTTCTTGGCTAGAAGAAGTAAGGGAGCAAATTTCAGAGGAAGACTACCTTCGTGCAGAATATGTCATCGGTGAGTTACAGCGCGTGCTAGATGTCTGCGATGCCTTAGAAAGAGAGGATTATCTTACTGTAGGCGAGATGATGTATCAGACTCATTTCGGGCTTAGTCGCATATACGAGGTAAGTTGTGAAGAACTCGATTTCCTAAATAGAATTGCGCGTAAAATGGATGTTACCGGTTCTCGTCTAATGGGAGGCGGCTTTGGGGGCTGTACAATTAATCTTGTGAAAAAAGAGTTGTATGATTCCTTTATAAAAGAGACAAAGGAGCAGTTTTTGAAAGCTTATGGGTATGAACCAAAGGTCTATGATGTCATTATCTCCGATGGTGCACACTGCATAAAGGATTAATAAGTTGTTTTAAAACTCTAATACTATAGGATAATGATCGCTCAGGCCTCCGAGATATCGGGGGCCTGAATAGGTTCTTCTGGGTTTTGTCCCTCCATAGGCTTTGTCCGTTTCACTTAGAATGTCTAAGTCGGCAATGTGCAGCCTCATCCCAGTAGTGTCAGTGCTAAGTGCTCTATCTATTATTTCCCATTGGCCTTGAAATTTAATACTTCCTATTTTTTGATTGGGAGTAATTTCTAATAGATTCATTAATTTGTCATTTTCAGACTTTTCTTCATTAAAATCGCCCATTACAATCAGCCTTTTTTCTGCATTCCCTGCCAATGAATCTATCATCTGCAGAGCCCTTTTTCGTTTTTTTTCGGCCAATTCGCTGCCGCCTCTTTTAGATGGAAGATGGCAAATCAGAACAGACAAAGAATCGAATTCCACATACAGCATATCTCGTGTAGGTACAATCTTTTCTTCAAGAGTTAGGTGTATAGGCTTTGAGGAGAGTACTTTGCAGTCTCTATATAGTAAGGCACAGTCTATTCCTCTGGGATCTGGGGATTCGAAGTGAATGTATCGATACTGGTGCTTTTGTAGTATATCGCTATAGATAAGGGCTTTAAGAGTGAATGGGCTGTCTATTTCGGCCAATCCTACCACTTGTGGTGGCATTCCGCAGCTATCTCCAAGGGCGAGTATCACTTTTCCAATTCCTTTTGCCTTTGCATAGAATCTGTAAGAATTCCAGTTATTCTTGCTGATGGTAGAGGCGTTGTGATAGTCAAAGAAATTTTCGACATTCCAGAAAACGAAAATGGTGCTCAGAAGTAGTTTGTAATAAAGTTTCATATTCTTAAGTTTAGTGAGATTTATAGCGATAGCGAATATGGTGAAAAATATTTAAATTTGCACGCTAAATTCTAAAAAATCGATATGTCATTAAAGTGCGGTATCGTGGGACTGCCTAATGTAGGTAAATCCACTTTGTTTAATTGCATAAGTTCAGGTAAGGCGCAGAGTGCCAATTTTCCTTTTTGTACCATTGAACCTAATTTGGGTTCTACAAATGTTCCAGATCCACGTCTGGAGGTGTTGAGCGAGATTTGTAAGCCGGTACGAACAATTCCGGCGACTGTGGATATAGTTGATATAGCAGGTCTTGTAAAAGGCGCAAGTCACGGAGAAGGGCTTGGCAATCAGTTCTTGGCCAATATTCGTGAGTGTGATGCCATACTGCATGTTCTTCGGTGTTTCGACGATGGAAATGTGGTTCATGTTGATGGCTCTGTAGATCCGGTAAGAGATAAGGAAGTTGTAGATACTGAGTTGCAAATAAAGGATTTGGAAACGGTGGAGGCCAGATTGGCAAAGGCGGAAAAAGCTGGAAAGGCAGGCGACAAGGAAGCTGCAAAATTGGCCGCTCTTCTAAATCGTTATCGCTCTGCTCTTATTGAAGGAAAATCTTGCAGAAGCGTAGCTCTTAACAATGAGGAGGAAGTTCAATTGGCAAGGGATCTTTTTCTACTGACTAATAAGCCTGTAATGTATGTATGTAATGTAGACGATGCCTCGGCTGTTAATGGTAACAAATACGTAGATGCCGTTAGAGAAGCGGTAAAGGATGAGAATGCCGAGATTCTTGTCATTTCGGCACGAACGGAAAGTGAAATTGCAGAAATGGATGACTACGAAGATAGAAAAATGTTTCTCGAAGAGATGGGTCTTGAAGAGTCTGGAGTGGTGCGCCTAATACAGAGTGCATATCATTTGCTTGGATTACAGACATTTTTCACGGCAGGCCCTGATGAATGTAGAGCTTGGACTATACATAAAGGGGATAAGGCGCCTCGTGCCGCAGGTGTAATTCATACCGATTTCGAAAGAGGATTTATACGGGCGGAAGTCATAAAGTATGATGATTTTGTGAAGTATAAAACAGAATCTGCTTGCAGGGCTGCAGGTAAGATGGGCATAGAAGGAAAAGATTATGTGGTCCAAGATGGGGATATAATGCACTTCCTTTTCAATGTATAAAGCACTATGGAAGTTAGGGCGAAAAAGTCTTTAGGTCAGCATTTCCTTACAGACCAGAGTATTGCGCGTGCAATCGTGGATGCTTTGGGTGTTAGTGAAGTAAGGGATGTGTTGGAAATTGGTCCTGGAATGGGCGTGTTAAGTCAGTATCTTTTAAAGAGAACGGATATCGACCTTAAACTTATAGAACTCGACTCTGAAAGTGTGGTTTATCTAAGGAATCATTTTCCTGGTATAGAAGGGAAGTTATTGCAAGGGGATTATTTGAAATTGAATATGAGGAAGATTTTTTCTTCCCAATATAGGGTTATAGGAAATTTCCCGTATAACATTTCGTCTCAGATTTTCTTTAAAATACTTGACGATAAGGATATGGTTCCGGAGGTCGTGTGTATGATACAGAAGGAAGTAGCGGATCGTATCGCTGAGCCTCCAGGGAATAAAACTTATGGTATTCTTTCCGTATTGCTTCAGGCTTGGTATGATATAGATTATGTACTAAGTGTGGGTCCCGGTGCTTTTTGCCCTCCACCTAAGGTACAGTCCGCTGTTATTAGGCTGAGACGGAATTCTCGAAAAGAATTGGGCTGTGATGAAATGCTATTCAGACAGGTTGTTAAAACAGCATTCAATCAGCGTAGAAAAACTCTTAGAAATGCTCTTAAACCTTTAATAAAAGAAGGGCAGGATACATCAGAGGGTATTTTTGATCTTCGTGCTGAGAAGTTATCCGTGGAGCAGTTCGTCTATCTTACGCGTCTTCTTTCGTAAATAACGAATTCGTAGTTTAGTCCACTTTCCGGATCTGTTTTAGTTTCGGAACTGCTTTTAACAGCCCATTTGTTTGGGTCTATCTCTGGAAAGAAAACATCCGCACCATTAACGGTTGTATGTACGTGTGTGATAAATAGTTCGTCCATATCATCTATGGCGGCCTTATATACGGATGCCCCACCTATAACAAATACTTTTTCTGCGTTTGTTTTTTCGGCCAATTCGTACGCTTCCTTGAAGGATTGTACACATTGAACGCCGTCTATAGGGGCACCTCCTGCATTTAGAATAATGTTAGTGCGTCCCGGGAGGGGTTTTCCTATAGAAAAAAATGTAGTTCTTCCCATAATTACAGGAAAGCCCTTTGTTTGGGCTTTGAAGTATTTAAGGTCTTCACTAAGATGCCAAGGCAAGTCACCCTTAATCCCTATTCCGTAATTGTCCGCTACTGCGGCTATTATGCATTTTTTCATAAAGGAAACAAAACGTTATTTCATTGTAAAAGTAGTCAAATTCTCAGTTTTGCGCAAATGATGAAGCCTAGATCCCGGTTTTAACAATGAATTCAGCTCTCGCCCCACATTTTGTGTAATACCGACACAAAGTTTCTTGCCGTTATCGGCAAGAAATAAGACATTTTTTAATTAGCTTATATGAAATTATGCCTCGGCAGAGTTCAAACTGCGTTTGGCCTGCTCTCAGCTTGCACGTAAATTATCATTTATCCGATGACAATACACCTGTGGCGTGTGGTAGTTCTAATTATTTTATTCTATTCTTTGCTTTCTTCCACAATTCGGATTTTTCATTTTTACTTATGAACGAGTGGGAGATGGCACATTTCACCAGGTCTTGTGCCTGCGCTTCATCTATAATTCCTGCCACGAATAGACGTTCAAATTCTTTTTTTAGAGTAGTTCCAGAAACAGCGAGATTATCGGTGTTTACCGTAACCTCAACTCCGGCATTTAAAATGACTGGAAGGGGGTACTGTTCTATGCTATTTACATTATGGAGTGCATGAGTATCGAGGTTACTTTTGGGGCAGATGTCTAGGCACACTCCACTATCCTTAATTCGTTGCATGATATCTGGATGGGTATAGCATCT
The DNA here is from genome assembly GCA_002438635.1 of Bacteroidales bacterium UBA6401. Taxonomy (GTDB): domain Bacteria; phylum Bacteroidota; class Bacteroidia; order Bacteroidales; family UBA932; genus Cryptobacteroides. Next base: position 21,246 of record DJPX01000038.1, read on the forward strand.
AATGCCATGAGCGATTCTCTTAGCCCCATAGTCCAGTGCACAACTGATACTTATCGCTCCATCCGCTTCTCCTGCATGAATGGTAAAAGGGATTCCTCTTGAGGCGGCATATTCAAAAAGGGCCTTGTAATCCGAAGTTGGAAACAAGGCCTCTGCACCTACCAAGTCTATCGCGACGACTCCTTTGCCGAGATTTTTTTCTGCCAATGTGATTGTCTCTAAATTGGCCTGTTCCTTCCCCCGTCCGCGCATACAACATAAGATTAAATTGGCCAATATATCAGGGTAATCTCTCATCCCTTGTTCTAAACCATCGATAGCGGCACTTACCACTTCTTCTTGCGTCAATCCGCGGTAAACATGCTGCTGGGGTGCGAAACGAATTTCAGAATATATGAGACCTTCTAAAGCAAGCCTTCGAATTAGCGAATATACACTATATGTTATAGACTCTTTGGATTGCATGACAGAGATGGGAAGGTCGAAACATTTTAGGTAGTCAACCAGATTGTCGGTGTTTGGTGGGCATGTTAGTAACCTGTTTAACTCTGTAGTGTCTTTAGTCGGTAGTTCGTCTAAATTGCCTCCGAGGCGGGCCATTGTTAAGATATCTTCTGGGGTAAGCGAACCATCAAGATGGAGATGGAGATCCACTAAAGCGTACTTTGATGCATCTATCAAAGAGGTGGAGTTAGGCGTAGAAGTAAAATGCATGATTATCTAGGTATGTAAATAATCGTACAAATTTAATAACGAATTTAGACATTCCAATCGGGTAATAGCATTTTTAAAAGATTTTCATAAGTAAGGCATCGCCAGTTGAGAAAGTTGCTTATATATGTTCGTCGCGTGTGAAAAATGTCGTATATTTGCCATCGCTTGAGTAGCTTAAGAGGATATTGAGTTAGCAGTTAGAAATTTATGGGTTCTAAAGCAAGCACATAGTGGATGAAACGGATAATAAGTAGGAGTATGCACACTAAAGAAGAGAAGGTTAAGGCATTCGGGGAGTTGCTTTCAGTTATGGATGCATTGCGACAGAAATGTCCGTGGAATGCTGAGCAGACCATGGAAAGTATACGCCCTATGACGGAGGAAGAAGTGTATGAATTAAGCGATGCCATTATTCGTTCCGATTCTGGGGACATTTGTAAAGAGCTTGGCGATTTATTATATCATATAGTTTTTTATGCAAAGATTGCTGAAGAAAAGGGCGAATTTGATATAGCTGACTCACTTAACAAAATCTGTGATAAAATGCGATTCCGCCATCCGCATGTATTCGGTGATGATGCCGGGAAACATTTGTCAGCAAAAGAGATAGCCGATACGTGGGAGTTAGTTAAAGCGAAGGAAAAGGATGGCAACAAAACTATCCTTGGGGGTATTCCTCAGACTATGCCTGCACTTCTAAAGGCTCTTTCTATGCAGGAAAAGGCGAGAGGCTGTGGCTTTGATTGGGAAGAACCTGGCCAAGTTTTTGATAAGGTAGACGAAGAGTTGTTAGAAGTTAAGGGTGCTATTAAAGAAGGTGATATATCACATATTGAAGAGGAGTTTGGCGATTTGATGTTTGCTGTAATTAATGCTGCAAGATTACATGGAGTAGATCCTGAAAAGGCTCTTAATCGCACCTGTGATAAATTCCGTAGAAGGTTCACTTATTTGGAAGAACATACCATAAGAAAGGGAGCATCACTTAAGGATATGAATCTTAAGGAAATGGATAAAATTTGGGATGAAGCGAAGAGTAAAGGCTTATAATCTGATGTCTTTGATGCTTGCAATTGCTTTCATACTTGCAAGCACTGGAGTGAATGTACATCACTGTCATAGTGGGGATGTACATGTCGGATTATTTCCTCATCTTCCATGCTCTGAGGTAACGGGACATTGTGATTGCAAATGCTGTCATGATGAAACTGAACATAACGCGATGGGACATTGTGTAGATGATTATTTCCAAGTGGATATTTCTGCCCCATGTCCGCATTTTGAGCCTATTCAGATTATTAGTTTGGTTTTACCTTATATTTCAGCTCCGTCGGCATCTTTTATCGAATCCTATACAGAGGTATATATACCATTAAAGGATCCTTTGATTTTACGAAATACTAATTCTGTGGAAGTGTTACGTATTTGATTTCAAGTTACTTATTTCGAGAAAGCATTTTTTTGCCAATAAAACTTAGGTTTCGCAATGAGACACAACAGGCAGAATTAATGCTATTATTTTGAAAGGTAATAAATTGAAATCAAATATGAAAAAAATCATTTCGATAATAATATCGTTATTTATTAGTTATTTGGCAGTGGGCCAAGTAGATACTACTGGGTGGTTTGCCGATAGGTATGACACACTTTCTACTGCTACGGTAAGTTCTCAAGTAGCGGGAAATTATATTCCTAAAGGAAAGGATATAAAAGCTGAAGTTATAACTGCAGCCGGGCTTTGTAAAATGGCGTGCTGTAATCTTGCCGAAAGTTTTGAAAATAGCGCCAGTGTATCCGTAGGTTACGCCGACGCAGTTACAGGAGCTCGACAGATAAAATTGCTGGGGCAGAGCGGCATTTATACTCAGATGCTCGACGAGAATAGACCAATCATGCGAGGTATTTCCGCTCCGTTTGCACTAAACTTTGTTCCGAGCCAATGGCTTGAAAGCATTCAAGTTAGTAAAGGAGTCAGTTCCGTAATCAATGGCGTGGAATCTATGACAGGTCAGATTAATCTTGAACATCGTAAACCTACCGATGAGAAGCCACTTTATCTCCAAGCCTCGATAATGGATAATGCCAAGTTCGATGTGAATGCCGTTTCTTCCCTTCAATTAGACTACGAAGGCAGGTGGAATACTGTAATTTTTGCCCACTTGGATGGAAATTATATTCCTATGGATATGAATGGGGATAGTTTTCTCGATGATCCACTTTCCACTCAGATTTCTCTCGGGAACAGGTGGTTATATTACGATCCATCTGGCTTGCAGGTTCGTTTCGGAGTATCTGCCATAAGGGACGATCGTAGAGGAGGCCAATCCTCTCGTCTCACTCCCGATCTTTCTTCTCTTTGGACTTCAGATATTCTCAATCAGAACTTAGATGCTTTCGTGAAGGTGGGGATGCCTTTGGATGAAACTGGGGCCAATAGTATAGCTATGGTTGCTGACTATAGTCTTCAGTCTCAGAATTCTAATTTCGGTCTTCGTACATACGATGCCATTCAGCATAGCGCGTTTGTTAATTTTTTGTATCAAAGGGAGATAAATGAATCTCATAAATATACATTGGGACTATCGGATACTTACGACTATTATGACGAGACTGCGCTTTTAACTCTTCTACCTGGCGCAGATGCTGTTTCATCGTTTACTCATTTGAACGATTTGGGCGTTTACGGAGAATACACTTTCCACCATGGGGACGATTTTTCTCTTATCGCAGGGATTCGTGCCGATTGGTTTAATACCGCAGGAGTGCGAGTTAGCCCGCGCTTAACTTTGAAATATGCTCCTTTTGAGCAGCTTGTTTTTCGGGCCAATGCAGGCCGCGGTATACGCTATTCAGTTCCTTTGATTGATAATATTGGCATAATGTCCACATCAAAAGAGCTGACCTATAATGTCCTAATGTCGCATCCTCTTGAAGATGCAATTACGGCAGGCGCGAGTGCCACGTGGTATCTGCCTTTCGAGGGACTTAAAAATTCGTTTTTGAGTTTTGATTATTTTAGAACGGAATTTTTGAATCAGATGGTCGTGGATTATGATAAGACGCCTGGCGCTATCGATTTATATATGGGTTCTGGAGCTTATACTAACAACTATCAACTCGACTTTAGCATAGTACCTCTTGAGCGTCTTACCCTTACGCTGACAGGTCGTTATACCGATTCTAAAGTGTCTTTTGATGGAAGAGTCATTCAAGAAAAGCCTCTAACAAGCAGGTACAAGGCTGTGTTCAATGCCCAGTATTCCACTAATATGAATAGGCTTATCTTTGATTTTACGGCATCTTTGAATGGCCCTTGTAAAGTATGGGATTTTATGAAGCCTTATGGCTATGAAAGTGGATACACGGAAAGTTATCCGCTTCTTTATGCTCAGGTTACTTACCGTACAAAGGGTATTGATTATTATTTCGGAGTGGAGAATATAACAAATTATACTCAATCTAATCCTATAATCAGTGCTATGGACACCTCATCGTCAAATTTTGATGCAAGTTGCATCTGGGGTCCCCTTATGGGAAGACGAATATATGCTGGTGTTAGGTTCACCCTTTGGAAAACGAATTAACAAAGGGATAAAGTTGATTAATTGTATGTAAATAATATAGTTTATGAAAAGAATTGTTTTAGCCATCGTGGCTGCGTTTGTGCTGTGCTCTTGTCCTTCTTATGCTAAGAAGGCGAAAAAAACTGCTGAAGTTACTTTTGAAGTTAGTATGCATTGTAAGAAATGTGCTGATAAAATCACTGAGAATGTCGGCTTTGAAAAAGGGGTTTTGGATTTGAAGGTAGATATGGCAGAAAAAACCGTTTATATCAAGTATAATCCTGAAAAGACTAATCCGGATACTTTGAAAAAAGCTATAGAAAAACTTGGCTATTCCGCTGAGATCAAAACTACCTCTAATGCATGTTCAGATAAGTCATGCTATAAAAATGGTGAGTCCGGATGTAAAGATTACCAGCGTGATGGTCGCGATCTTGCGGAACTCTTTCCTAGGGCATGGGCATCTCGAAACCAAGTTGTATAAAGTAGTTGCGATTAGTGGCAAAGTCGCGACTAATCGCAGCAAATCTCAACTAATCGCACAAAATCGCAATACGTGTTTTGCCGGAGAGTTACAACCGGCTTGACTCCTCGAAGTTGCCGACGTTGCGTCGCGGGGTGACAGCCTTTCCGAAGCTGTAGGTAAAGCCGAGGGAGATTCCCCGGCTGTAGGAGTTGTTAACCGTTTTCATCGTTTCAATGTCACCATCCATAATGCTAAGGTTTTGGTTCATAGACCTGAATATGTCATTGGCGGATATGGTAAGATTGGCACGGCCGTCGAGGAACGACTTGCTGATGGAGGCATTGACGGAGTATAGCGCGGCAACGGTGAAATATCCCGCAGTCATCGGAGTCATGCCCCAACCATCCACGCTGATTTTGAATTCCTTCGGCAGGTAAAATGTCGTTGATGCGTAGCCGTTGAACGCGTGCGAGGAATTGCTGAAGTCCGCAAAGGCGGTGATATCCGGATTGGGATATGCCTTGAAAGCACCATAAGAATAGTTGGCGTTGAGAGTCACCGTCCACCATTTCGTGATGTTCTGCTCCGAAAGGGCAAGGGCGAGATATGCAGTCTGCTGCACTCCAGCATTGCTGAAGCGGTACTCCATCGTGCCGGAAGACTTGTCATAAATCGGGACCTGCTGATCAGTGTAGTTCTTTAGATGGCTGTATCCGGCCGTCAGCGTCAAATTGCCGAGGAAAACGGAAGACAGCGTCAGGTTATGCGAATAGCTCGGCTTTAGTTCTGGGTCGCCCACGGACCATGTGGTAGGGTTCACATAGCTACGGAACGGATTGAGCTGCCAATACTTCGGACGGTTCAGACGGTAGGAGTAGTTCAGCGAGAGGATGGCTTTTTGAGAGGGAGTCCAGTTCAGAAAGACATTCGGAAAGACGTCGAAATAGTTCCTGCCGCTGCGGCGGTTCTCGGATTTCCAGTTTCCGCGAGGAATGGTGTATTCACCGCGAAGCCCGACCTGCGCATTCCATTTGGCAGAAAAGGCCTTGGAAAGGTTTGCGTAGAGGGCATATATCTGCTCGGAATATGTGAAGTCGTTGCGTGCCGAGAGGTCACCGACCTGCTCCTGAGGGGTAGAAGGATCCCATTTGTAGGAGGAGTAGCGGTTGTCGGTTACAGAAACCGCAGCCTTCGCACCGGCCTCAACACGCCCGGTGTTGTCCCAGAGGTTCTGCGCGAAATCTACTTTCAGAGCCCAGATGTTGGCGCGGCGGAAAGTGGAGTCGTTCAGACCGTTGCCGATGAACGGATCCGGAAGTCCGGCAGCAATGTCGGCATTGCGATCGGCCTGGGCCTCGGAGGAAAGGGCCGTGTAGAGATTACGCTGAAGGTTCGAGACATTGCTGCGGGTGTGGTTGTAGTCCGCGTTGACCGTAATTTCCTGAGAGATAGTCTCGTCGAAGGTGTGAGTGTAATTGATGTTGGCTGAATACTGGTCAGTCATTGTGGATTCGGCAGAATTGCCGGTCATGCCCGTGTAAGGCTCCGCATCATCGAATTTCCGGAAATCGTCAACCATCACAGCGTTCGGGGCATCATAGCCATAGTTGTTGAGGTTTACCTTGGCGATAGCCCCCAAAACATCGCTTTCTGAGATGCGGATGTCCTCCGAAAGCATAATCTGATGGCCGAGGAAACGGCTCTTCGCATTATTTGAAGTCTTCAGCAGCGACTCATAGGAGTCCCCATAACGCTTGTCCTCGGTTACGTCGTTGTAGGAGGGATAGATGTAGCCGTTGTAGCTGAGATTGGTGTTCGTGACATCGCCCTTGTAGCCGAGCCGGACGCTTCCGTCGCCTGCACCATGGATCTTCGGCTCCCATTTGAACTGTCCGGTACCGCTGACCGAGCCGTTGAAGCCGCGCAGCAGTCCACGCTTTGTCTTGATGTTGATGATTCCACCGGCACCTTCCGCATCGTATTTCGAGGACGGGGATGCAATCACCTCTATCTTGTCGATAGTCGTTCCTGAAGAGCCCTTGAGGTAGGCCTGAAGCTCTTTGCCGGACATATTTGACGGCCTTCCGTCGAGCCACACAGAGACTGACTTACCATTGAGCTGGATGTTCCCGTCCTTATCGAAAGTCACTCCTGGAGCGGCACGGAGCACATCTGTGGCATTGCCGGTCTTCGCGACCGCGAGTTCCGAGACATTCATCACAATATTGTCGAAGCGGTGCTCAAGCAGCGGGCGTTTTCCGACCACCTTCGCGCTCTCCAGCGCCTGAGAATCTGGGGAGAGAGACGTATGTGGCAGTTCCGGGCCGGAAATTCCGTCAAGGGCGAAACCAGCGTCCCTATAGCCGACAAGAGAAAATTCCACATGGCATCCATCCGCACGGAAGGCTGTGGGAAGAGCCAGCACATATACTCCCGTAGAGTCTGTCGTCGCGGCAGCAATCACCGCAGTTGAACTGTCACGCAATGCCACCGTCACAAACTCAAGACCACGTCCGGTCTCCGAATCAGTAACCTTTCCGGTAAGTTTTCTGCCGTCAAGTCCATGAAGCAGCGCTGCATAAGTATCCAAAGACAAGACAAGGCTCAATGCAAGAGCCATGATGATTGTGAGAATCTTTTTCATGCTACTAAATTAACAAAATTTTAGTTTAATAATTCAATACTTTACGTCATATTACATCTGCTGGCGCTGACTTTCGGGTTTAACGGAAGGCAGGCATTCAAACTAAACATGGTCGCTAGATGCATGAATTATTGTCTGCAGATACTCCTTGTCAAATTCACCTTGAATACGCATCATCGTTCCATTTGGGGTGCGCAACTCAATGCTTATCATCTTAGCCACATTCTTCTTCGAAAACCCTCCATCGTGAAATACCTAACTCAGCAAGCCTAGACTTTTTACTTACGCCATTTTCACTGCAGTACCTTACAATACTTGCTACTTCTTCTCTGGTCATCATAATCTTACATTTTTATGACCCAAAGTTCTTTAAAAGGCTTCAACTATCTATGACGTGAATGATCGGAGGCCTTACGTTGACGAATTAATCGGTGTTTGTGCGAAAACGCATTGAGCAAACAGTGTTGTGACAAGCAATAGTATGATTCTTTTCATATAGTTGTGGTGTTATGGTTTATGGTGATTCTTTTAGCTATGGATTTACTTTGCAAATAAGATGTCGCTAAAAATCAGTATAATGTCCCCCAAATTTCGGACAGGTTGTTAAGTCAAGAAAAAGACAATAACTTTACAACGAAATGGGAAAGACAACACGAAGAAAATTCACCCCAGCGTTCAAGGCCAAGGTTGCCTTAGAGGC
>DJPX01000037.1:0-24079 GCA_002438635.1 Bacteroidales bacterium UBA6401
TTTTTGCGTTATTATTTACAATGCTATGCCTTGTTTGCTCCTCTGTTCGAGAAAATAGTGCTATCTGATGATTTGCAGAAACGTAAAGAGACTTTCTTGATGGTTGCCGATAGTATTAAAGGCTCGAATATTTATTTTGTGGCAGGAACCAAGGATTATCTGCTGGAGCGTGCTCTTGATTGGACTAGGGAATGGATTAGTGTTGGTGTCCCTTATGGAAAGTATTTGGCTTGTGTATGTTGGGGCTATAATAATAAGACACTGGAATTAGGGTTAAGGAAACTTCCGGGAACACTAATCGATGAAGATCGAAGAGATATGCCTAAACTTGAAGACTCCTACAAAGTATATGAAGATAATCAATGGTGGTATGCTGAGAAAGATCTGGATATACGAAATACAGAAATGATAATTACTGAATTAAGGCTGTTAATTGGCTGTCTTCCAAAGTAACGCGAAAAAATAAGTTGTGTCAGATTTGTCACTGCCACAAAATGGCAGTGACGTGGTCTATCTTTGCGAAAACAAACCATTGGACTAAGGAATATGAGAATAGTTCACATTTCGGACACGCACAATATGCATAGGCAGTTAAAGAGTCTCCCGGTTGGCGATGTGATAGTCCATTCGGGGGACTTCACGATGACGGGAACCGAAGTTGAGGCGATGGACTTTATGGAGTGGTTCTGCGACTTGCCATATAGGCACAAAGTTTTTATCGCTGGTAATCATGACTTTTGCCTTCGGGGAGCGAGTTTGGAGGGGCTTGACGATAACTGCCACTATCTCTGCAATTCCGGAGTTCGGATTGACGGGGTAGAGTTCTATGGCGTGCCTATGTTTTTCGAGGATTCAATTAGTGGTCGTACGAAAAATGATTTTAAGAATATCCCTGCGGGCACGGATGTGCTTGTCACCCATCAACCGCCTGAACGTATTCTTGACCTTTCGGGAAAAATCCATTATGGAGATTCTGTCTTGTGGCAGCGCGTGATGCAGGTTCACCCTAAACTCCATCTTTTTGGGCATATTCATAATGCTGCTGGTATGGAGGCGAGGGATGGAATGGTGTTCTCGAACGGGGCTGTAATGGGGGAAGCCTACGATTTAACTGACGCGGATATCCATGTCTTGACTGTCTGATATATATAGCTTGGAGTTGGATAAAGACAGTCCCCCAACTTTAGGAAGGCTCTTATTTATAAAGTGTTAATAATTAATTCTATGGAAAAAGAAATAAACACAATCGGCTATCAACTACCTGGTTTGGATTTGCTGGATGAATATATTCCCGAAAGCAAATTATCGGATGATGAGATTGACAGCAAGGTGGAGGCTATAAGGAATATTCTTGAGAGCGGAAAAGTGCATGTCAAGGACATCCAGCCCATACTGGGGCCTGCTGTAACTCTTTACAAGGTTTTTCCGGAAAACAGTGACAAAATCTCAAAGGTCAGATTGCTTCTGGAAGATTCTGCGCTTGGCCTTCGTTTTAAAGGAGTTCGTGTCGTGACCTTGGAGGACTCCATCGGTATCGAGATTGCCAATGATCACCGTGAGACAGTACCTATGCGCTCTGTTTTGAATGATGATTCATTTCGGAACAGCAAGGTGGAACTTCCGGTAGCCATCGGGCGGACATTCGGGAACGCGGTTAAGGTCTTTGATTTGGCCAAGGCGCCCGATTTGCTCATTGCCGGAGCTACAAAACAGGGAAAGACGGAGGCAATCCACGCCATAGTCGCTTCTCTTCTATATTCAAAGCGCCCGTCGGAGCTGAAGTTCGTGTTCATAGATCCTAAGGGCTGCGAGTTCTCTGTCTACAAGCGACTTCTTAAGCATTATCTCGCTGTCCTACCGGCTGCCGGTTCTGAGGAAGAGGAAGCCGAGAGTGCTATTATCAAGAATGCAAAAGATGCGGCGGATGTGCTGGACGCGCTCTGTGTAGAGATGAACGACCGCTATGACCTTCTCGCTCTTGCTGGAGTAAATAATATAAAAAAATATAACGAGAAATATAAGGAACTCAAACACTTGTCGAATAAAGGGCACGAGTATCTGCCTTATATTGTGGCGGTTATCGATGAGTATGCCGACCTTACGATAACAATAAGCGGAGCTCCGGAAGCAAGAGCTGCAAACAGGAGTGTCACCAATTCTATCATCCGTCTCGCGCAGAAGGGACGTGCGGTCGGCATCCATGTCATTTTGACCACTCAGAGACCATCGGCTTCCGTCATTACCAGAGACATCAAAATGAATTTCCCGATGCGAATAGCTTTCAGAACATCTTCTCGTGTGGATTCCAGGACAATCCTCGATTCCTCTGGAGCGGAGTGCCTTATCGGTAGTGGAGATATGCTTTTCTATGATGGGGTGGATATGGATCGTATCCAATGCGCTCTCGTCGGCACTAAGGAAATTGATCGCATCACGAAGTTCATCGAGTCCCGGAACGAATAGCATTTACTATTGATAATGCTGTAAATGGCTGTTTCGCATTTGCGAAACATAAATTAATATTAATAATTATGTTATATATAAATGATTGGAGCGTCAAAATGCTTCAAGATAAGTATCAGGATTACACTTTAAAATCATATAGTCCTTCCGGTTCGTGGCAGAAAAGTCGTTATGTCCAAATATTTATTGATGGATATGACGATGATCTGCATTATGAATATCTAATCGATGGTGGGTGGAACGGAAGAGTGGAACTTCATTTTGAAGGAGATTGGGAAACGAAATATGGAGCGCTGATTGACCAGTTGATGAATGACACTCAAAACTCAGATGACCTTATATGGTCAGAATGGGATTGTGGGTATCGTTGCCAACATACAAATGTTATCGAAAGCATTGAGGATTTGTTCCATACAATGTCATATATGATGGAACTCTTTGGAAAACTTATCAAGAATTTTTACGAAGAGACACCATCAATAGAAGTTCAGACTATCTTGAGTGAAATGGCACTTTCTTTAGAGGGTGGCAAGGAAGAACCTGCTGTTGAAATGTTTGAAAAAAAGTATTATGAGGTATTAAGGCTTCCTCTGGCCATACCAAATTATCAGAGAATATATTGTTGGGAAGAGAATAATGTCAAATGCTTGCTTGAGGATGTGTTTGAACATATTGGCACTAATGACACAACCCCGTACCGTTTAGGAACGATAATACTACATTCTCACGATGGTAAGTATGACATCATAGATGGCCAGCAGAGACTAGTTACATTGGCCTTGCTGCTTTCAGAAATAGGAGTGAAGACTAGTCTGCTTAATGAGAAATTTTCATCGCTGCATTCTCTGGAATATGTCTCATACAACAAGTATATCATCCACGAATATGTCCAACGGCATTTGGATATACGTGACAATGTGGATAAATTGCTGAATCAGTTGGAGTTCTGCGTTCTAATTTTGCAGAATACTTCTATAGATCTGGCATACACATTTTTCTCGAATCAAAACTCTCGCGGAGTTGCTCTTACGGATTATGATCTCCTCAAGGCACACCATCTTAGGTACATCCCGTCAAATGCGGAGCAACAGTCAAAGCGAGCGGCTGAAGTATGGAATAAAATGATAGAGGATGGAAGGAATGTATGTGATCCTACTACTATTCCTGACTATGTACGAACATTAGACACTTACATCTATCGTCTCCGGAAATGGATGCGCAAAAATGAATGCGAGGATAGCACTGGCAATTATAGGATTAAACGAGAATATGAGGCTGCTCCTGTTGTGGACGAAATACCTCCATTTGGCGAGAAATTTTATTTCAATGAGCCTATTCAGGGCGGTACGCATTTCTTCTCATTTGTGGAGCAACATCTATGCAAATTCAGGCAATTCAGTAAAACGGAAGAGTATATGATTCTTCAAAACACAATACAAGGTGGCAGCGACCAATGGTATCGAGAGGCTATTGAAAGTGTATTGTTCTGCTACTTCTTGAAGTTCGGAGAATATTTTCTCTCCGACGCACTTTCCGTAATAATGAGAATCTTGCTACAGCATAGATATGAACATTTGCGAGCTGTCAAAGCCTCTATAGTTCAATCTGTCGTAGATTCTGAATTGGTACTTATTATTGATCAGGCAACATCTCCTACTTTCTTTCTTGCGGAGGCAAGAAACATAGCAAAAGAATTGTCATACCCAGCCCGTCAAATAATGTCGCCGATAATGCGTTCAATGAGAACGAAAGCGGCGAATATCAATGGACAACTTAAACATAACATTGTTGTTGAATTATTTAAAAATTTAAATCGATGAAATATACTCCGTACGAAATAGAAAAAGAAAATCTGTTCTATACAATTCCGATCTATCAAAGGTTGTTTGAGTGGGATACAGAAAACATAGTAAATCTTCTTGAGGACTTGAAAAAAGAGTATGAACATACTGAGGGTCAAGGGGATTACTTTGTTGGAATGTTGACATCTACTAAGAATAATGAATTGGTAGATGGACAGCAGAGATTTACGGTGCTAATGCTTTTGGGCAGTGTGTTGCAAAAGTATGAAAATACTAATGAATGGAAAAATTTTCTGATAAAAGAGAATAAACCGCGCCTTGATTTCACATCGCGTCCCTTGGATAACACTTTCTTGAGGTTTTTGATAGAAGACAAATCTGATGAATGTGGGTCTTACAAGAACGCCAAAATGCAAAATGGGTATAAACAGGTTAGAATCTTCATGGAAGAGAAAGTTTTGGAAGAAAAACGCTGCTCTTTTGCTTCATATGTTTTCCATCATCTATGCTTCTTTATATCTAATCTTCCGGAAGAGTATAGTCCAAGAGATCTTAATAAATATTTTGAGCGGATGAACACTAACGGAAAGAATCTTGAACAGCAAGAGATTCTCAAAGTCAAGCTCCTAAGTAATTTGGATAATGATGTTGACAAGTATATGCTATTGTGGAACAAACTTGCGGATGTAGATACTTTGTTAGTTCGTGAAAGGAAAAATGGGAATTTGGAGGAAATCAAACGGCAGGCATTTAAATCCGATATTAAGACAATCTTTTCATGTAATTTTATAAATGGCATGAATGGCGATCCCCATGATGGCTCCATTTCGATAGGAGCGATACCTTCTTCAGCCTCTAAACCGAAAATTGAGAGTGAATTAATCAAGGAATCACATTGTGCATTGTCTTTCCCATATCTGCTACTGCATGTGCTTTACAGAAAACTGGACGGAAAGATAAAGTGCGCTATCAGTGATTTCTTTAAACCCAACAATCTGCTGAGTATATTTGAAGAATACTTGCCTTTCAGTGGAAATAATGTCAACAAGGAAGATATAAAAGATTTTATGGAGCTGCTGCTCAGGGCACGTCTTGCTCTTGATATCTGTTTTATCCGGCCAACTGAATACGGATATTCCCTTGATATGAATCTCCCAGAGGACAATGTTGAACTTAAAAATCTGTTGATGCTTCAATCTATGATATATGTGTCTTCATCCAATTATACTAATTATAAATGGTTCAATTGGTTAATGGATATTGTGGATAAAGCTGGAGTACCAAATGCCGAAAACTTTTACAGGGCATTGCTGAATGAGATAGATAAGGAATTCAAACTCCCTCCATATGAAAAGTTGACATATAAGGGCGACATCCGTTACTGGTTCTGGAGACTTGATTTTTACATTTGGAGTCATCGTGACAAAATATTTGAAAAAGGCTCTCCTGAATGGCACATCGCGAACCATTATATCTTCAAGCGGAACAGAAGTATAGAGCATATAGCGCCACAGACCCCACAAAGCCAATCTACATTGAAATGGGACGATAGCGAGGATGACCAGGTACTACGTGATAGTTTTGGTAATTTGGTAATGATTTCGCAGGGGTTGAATTCTTCGTTAAGTAATGAGTCGTACGAAGTCAAGGCCGCCCATGTACAGTCTTTCTGTAACGGCTCGAAATCAGGTTCTATAGAAAGTTTGAAACTATTGGTTGCATATAAAGACTATCCAAACGGTTGGTCAAAAGATGCGATTACGGAGCATGGTAAGAAGATGTATGCTTGGCTTACGGAAAGCTGCGATTGATGCATCTCAAAGGGAGGCATAGAACAAATTAAGGCAACTCAAACGATGAAGTTGCGTGGTAGGACAATGTCGGAATGAATTGTTAAAAACTTTCTAAATGCGTATATTCGTGGAATATACGCTAAAACCGATGCTAACACGCTTTTGTTATACAACTATGCTGCTTATTTATGTCTTCTTGCTTTGTGGATGTAGGAAGAATAATAGAGTAGTAGCGGAAGAAAAAGAAGATATTCCGATAAACGTTTTTGTAGATACACATAATGAGTTTAATGATGGGGATATGTTTGGACTTTTCGTAGTAAATGAGCCACAGACTCTCTTTACTTCGGGAAATCGGTATGATAATGAGCCCCTTGCTTTTTATAATGGGAAGCTTGACTCTAGTGATCTTTACTATCAAGATCCCAAAACCAAGACAGATTTTTATTGCTATTATCCTTATGTGGAAACTATAACAGACATCGCGGCTTTGCCTTTTAGCGTGAATGCTGATCAAAGTACCTCTGATGGCTACAATGACTCATTTTTTCTGTGGGGAAAAAAGACTAAATTTAAACCATCGAAAAGACGTGTGTACATCTCGATGAAGCATTTAACTTCAAGTCTTAGTATAGAGTTAAAGCCTGGCGAAGGATGTACCGATGAGGAAATCTCTTTGGCGCAGGTGAGCGTATGCGGACTTAAAACCTGTGGACTTGCAGACTTGAGAGATGGTAGTGTTGATGCTGCAGGTGAGATTTCGGAAATTGCGGCCCAAAAATTCAGTGGCGGTATGTTTTCAGCAGTTGTCATTCCCCAGTCCGTAAATAATATAGAACTAATAAGGGTAATGATAGGCACGGCTGAATATACTGCAGTCACATCCATAGAATTGCTTTCTGGTCAGAGGCACACTTGCCAAATGACGATTTCCAAAACAAATGGGAATTTCAATGCGACAATTGGCGGATGGGAGACAGATTTTAACGATTATGGTGGAATGGTTGATTAAACTTTTTTACAATATGAATAAGGCTATTCGAAATATACTATTTGTTTTTGTGGCATTAGGTATAGTTGCATCGAGCTGTGAGAGGGCATCGTTGAGTGATGATGTTGCCAAGCAAGAGCAAATCCCATTTGTGATTTCGGGGAACATTACTCAAATCTATCAGACAAGGGTTAATGACAATGGCTTTGCGGACGGAGACATAATTGGCATTTATGTCGTTGACTATAATGGAGATGAGCCTGGTGTGCTTGAGACTGAAGGTAATCGTGCTGACAATGTGTGGTTTAAGTTCAGTTCGAGCACAGGTCTTTGGCAGCCGGCAAGAGAAATCTATTGGAAAGACAAGAAGACAAATGTGGATATATATGGCTACTACCCGTTTACATCTGTAGAAAATGTTGGATCGCTATCATTTGAGGTTAGTAAGGACCAATCTTCTCCAGCCCGCAAAGGCGAACTCTCTGGTTATGAAGCTTCCGATTTCCTTTGGGGGAAAGTAGAGAATGTAGCACCGACTTCAAAGGCTGTTTCTGTCCCATTCACGCACCGTCTTGCTTCAATCAAAGTAAGTTTGAGGGAAGGGACTGGTTTTGCGACAGGGGAGTGGAACGATGCCTCAAAGTCGGTTCTTGTTACAGGAACAGGCAGGGAGGCAACGATTGACCTTGCCAATGGAATAGCCACCGTAACCGGTATTCCTGATGGATCTGGAATTATTCCTTACGAGAAAGATGGCGAATGGCGGGCAGTTGTCGTTCCTCAAACCATTTCTGCCGGAGTGCCACTTATCGCTATCACTGTTGATGGATTGCCATATAGGTTCAGTCGCGATGAGGAATTCACTTTTTCCCCGTCAAAACAGTATAATTTTACGATAATCGTCAATAAGAAACCGGAAGGGGACTTTGAGTTTATTCTAAGCGATGAAAGCATCTCTGCCTGGGAGAATGATTCCGTGTCTCACGATGCTGTGGCTAGG
Source organism: Bacteroidales bacterium UBA6401 (assembly GCA_002438635.1). Lineage (GTDB taxonomy): Bacteria > Bacteroidota > Bacteroidia > Bacteroidales > UBA932 > Cryptobacteroides. The sequence continues at coordinate 8,050 of DJPX01000037.1, forward strand.
GAATATGTCGTTGTGGATGTACCGAAGGCTGGAACTCTTGAGGCGTGCATAACTGCTTCCGGCAAGGATGTAGCCAAGATCCGTAACCTGAAAGTGACGGGAGAAATTAATTCTGTGGATTTTGCCGTGATGAAATATATGATGAATTATCTCACGGCTCTTAATCTTAAGGATGTGCGGATTGTTAAAGGTACCGGGGGATGGTTTCAAAGTGATAGCGACAATAATTATAAAGCTAACAATGAAGATTGCATCCCGTCGAGCGCATTTGAGAAAAAAGAATCATTGACTTTCCTTGTCCTGCCCGACCGGCTCAAGTCTATAGGCGAAGCCGCCTTTTGTGATTGTACATCACTATCTGGCAACATCAATTTTCCGGAGGGCCTGGTTTCTATTGAAAAGGCCGCGTTTAGAAACTGCAAGTCATTGTTAACCATAAATTTTCCGACATCCTTGACTCGTATAGGAAATGAATTGGGTTATACCAGTTATTGGGATGGTGTGTTTGCACATTGTACAGGACTATGCTGCGAACTCGTATTACCGGAGAATATTGAAATTATCGGAATGGGTTCGTTTTACAATTGTCCTGGGTTGCATGGCTCACTACATCTGCCTGAATCTCTTAAGGGAATCGGTGAAGGAGCTTTCGGAGGATGTACTGGCTTGACAGGATCTATAAAAATACCTCAGGCGATATGCACGATTCATGAAGGGACATTCGATAATTGTGGATTCAATGGAACATTGGCCCTTCATAATGGAATAACGGTAATCGGGGCCAATGCATTCAAGAATAGTCGGTTCAAGGGAGAATTGAACCTGCCGTCTGAATTGGAGGTCATATCCGACGAATGTTTTTTGAACTGTGATTTTGCTGGCAAGCTTGTTCTTCCTAAGACGATTCGCACGATAGGAAGTCATGCTTTCGAAAATAACGGGCGACTCACAGGGCTTATTGAAATTCCCGAAGGCGTCATCAGTATAGGAGCAGGAGCATTTGCCAAATGTTATAATATAGAGGGTGTGATATTTCCGGAAAGCCTTGAGTCGATTAAACAAGATAACGGGAGCGGTGCATTTGAGGATTGTTTTGGTATTAATCGTATTGTTTGTAAGGGAGAGGAGCCTCCGTATATTCAGTCTAGAGCTTTCAATGGCGTGTCAAAAGATAATTTCACTGTTGAAGTTCCTGAAAATGCGATAGTTCGTTATCAGACTGCTACTGGCTGGAAAGATTTCAATAGAATTTCTGCTTATCGTAATCTTTCACTCGTGCCACGCACATCTAGTGCACTTAATTCTAAAGTCTCACGTGATTTTGTTCTCTATGCGGACGATGAATGGGAAGTGGAGGAGTGCCCTGAATGGATAGTTCTTAGCCAGACTTCTGGCAGAGGAAAGACATCTATGAGCCTTACATTTTCACAAATGCCATCTGGAGAGAATAGGGAGGGAAAAGTTATATTCAAGTTGAAAGATAGTGATTATAAAGTGACGATGACACTTGCCCAGTACGATTATAAATACGCTGAAGATGAAACCCTTACCCTTCAGAGCGCATCCGAAGGAATTGGCATTAATCTGGTGTTTTTAGGCGATGGTTATAGTGCAAAGGATATCAGCGAAGGTAAGCTGTTAAAAGATGTGAATGAAGCCGTTGATCATTTCTTTAATATCGAGCCATATTGCACTTACAGGAAATATTTTAATGTGTATACCGGTATATCAGTGTCAGCAGAGTCGGGAGTAGGAAGTGTAAATACGATAGTGGATAATCGTTTTAATACCATAGCAAAGGATGGGGTGACACTTGGAGGCCGGAATGAAAACGACCTTAGAGAAATTTTGAAATATGCATGCAATGCCCCTACAGTAAATGAGGAGAATATCTGTCAGACACTTGTCGTTATGATTCCGAATACATCAGATTATGGTGGTGTTACTTATATGTATGACGATGGCAGCGCGATATCCTATTGCCCGAAGAGTGACTATGTCTATCCTTTTGATTTCCGAGGTGTTATCCAGCATGAGGCCGGAGGCCATGGATTTGGAAAACTCGGTGATGAATGCATCTATCACAATGCTTTTATCGATGCCTGTGGATGTTCGTGTTGTGGACACACTGCAGAACTTGCAGCTGCACGGGCAAAGGGTTGGTACGAAAACCTTTCGTTAAGTGCTAAACCTAATGAAGTCCCATGGAGTCATCTTCTTGAATATGATAAATATAAAGGCCTTGTGGATATATACGAAGGCGGGTTTATGCATAGCAGAGGAGTATATCGTTCAGAGTCCAATAGCTGTATGAATAATGACATTCCATATTACAACACTATTAGTCGTGAGTCTATCGTAAGGCGCATAAAAGCTTATGCCGGAGAGGAATACAACTTTGAGGATTTCATGGCGAAAGACATTGTTAATAGTATTTCTAAATCTGCAGCCGTGAGAAAGTTCGGGAATAGTATATATCCTGAAATAGGTGATGCTCATCACGGTCCTGTGTTTATGAAAAAACATTCCAAATTTGATACTGAAAATTAGATATGACCATAAAACAGATTATATATTCAGCCTCGCTGTTGGTTTTTATTGCTGGCTGTGACAAAGCGGAAAAGTCCATAGGGAGTCCCTCGCTTGAAATGGAATTTGATGTGGAATATCCTGGAGTGGCATCAAAGGCTACTATGACTGGCTTTGAGTCGGGAGATATTTTAGGACTCTATATGACGGAATGGATTGAAGATACTCCTGTAAAGCTCACAGCATCAGGTAATACCGTTAACAACGCCCGCCTGACATTTGATGGAAAGTCTTGGGAGTCGCGCCCGAAAACATGGTGGAATGTAGATACAAAATATGATGTCTACGGCTATTATCCTTACGCTACTCCTACATCGGTTGACGAATATAGATTTTCAGTTCAAGAGGACCAATCAAGCTTGAAGGATGGTAGTTCTCTTGGAGGTTACGAGGCATCGGATTTCCTGTGGACTAAAACTTCCGGGGTTTACTATCCGCAAAGGGTTGGCTTGAAGTTTACCCATAAGATGAGCAGGCTTGTAATCAATCTTTTAAAGGGTAAGGATTTTGAAAGCGATTTCCCGGACGACATCGTGGTAAAGATTCATTCTGTAGTGACAGATGCAGTTATTGACCTTGGCGCCGGAGTGGTGACAAAGGACCCTCATGCTACTACTCGCAGCATCATAGCAAGGAAAGAGGCGGAAGGAAAGTACGCGGCAATCATTGTCCCTCAGAACATGACTCGACGCCAGCCACTTATTGAAATTCTTTCCTGCGGTGTTTCTTATCTTCTTGAAAGCCGTCTTAATTTCAAGTCTGGCGTGGAGCACACATTGAACATTACTTTGCCTAGCGACCCGTCAAAGGTACGCATCGACATCGGTGGCGAAATACAAGGCTGGTAGATTTCTCAGGGCTTTTAATAGTTTAAACCAAAAGCCCATAAAGGTATGACATTTTCCCATCCTGTTTCTATGTCATCTTTAACTACATATCCCTCTTTTGCACCAGTAATTTGTTTCTGCCCTTTTTTCTTTCCACCAATCTCAAAGGTTTTGCCATCTATTAGAAAATCGGAAATAGGTGAGTTGAATACCGAATGATTGACGCGCATCTGATTTAAGAAGAATGTTTCTCGGAGGTTGCCAATATCTGGGGATGAGTCTGAAAGGGCAAAGGAGAGATTTGTGTTATCAAGGTACACCTTTTCTACTTTTCCAAGGCCACGCACTCCACGTGTAGACTCATGTAGTTGAGCTATTAATCCGGCACGTTCCATTAATTCGAAGTAGTCGGGCAGATTGTTGCGATCCGCTTTGATGGTTGTTGCGATTGTGGTCATGTTTGGCTTGAAAGGTACACTATCGGCAATCACTTGCATCAATTCTTTAAGTTTTCTTGACACCATTACCGAATAGTTGGCGTACTGAGGGATATCAGTTTCCAAGGTCATGCTGACTATTTGATTCAGTCGCATACGATATCCTTCATCCTGAAAAAACGGATAATATCCTTCTCTCAGATATTTGTTGAACAAGGCCAATGGCCTATTTACTTCCTTTGGTAATTCGAATTCGTTTCTTAGGATTTGTTCCAAGGTATAAGTTGGGAGTTCGATGCCAAGTGTCATACCTATGTACTCACGAAACGACATGCCTTGCATCTTATAAACTAATACTCTGCGACTCAAATCGGCTGTTCCTTTGTAAATGTCAAGTACAGAAGATCCTGTAAATATTATTTGCAAGTCAGGAAGATTGTCGTATATCATCTTAAGTTCGGTAGCCCATCCCTTGTATTTATGTATTTCGTCGATAAATAGATGGTTTCCCCCCATTTGATAGAACTTCATAGCTGTATCAAATAGAGTGTGATTTGCGAAATAGATTGATTCCGCGCTAATATATAGTGTGTCTTTTGGGGAAAGATTTAATTTGATATATTGCAAGAGAAGAGTTGTTTTGCCGACACCACGAGGTCCCACAATTGCTGTCATCCGATTAGCCCAGGGAGTTTGATGATACAAATATCTTAAATATCGAGTATCGGTATGTTTAATAAGATTATCAGAAAGTTGTTTTAATAATTCCATACAGCTATTTTATTTAATTGTTGCAAATATACGAAAACTGCTATAAAAACACAGCGGTTTATGTTATATTTTGCGGTATTTTTACTGCAAACTACTAATTAGAAATAACGACTTCAGTATGCGTGTCCTTGGATATTTTGACTGAGCTCGCGCAGTCTTTGTTTATGACGACGCGAGTGAGCTTAGGGCAGTTGCTACAATCAAGAACTTTCAAAACGGAACACTCTAAAAGGTCTAGTTCAGTGAATTGGCTATTAAAGAGATAGGCTTTTTCCAGTTCTTTGCATCCTGAAAGATCGATACTCTGAAGCGAGGTGGATTGGCAGTAAAGAAGATGTAACTCACTGCACTCTTGTAAATTAATATAGGACAGTGGGTTGTTGTCGCAAATTAGCTCAGATAGCAAAGCATTGCTTGACAGGTCGAGTTCACTGATGTTTTGACCCGGTATAGATAGTTTTCGAAGAGAACGGAACATTTCCAGTCCGTGAAGTGAGGATATTCCACTGTAGATAGAGTTATCTATTATCATTTCCTCTACATTCTCTGCTTCTGTGACGGACACAAAACCATCATAGTTCTTATCGAACATATCAGTAAGGAAACGGGCAAATTCGCTATCTTCGATTATCGCTGAATATACGATAGATGTAGACTCCGGCTTTTTGCTGCCTTTTTCGAGATTTGTATTTATGCCATCTATTGCATGGTTTTCTACCATATAGATGGTTTTCAGACTGCTACATCCACTGCAGTCTAAATTTTCCAGCTTATCGTTTAGGCAAATGTCGAGTTCGCTCAGTGAAGTGCAGTTCCTTATGTCGAGTTTTTTCAAAAGGCGGTTGTGTCGCAGGTCGATCGTAGAAAATGAACTTTCGGGGCAGTGCAGTTCTTCTAGTTCCGGAAGAAGATATAATTTGTCTGAATCTGTCAGCAATCTCGGCGCATAAAGGTATTTTAGATGATTGGCCCTCTTGAAGATATCGTTAAGTCCGGAAATGTTAGTATTTTCAAGATCCAATGACTCGATTAGGCAATTCAATGGTAGTATCATGGATGATAGAGGATTACCCGTCACCTTTAAGTCTTTAATTAAGGAAAAATTGCTAACATTAAGAGTCTTGAGCTTATTATTCGAAACATCTATCGTTTCAAACTCGGAGTGCGATGGGAACCGGAGCGTATTAAGATAATTATTGCTTAATATAAGTTCTTTTAGGTGTGTATTATATGAAAGATTAAGGCTAGACAGGTTGTTGTTCCTTAGGTCCAATTGCTCCAAATCTAAAAAGGGCGATAGATCAATTTCTGATAATTTACCGCTATGTTCAGAACTTCCGAAAAGATACAGTTTTTTTAGACCGGTGCAGAATTCAATGCCGGAAAAATCTTTTACTTTATCGGTACACCATTTGATTTCTTGGATTGAGCGAGCCTCTTCTATGCTCATATAGCCATCTTTATCGGCATCTGCTACGCTAAGCAGGTATTCTGTAAATGCTTTATTTGCAAAGGTTACAGGTATATAGAAAATTTGCTCGTTGCTATATACGGTGCCCTTGGCATTAATCGCGTATGCTCTAAGGTAGTATGTCTTGCCAATGGTGAGACCGCTGATTTCTGTCGAGTGCGATCCGTATTGGGCACTGTCAATGGTCTTTGAAGTGGTCTCTATCGTGGGACTTGGCTCCGTTCCCCAGCATAACCCGCACAAAATTAATTCTCCGCTGAAATTCTCGCTAACCGAATACTCCACAATAATCCGTTCGGAAGTCCTGTCCACAATAGGCTTGAGCTCTATTTGGGGAGACTGTTGCGGAATTATTAGGTGTTTTACCGCCGATGATAATTCATCTCTTCCATTGCCAACGAATGAACAGAAATAATAATCTACATTAAATGTCAAATTGTTGAATTTTACCGAGAATATGCCGTTATTGATGTCTTTGCAAATTATTTTCTTGAGGTTTTCTTCCTCTGTCCCGAATTTGAATCCATATTCTTTGATTCTCTTATTTCCGGAAACTTTGCAAGTAAGTACAACTTCATTGTTCTCGACAGTAGAACTGATAGAATCAATGCTCGGTGGGCCGAACAGCGATGGCACCATCTCTGAAACGCACGAGGTGATGACAAAAATCAAAACTATCAGTAAAATGGGCTTTTTCATCTTTAAAACTGCTTCTTACTCAATAGTTCTTCATTTAATTCGCGCACCAGATTATCTATCTTTTTACGTTCAATCTTGTGTGCGATGTGTGGGCTGCAGATCCAAAAGACTATTGCTATCGCAAGGGCGACAGCCGAAATGATTATGGGCAATTGTCTGCGTAGTCGCTCTTTTTTGAAAATCAATTGCTTCAGGCTTGCCACATTACCGATTCTATCCTTTATTTCAGGGGCAGTACACTTTGCAGCTATGTCTTTCCAGAAGTGGCAGTCCTTTTTTAATGCCAATCTAATCTCGTCTATAACCTTACCTAATGCGTATATGTCGCTGCTCTGTTGTGGCGTACTGCCCTTAATCTGTTCTGGTGCTGCATATTCCGGCGTTCCTGCTGCCAATTTTAAAATCTCGTAGGAGTCGGTATCTGCAAATCCGAAATCTATCAGTTTGACATTATGCCCGTTATGTGTAAGCATTATGTTCGATGGCTTCAGATCGTGATGGACAATCTGAGCGTGGTGAAGTGCATCAAGGGCATCACACAGTTCTAAAATTATTTTCCTTGCAAATGGTGGCGTTATCTGATTTTTCTGGAGAATATTTGCCAATGTTTCCCCTTCTATCCATTCGCAGACTATGCATTGGCCTAGGCCCTCGAACTGGCGGTAATCTATTGTTTTATTAATGTTTGGATGGTTTATAGAGGAGCCTATCTCATATTCTTTTTCTAAAAGTCTTGTGTATATGGGGTTGCCTGAAAATTCAGGTTTTAGTGATTTTAGGCAGACAGACTTTCCTCCTATGGTAGCTTTCCATATTAAGGCGTAACCATTTACCGAAGTATATACCAATTCCGGTTTCGAATCCTCATTATTTTCGAAATCGCTTTTGGTGTCACTGAATATGACTGAACTTGTATCCATCTTGATTGCAAAGTAAATACAAATTTCTTAATTTTACACCCTATCCTTGGATTTCGCGTATTGTAGTAACTTGAAAAAAATAAGTTGCGTCAGATTAGCATTAGATTTTCGAGGAACCAAAAAGATTTACTAAGATGATATAGGTTATTTTTTGAAAGTTACCAAACTCCAAATTCATAATTGAGTATGATTTGCATGGTGAAATCTGTGAGGATGTATAGGTTTTGTGGATTAATAACAATATAACTCTAATGAGTTTTTTCAAATATTTGTTGCTTATTTCTAGTTGTATGGTTCTTTTTTGTGGCTCTAAAATAACGGATGCCATTAAAGAGTATCAGTATACTGAGCCTTGTATGAATGGGTACTATCTTGTAATGCGAGATTCCCACTATGGGCTTATTTCATCTGATGGAAAGGAGATAATCCCATCGAAATATGAGCTTATTTATTTTCTTACCGAAGATGTGGTGGCTGCGCACTTGGACCTCTGTTGGTATTTTTTTGAAATTGGCGGAAAACTAATTGGACAGGAATACGGGCCAAGTGATAAAGATGTGGAAGTGCTGCTGTCGGATGTGCATAATATTCAGCTGGATAATATGAAATCGTGGGAGGGAATAGTCGAAGGATTCGAGCGCTTTTGTGAGCGGTGCGCTTTTGAAGAAGCGTCTTTTACTACGATGGCTATGTCGTGTGATAGTCTTCGTTTTGTGATATCGCAAGCAGAAGGGCAGATGAGTGAAGTGCAGCGCCGAAGAATAAAACAGGCTTATAGGGCTTATCTTGAGAGGAGGCGTGACTTATGAGAAAGTTTTTTTCGCGAGCCTTATCCATTTTCTTGACGCTGAATATATTACTTTTTTATTCTATAAGATTGGATGCTCAAAAATTCTCTGACATTAAGGAAGATTCGTCCTTTCTTTGGGGTGAAGGCTCTGCGAAGGATACTCACACAGCCGATAGTCTTGCTTTAGATGCTCTTTTGGATAAAATAGCTTTAACTATAGATCTTCCTTATGATCTTGATGTGAAAGTGGCTTTAATGAAGACATATAGAGAAGATGTCTTTAGCTGCTCTGAATTCAGCGTTATAAGTAGAAAGGGAGAAGTCAGCATTCTTCGATATATAGGCCAATCTTCGCTTGACTCTGTCTTTGAAAAGAGGCGGGAGAGGATATCTGAAATGAAGTCTGTTGCTAGCACTGCGGAGGAAAAATTGCAGATGGATGTGGCCCTGAGGTATTTGTCTTGGGCTGCAGTATTGATGCAGTCTGTACCGGGATTCAAGGCCGAAGAGGTGGCGGAGTTGCGCTCGAGAAGGATTAAACTTTTGGATGGGATGAATGTGGCTTTTGCAAGGCAAAATGTAGCGGATAAGAGTGTCGTCGAGCTTAGCTTTACCTATAAGGATGAGCCTGTTAGAAATATAGATTATCGTTTTTTTAACGGTAAACAGTGGTCTGAGATTATGTCTGCAAAGGATGGTATGGGCTTCATAGAAGTCACTCCGGATTCCAGAATCGAGGATTACCGCATTCTGTACGAATCGGACCCTTCTTCTATGCGACATATTTATCGGGAAGTCCAAGCTGTGGAACGAGCCTTTTCTTCGAAAAATACAGTTAACGGGAATGCAAGCGATAGGGGCTTTGTTGCTAAGAATGATAAGGAAATGGTTGATGTCTCATCTATTAGAAAAATAGATATGGAGGAGGTGAAAAACAAGGTTTTGAATGTGATGTCCCGGTCTAAGTTTAAATCATCTTCTGATTCCGTGTCTTCAGTGAGTCTAACTCCTACTCTTTTTACATCAGCACAAAAGGAGTCGGTATCTAAAATATGCGATGCCGTTATGACAAGAGATTATGAGTCTGTGCGTTCGCTTTTTACCGATAATGGATATGATGTCTTTCTTCGTTTAGTAGCATACGGCCATGCGCGCGTACTCTCTTATGGCGGATTGAATTTTTACTCTTTAGATGGAGAAACTTATTGCCGCAGTGTTCCTATGGTATTTTCTTTTAAAGGTAATATGAGGCAATTCGTTGAGGATATAGTCTTTATTTTCGATGAAAACGGGCTTGTTTCCGATCTAACTTTTTCTTTAGGAAAAGCCGCGACATCAGATATTTGTTCGCATGAGGGCTGGAGCGAGGAAGCAAGGCTTATCCTGGTGTCATTTCTGGAAAGTTATAAGACAGCATACGCCCTGAAACGGCTCGATTACATTAGTTCCATCTTCGATGATGATGCGTTGATTATCACGGGACGCGTGCTTAAGAATATGGGCATTAAAGGGGAATGGAATGATAATGAATATGTTCGGTTTACAAGGCAGAATAAAGATACCTATATTAGTAATCTTTCACGAGTTTTTTCCAGTCAGGAGTATATCAATATACAATTTTCCGACAGTGAGGTTATAAAACTTGGTAAGGGTGAGCAGTTGTTTGGAATAAAGATACGCCAGGAGTATTTTTCTGCAACATATTCGGATGTAGGGTATCTTTTTATTCTTGTGGATGTATCGGATTATAAATCCCCTGTAATTCATGTGCGGACTTGGCAGGATTCTCCCGATAAGGATTTCGGAATAATCGGGCCATATCATTTTTAGATGCCTTATGGTAAAGCATTTACTGGGAGTATTTCGTGGAAGAGGTTTTCTGATATTGGCACTATCGGCGCTTTCCGTTTTCTTGGCAGGCACGAGGTCTAATGCTCAAACTATACTTGGCAGCGAATTCTCGGTGCAGTCGTTCCGGCGATTGGACTGGGATCTTGATGCGCGAAGTAACTATCCTATTTGTGATCAAAATGGAAAGAAAGCAGCTATTATAAAGGTGATTACATCTGCAGATGACTTGGATTTCGATGTGGGTGTGATGGGTGTTGTGGCAGTGAAGCAGGAAGTGGGGGAGATATGGGTTTATGTTCCGGAAAAGGTGCGAAAGATAACCATAAGACATCAAGATTTCGGCGTGATTAGAGATTATTATTTCCCGGAGACTATCGAATCAGCAGTCGTATATGAGATGGTGTTGAGAACCCCTCCCGTCTTGGAAAAGGAGATTATCGTAAGGGATTCTATAGTTTATGTACAGGATTCGCTTTATTCTGCCAGGCTTCGCCGTGATCCGATTGGCCTTGTCGTGTCTGGCATCTTCTCTTTTCCTGACTATTCTGCCGGTCTTATGATAGGCTGGGAAAAGCACCGATTGGGCATATACCTAAAGGCTGTTTCTAATTTTGAGAGCGAAAAATTTGCTTACGACTGTCTTTCGGATGGTACCGCTTCTTACGGGCCAATCTGGACCACAGGTCGCTCGCGTATATCGCAGCTATGCATTACAGGTGGGCTTGTATATAGAGTATTTGATTGGCTCGATGCTTATGCCGGACTTGGATATGGAAAGCGAACTTTACTATGGGAGGACACATCATCGCGCTGGGTTCGTGTAAGCGATTTTAGTCCGGAAGGGTTGGCCTCAGATGTAGGAATTCAATTCCGACTTGGCCGTATTCGCTTATCTGCCGGTCTTTCCACTATCGCCTTTCGTACTTGTGCTGTGGAAGTAGGCGTGGGGGTGTGTTTTTAAAAACCGGTAACTTCCGGATGGCTTAGCCCCCTTAGTATATCTGATTTTTTTCTATGCGGTAGCAGTACGAGTCTTTATAAGAGTTTGGATATTTCCGTTATAGTTAGTATTTTTACGAAGTTTTCCACAACATGAGACTTGTCTTGACACATAGTCGTCTTTATAGTATTCTCTCAAATATAATTCGAGGGCATTATGATGCTACTTTCCTCGTGAGAAGTGGCGTAGGGGAGGTTTGTCTCGAGTCTATCTCGCGCAGCTTCGGGGGAAGCATATTTTCGTGTAAAAGCGCAATTTTTTCCACAACAAACAATACGATGAAAAAAACAATTCAAAATCAAAGGGGGGGGGGTATCTTACGCCGCTCCGGTTTGTGAGATCATTGATCTCGTGAGCGAAACTGCAGTTCTGCAGGCTAGTACTAATTCTTTCACCATTCAAGAGTGGGAGGATGATGAAGAGTCTTTAACTTTCTAATCCGTTTGAATGATGAAAAAAGTATCTCTTTTTTTAGGGATGGCGGTAGTCGCATCGCTTTCTCTTACTAATTGTACAGAAAAGGAATCTTTGCGTGAGCACCCTTCTGTCTCTGAGGGTATTCCTTTTGAAATTTCTACCGAGCTTGACGTCAAGACAGTTAATGACGGGCTTGCTACCAAATGGGCAGAAAATGATTCTTTAAATCTTTTCCATGCAGTTGCAGGTGAGACTAGTTATGTCTCTGATGGCAAGTTTACCCTTGATGCTACCCGCGAGGGCGTGTTTACTGGAGAATTGGCTTCTGCCCTTGACAATGGAAGGAGCTACGACTGGTACGCGATTTATCCGTATAGATCTCGTTACTCTACTCCGGCAAATAGCAGTAGTTCGGATACCTATCTGTATATTAATGGGCGTTCTGATACTCCTATAAAGCAAAATGGTAATAATAGCATGGCCCATTTGGCCGGGGTAAATGCTCCGCTTTATGGTGTAGTGAAGGACTTGTCATCAGAGCAGAGTCTTTTGGTTAAGATGGGAAGCCTGGCTTCTGTAGTAGCAGTAGAGGTAACAAATACGACCGATACTCCGCTTACAGTAAGCAGTGTTAAGTTTACTTCGACGGAAAGTCTTGTAGGACAGTTCTATGTAGACATTACAGGCGAGAGTGTTAAGTATACGGATGGTAAGTATGTATCCAAAACGGCAGAAGTGGATGTGACGGGTGCGACAGCATTGGCAAAAGGCGAAAGTGCAAAATTCTACGTGCTTATCAAGCCACACACTGTAGCAGCAGGCTCTACACTCACCCTTTCTGTCAACGGCTACGAAAAGGAAAGCCCAGCCCTTACAAAAGATGTCACCTTCACCGCCGGCAAGATCAAGACCCTCAAGTTCGACTATAATTCGTCAAGTGTCACTACGGAATATAAATCTCTTGCAGAGTTAAGCGCGGCTATATTGGATGGTAAGACTGAGTTTACATTGAATCTGACAGATCCGGCAGTCGTAACTAGGGTATGCTCAGATAATAAAACTATTTATCTTCAGGATAAAACTGGTGGTATGATGTTTTTTGGCTCTAATTTAATACCTGATGCAAAGGCAGGAACTACCATCTCAGGAAAAATCACTGGAACTGCTTGGTTATTTAATGGATTACCTGAAGTTGAAGGGGTAGACCTTAGTGGCGCGACAACAGGTGAAACCACTGAAATTCCTTATACTGAACTTACTATAGCAGAGTTAAATGCCGATTTTAACAAATACCTTAATATGCAGGTTAAACTCAGCGGTGTTGAGGTAAGTGCTGCTTTTTCTAACGATGATAAAAATGGAGAGGTAAAACAGGGCGAGAACACTTTGGCTATTTATGTTAAAAACACTACGGATAAATATAGTTTTGCCGTTGGTCAACTGGGTGATATAGTTGTTTTCCCGGCAATTTATAATACAAAGAAGCAGGTTTATTTCTGGGCAGCGAGTGATTTTACCATCACAGGTGCTGCAGATGTGACAAGCGTTATTAACCTTGGCTCTGCTTTCTCTGTAAATGTAGGTGAGACAGTATCTCTTAATGCTTCAACCAACTCTACAGCAGCTATCAAGTATTCTTCTGAAGATGAGACTATTGCAACTGTTTCTGCTGAGGGTGTTGTAACCGGCGTAAAAGAAGGAACTGTTAAAATCACTGCATCTGTTGATGCTGTAAAAGGTTTCACCGCCGCCACTGCTACAACCACCATCACTGTAAATCCTGCAGGGACGGTGGAAAAAAGTACATTTGTAGTAAAATCAGATGATGTTGTGTCAAACTCAGCATATGAAAGTTATTCTGAAACTATAGATAATAGAGGTTGGAAAATAACATTTGGTGGAAATAATAAATCAGTAGGAACTAATAAAAAAAATAGAGAGAGCTGCAAAATATCGGAAAAATATGATGTTTCTCCTGTAACTAAAAATGATGTTGCTTCTGCCTTTGCCTCTACTACGAAATTAGATAGAGTTTTAGGGGTTAAATGTGAAATTGGCGGTGGTAGTAATCAGGATAAAACGGAAATATATCTTATTTATTCTGAAGATGGTAATACATTTAGTCAAATTACTTTAACAAAAGGTGAACAAGGAAAATATAATGAAGCTAGCGAATTCGAATTTGCAGAACTTTCAGGTTATTTTGCTATTCTCTTTAGGTCAACAACGACAAGTGGAAATTGGAGATTGGATGACGTTAATTTGACATTTACATATATGAAATAATTTTAAATTTAATTTGTGATCCGGCGGAGCATTTTGCTCCGCCGGTTTTTAAAATAAGACTTCTATTGTCTAACCATTAATAAACGCGAGTCAAGAAGTTGCATCCTGAAAGACTAGCCGCCCTCGGCTCTAGAGGGAGGGACCCACATAGTGGGAGGGCCTGGTCTGGAAGGATGCACTTCTTGCGAGCATAAAAAGCGTATCGTCCCGCAAGCCTCTTTCTCATTACAAAAAAAATCTATTACCACGGCGGAGCAAAATGTTCCGCCGAATTTTTAATACTATTAACCAACCATTTGTTTTGTTAGAAATGAAAACTGAAAGAACAGCACAATTAGCATTAAAGGATAAAATTAATAATCTCAAGTTATTATGTAAAGTTTATGACGAAGGTAATCTTGCTATCGCAAAAGAAATTTCTGTTATATGGAGAGTTTTATTCTTAGATACTAATAAAGATAGTTCACTTTTAACCCAGTGTGGTTTAAAAGACAAAATACAGATGTTAGACTCATCGTCGCCTCGTGTCGGAATATCATATTTTAATATAGGCTCTGGAATTTCGAATCTTAACCTTTCGTTCCCATCGAATATATATTGTGGATTAGTTTGTGAAGATATTAATAGGGAAGGGAATAGCATATGTTATTCATTTTCTCCCTTATGTAGTTCATCTCAGTATAAAAATTCCGAAAAATACATTTCGTTAAAAAAATGGTCTAACCAGATAGTTTTTGATATTCGCGGTGAAGGCGTGGATATTTCATTGTCACGCGCAGATTTCTTACAGATTTTATGTAATAAAGATGGCGGAGCCCATTTCGACAAAACATTTACTACCAGAGGCAGATTTGATCACAAGTCGATAGCCTCGTATATCGCTTTTCGTGACGATCAAGCCCTTCATCTTATGGTAAATGGCGTGGACGTTCGTTTCGTAAATGACCCAGCTTATTCATCAGTTCGACAAATAGCCCATGAAGTGTTAGCCTCCTTAGAAGAATATATGTAAATTGAGAGAACTATTTTCTACCCCATCTTACTATACTTCATCCACTAAAAGCCCGAATCTGTGTTTTAGGTCGTTTTCTGATG
This sequence comes from Bacteroidales bacterium UBA6401, assembly GCA_002438635.1. Classification (GTDB taxonomy): domain Bacteria; phylum Bacteroidota; class Bacteroidia; order Bacteroidales; family UBA932; genus Cryptobacteroides. The sequence continues at coordinate 23,203 of DJPX01000037.1, forward strand.
TGACCCCCAAAAGTTGGACGATTTATATTTTTTTTCTAAGTATATGACAAAAATTGGAAAACATTAATATGATAACGATTTGTGTGATTTAGAAGGCATTGTGAGATATACTCCAGCCCATATTTGAAGAGGCTTTTAGACTTCCTTCCGTGATGCAAAATCTTTATCTCTTTGATGTTTTCGTGAATAAAATACCAACAAGGTAGCACATACACAAATCAAACGTCTATTCAACTTTACAAACTTGAAGATTAATTCGCTTTTAATAGTTGAATAAAACATTATAAAAAAGGGATTCGGGCTAGCCCGAACCCCTTTTTTAGTAAGCGTAAAATTAGTTTGCAAGAGGATAAATGATTGATATGAAAATATTTAGTTTCCTTTATGTCAAAATTAGAAATACATTGTCATATCATAAAAAGGATATTCTATTGCAATACAATTGCAATACATAAAGTTAGAAATAGCAAGAAAAAAATATCGCTGATTCAAGTTGACTCGGATTCATTTCTGTTAATCCAGAAAGACTATATATCGGAAGTTGCTGTGTGTAAAAATCGAGAGCTTGCACACAAAAGTCGCTTCAAAATAGCCTTTTTGTTTTGTGAACTCATGACTAAAAATGATCATGTATCCTTAAAAAATGGTTTTCGTTACCTCGTGGTAAAATGGTCGTTAATCCTTCATGACTTACCACCTATATTTTGTCCGAGAAAACCGCCCTTTCTCGGACAAAAACATAATTTTACTTATTTTGTCCTAAAAAAAGCCCTTTCCAAGGACAAAAGTAAGAAATAACAACCGCAAGACAAGAAGATGCATCCTGAAAGACTATCCGCCCGTGACTTGTAAACGGGGCAGAGCCCCATCAAAAGTT
>DJPX01000037.1:24299-26264 GCA_002438635.1 Bacteroidales bacterium UBA6401
GGATGGAGCGTCAGCGAAATCGGAAGTCCCAAAAACCGTGGAGAAACCCCATCAACTTTTAGAGCCCGTTCTAAGAGTGTACTTTCTAAAATATCAAAGATAAAGCCGCGACACTGGAGTTATTAAAGTAGTGTCCAGCCCTCCAATTATATCAAGAATGTGAAGAAAGAAGTTCTCTAGATTGATGGTGGTGATGCAAAAAATTATCCCAGTACCACATCTAAAATCATCATCAAGGCAAATCCTATAGCGAAACCTATTGTGCCCAAGTTAGAATGTTCTCCTTGCGAGTATTCAGGAATGAGTTCTTCAACTACGACATAGAGCATGGCTCCAGCTGCAAATGTCAGCATATATGGCATGATGCCTAGAATTGAAGTTGCTAATAATAATACTATACCACCTCCTATCGGTTCCACGATTCCGCTTAGACTACCTATACAAAAGGATTTCCATCGCGAGTTCCTTGCTGCTCGAAGTGGCATGGATATAATTGCACCTTCTGGGATATTCTGAATGGCAATGCCTAATGAAAGGGCTAAAGCACTAGTTATGTTAAAATCTGTTGTGAGAGCACCGGCAAGCGCGATTCCGACGGCCATTCCTTCAGGGAAATTATGTATAGTAACGGCCAATGTTAGTTTGGCTGTTCGTGATAAGTGACTTTGAGGTCCTTCTGTATCTCCATTAATATGAATATGTGGAGTAATGTAGTCGATAAGTAATAGAAAAGCGAAACCAGTTAATAGACCAATGGTAGGGGGTATTATAGCCGACTTACCAGTACCAAGCTCAATGGCTGGGATTATTAAAGACCAAACGGAAGCCGCAACCATTACGCCAGAAGCGAATCCAAGCAGTGTTTTTTGTAATAATATTGGCATATCGCGTTTCATGAAAAACACGAAGGCAGATCCCAAGGTGGTGCCAAGAAATGGTATAAGAAGTGTTGCTAGTACTGGACTCATGTTATTTTCTTTCAAAGATAAAAGTTAAAATTAATATTATCAATCGCTATGTTTAGTAACCTTCAAAAAATAACCTGCATAATCTTAGTAAGTCTTTTTAGTCTATATTCCTTTTCTCATCAGTTATGTGCCACCAGCATACTCCTTTTTCGAAAAGAAATCTATCCTCGAAAATCTCATTCTAATTTGATGCAACTTATTTTTTTACGTTACTTAATATACTTTACAGCATCTCATAACTAGTTTACATCTAACATAAATTTGACAGCGCTACGCTGTTGGTTGGCCTAATTCAACTTGACAGTGCAACACGCATATAATTATTCATATCAACAGAGCTGCTGTAGGTTGGCCTAATTCAACTTGACAGTGCAACACTGTCGAGTGTAAATTTATACAATATTTTTGAAATACTCCAGCCTCATATAATCCCCGTGGCTCTCGAGCTACCGATTTCGCTGACGCTCCATCCCGCTCTAAGTCATTATTCATAAGGTGTTTTTTATAAAGTTCGCAAGAAGTGCATCCTTCCAGACCAGCCCCCATTTTGATGGGACTCTGCCACATAACACCCCCGAGGATTTTTTACCTTCCGATTCCGCTGACGCTTCATCCCGCTCTCCGCCGTTGCCCACAAGGCTTTTGTTTATATCGTTCGTGCTAAGGTGCGAAATCAAGGCTCTGCTCATCAATCTCCCACTTACAAGTCTCTGGCGGATAGTTTTTCAGGATGCATCTTCTTGTCTCGCGGTTGTTATTTCTTACTTTTTGTCCTTGAAAAGGCCTTATTTTCGGACAAAATAAGTAAAATTATATTTTTGTCCGAGAAAGGGCGGTTTTCTCGGACAAAATATAGGTGATAGGTCATGAAGAATTATTTTTTGAACCTGAAAAACACCTTTGAAGTCGATGTACCTTATAAGTAGTTCTGTTGAGGGTGGCAAGTAAAGGTGAAAAAATTTTGCGATCACCTTTAGACCTTACCCCTTCTGGAAGT
>DJPX01000037.1:26301-26856 GCA_002438635.1 Bacteroidales bacterium UBA6401
TAAAGGTGAATTTCGGGTTGTGTCTTTTCAATTCTGAAGGGTTTGCTTTTTGACCATTCTCACTCATACTTTTATGTCTAGAATATATTGTGGATGTTCACAAGTCATGGGTAACTGGCCGTTCCGCAAAACACTTTCTCTTCACATTTTTAGTCAGCTGTTCGATAAATCCACAAAACAGGTGTTTTCGTGGATTCTTGCTTTTAGAAAACGATCTCATCTCATAGAGCCGAGGGCGGCTAGTCTTTCAGGATCCATCTTCTTGTCTTGCATTTGTTATGTCTTACTTTTTGTCCTTGAAAATGCCTTATTTTCGGACAAAACAGTCAAATTGAAGTTTTTGTCCGAGAAATGGCTGTTTTCTCGGACAAAAATGGTGGCGATAAGCATTGCGCTCACAAATACACCACTTTTCGAGGATACATAATCATCGAAACGCTAATCCATGAATATGGGCTTTTGGTAGATGAAGGATAGTATGATAGGGAGATAGAAAATAAGATTTAGTAAAAAACGTATTTTTTTCTTTGTCGTTTCTAACTTCTTATATGGCAG
>DJPX01000001.1 GCA_002438635.1 Bacteroidales bacterium UBA6401
CAACCACTTTTGGCAATTATACCTATAAAAACGAAATGAGTTGTGACCATCACGGCGACAACTCATACTAACCACATAATTAATAACACTAAAACTAATAACCAATAGGTTGACGGATAAGAACTATCACTTGCTCAACCCGAATACAAAGGTATAACAAAATTTTTAATTTGCAAAATTTTTTAAGAAATTTTTGAAAAAATTTATTTGTTTACCTTAAGATCGAAATCGCCATTCTCTGTATCTACTTCTATCTCTGTACGGTTGAATACATTGTTACCATAGAAATAGTGGTCTTCATTGGCATTGTATATTAAATCAAACTCTGAATACAAATGTCCAAAAGAAGTATCGAAGTCTAGGGTGAAACTTGCATCTACAGGGAGATATAATGTTACGTTGCCATTATCGGTGTCTAGACTTATCTCGTCCATATTTCTTTCTATCGTGCTATATATGACATTACCATTATTGGTGTCTATGTCAATCTGCCTACAATCTGCATCCACATCTATGTCCGCGTTAACGGCTTCTATGTCTATGGTGCGATAGGTTGTGCCTTGTGGAAGGTTGACAATAAGGGTTTTGGCTTGGTCATAATGATAGGTGTTGTTCCTGGTATAGGCTAGGTAAAGGGTATTTTTACGCAGAAAATAACACATAGAATGCTCTATTTCGCGACCATAAGCATCTTCTTCATAGAAACTGATGTAGTCTTTATCCCAATAGTTAATCTTGACCTTACCATAATTCCAATCTATTTCCAGATTTTTGACGTTATCGTAAATGTCTGCATAGCCTTCGATATAAAGGTCTTTATCTAAATGTAAGACACATGAACTTGCGATGAAAGCACTAACAAAAAAGATAAGTATCTTCTTCATAATAATGGAGTTAAATGTTGCATATTATAATTCTCTCAAAAAGTATAAGCATTAAAATGCTTACATATACTTTGAAAAATAGCGCGTAAAGATATATAAAAATAAGTTAATCTTCAAAGCCGAATTCATCTTCGTGCTCTGTAGTCGTTCTTTCAATGGCTTCTTCATGGCCGGAGAGGGCGGCAAATGAGCCAAATTGACCAGCCCGTGCTTCCATGGTCATCTTGGGATGTTTGCTCATCGGGCGTTTAAGGTGCAGTATTTCTTCGTATTTTCTTTTCACGCTTTATGTCCTCCTATTTGTTTGTTTCTTTCTCTGGCTGTGGCTCCATCTTCGAAACTATAGGCCTTAAGTATGGAGTTGCTCCCGAATTTTTTCTTTATGTTGATAAGTGTTTCCTGAAGTTCTTTTTCTTTAGTTAGAGTTCTTTCTTGCTCGGCCGAATCGAATAATTCCAATTGGACGGCAGTTTCATTTTCGGCTCTGGAAACATCGTTTATGGATATATATATTTTGCGAATTAGGAGGTTCTTGGAAGCGGTTTTGTCAAACAAATTCTTGATTCCATCGCAAAGTATCTTGCTGGATGAGGTCTTTCCTCTAAAATTATAAGTACCTTGAGTGTGTTTGGGCACTTTTCTGCCGTAGTGGTCTAGTGAAACAGCCCCGGAGTAGCTTTTTGATATGACCGGGTCGCTTAGGCACGAGGTGTCATAGCAGATGGTTAGGGTTATTTGGTTTGTAATAAGGGATTTGCTCACCATTTCAAGGGCAAGTGCGTCCATCATTTCTAAAGTCACTATTCTGGCCTGCTCGAAGCTGTATGGTTTTGAAAGCACTTGGCCTCGGCTCAGCGAATTGCTATGTGGCTTGTATTCTTTTATGGCCTTCATGGTGCAGGGCTCGTATCCCCATGCGTGATCTATTAGTAGTTCGGCCATTACACCGAATTGTTTGAATAGAAAATCTTCGTTATGTATAGAACATAATGCTACATCGCCCATGGTCATTAGTCCAAAACGCTCTAGGTGCGCTGCTGTGCCTTTCCCTACGCGCCAGAAGTCGGTAAGTGGTCTATGTTCCCATAATTTTTCACGATATGCCAATTCGTCTAGTTCCGCTATTCTAACTCCATCTTTATCTGCAGGTATGTGCTTGGCTACTATATCCATAGCCACTTTGCAAAGGTAAAGATTGGTTCCTATCCCAGCGGTGGCTGTGATGCCGGTTTCACTTAGAACTTCCCTTATTATCTTAATGGTAAGGTCGTGAGCGTTCATTTTATATATGGATAAGTACTGCGTGGCATCTATAAAAACTTCATCGATAGAATAGACATGTATGTCCTCAGCTGCAAAGTATTTAAGATAAATTTTGTATATGCGAGTACTATATTTAATATAGTATGACATCCTCGGAGGTGCCACTATATAAGTGATTTTTTCTCGTCGACTTCGGTTTAAATCCCTGACTTTTTGTTCTACTTCGAATAAGCGCGCCCGTCCCCCTATTCCATAGGCTTTTAAGGAAGGGGATACCGCCAGACAGATGGTTTTGTTAGTCCGGCTTTCATCCGCTACCACCAGATTGGTAGTTAACGGATCCAATCCCCTTTCTACGCATTCTACTGAGGCGAAGTAGGACTTTAAGTCGATGGCTATGAATGTGTTCACTGTCTCTCTCCGAAAATAGCGGTGCCTATCCTCACCATAGTGGCACCATGCTTGATGGCTATCGGCCAATCCTCAGACATACCTATTGAAAGTTGGTCGAAATCAGCCAACTCCTCAAACAGTTCCTTTAGAAAGGCCATAAAAGTATCAATTCTTTGAAAATCGGCATCAATTATATCCTCGTCTGTAGTGTGTGTAGCCATGCCCATAAGTCCGCGGAATCGGATATGTGTATATTTGGCCGCATCGAATAGTATGGAGGTGATTTCTTCTTCGTGAAAACCTTGTTTACTCTCTTCTGCCGCTATGTGAACTTCCAAAAGCACATCTATGGTTCTAGAGTGCTCTTCGCCCCATTTTTGGATTTCGTTTAGAAGATTAACGCTGTCTACAGATTCTACAAGACTTACGTATGGCAGTACCATCTTCAATTTGTTGGTTTGAAGATGCCCTATGAAGTGCCATCGTATATCTGGATATTTATTCGTATCCAACGCTTTTATTTTTTCGGCCAATTCTTGGGGCCTGCTTTCTGCAAATATACGCTGCCCTGCATCGTAGGCCTCTTCAATGGCACTGAGAGGGTGAAATTTACTGACAGCGACCAATTCTACATTTTTCGGTAGATGTGTTTTTATGTTTTGTATATTTTCTGCTATGGTCATAATGCAAAAATAAGAATCTGTTTTGATATTTCTAACACTTTTTCCCTAAGGAAAAAATGATTAATTTTGCCAGTTCCCAATAGTGGTTATAGTGTAAATAAAATAGATATGGTTAAAATTAATCTTGGAGGGTGCGATTCCTTTGTCAATAAATCGCAGTATAAAGAGTATGTGCGTAAGGCATTAGATGCATACGACACTTTAGTTGCCGGTAATGGTGCTGGTAACGATTTTTTAGGATGGAAGACTTTACCTGAAGATGTGGACGAAGCTCTCATTCGCTCTTGCGAGAGTGTAAGGGATGACTGGAAGTCAAAAGGTGTTGATTTGGTTATAGTTATAGGTATAGGTGGATCTTATTTAGGTGCAAGATGTGCCATAGAAGCCTTGAGCCATTCGTTTTTGCGTCCTAATGGAGCTCCGCAAGTGGTTTTCGCAGGGAACAATTTAAGTGAAGATTATTTGGCTGAGTTAATGGATCTAGCTGCTTTGAAAAACACTGCCTGTGTAGTTATTTCCAAGTCAGGAACTACCACAGAACCGGCTGTAGCCTTTAGAATTGTACGAGAATATATTGAGAAAACCTATGGTAAGGAGGAAGCATCTCAAAGAATCGTTGCTGTAACCGATGCACATAAAGGTGCACTTAAGACTCTGTCAAGTCAGGAAGGATACAGAACATTTGTAGTTCCTGATAATGTGGGGGGCCGTTTCAGTGTGCTTACCCCAGTAGGTTTGCTTCCTATCGTGCTTGCAGGATTCGATGTGCGTGCTATGCTTAAAGGTGCTGCTGATCAAAGAAAAGCACTGCTCAATAGGGGCGAGGATAATGTGGCTGTAGAGTATGCGGCTATGCGCAATCTGCTTCATAGCGAAAACAAAAAGGCAGTAGAAATAATGGTTACATATTCGCCCAAGTTAGTTTATCTGGCAGAATGGTGGAAACAACTTTACGGCGAGAGCGAGGGGAAAGATGGAAAGGGCATTTTCCCTGCAAGTGTGACAAATACTGCGGATCTGCATTCTATGGGGCAGTTTATCCAGGAAGGTAGTCGTGTAATGTTTGAAACGGTAATTAAGGTAGAGAAGGCGAGCAGAAGTGTAGTCGTTGAAAGCGATGAACAGAATCTTGATTGCCTTAATTATCTTGCAGGACAACATGTAGAGCATTGTAATGCTATGGCACAGCTCGGTGTAAGGGTGGCACATATCGATGGTGGTGTGCCTCAGTTGGAAGTAAGCGTGGAGAAGATAGATGAATATAACCTTGGTGCCATTTTCTATTTCTTTGAATTCGCTTGTGGAGTATCTGCTTATTTGTTAGGTGTTAATCCGTTTAATCAGCCTGGTGTGGAAGCATATAAGAAAAATATGTTTGCGCTTTTACGTAAACCGGGTTATGAAGCTCAGACAGAGGAAATTCTAAAACGTATATAAGCGATGACTGCACTGATAGTAATAGCGGTCATCTTGGGTGTAGTCGGGGTCTTGGGCAGTATCCTTCCCGGTCTTGCCGGTCCTCCTATAGGGTGGATAGGCTTGTTGCTGATGTACTTCGCTCGTACCCCGGATCCTGTCAGTTTGACGGCACTTTTGGTTTGGCTTGCAGTGGTTGTAGTGGTGACTATAGTAGATTACGCGATTCCTCCTGCACTTACAAGGAGTTTCGGAGGGCATAAGGCCGCCTCTATCGGAGCGACTATTGGCCTTTTTGCCGGAATGTTCTTTACTCCTATTGGAATGGTCGGAGGAAGTTTGCTGGGAGCTTTCTTGGCCGAACTTTTAGTGGAGGATAGGGGAGTTTGGGCCTCATTCAAGGCTGCTATGGGAGCTTTCTTGGGCTTTATCTTGACGACGGGCTTGAATTTGATTCTTAGCGGTGTGCTACTTTGGTGCATAATAGACGCTATTAAGTAATGCCAGCAGATTCTGATATACTATCAGCTTATAGTGCTTATCTTAAAGTGGAAAGAGGGCTTTCACTCAACACGGTGAAAGCCTATTCCGCTGATATGGAGTGCTTCCATGATTATATTAAGGGGCGTAGTCTATCTTTTAAAGATGTGACATCGTCCGAGATAATGGATTATATAATAGGTGTGTCAGATTACCTGTCGAAACGTTCACAGGCTAGGCTTCTTAGTTCGCTTAATTCTTTCTTTTCCTATATGGTAAGTGAAGGGGAGCGAAAAGATAATCCCGCTAGTGCACTTGATGCGCCTAAGTTAGGGCGGTACCTTCCCGTTGTGCTTTCTGTTGAGGAGGTAAGATCTATCTTGGATGCTGCACAAAGTCCTAGGGATAGGGCTGTGTTGGAGATGCTCTATGGGTGTGGTCTTCGAGTAAGTGAACTTTGCTCTGTGAAAATATCTGACTTGTACTTGGATGAAATGTTTGTAAAGGTTTCTGGTAAAGGGGGAAAACAACGCCTTGTACCTATGGCTCCATCCATAGTGCAGGCCATTAATGGCTACTTGTCAGTGAGGCCACCTAGCAATTCGTCCTGCGAGGATGTGCTTTTCCTAAATCGATTCGGGTCTTCGATAAGCCGTGTTTCTATATTTAAAATGGTGAAAAACACTGCTTTAATTGCAGGTGTGGAAAAGGACCTCTCTCCCCATACTTTTCGTCATTCTTTCGCAACACACTTGATAGAAAACGGTGCCGATTTAAGAGTAGTGCAAGAAATGCTGGGGCACGAGAGCATACTTACTACTGAGATTTACACTCATATAGATAGTGCCACTTGGCAAAGGGAAGTCAGGCAGGCTATTTCGAATGTTCTAAAGCGATAGCCTCGTTATAGCACTCTCTACAAAGTGGTTCGTAAATGTCCTTTTCTCCGAGAACGACCAGATTTTCATTGCGAGACAGACGGTGGGAGTGATTGGCCAGATTTCCACATTTTACACATATTGCGTGGACTTTCTGCACGTCTTCTGCGATAGCCATAAGAGACGGCATAGGCCCGAATGGCTTGCCTAGGAAGTCTGTATCAAGGCCTGCGACAATGACACGAAGTCCGCGATTGGCCAATTTCTGGCATACATCTATTATTTCATCATCGAAAAATTGAGCTTCATCTATACCTACGACCTGTGTGTCGGATGGCAGATCAAGTATGTAATGCGCAGCTGTAACAGGGGTGGATTTGATGCTATGCAGATCGTGAGAAACTACCTCAACATCTGAATAGCGGACATCTATGCTAGGTTTGAAAATGGCTATTTTCTGATTTGCGAATTGAGCCCTTTTAAGACGGCGAATCAGTTCCTCGGTCTTTCCGGAGAACATGGAGCCACATATTACTTCAATGCAGCCTGATTTTTTGTGATTTTCTGAAAACATTTATGTAGATTTGCGTTATGAAACATTCGAAATGGCGCTTCGATAGTCTTTTCGTTAAAGCCTTTTTCCAATAGGAAATATGCTCGAAATGAATTAGGGTAGTGCACTTTTCATGTTTCTATTGTTAGGTAATCGCGATCCAGTTTAACTTTCATCACGCTTACTAAATGCAAAGGTAAAAAACTTCATCGTAAGATTTGAGATCGGAAGGCTGATTTTATCCACAATTTATGAAGAAAGGCTTGCTTTACATAGTGCCCACACCAGTGGGAAATCTTTCTGATATGACATTTAGGGCCGTAGAAGTCTTGAAATCAGCCGATTTGATATTGGCAGAAGATACTAGGACAAGTTCGGTTTTGCTACAGCATTATGGAATAGAGGGGAAGTTGCTTTCGCATCATAAATACAATGAGCATCAAAGCGTGGAGCGGATTAAGGACTATATACTTTCGCAGGGTCTAACAGTAGCGCTTATAAGTGATGCTGGAACACCGGGAATATCAGATCCTGGTTTTTTGCTCGTAAGGGAATGCGTATCACAAGGAATTGAAGTGCAGACGCTTCCTGGTCCTACGGCGTGTATTCCGGCACTGGTGTCGTCGGGTTTGCCCTGTGATAGATTTTGTTTTGAGGGCTTTTTACCTCAAAAAAAAGGACGATCTAGTCGACTTATCGAACTTAAGGATGAGAAGCGGACTATGGTTTTTTACGAATCTCCTTACCGCTTATTGAAAACATTGGAACAATTTGTAGAAGTGTTCGGAGGAGATAGACTATGCTGTGTATCCCGCGAGATATCGAAATTACATGAAACCCATCATAGGGGAACTTTAACTGAACTATTGAATTACTTTAATGAAAACACTGCAAAAGGGGAAATCGTCATCGTCCTCGCCGGAGCCCCGGACGAAAAAAGAGGAGTCCACACGAACAAGTACAAAGACGATTAAATTCGGGGTTATCTGTTTTACTTTTATGATATTAGGTTATCAAACGTGCTTGTTTGTACAGCACGCTTCGGTGCTTCGTATAGAGTCGATAAGGGACCATCCGGACACAGTATACATCGTCGAAGAACACATAACTAATAGCGCGGTTCTAAAGAAGGAGAAATCAGAAGTGGTAGTTAAATCCGATACGATAAGGCGCAATGCCTCTCATAGTCCAATAGTAGAATCGGTCCGTCGTGAGCGCCGAAAAGTGGAGAGTTTTGAATTTAACCCCAATACTATAAGTCATGACGGCCTTGTTCGTCTTGGGTTTAGCGAAAAGCAGGCTCGAAGTATTATAAATTATCGGGAAAAGGGCGGGGTATTTAGCCGAGCAGAGGACTTTGGAAAATCCTATGTGGTTTCAGATAGTGTATTCCGAAGGCTTGAGCCTTTTATCCGCATCCCGAAGGTGGATATAAATCTTGCTGATTCTGCAGCATTTGATGCTCTTCCAGGTATTGGCCCGTATTATGCCGCCCAAATGGTTAAGTATCGAACGCAGCTAGGAGGGTATGCCAGAGTAGAACAACTGATGGATCTTTACAAGTTCGATGATATGAAGTTATCATCGATCTGCGATCTTATAGAATGTAATAATCCACATTATCTGGATTTATGGAATGCCAGTGAGGATTCCCTAGCCTTGCATCCTGCTATAAGGCGACGCTCCACGGCTCGTTCTATCATATTATATAAAAAGAACTCAGCTCCCGAAGACCTTACTATAGAGGCTCTTTCGAAAGCTGGTGTAATTGATTCTGTGCAGCGTGTTCGACTTATTCGCTGTACTTTGCCTGTTGACTCTTTATAAGTTCTTCAAGTACTCCTGGGTCGAAATAATTGATGCGCATCGCTGCCTTTACTTCCTTAAGGGTGCGAGCAGCCTCTTCTTGGGCCAATTTTGACCCTTCCTTTAGGATCTCGTAGACAGCAGGTATGTTCTGTTCCAATGCTTTACGTCGCTCTCTGATGGGCTCCAGCGTGTCATTGAGCACAGCGGCAAGGAAGTTTTTTACCATCATATCCCCTAGTCCTCCGGCGCGGTATTGAGCCTTAACATCGTCAAGGGTGTGAAAATCGAAACTTGCTTTTTTCCCTATAAAGCAAGACCCGAATTTCTCAAAATGTTCATCACGGCAGAAAGCGTCCAAATAGGTGAATACCGTATTGCGTTCAACATTACCAGGGTCACTGACTTGAAGGTGATTAGGGTCAGTGAACATACCCTTCACTTTACGATTTACTTCTTGTTCGCTATCTGATAGGTAAATGCAGTTACCTAACGATTTGCTCATTTTAGCTTTTCCATCAGTTCCCGGCAGTCTAAGGCAGGCGTGTTGCTGAGGAAGCAGTATTTCCGGCTCGACTAAGACGGGAGCGTAGGTGGAGTTGAACTTTCTTACGATTTCGCGAGTTTGCTCTATCATAGGTTTTTGATCTTCCCCGGCAGGGACTACATTGGCCTTGAAAGCAGTAATGTCGGCTGCTTGACTGATAGGGTAGCAGAAAAAACCCACTGGTGTTCCGGCCTTGTTTTCTGCGTCGTCCTCTTCATTGAAACCACGCATCTGAATTTCAGCTTTAACTGTAGGATTGCGTTGAAGTCGCTGAATGGTAACAAGATTATTATAGAAGAAAGTTAGTTCTGTCAACTCACTCACCATACTCTGGATGAAAATGGTGCTTTTTTGAGGATCTATGCCGGCGGATAGGTAGTCAAGCGCGACTTCCAAGATGTTCTCCCTAATCTTTTCGGGATTATCTGCATTATCTGTAAGTGCCTGGGCATCAGCTATCATTATGAAAATCTTGTCGAACTTACCGCTGTTTTGAAGCTCAACTCTTCTCCGAAGAGAACCGACATAATGTCCTATATGCAGCCTTCCTGTAGGTCTATCTCCTGTGAGAATTATGTTTTTTGCCATTAGTCCTTTATTTGTTTAAGAGCCTCTCTAACTTGAGCCTCGATCTCTTCGCAGAGCTCTACATTATCTTTAAGTACCTGTTTTACAGCGGCTGCTCCCTGGGCCAATTTTTCACCATTATAACTGAACCATGAACCACTTTTATGGATAATGTCATATTCGACGGCCAAATCCACTATTTCCCCTATGTGTGATATACCCTCGCCATAGACTATATCGAATTCGGCCTTCTTGAAAGGTGGTGCCATCTTGTTCTTGACGACTTTTACCCTTGTTCTATTGCCTGTGGCCTCGTCTCCATCTTTTAATTGAGTGGTTCTTCTTACATCCAGACGCACTGAAGCATAGAATTTCAGTGCATTTCCTCCTGTGGTGGTTTCTGGATTTCCGAACATTACGCCTATTTTTTCGCGAAGCTGGTTTATGAATATGCAGCAGGTGTTGGTCTTAGAAATGTTGGCTGTGAGCTTGCGCAGTGCCTGGCTCATAAGACGAGCCTGAAGACCGACTTTATTATCTCCCATTTCACCCTCTATTTCGGCTTTAGGTGTAAGTGCGGCTACGGAGTCTATCACTACAATGTCGATAGCCCCACTTCTTATCAGATTGTCGGCTATCTCTAATGCTTGTTCCCCGTTATCTGGCTGAGATATAAGAAGATTTTCCAAATCAACTCCTAGTGCCTTAGCATAGGTGCGGTCAAACGCGTGTTCGGCATCTATCATAGCAGCAATTCCGCCTGCCTTTTGAGCCTGTGCGATAGCATGTATGGCCAATGTAGTCTTACCGCTGGATTCCGGGCCATAAATTTCAATGATTCTGCCTCGAGGATAGCCACCCACTCCCAATGCGTGGTCAAGGGCAATGCTTCCACTCGGAATGACTTGGACATCCCAGTCCATTTGTTCTCCTAGGGTCATTATGGTTCCCTTTCCGAAATCTTTTTCTATTTTGTCAATCGTGGCTTGTAGCGCTTTTAGTTTAGCAGCGTTTACTTGTTCGCCTTGTTTATTTTCAATTTCTTTTCCCATAAATTTGATTTTTAAAAAGTTATAACATAGTTAAGTAATATTTCCATCGTGCTGTCCTTCCTACAACAAAGAAGATTTACATACACACAAACTTACATAAAAATGATTATTTTTGCAAACTATGTCGAGGGAAAAATTAATAGGGAAAAATCTGGAAGAACTTAAAGATGTGGCTCTATCGCTAGGTCTTCCTTCATATACAGCAAGGCAACTTGCCGAATGGATGTATGTAAGGAAGGTAAAAAGGCTCGTGGATATGACGAACATTTCTAAGGCTGGCCGAGAAAAGTTGTTGCAGAATTATGATCTAGGATTGGTGGAGCCGGCGGAAGTGATAGAGTCCTCAGATGGGACAAAGAAATATATTTTCGATATGAACGGCGGTGCCGTAGAGGCTGTCATGATACCGGAGGATGCTCGTAAAACACTGTGTATAAGTTCTCAAGTGGGGTGTAAAATTGGGTGTAAGTTCTGCATGACCGGTCGTGGTGGATTTCACGGACAACTGGATGTGTCCCAGATACTTAGCCAGTTTTTAGGAATTCCCGAATCGCACGAGCTTACAAACGTAGTCTTTATGGGTATGGGAGAGCCTTTGGATAATTATCATACTGTTAGAAAGTCCATAGAAATAATGACATCACAGTGGGGCTTTGCTTGGAGTCCTAAGAGGATAACACTTAGTACGATAGGTATAATTCCATCGTTAAAGAATTATTTGGACGAATGTAAGTCCCACCTAGCCGTCAGCTTGCATAATCCTTTCCCCGAAGAGCGCTATCAGATGATGCCCATTCAAAAGGTATATGATATAATAGATGTGGTTAATCTTGTTAGACAATACGATTTTTCAGGCCAACGCAGGGTTAGTTTCGAGTATACTATGTTCGATGGATGGAATGACGATCAGCGACACGCTGCCGCCTTGGCAAGGCTATTAAAGGGAATAGAGTGCAGAGTCAATCTTATTCGCTTTCACAAAATACCGGATTTTCCGTATGTATGCAGTTCTTCCGCCAGGATGGAAGCATTTAGAGAGTATATGGAAAGGCAGGGAATCACGTGCACTATTAGGGCCTCGCGGGGGGAGGATATTCTAGCGGCCTGTGGTATGCTTGCAGGTAAAAAGAATCAGGTATGACAAGGGAAGAGGAGATATTGGCAAAGTTACAAGCCTTATGTGTGAAGCGGGAATACTGCACCTATGATATAATGCGAAAGGCGAAGGATTGGTTAAAAGACGATGCGGACGCGGATGCGCGAGCTAACTTGTTGGTAAATAGCTTGGTGGCGGATGGATTTGTGGACGATATGCGGTATTGCAGCGCCTATGCCCGTGAAAAGTCTGCTTTTGATGGATGGGGCCCACTTAAAATTAAATCGGCTTTGCTGCTTAAAAGAATTGATAGGGAATTGATATGTAGGGCATTAACAGAGGTGGATGAAGAAAGAGGAAAAGAAAAGTTAGAAAGGGTGTTGGCCTGTAAATGGAAAAGTCTTTCTGGTGACCCTAACGGGAAATTTAAGTTAATTCGTTTTGCTCTTTCTCGTGGTTATGAATATGAAACGATTCGCCCTATCGTGGAAAATATAGTTTCAGTTTCAGATTAATAAATCCGTTTTTTTCAACCTTACACTCCTGTGTAAACCCCAGCAGTTTATAAGCGTTGCCATCGGAGCGAGAAGTGTCCACATAGGTCATAACATCATCTGGATGCTGGTCTTCCGCGAATTGCTTTAGAATTTTACTCATTCCACCTATAACGCGGAGCGATTTCAGTGAGGCGTAGCGTATCCATTCATAACTTAGATGACCATCCTTAAAACGGCGTGCATTCGAAAAACTGCCGACGGCCACGAGGGTATCTTCAGGAAGATGAGACTCTGAAACCCCTGTAGTCCTTTTTACAAATAGTCCATAATGAAAGCGCGCGGAGCAAGAGGCTAAATAATGATTTTCATTTAAAAAGTCGGCGGCTCGTTTTTTATCAAGCCGCCGTACATAGCAATTCCTCGCAAATATGCACTCCGCAGGTGCATTCATACTATTTGCGGTTTTCCATTATAGGGCTTGTCTTCTTCAATCGGGCTAAGGTCTACCATCTTATTTTCTTGCAGAATTAAATACTCTTCCCTGCGTTTGTAGATGTCTATGGCCTCGAATATTGCTGAACGCATAGAGGAAGCATCGGCAAGGTCCCTTCCGGCCAATTCGAATGCCGTGCCATGATCTGGCGAAGTGCGCACTATCGGAAGTCCGGCTGTGTAGTTTACGCCATCGCTGAATGCAATGGTCTTAAATGCTGGAAGTCCTTGGTCGTGATACATAGCCAGTGTCGCGTCGAATTTTTGATAAGTTCCTAGCCCGAAATAGCCATCAGGTGAGAAAGGTCCGAATACTCTTATTCCTTCTTCATTGGCCTTTTTAAGGGCAGGTATGATAATTTCCTGCTCCTCGGTTCCTAAAAGTCCGCCGTCTCCGCTATGTGGATTCAGGCTCAAAACTCCGATAATAGGGTCTTGAAGAGAGAAATCCATTATCAACGACTGCTTCATTAAACGTAACTTACTAAGTATGTGCTCTTCTGTAATCTGGGCAGGTACATCTTTCAGTGGAATATGACCTGTCACTACGCCTAACTTTATGCGATTACTTACCATAAGCATAGTCACATCTTTGACATTAAAAGCGTTTTGAAGAAATTCAGTGTGCCCGGGGAATCTAAATCCTTGACCTGACATAGATTTCTTATTTATAGGACCTGTGACAAGGACATCTATTTGTCCTTCTTTTATGTCTTCTACTGCTCTTTCAAGGCAAGTTATGGCATTCTGGGCCGCGATAGGTGTAGCTGTTCCAGGCTCTGCGAAAACGCTCTCGGATAGACAATCCAAAATGTTTATCCTTTTGCTTTGTGCTTCGCTGGCCTGCGTGATTATCTTAGTGTTGAGGTGCTCTATTTCTGGAATAGTCTTGCAGTAGAACCCGAAGAGTTTAGGTGAGCCATAGACGACTGGAGTAAACTGGTCCAATATACGCTCGTCGCTAAGGGCTTTTATTATAACCTCATATCCTATACCATTAGAATCCCCCTGAGTAATTCCTACTACTATTTTATTATCTTTTGACATATTTTATATTAGTGTTGGTTCTTGATTAACATAGCCTTCATCTGGCGGAAGGCTGGTTTGTTTATATGCCTGAACGGCCAATGCGTCACATCTTTCGTTCTCCGGGTGTCCATTATGACCTTTTATCCAGTGAAAACTTACTCTATGCGATCTGTATAAGGGAAGAAACCTTTGCCAAAGGTCCGGATTTTTGACTTTATGCCAATTCTTTTGAACCCAGTTCTCTAGCCAGCCTTTATTGATGGCGTTGATTACGTATGCAGAATCGGAATATACTTCTATTAGAGCGTTTTGCCATTTAATGGCTTCCAGTCCCTTAATCACGGCCGTCAGTTCCATTCTATTGTTCGTAGTGCGCTCGAAGCCTCCACTAATCTCTTTCTTCCTACCATTACATTTTAGCACTACCCCATAACCGCCTGGCCCTGGGTTTCCACTTGCCGCGCCATCGGTGTATAAGTATATGATAGGTTTTTCTTCCACAATTCTTGCAAATATAGCAAATTTGCATCATATCTATGGAAAATGAGTGCTATAAAAATTTAGAACAAGAAAAACTATGAAGAAAAATAAAATGCAGGGTATTTTGGGGGATGGTTTCAAAATAAGTTTGCTAACTTTGTTGAAGTTTATATGTAGATTATGAATATTTTAGTCATAGGAGCTAACGGACAGTTAGGAAGAGAAATACGACGTCTTAGTCTTTTTAGTGGGGATAACTTTATTTTTACCGATATAACGACTGTTAAAGATGAGGAAACCATATATTTGGATTCTTCGGATAAGGATGCCGTAAAGGTGATGTCCGATAGCGAGGGTGTGGACTTGATAATTAATTGTGCAGCATATACTAATGTAGAAAAGGCGGAAGATGATATGTATATGGCCGACTTGCTGAATCACAGGGTTCCTGAAATCTTGGCGGAAGTCTCCCTTGCGAGAAATGCCACCTTAATACATATTTCTACAGATTATGTTTTTGATGGTGTCGGAAGGTCTCTGCCTTACAGGGAAGTGGATACCCCTCAGCCTTGTAATGTGTATGGAGCTACGAAACTTGCCGGGGAAGATGCTGTCATCCGTTTAGGGTGTAAATATATTATAATCCGAACATCTTGGCTTTATTCTCCTTATGGAAAAAATTTTGTGAGTACGATATTGCAGCGGCTTAGATCTGGGAAAGACTTAAGGGTCGTATACGATTCTGTCGGGACGCCAACTTTTGCTGCTGATCTCGCTGGAGCCATTATGGAGATAATTCGGAGCGCTCAGTTAGATAAATGTGGTTTATATAATTACAGTAACGAGGGTGTGGCCAGTTGGTACGATTTTGCACAGGCGGTACGCGAAATCTCCGGATCGAGTGTACGGATATGGCCTGTTTTAAGCGATGAATACCCTACTAAGGCCCATCGACCAGCTTATTCGGTACTTGACAAGTCCTTGTTTAAGAAGACATTTGGAATAGAAATTCCATATTGGATAGATTCTTTACGAAAATGTATGAGTGAACTTTAAGGAATATGAAGATAACACAGACGGATATAAATGGAGTGATGGTAATCGAGCCTGAGGTATTTGGCGATGAAAGGGGATACTTCTTCGAGGCTTTTAATGCACGCATCTTCAGGCGTGAAGTCGCAGATGTAACATTTGTTCAAGATAATGAAAGTTTATCTTGTATGGGAACTTTGCGTGGATTACACTTTCAGAAGGGAGTCGCGGCGCAGGCTAAACTGGTCCGTGTAATCGAAGGGAAAGTTTTAGATGTGTGTGTGGATTTACGTCGAAGAAGTCCTACTTTCGGAAAGTGGATTTCCGTGGAGTTGTCTAGCGAAAATCATCGTCAATTATTTATTCCTCGTGGCTTGGCTCACGGGTTTAGTGTCTTATCGGGAAAGGCGATATTCGCCTATAAATGTGATAATTATTATCTTCCTAAAGAGGAAGGTCATTTAAACGCTTTGGACCCGGATTTGGGGATAGATTGGAGAATTTCGCAAGGTGAAATGTTAAGGTCGGCTAAAGATTTGTCGGCACCCGGATTTTTTGAACTTAAGGAAGACTGCTTTTATGATTAGACGATTGTTAGTTATAGCCGCAATTTTGTTAGTGTGCCTTAGGGTTCATGCTCGGGTTAATGAATATCAGCATTTTGAGACTTATTGCAAATTCGCCCCTGCTATTTTTACACTCGGAGCCAGCCTTGTGGGAATAAAAAGTGAAAATGATTTTACCTATCACCTTATAAATGTGGGAACTACATATTTGTATCAGACGGCTTTAACCTATCCGTATAAATGGGCGATAAAAGAGAAAAGACCAGACGGAACAGCCTATAATTCATTTCCTTCCGGTCATACTGCGGCCACCTTTGCAGGTGCCGAGATGGTGCGTTTGGAATATGGATGGGGATGGGGAGCAGTTTTTTATGCCAATGCCGTATTGGTCGGAACTATGAGAGTGGTTCACAAGCGACATTGGTGGTGGGATGTAGCAAGTGGTGCTGCGATAGGTGTGATTAGTGCACATTTAGGACGAATTACTTCTGATAAACTGCATATTATGATTCTGCCCGATAGAGTTTCACTTACATATTCTTTTTAACGAGAACTGTTAAGTGGTTTGAGAATAATAATTTGAGTCAGATTAGCATTAGATTTACGAAGATGATGCAGGTTATTTTTTGAAAGTTACTAATAAGGTCGCTTTACTTTAAAATTACTTTATATGAAGTTCAATTCTTTTCTAAATAAGTTATTGAGTGTTTTGATATTGGTTTGCGTATCAAATAATTTTGTAATGGCTGCTCCTGATGCTTCTATGGTTCGTCGTCCCAAGGTTGCACTAGTTTTGTCTGGTGGTGGAGCCAAGGGCATATCACACGTAGGGGTTATCCGTTATTTAAGGGAAATAGGTATTCCTATTGACTATGTAGTAGGAACGAGCATGGGCTCCATAATTGGATGTATGTATTCGTTAGGCTACACGGATGAACAGATGATAGAAATTATATCGAGTTTGGATTGGCCTTATTATATGGGAGACGGGGTGGAGAGAAACGAACTTTCGTATAGGGCCAAGATGGATTATGACCACTATGAAGTGAACTTGCCATTTGGTACCACGGAGTTTTTTAATGGGGAATTGAATCAGTTAAAAAAAGGGAAGGGACTGGCTAAGGATGTTATTACCAGTATAATTCCAAGTGGTATTATTAGTGGAAACAACATTTTGAATCTGTTTTATAACCTGTGTGTGGGGTATACGGAACCTATGGATTTTAGCGATTTGCCCGTGCCGTTTGCCTGCGTGTCCACAAATATCATCGATGGAACGGCTATTGTTCATCGCAGCGGAATTTTACCGCTGGCTATACGCTCAAGTATGGCAATACCGGGCGTTTTCGCTCCAGTGTATAATGACACTCAAGTGCTTATGGATGGCGGAATTAGGGATAATTTTCCTACGGATGTGGCAAGACAAATGGGTGCAGACATAATTATAGGGGTAAATCTTGCTATTGAAAAGGAAAAGGACCCGGAAGAATTGCGCTCCCTTGCAGCTCAATTTAGCCAACTCACGAAAATATTCACCAGTAATAATCTTGAAGAGAATAAATCGCTGTGTGATGTGCTGATTTATCCAAATATGAAAGGTCATAATTCTCTGGATTTTAGTGAGGAAAATATAGAGGAAGTTATGCAAATGGGCTATGCTGAGGCGAAAAAACATGAAAAGGAACTTAGGAGCATACATGATTTTCTTTCGGAGTATGGCAGAACTGAGCAGAGATATCAGGCTCCTCGCGTCAAGCCTTTGATCGGAGAAACATTTCGAGTTACACATATAAGTATGCCGGGAATAAAGGATGGGGATAAGGATTGGCTATTGAAAATAAGTGGGTTGAAACAAGGTGAGTATATGACTTTGAAGACTCTGGACGATGCCACCTCCGTCTTTTATGGTATCAAGGCCTATTCGGTGGTGCTGTATGTTATAGAAAAGGACCCAATGGAAGATGGATATATGGTAGAATTTAGGATGACGCCGGAAAAACCTCATTCTATGGATATGAGCGTGAGACTGGATACCCATGATGCTGTTCAAAGTGTACTTCGACTGGGCTTTAACGAAAGGATACTATATGGATTGCAGGGCGAGTTTACTGCCAAGATGTCCTATAATCCTTCGTTCAATATAACTCTTTCTATGCTTCCTAAAGAACTGCCTCGACTTAGTTTCTCATACGATGTTTCCAAGCGTGAGGCGGATTTGTATACTGATGGCATTCTGACAGACAATGTTAAATATATCGATCAAAAATTTCAGCTATTCGCCTCAGAGTATATGCTTCGAAATTTCCATTTTAAAGTGGGAACGCAATATAAACGTATGAATTTTCTTCGGGCTATGTCTTCTTTGTGGGAGACTTCCATTGATTCCAAGATGCGCCCGATACGCACATTTGGCATAGTGGCAGAAGGTTACTATGATAATCTTGACGATTTTTATTTTGCGGACAAAGGAAGTACGGCATCGCTTCGTATTTACCAGAATTTGTGGCATTTTCGCGAAAAAGGAACGGAGTTGAGGCCTTTCACGTGCGTGAATTTGTCGTATAAACACTTTGTGCCTATTACTGATAGGCTGTCACTTATACCTCAAGTATATACAACTTTAAATTTTGATAAGCAATGCCATTGGTCCGATGAAAGTTATCCTGCCAATTATGGCGAAGATCTGGCTCTATGTTTTTATCCTGTTTATGCACAAAAACTGGGTGGGGCAGTAGCTGATTATGACTTTTATGGACAAGTCCCATTCGCTGGTATGTATCAAAGTTCTTCTGTGCCGAATGCCTTGGTGGGGCGCTTGGATACCAGGTATTATTTGCTAAATAATCAATATATCACTTTAAAATTAAATTATGCTCGTGTTGCCGATCTCGATTATTTGTTTACCAGTAGTGTTGAAGATGGAAATGGCGGGGTATATCACATAAGTGGACTGGACTATTTGGGTGCAGCCATAGAGTATTCGGTTAACACGAGGTTAGGGCCTCTTAGCATCGAAACGGGATGGAATAATGTGATGGAGCGTCTTGGCGTTTTTATTTCAATAGGTCGATTGTTTTAGTATTTTCTCTTTATAAACAAGATGGCCATAAGCGGAAGTGCAATGATGGACATAGTCGCGCTGATGGGAAGATATATGCCGAAATTGGCATATTTCACTACAAGGTAAGTTATTAGAAGCAGCGAAGTCCCTATGACAGAGGAAATAAGGTAGTGCTTTTTTATATCCGTTTTAGATGAAATGATGCGGCTAAGATTGGGTACACCTAAGGAGATAAAGCCAATTGGCCCGCATATACTTACGGCGCTGGTTACAAGGCACATAATTGAAAGTAGTTGAAATGCCTTGAATTTTGCGGACAGTTCGGTTTCTTCTTTAAAGTGTGCTGTAAGTTTCGGAGCAGATGTTATTGCGGCCACTAGTCCTATGGCGAAAAGGCTTAATGAGAATATAATGTCTGCTATTGTAACGCCTTCAAGATTGAAATTGGCCGCACCCCAAAGGTAGTACTGCTTTAGTAACTCTCCATTAGGGGCATTTGTTACCACGATGGTACCAAGCGAGCCTATGAAAGTGCCGAAAAGTATACCGAAGGTAATAAGACTTTGTGTGTTGATTTTAAGGGTGACAAAAAAGCAGATTAATGTGCAGATTAATGTGCAGATGAAACTTCCGACAGTGAGTGAACACCATCCACTCATCGTTGCAGCTGCTGCACCTAGACAAGCAGCACTTCCTAATCCTAGGCTATACACATCTCCAAGTTGATTTCTCCAGAGGTACTGCATCTGTATACCTCCCAGCGGCAGGGCTATCCCGCTGATGATTACATATAACAAACTAAGCATAAGGACGCAAATTTAGTGACTTTCGAGGATTATTCGTATATTCGCAAGATTTATTTAGCATTCTTATGAGAATAAAACTGGTCATACGAATGATAGGGGTGTCCTTATTATTGGAGGCTGCCATGATGTTGGTTTCAGCTGTTGTGGCTGTATATTATGGTAGAGATGAGAGTTTTATTTCGCTCCTGTTCTCAGGAATTATAGTCGGAATATTCGGGGCTTTTCCTCAGATTTTCGTAAGGGATACTTCAAGTGAAAATCATAGAATTACCATAAAAGAAGGCTACTATATAGTGGTGGGTTCGTGGCTATTTGCATGCTTTTTTGGTATTATTCCATATCTTATGTACGGGGGTGAGTTCACTTTCATTAACGCTCTGTTTGAAAGTGTTTCTGGATTTACAACGACAGGAGCGTCCATATTGAATAATGTGGAGGCGCTGCCGGCAGGTTTGCAATTCTGGCGTATGTCTTCGGCGTGGATGGGTGGTATAGGTATAGTGGCTTTGTTCTCTCTTGTCCTTCCCAGTGGGAATGGGGCTGTGCTTACTGGTGTGGAAGTGTCTGGAATAGCGCGAGATGATGCTTCGACAAGGGAGAAATCCTTGGTCAAAATGATGATAACCACCTACTTGTCGCTATCTGTCATTATAATGTTTGCTCTCAAAGCAAGTGGTATGAGATGGTTCGATGCGATTACTCACGCTATGGCTACGGTATCAACTTGTGGATTCTCTACTAAAAACGCTAGTGTCGCTGCTTTTAATAGCCCATTGATAGAGATTGTGTTAGGGTGCTTTATGCTTATTTCAAGTGTAAATTTTTGCCTGGTATATTCTATTTTTACTAAGAGTAAACAGAAGAACGTATTTCAATCAGAAATCTCCAAGTCGTATTTTTGCGTAATAACCGTATGCATTATATGTGTTACTCTGAATTTGTTTTTTTCTAAAACCTACAGCACTATTGGAGAGAGTCTTCGATATGCCTTTTTTCAGGTAATTTCATTTGCGAGTACTTCAGGTTTTGCTACTGCAGATAACAATACTTGGCCGGCTATGAGCGCGGTGGTCTTGATAGCTTGCTCCATAGTGTGTGGTTGCTCGGGTTCCACCTCAGGGGGCTTGAAGTTCGACAGATTACTGGTTTGTTATAAGTCAGTTAAACTAAAGCTTATGTCTTTGGCCAATCCTGCACAAGTCAATGTGGTTAAGGTGGATGGACGCTCTTTAAGTGAGGGTAGGGTGTCCGATACGAAGTCATATATGGCCATCTATTTTTTCCTAATACTTATAGGTGCTCTTATAAATACAGGATTTGGGATGGATTTAGTAAGCGGGTTTACGGCAAGCGTTTCGTGCCTTGGAAATGTAGGCCCTGGTTTTGGAAGTGTGGGAAGTGTATGCAATTATTCTGAACTCCCTGTCATATTGAAGTTCAATGGTGCTTTTTTGATGCTGCTAGGGCGTTTGGAGGTTTTTTCTTTATTTTATGTGCTTGGAATTCACTCAAGAAGATAGTATTTTATGAGTTGGCATAGTATATTAGAGGTATTGGTAGAGTCGTTGGAAGTGTGCATGTTTGTCATGCTCATGATGACTATTATTGAGTTACTTAATCTAGAGTCGCATGGAGGTATCTTGCGACGACTTCGAGGGAATCGAATAGGGCAGGTAGGCTTGTGCGCGCTTTTAGGAGTGGTTCCTGGATGTGCCGGTGGCTTTGCCGTTACTTCATTGTATAATCACGGGATTGTGAGTTTCGGGGCTCTTGTTGCTATGATGATAGCCTCATCTGGGGACGAAGCCTTTGTTATGTTGTCAATGTTCCCGCGTACCGCGGTTTTAGTTATGGTCTCGCTGGCTGTACTAGCTTTTTTAGTAGGTTTACTTGTAGATGGGCTAAAGATAAAGGCGCATAAATGTTCGGGCATTGATATATCCCCTGATACGGACGCTGCACATTGTAAGCATCATCGTACTTTCAAGAGTTTTATAACGAACGATCTCTGGCATCATGTAATTTTAAAGCATCTTCCTAGGGTATTCGCGTGGACTTTCGGAGTGTTGCTTTTCATCGCATTTATACAGCAATATGTTGATATCTCTGCTTGGATTAATGATAAAACGCTGCTGATGATAATTTTAGCCGCGCTGATAGGTATTATACCAGAATCTGGTCCGCACCTTATATTCGTTACATTATACGCTCAAGGTGTACTGCCTTTGCCTGTGCTTCTTGCAAGTTGTATATCGCAAGATGGTCATTCAGGTTTAGCGCTTATAGCGGAAAATAAGAGAAGCTTTTTCGTGGCTAAGGCTATCAATGTAGTAGTAGCTATAGGAGTAGGCGTGATAACGATGCTGCTTAAATTATAAAAGGCCGAAGCTTTTTTTGCTTCAGCCTTTTGTACTGGGTAGGAGAATCGAACTCCTATTGCAAGATTGAGAATCTTGAGTACTAACCGTTATACGAACCCAGCATTTCTCGTTTTGGGACTGCAAATATAGAATTATTTTTCGTAGTTACAAAATTTTTCTTTGTAGTATTCCTTTTTTATATTTGTGGCGACGTAATGTATAATGAAACATTGTCGTGAGGCATAGAATTTGACCATTTAGAGGGCGTTAGTATGTGTAATTTATTTAAATTAAAAAATATATGAAAAAAACATTATTGTTAGGCTGCAGTATTTTAGGCGCAGTTCTTTTACTTGCATCTTGTAACAAAGAAGAAGATCAAGGATGGAAGACTATTCCACAAGACGAGGTTTCCATTAAAGATGGTAATGCTCATTTTACCGTTAATGGAGTGGAACAGCCACAGGGTAGTGTTAAAGTGGTGGCCAAGAGTTCTTCGCAGGCTCAGGTGACGCTTTCTGGTATAGTTCCAGGTTATGACGAGGTCATTTTTACTGCTTCATTAAAGAAAGGAGATAACTCTACTTACACATTTTCAGGAGTAAGTCTTTTAACGGGTGGCCCATCTATAGCTATACTCAAGTCGGTAGCGATGCCACAAGATTACATTTATCGTGTTGCTGTTGAAGGTGATATTAATACGGAAGGCGTAGTCAACGCTAGTGTTACGACACAGCTTTCAGATGAATTCAAGGGTGGACTGGAAGGCAGTTGGCCTATAAAGAGGGTTGCTCCAGTAGTAAACGATGAGGCATCAGCTGGGCCATTGTGGATTAATTGGACATTTACTGACTCCAAGTATGCGGGAGCTACGACTATCGGTAAATTAGCCGGAACCATTTTGGGAGGTGTGCTTGCTAATTATCTTGATGAGGTGACATTTAACGCTGATGGCAATATTACTGCCAAGTATTGGGAGGATTCTGATTCAGATGAGTTCGATATCTCGAAGATTTTCGAATATCAGCCAGTTCTTGATGAGAAGACCAATAGTTATGTATATGGTAATAAACACGATGATAAATGGATCGAAAGTCCGGCTGCTAACTATGCTTTCTGGCTTGTTCGCAACGGGATGCTTTATATAGTTCCTAATCTTTCCGTCCTTTCAGAAGATGGTGACACTTCATTAGATATGGATTCGCTTTCTGAAAGTCTTCAGTCTTTAAAAGCCCTTGGTGTAGATGTTAATACTCTAACAGCCGAGATTATGAAGATTTTGGAAAACGGCGTAGCACTTAAGTATTCTTCAGATGGGAATGTTCTTAAAGTGTATGTAGATAAGAGCCAGTGCGACCCTATAGTCAAATCGTTCATTCCGGCTCTTCCGGTTTTGGATAAAATGCTTGCTGATCTCGAAGCTTCAGAAAGTGAGGATGATCAGCAGACTGTACAAATGATAAAATTGGTTCTTTCTATGCTTGGCCTCGAAAAACCATCTGATTTTGAAGGTCTATGGAATGCTACAGAGACATTTGAAATAGAATTGAATTTCACTAAATAAGTAATTAAGTTACTTAAATGCGCTCCGATAGGTTTTCTTGCGGAGCGCTTTTTTTTTTATTATAAATGTCACTTCACGCGCTTTGAAACAATATAGTTTGATGTAATTAAAGGATTTCTTCGTATATTTGTACCTCTCCTTAAACCCAAATAGGTGAATATAAAAAGACTAATAGCACAAGCCATCAAGTTCTCGTTGACTTCCTTATTCGGAACGGCAACGGATACTCTTGTCCTATGGTTGTTGTCGGCTTATGTGTTTGGGGACAGTCACTTCGAACAATACGTCCTCTCTCCTCTTATCTCCTTCGAATGTGCTGTTACAGTGAACTATACGGTTGCTTATTTTTATGTATGGAGGGATCGCATAAACATCTTTTCAATAGGGTCATATTTCAGTCACTTTTGGAAATATAACATATCATGCATATCAGCCTTTATAGTTAAAATGCTTTTACTTAATGCTATAGCATTTGCTACTAAGTGGGACCCTGTTATATGTAACCTTTTGGCTCTATGTGCTTCCGGTATCTTGAACTTCGTGCTTAACGAATTTGTGATTTTCCGAAGGTCAGTTTCAAATAAAGAACTAAAAGAAGACAACTGAAAGCGATGCCTACGGTATCGGCTATGAAATCATAAAAATCGGTGCTGCGATTCGGGCTTAGCCCTTGAAGGAGTTCAGTGGAGCCGGCTATTATGCAGCTTATCAAAAGTATCAGTATAATTCGTAGGTATATTCTTTTAAGGCTGTCTTTTCTCTTGCCTACAGATGCGTAAAACATAATAGGTAAGGGAATGAACATTGAGAAATGCACTAGTTTATCAACAGGTATAAAGAAAGACCATTCTTTGACTTGTGGAAAGGTATCCGATGGAGCAAAGCATAGAAAAGCCACCATTGCAAGGTATAGAATGGTGCTGAGTCTCCATATTATGGTGGATTTGCGTGTCATAATGCTTGCATATCGTGAAGTTTCTTATAAAAACCGCCCAAGGCGATTAATTGCTCGTGCGTCCCACTTTCCACTACTTTTCCCTCATCCATAACCACTATTCGGTCTGCGTTTTTTATGGTAGAAAGCCTGTGCGCTATGGCTATCGTAGTGCGATTAGTCATAAGCCTGTCGAGGGCCTGCTGAACTAATTTTTCGGACTCGGTGTCTAGCGATGCTGTGGCTTCGTCCAATATGAGTATAGGAGGGTTTTTGAGGATGGCTCTAGCTATTGAAATTCTTTGACGCTGACCTCCTGATAGTTTTGAACCTCTGTCTCCTATGTTTTCATCGTAGCCGTCAGGTTTTTCCATAATGAAATCGTGAGCATTGGCAATCTTGGCCGCAGCCTGAACTTGTTCTAGGGTAGCATTTTCCACTCCGAAGGCTATATTGTTGAATATGCTGTCATTGAATAATATAGGCTCTTGGTTCACATTTCCTATGAGGGATCTTAAATCTCTAGTGGAAACATCTCGTATATCCTTTCCATCTATTAGAATGCGCCCTTTGTCCACATCGTAAAAGCGTGGAATTAAATCGACAAGAGTGGATTTCCCGGCACCGCTCGCCCCCACTATGGCGATGGTCTTTCCTTTGGGGATGATAAGATTAACATCGGACAATACATTCCGACTACCATCGTAAGAGAAGAACACATTTTCAAAATCGATGCTTTCTTTGAATTCTAATATGCTTAAAGGATGTTCTTTTTCTTTTAGAGGATTTTCGGCTCCTAATATTTTGTCTATTCGCTCGGCCGAGGCTAATCCTTTAGGAATAGAATAGGCAGCCTTGGACAAATCCTTGAATGGTTGTATAATACTATACAGGATGGTCATGTATGACATAAATGCGGGCGCATCTATGGAGGCGTGGTCGCTTAAAATCAAGGTCCCTCCAAACCACAGGACTATGGCTATCATCACACTTCCTAACAGCTCGCTTACAGGATGTGCACTTGCCTGACGAATGCCCACTTTATTGTTTTTCTGTCGCATATTTTCTGTGACCCTTTCAAAGCGCCCTGTCATCTTTTTTTCTGCAAGAAAAGCCTTTATGATGCGAAGGCCCCCTAGAGTTTCCTCTACTTGCGACATAGTGTCACTCCAATATTGCTGCGCCTCCAGTGAGCGCGCTTTTAATTTACGGCCTATTGCACTCATAATGAGTAGCATAACCGGGGCGAAGATGAGAGTAAACAGGGTTAGCTGCCACGACATGGTAAACAGCACACAGAGGTAGATGGTAATTAGTATCGGATTTTTAATTATCATCTCTAGTGTACTTGTTATGGAATATTCGACTTCTTGTACATCTCCACTCATACGGGCCAATATGTCCCCCTTCCTTTCTTGAGAGAAAAATCCTATAGGAAGGGATATGATTTTTTTATAAATCTGCATCCTTATGTCTTTGACTATGCCGTTTCTGAGTGGGACCATGATGGCTGAAGCCCCGAAATAGCAGGATGTCTTGATTAGGGTTATAAAGCAGAAGATAAGGCATAGAGCCAATAGAACACGGCTTTGCCCGTACTGAGATATCCAAGTGCCTACATAGTAGTAGATATTGTTTGTTAGCTCCGAAAAATCGCTTACTTCATTCCAAGGGATAAGAGAATAGATCTGCCCTGTGGTGTCAAATAGAATTTTAAGTATAGGGATTAGTAAGGAGAAGGAGAATACATTGAACACAGCAGAAAGTATGTTCAGCAAAACAGATCCTCCTAGGTATCCAGTATATGGCTTAACGTATCTCTTTATTATTTTCCAAAACTCTTTCATAATATTATAAGTGATGATGGCGTTCTACGCGGAAGCGTTTGAAGCCTTATTTCGTTTCCGGTGTTGGAGTACACCCTTTTTGCCGTCTCGTATGCCAATTGGGGAGTGTTGTTGTTCTCACTCAAATGGCAGAGGAACAGGTTCTTAAGCCCCGGATGAATAAATTCGGAAATGGCCGCGGCGCACTCCTCGTTGCTAAGGTGTCCATTCCCATTTAGTATGCGTTTTTTTAATTCTTCGGGATACTTCCCCTCGAGTAGCATATTCTTGTCATAGTTAGATTCAAGAACTACGGTGTCTGCTTGCCGGCAGAAGCGTATAGCCTCGTCGGTCATTTCCCCACAATCGGTTATATGTACATATCGTTTATCCCCGATTGCTATGGCGAAACCGACCGTCTGTGTGGCATCGTGGGGAACGACGAAGTACTTCACTTTTATTTTATCTTTTACGACTTCATTCCAAGAATTATCGCTGAGTATCTTTTTGCAATCTCCTATGTAATCGTGGGCAATAAAGTGATGTGAAAGTGCTTTATGTAGTTCTGCCGTAGCCCATACAGGCTTACGAATGTGTTTGCAGAAAGATCCGATCGACCGGATATGGTCTAGATGGTCGTGTGTTAGAAGTATGGCATTGAAATCGTTAAGGGTCAATCCTTCAGCTTCTAACTCCTTTTTTACACGTCTCGGACTTACGCCGGCGTCTATGAGCACTCCGAAGCGTTGTTCCTCTTCTTGTATGCCCAAGTAGTAGCAATTACCGCAACTTCCGGATGAAAAACTCTTGAATAGGACCTTACTCTCCATCTTCCTTACAATACTTTTTTATAACCCCATAGGCATCCTTAACCCCTAGTTCTCCGGCCCTGGATAGATCGATACACCCTTTTTCCCTATCTTTTATGTATATAAGTACAAGTGCCCTGTTGTAGTACGCTTCCCCCATTTGAGGGTATTCAACTATGGCTTTATCATAATACTCCAAGGCTTTTACCATCTGGGAGGAGAGAGTGTACAGATTTCCAAGATTGAAATGAATATATGGCAGCTCTCCGTATATTTCATCTGCTTGCAACAGATCTGCTATGGCCTCGGAGTAATCGTAGTGTTTATCAACTCTATCACTTACTCTAGCTTTTGCCGCGCCTTGATCGTCCATAGATAGGGTCTGGACATTACTTTCTATTGAAGCTATAAAATCTACCATTTCAGCCTTTAGTACAGCCCTGTTCATCAGGTAAAAAGCTTTTTGATTTCCTTTTGCTTTTTCTATAGCGAGGTTGTATTCGTTTAGAGCGAGATTATATTGTTTTTCTTGTATAGCCTTTATGCCTTTGAGGAAGTAAATGTCGTCTCGGGAATCATTATATCCGAAAAGGCTTTGAGAGGTCTTGACACCACTGTTTTCTTCGGAAACTTGAAGCGGAAGAATGCTCTGGGCTAAGAATTCGTTCAGGGTGGCGTTCTCGTAGTCGGTGCTAAAGGCCTTGCGTGTATCTTCCTTCGAGTCAGCGAAACTGAACCTATAAAGAGGTTTAAGCTTTATGTTGATGTCGCGATTTTGAAGCAACTCGTCATTGAAATCTTTTTTGGCGAAATCTGCATCCAGAGATAGAAGTGAACTATACTTGCGAGTTGTATCCGCAAATGAGCCACTTTGCTTGGAGATGTTGTATTCTTTTATTTTTTTCTGCGCTGTAAGGTAGTCTGCTTTACTCTGCTTGTTCATCCCCAGAAGGTTTTCTATATATGCCCTGTTCTGATATGCCTTGGCGAAATCCGGGTAGAGCTCTATGCTCTTATCGTAGTCGTGAAGTGCACTACGAAGCCTTCCTAATTCAATCAGGCACGCTGCTCTATTAAAATAGGCTAGGACATTGTCCGGGTTTATATTCAAAACCCTATCCATGTCATCCAGAGCTCCTTCGTAATCTCCGAGCTGCATTTTAATAAGGCTCCTATTATAGAGAGTGAGGGCATTACCGGGCTCGTATTCCAGTACCTTGTCAAGGTCTTTCATAGCAGAGATGAAATCTTTTTTTTCAAAATGCATCAAAGCCCTATTAAAGTAGGCGAATGTATTGGAAGAATCGAGATCCAGAGCCTTGTTCATATCTTCAATAGCCAGGTCATATCTCTGCTGCTGAGCATATAGCCTAGCCCTTCTAATGTAACCTTCGGCATCGAACCTATCCAGCTTTATGGCTTTATTGTAATCGGTCAGGGCCTTAAGAGTATCGCCTAGAAATAAATAAGATGCACCTCTGTTTAGGTAGGCTGAAGGGTCATCCTTTTCGAAGCGCATATATTTGTCGAAGTCCTTGATGGCCAACTCGAATCTTTGAGAGAGAAAATATGTGACACCGCGGCTGTAGTACAAGCCGGTGTTTCCCGGTCTAAGTTCAATAGCCCTTTGAAGATCGTCAAGTGCGGTGTCATATTCCCCAAGTCGGCTTTCGGTTATGGCGCGGTAATGATAGCCATTTGTAAAAATTGGGTTAATCCTTACTGAATGGTCGAAATCGGTTTTAGCACCACGAAGATCTCCGAGATTAAATTTGGCTATACCTCTATAAAAATAGGTCCAATATGCGTTAGTGTCTAGCTTAGCAAGTATGTTGAATTGTTCAATAGCTTGCGCGTATTTGCCATCTTGGAGTGCTAGCCTACCGCGAAATTCCAGAACATCTTTATCCCATTGAGCGTTTAGTGGCAGGGAAATCGCAAGCATAAGGCATAATAATGCCTTAATTCCAATAGTATGCCTGCCTGTTACCTTCATTCTTATTAAGTAAATGTTCTAAACTTGTCAAACTTGAAATTTTGAGTAATTTTGTAAGTTTTACAAAGATAACATCTTTCGTGCCCAATTTGAAAAAAATTGATAAAATAATTTTCACAATACTTTTTTCCCTGTCGGCCTGTGTCTCATTTGCTCAAGGCATAAGCATTCCTGTAAAAGAGGATGGATCCGTGTCAAGACTCCGCTCCGATATTTCAGCCTTATGTGCGTCTCGTTATGCTGGTAGGCGTAGTGGTACGCAAGCGATGGCCCATGTAAGTGAGTGGATTGCATCCAGGTTTGCTTCTTTAGGGCTCATCCAAGCCGGCGCAGATGGCTGGTTTCAGAGTTTTGTGCTCTCGGATGGCGGCATTGGCCGGAATGTAATAGCTAAGTTAGAAGGCACGAGTGGAAAATACATAGTTTTAGCGGCGCATTATGATGCGTTGGGAAATAGTGGGGGAGTGCTTTATCCAGGGGCCAATTCGAACGCATCTGGAGTAGCCGCCATGTTTGAAATAGCGCGTTTGTTACAAGGCGGAAATGAACCCACAGGCTCCTATGATGGGATCATATTCGTGGCTTTGGATGCTCACTTTTACTCTTATATGGGGGCAGCGGCTTTTGTGGATGCTTTGCCATCGGGGAAAGTGCGTCTTGTCGCTGTGCTTGATACTATTGGGGCTTCATCTACTCCTGTGGATGTTTCTCGTCCGCGATATCTTATGGCTTTGGGTGGGGAGAAATATAAGAGTTCTTTTAAAAGATGTGCCAGTATCGCCCGAATGGAGATTTACTATGAATACTATAGAAGTGAATCTTTTACGGAGATGTTTCATAAACGCATCGGCGATCAAAGTGTATTCGTGAAGGGCGGATTCCCTACGCTTGTCTTTACTTCCGGAGTAACGATGGATACCAATAAACCCTCTGATCTTCCGTCCACTATTGACTACAATGCCCTGCGTTATCGTTGTCTTTTCCTATCGCGCTGGCTAAATCTAACCCTAAGATTAACACGCTAGTAAATGTTTGAGAAATAATGCGTGGAGTCCCATTTTAAATAAGTGATTCATTAGAATTTAGGTATATAATATTCCCAATTGACTCTAATTGTGAATAATAGTTGTTGATTTCCTGTAAAAGTTATCGATTATTATATGGGGCAATCTTATATGCTTAAATACTATTGATTTATAAGATATGCTCTTTTCTTTATGTACACTGAAATTTAAATTGAAGTAAACAAAACATTTACTCTGTAAAGTGTTTACTTATTGCAAGATAGAAAAACGTTTTCTACCTTTGCGCTTGTCAAAGGTCTACTCCTTTGCCTAAACATAATTATGACTAATGAATTAACTTCTACATCAAATGCGCAAGGTCGCGTTTATGTAAATCTGATGAGCGATGCCGGCTTTAAGGCTGTTTATGGTGACAAAAACAACAAGAGTCTTCTTATCGAACTTCTTAATTGTT
The DNA here is from genome assembly GCA_002438635.1 of Bacteroidales bacterium UBA6401. Taxonomy (GTDB): domain Bacteria; phylum Bacteroidota; class Bacteroidia; order Bacteroidales; family UBA932; genus Cryptobacteroides. The sequence goes on from DJPX01000001.1 coordinate 30,550, forward strand.
TCCTTCCAGAAGAGGCAAGAGTACGTGACATTCTTTCTTATCTTGATAGAGAACAAGACCCTGTGGTAGATACCGGGAAAAGAACCTATCTCGACCTTATCTGCAAAGGTGAATACGGTGCCATTTTTTCTGTTGAAGTCCAACAACGAAATGAAAAGAAAATCTTTGAGCGATGTATGTATTATGGGGCTGATATTTATCGTAATCAGCTCAGTGAAAATGAATACTATACTCATCTTAAACCTCTTTATATCATAGGAATCCTCGGAACTAACCTTGTTCATGAAGATGAGTCGCTATGGAATACTGATAATCTGATTTCTCATTATTATCAGGTAGAAAAAAGGACTCTCGAATTTGCACCTTCAACAATTATTCTTACCTTCGTGGAGACAGCGCGATTCACTAAAGACCTATCACAATGCGAAAGTAATACTGACTATTTGCTGTATTGGTTTTTAAATGGATGGAAGTACGATAAAAATGGAGTTCCTGAAGTGTTTGAAGACATTCCTATTACAGAGAAATTGAGTAGGGCCTGTGAAATCGCTGCTTTTAGTCCATCGAAACGAACTGTTTATAATAAATTTATGATGACAGAACTAGATATATTTAATCAACTCCATTACGCTAAGGAAGATGGATTTGCCGAGGGTGAAGCTAAAGGAAGAGTCGAAGGAGAAGCTAAAGGAAAAGCTGAAGGAGAAGCTAAAGGAAGAGCTGAAGAAAAAGCTGAAATTGCTTTGGCTATGCTGAAAAACCACGTGCCCATTGAACAGGTTTTTCTTTATACAGGGATGTCCGAAAGCGAAATAAACAAACTACTTAATCGCTAACTTCACACCCCAAAAAACGGAATTCCAGAAGTGTTAGAGGACATACCGATAACGGAAAAGCTGAGCAGAGCTTGTGAAATCGCAGCTTTTAGTCCATCGAAACGAACNNTTTATAATAAATTTATGATGACAGAACTAGATATATTTAATCAACTCCATTACGCTAAGGAAGATGGATTTGCCGAGGGTGAAGCTAAAGGAAAAGCTGAAGGAAGGATCGAAGGAGAAAAATCTGCTAAAATCGAAATGGCAAAAAATCTTATAAAAATGGGATTAAGTTTATCCCAAATCTCCTTAGCTACAGGACTATCAGAAAACGAAATCAATAAATCGCTTAACCCTAACTCATAAAAGATAACTGGACTACAACGAAATACTAGGCTTTCAGTATGAACTTATCTCGTGGTTTGCCATAGCTACTTTATGGCAAATATGTATCAAGATACAGGACTTGACCACGATTCATAGGTCATATAGTTAGACTCTCTCTGTTCTCTAGTCTTGTCTAAGGGTAAAACCGGAAAGACAATAGAGTATGCTTTTATGGATACCTGTACGATAAGCCTCCGGTGAGGCATGGCATAGAAAGTTGAAATAATGTATGGAACTTGGGCTCATTACAAAATGTAAGATTACATAGATGAGAAAATGAGACTTTCACAACGCCTGAGACTTTGTTTACAAGACTGAATACAGGTGGTACAAGAATTACGCAGGAAGATCTCCAGACTGCCGAACAATTGAGAACGAGATCTAGGTTGACAACACTCAATATCAAGAAAAAGGGGCTTGACTAATCCTTTTAGTCAGCCCCCATATTGTTTTGCGAATTCCTATTTTATATCATAAGCGCTGCCACGAGCGAAAGAATTGCATAGAATTCAGGAAGCGCAGCGTAAATCATGGTGTTAGTCTGAACATCGTGTCCCTGGCTAATGCCTACTATACCATTGGCACAAACCTGTCCCTGACGGATAGCAGAGAAGAGGTTCACAAGGCCTACTGCTATTCCTACACCGAAAAGCAGAGCCCCTTGCTGTGCGAAGTCCTTGCCCATCCACATAAGGAATGCCACAAAGCCGTAAAGGCCCTGTGTTGCAGGCATCGCTGACAAGATCATATAACTTGAAGACTTCTCCGGATTCTTTTTTAGTGCGCCTTCGGCAGCATTACCGGCGATAGTGGTTCCGATAGAAGAACCGATAGCGGCGAGGCCAAACATAAGGCCAAGTCCGAGATAACCTAAAATTAAGTTTAACATTTTGATTTTATTTGTTTGTTATTATTTCAAAGGATTGTATTTAATGCCTTTACCTTCAAAACCGCTGTTTTTGAAGTATTCTACAAAAGTAAGACGAAGAGGATGTACAAATGCTCCAAGGCAAGACATCAAAAGATTAAGAATATGCCCGAAAAGCAGAATGATTATGGCCGGCACCCATTGCCATGAAGGATGTGCTCCTAAAACCATCATAGATAAGTCGTTAAACGCTCCTCCTAACATGCCGCCGGCTAGTCCAAGAGCATATAGACGTATATAACTCAACACATCACCCAAAAGTCCCGTAGCCATATTGTAGGTGTCCCAAAGACCGCTACCTATGTTAAGCAGTGGATTACGCCCTGGCTTGTTGAAGATGAATATTCCGAGTGAAGAAACTGCTGCTAGGCATAGTACTATTATCTTGGTGACATTCTCAGGTAGAGTTAAGAACATGGAAAGAGCGATGGTTATCACGCTACCTACTATTAGTAGTGTCCATCCTATGGTGCTGATACATTCTTTAAATCCGAAGCGCTTGATGTAACAAACGGTCTTTATAACCATAGCAAGGCAGATGTGGAATACTCCTATCCCCAATGCCAACACCATCTGCAGATCATAGTTTCCTACTTTACCCACAAGCATGCAGTTTTTCATCCATTGTGGCACCCAAGAAGTTTCGTGCAGATTAACTCCAAAAGCGGTTCCCAAGAATAAACCCACTATTAAGGTGGCCCCTCCCAGGAAGGAGATAAGACTACCGATGTTTTTGAACATCTCGATTTTAATCCACTTCTTATTCACTGCTATGCCGAATAGGATGAGAATCAATCCATATCCGGCATCGCCCATACACATAGCGAAGAATAGCATAAAGAATATGGATAGAACCGGAGTAGGGTCAAATTCATCATATACTGGCATACCATACATCCCGGTGAGCGTTTCGAACATTCTATTGAAGCGATTGTTCTTAAGCTTTATAGGTGGGTTGTCGTCTTTAGTGGCTGCTTCGCACCAGTAGTAAACACTTTCTTTATCGAGGGCGTCCTTTACCTCCTTGTCGCATTCGATAGGGGAGAATCCTTGGAAACAGCACAATGTATTGTCAGCAGCGCTCTCCGCCTTTGCCCCGGCTAAATATCTATCAAGATTTCTTTTGAGCGAGCCTATCTTTTTTTCTAGTGAAGGTATTTCGCTCTTGCGGGCAGAAAGTTCACTGCGATACTCTTGTATCTGTTTGTCAAGATTATCAATTTCCCCTTCTATTTGAGATGCACTACGCGCAGGTACAGCGACTGGTTTAAGAGGAAAATCATCGTCATTCACTACCACAAAGTAGATAAACGAGCCATTCTCGCTGATTATCTGAATGGGATATCTGGAAGGCCACGACGAATCGAACTTTTTAGCAGGAAGTGCATAGAAACTCAATTTAATGCCTTGACTTTCAAGAGATTTTATGGATTGAGAGTCAAATTCTCCCCACGGAAGAGCTGCTACCTTCTCCTTTTCCAGTGTGGCCTTTGCATCCAAAAGCATCTGAAGATGAGGGTCGTGTACTTTTTCGATTCGTTCTATTTCGGTCTTAAGCGCTACGATCTTATCGAGCATCTCGCTTGACTTCTCATCTATAGGTTTTATCGAACGTGTTATATCCACAACTCCCAGTTGCTGTAGCTTTTCAAGGAACTGTTCTTTCTGTGCGTTCAGCAAGATGAAAGAGTATTTGGTCATTTTGTCTATCATAGTGACATCTCCTCCTCTTCTTCTGCGGCGTGACGGGTCTTGACTATCTTCGATGAAGCTTTACTCAAGTTCTCCTCGTCTTCCATATATCTCTTAATTTTGCGAATAGCCTCCTGATATCCAGGAATTTGGACTTTTTCGTACAAGTTAACTTTTTGCGTCGTCTTCTTACGATTGAAATCCAGAATGCGTCTTCTTTGCTGATAAACTTCCGATTCTATACCCAGTCGGGTTATATCTTTTAGAATGCGGACACCATCGACATACCAAGCAGGTTTAGTAAAGGCATTAAATTCCTTTAGTTCGTAGGCAATATCGTCTAGTTGAGGAATTTTTACACCGGCTACTTTTACCGTGCTGAGTTTTATCTCTGATATGCGGATAAGCCCGGGTTCAAATTCGTTCCATAGCGCTGCGAGATAGTCGTATTTCGCAAGCGCCTCGCTTACTTTCTGTTCCAGGAGTTCCGCTTCGGATTTAGCTGCAGCCACGCTTACCCTGAGTGCCGACTCTTTGCTTTTAAGAGTAGGTAGGGCATTCTTACGGACTTTCAGCTGTTTACCAAGCTGTGTAAGAGATGTTTTGTTATATTGAAACTTTATGGCCATCAGGCTTTCCAGTATTTATCTATTAACGCTTTCTTTATACCGGTTTCTTCCGGTTTGAAGTATTTGCGGAATAACTCCCATGCAGTGTCCAACATCTGGTCTATCTTTATATTGACATCGATGCTAAGCAGTCGGGTCGCATATTCCTTCGCATATTCAAGGCAACGAAGGTCATAATCCGATAGATCAAAACCATTCTCGAGTTTGGTCTTCGCGTTTTGCGCATCGGAGTAGAGGCGTACCCCTGCGTTCATCACTTGTGAATGATCTTCACGTGTCTGCTTTCCTTGAACGAGCTGTTTGAGTCGTGAAAGCGAGCGGAACGGATCCACTATAACTTTACCGGAATCCGTATCGGCACGCAAGAACAATTGGCCTTCAGTTATGTATCCCGTATTATCTGGAATGGCGTGAGTAATATCCCCATCGTTCAAAGTGGTGACTGCGATAATGGTAATAGAACCTCCACTAGGTAGTTGAACGGCTTTCTCGTAGATCTTGGCCAAATCCGAATATAGTGAACCAGGCATAGAGTCTTTCGATGGTATCTGGTCCATACGGTTCGATACAATACTAAGTGCATCGGCATACAAGGTCATGTCCGTCAGAAGTACAAGCACTTTCTCGTTTTTATCCACTGCGAAGTACTCTGCGGCTGTAAGTGCCATATCCGGGACAAGAAGACGCTCTACAGGTGGTTCTTCAGTTGTGTTTACGAAGCAGACTATCCTATCTTGTGCACCGGCATTTTCGAAGGCGTGTCGGAAGAACAGATAGTCATCGTTAGTCAGTCCCATACCACCTAAGACTATCTTATCTACATCTGCACGCAAGGCCACATCTGCCATCACTTGGTTGTAAGGCTGGTCCGGGTTTGCAAAGAAAGGAATTTTCTGTCCAGACACCAGCGTGTTATTCAAGTCGATACCGGCTATACCTGTAGGGATGATCTGACTTGGCTGGCGACGCTTGTAAGGGTTAACGGATGGCCCACCGATTTCGCGCTCTTCTCCTTCTACTTCTGGGCCGCCGTCGATAGCGTGACCATAGGCATCGAAGAATCGTCCAGAGAGCTGGTCACTGACCTTAAGGGTAGGTGGTTCTCCGAAAAAGGAAACCTCGGCGTCCGTAGGGATACCCTCTGTACCTGCAAATACCTGCAAGGTAACCATATCCCCCTTTGTCTTAACTACTTGGGCCAATCTTCCTCCGACAGTGGCCAATTCGTCATTAGAGGCCCCAGGAGCTTTTAGCGAAACTGTCGCCTTGGTGATAGCCTCGAGGTGTGTGTATATTTTCTGGTATGCTTTATTTGCCATTTGTCTCTAGGAAATTAAAGAGTTGTTTTTGATTTTCGCTGAATTCATCTGACCCGAACTCAGAGTAGTTCATCTGGCGCAGTATGTCGATAACCTTTTTAAAGAACTCGTGGCACTTCTGATAATCAGTGAATTGAAAATCCCTATCACAGATATCCATAATCAGGTTAAGCATATATTTCTGGCGCTCTATCGGGCATAGAGCATCTATCTGATCGAATGCGTCTTGTTGTAGGAATGCGAAGTCTATCATCTCGCTTTTCCAGAAAGAGACATGGTAACTCATAGGTACACTGTCATCTCCCAAGATGTCTATTTGATCCTTCATCTCTCTTCCCCTACGAACAAGGTTTTTCGCCTTGGTGATTTTTTCTGCCCATCCTTTTTCTATCTTATCATCGAGATAGGATATGATCTCGGGATATTCCAGATATTTGGAGTAGGAGTCTATAGGATTTACGGCTGGATATCTCTTCTGGTCTGCGCGGTTCTGCTCAAGGGCATAGAAACAACGAGCTGCCTTTTTCGTGCTTTCGGTTACAGGTTCTTTCAGGTTACCACCGGCAGGGGATACGGTACCGATAAAGGTTACAGCTCCTTTTTCTCCGTTGTTTAGCACTACCATACCGGCGCGTGCATAGAAGTTAGAAATTATGGCTGACAAATCCACAGGGAAAGCATCTGCACCGGGAAGCTCCTCCATACGGTTCGACATTTCCCTTAGGGCCTGTGCCCAGCGGGAAGTGGAGTCAGCAAGCAGCAGACATCTAAGACCCATCGCGCGATAGTACTCGCAGATGGTCATAGCCGTGTAAACTGAAGCCTCACGTGCTGCAACAGGCATATTGGATGTGTTACAGATAATGGTGGTTCTTTCCATAAGGTGACGGCCGGTATGTGGATCTATAAGTTCAGGGAATTCGGTGAAGATTTCCACGACCTCATTGGCACGTTCTCCACAGGCTGCCATAACGATTACATCGGCCTCTCCCTGTTTTGCAATCGCGTGTTGTAGAACGGTTTTACCACATCCGAAAGGTCCGGGAATAAATCCGGTGCCACCTTCAGCGATAGGGTTGAAGGAGTCGATTACGCGAACACCTGTCTCCATAATTTTCTGTGGACGTGGTTTTTCCTTGTAGCCTTTGATGGCTACCTTTACAGGCCATCTTTGAACCATGGTAACACTATGTTCTTCTCCATTTTCGTCGCAGAGTACGGCAATGGTGGTGTCAATGTTATACGAACCGGCACCTATTATGCTCTTTATGGTATATTCGCCCTTGAAGGTGAATGGAACCATTATTTTATGAGGAAGCCATCCTTCTTTTACTTCACCTAGCCATGATGCTGCTTGAACTTTGTCTCCTACTTTTGCCAATGGTGTAAAATCCCACTTTTTTTCGTGGTCCAAAGGCTCAGTATATTCTCCGCGTTTTAGAAAAACGCCGGTCATAGTAGTAAGGTCGTTCTGAAGACCGTCATAGACGCTGGATAGAAGGCCCGGACCCAGAGAAACTTCGAGCATCTTTCCGAGAAATTCGACTTTATCTCCATCCTTTAATCCTCGAGTGCTCTCGAAAACCTGGACTGAGGCCTTGTTTCCGTTTACCTTTATGACCTCAGCCAGAAGTTTTGTGCCCTTAGTCTCTATATAGCAGAGCTCATTCTCTGCCACAGGCCCATCTACTTCGACTGTCACCAGGTTGGAAACGATACCCGCTACTTTTCCTGTTGTATTCATTATTCGATTATGTTTTTTTTATTGTTTCTGATTTCCTCGACTAGTTGTTTGAAGAGTTGTCTTCCTGTTTGTGGATCGAGTTTAAGCCACCTGGCGACGATCTGTAGTTTTGCAATGAAGGCAAATATGCAATCAGCACTGAAAACTTGTAACCCACATAATTCTTCAGCTTTTGCCCACATTAAATCATCCAGTGCGCGTTCCCGCCCCAATATGTCCGAGTTATTAAGGATATCACGGACTTTTTCCTTGTCCTCGAATTCGTAGTTTTCGGGGAGAATATTCAGCACATCCTCTTCGGATGGTCTTCCAAGATTTTGATTTATGAAGCGGACTCGGACATTTCTTACATTAAGATCATAGAGGAAATACCCTTTTATAAAGGCATTAGGACATTTTAGAACTTGCTTGTAGAAGTCTTCGTTTAGTTTATCTGGGTTAAATCCATCAAGCAACAACGAAAAGAATTTTAGATCCTTCTCGCTAAGTTGTTCTCGAATCTGTTCCAATATGCCTTCATAGTCCAACTCCGCCCTAAAATCACTGGAGATCACAGGAAGAGAGGCTATGATGTATTCGTAATTATTCACCGAATAGGATTTTTTTAGTTAAAGGGCGAAGGTATTCGCAGATGAGTTCTGAAAAGGTCTCGTCGGTAAGACTTATGAAGTATCTCCCATCTGCAGGTCCTATAGTGAAGCCTCCCGAAATCTTTTTAGAGAATTCAGCCTTTACCTCTTTCCCTAGTGCCTTTTTTAGTTCGGACTCTAACCAAGGCTGAACTTTTTCTTTTACACTCAGAGGAAGAATCAGCGAGATGTCGGTACTTTCCTGAGTGGAGAAGTTTTTAGCCACATTCAAAATTATCTGTTCTAGAAATTTTGTATCGGCCAATTCCTTCCCGACACCCTCATTGATGGTGCCTGAAAGGAGAAGGTCCTCGATGTCTTTTTTTGTGGCTTGAAGTGCCTGGGATGAGGCCATTTTTATATCAGACTGTGCCTTCGCTTTAATGTCTTGAGCCTCGGCTTGAGCAGCTTCTACGATATTTTTCGCCTGCTCTTGCGCCTGGTTAACAATACTTTTCGCCTGCTCTTGCGCTTGACTTAAAAGCTTGGCACCATCTTCTTTACCCTTGGATAATCCTTCCTGATAGAGTTTATCCGTGAGTTCTTGGAGTTTATTTTGCATAAATATATCTTGATGTTAATTTCGAAATCTCGCGAATTTACAAAAAAATGGCCAATTATCCTAAAAAAGCAAGTAGAACTCCTGCAGCAACGGCGCTACCTATAACCCCTGCCACATTGGGCCCCATAGCGTGCATAAGCAGGTGATTGCCCGGATCGGCCTCCAATCCTACGGTTTCGGACACTCGAGCGGAATCGGGAACGGCTGAAACGCCGGCATTGCCGATAAGTGGGTTGATTTTGTTACCTTCTTTGAGAAACAAGTTCATAAATTTTGCAAACAATACCCCACATGTTGTGGCGATGACAAAGGAAAGCAGTCCTATAAAGAATATTTTTACAGATCGTCCGCTTAAGAAAACATTGGCCTGGGTGGAGGCGCCTACTGTAAGGCCTATTAGAGTGGTGACTATGTCGATGAGTGGGCCGCTGGCTGTCTGGGCTAGCCTACGGGTAACTCCGGATTCCTTAAGAAGATTACCGAAGAATAGCATTCCCAGCAGTGGAAGTCCGGACGGAACTATGAATGCTGTGCATAAGAAACCAGCTATTGGAAAGATTATTTTCTCTCGTTTACTTACCTCACGCGGTTTTTTCATTCGTATCAGCCTTTCCTTTTTAGTGGTGAGAGCCAGCATTATTGGCTTTTGAATTACAGGTACCATTGCCATATACGAGTAAGCGGAAACGGCTATGGCGCCCATAAGCTCTGGAGCAAGTTTGGAACTGAGGAAAATGGCTGTTGGCCCGTCTGCCCCTCCGATTATTCCTATGGCTCCGGCTTCTGCCGGGCTGAATCCTATGTGCAGTGCTACGATGTATGCCCCGAAAATGCCAATCTGGGCAGCAGCTCCTATAAGCAGCAGTCTAGGCTGTGAGATTAGAGCAGAGAAGTCTGTCATAGCTCCAATCCCCAAAAATATCAAAGGAGGGTACCAACCCTGTCTAACTCCCTGATACAAAATGTTAAGTACTGAACCTTCTTCGTAAATGCCTATGCTTAGACCATTAGGGAATGGAATATTTCCTACTATAATTCCAAATCCGATAGGGACAAGCAGCATAGGCTCCCAGTGTTTCGATATGCCCAGGTATATGAAAACTATACCTATGCATATCATCATAAGGTGCGGGAAGGTGCAGTTTGCGAATCCGGTAAAACCCCAGAATTGGGAGAGTCCTTCTATTATCTGTTCCATTAGGCTATGATCATCAAAGTTTGACCTTCCTGTACTGTTTCTCCCTTATCTACCAGTACTTTCACTACCTTGCCATCTTTTTCGGCGAGTATGTCGTTTTCCATTTTCATCGCTTCCAATACTAGTAATCGCTCGCCTTTTTTTACAGTCTGACCAGGCGTTGCTGCTATACTGAGAATGGTTCCGGGAAGTGGAGTTTTAATGGCCACCTCACCGGAGCAAAGTGTGGCATCGTGTTGTGGCTTGATGGTTTCGGTGTTAGGGATGGAAGCCGACTTATTGATATGAGTGTTCGTTTTACTAGTGGGAGTAGGCGTTTTATCGATATTTACAGTGTACTCCCGTCCATTTACCATGGCTTTTACTGCGGAGCCATCTTTTTGGAGGAGTTCGACTTCGTAAGCGCGCCCGTTGACTGTTACTTTATATGAGTTCATTTTATAGTCTGTTTGGTTGATGTCTAAAATTAGCCGATGGGTCTTTCCACCCGGTATTGTTCGTAGGTGAGAAAGTTATCTCTTTGCCATTTTTTGCTTCTTCCAATGCGTATGCTACGGCTATGGCAATGGCCACTTCTTCGACTTCATCGGCTTTTGTATCTAATTTAAGCTCTGTCTTCTCCTTTTTTGGGGATAGTAAACTCCCCATTAGTGAATACACACCCCATAGCACTAAAAGACAACAGAAGACCGTACTTACCGCTATGAGGGTGAGTATCAGCCCGTGGGGGTCATTTGATATGTTAAGAGTGTAGGTCATAGTGGCAGATTGTCGTGTTTTTTAGCCGGTACATCCTGCCTCTTTCCTTCTAGTGAAAGAAGGGCGCGTATAAGTCGGAAGCGAGTTTCTTGAGGCTCTATGACATCTTCGATGTAGCCTTTTTGAGCAGCCTGATAAGGATTGCAGAAAAGCTCGTCGTACTCCTGCTCGCTTATGTTTTTCAATATGCCTACAGCACCTTTTGCACCCATAACAGCGATTTCTGAAGTGGGCCAAGCATAGTTGATATCTCCTCTTAAATGCTTGCTGCTCATTACTATATAGGCTCCGCCATAGGCCTTTCTTAGTGTAAGTGTTACCTTAGGCACTGTGGCTTCACCATAGGCGTAGAGAAGTTTTGCTCCATTCGAAATGACGGCACCATATTCTTGTCTTGTTCCCGGAAGAAAGCCGGGAACATCTACCAAGGTTATAAGTGGAATTCCGAATGCATCGCAGAAACGAACGAACCTTGCAGCCTTGCGGCTGGCGTTTATATCCAGTACGCCGGACATTACAGTTGGCTGATTGGCAACGATACCCACCGATTTGCCACCAAGATGGGCAAACCCCACGATAATGTTGGCTGCAAAATTTTTATGCACCTCGAAGAATTCACCATCATCAACTATCTCATTTATAACTTCGTACATGTTGTAGGCTTTGTTGTCCTGATCGGGGATAATATCCGATAGGCAGTCATTGGCCCTGTTAAAAGGATCGCTGGTTGCTCTTGGTGGGGCAGATGACAGGTTGTTCGAAGGAAGAAAACTTAGAAGTGTGCGAATATTTATCAGCAGGCTTTCTTCGCTTTCGCAGGCGAATTGGGCAACACCACTTTTAGAAGAATGCACATTGGCCCCTCCGAGGCTTTCCTGATCCACTTCCTCTCCTGTAACGCTTTTTACTACGGCAGGACCGGTAAGAAACATATAGGAAGTGCCCTGAACCATAAATATGAAGTCTGTAAGAGCGGGGGAATAAACCGCACCCCCGGCGCATGGACCCATTATGGCAGAGATCTGTGGTATGACTCCACTTGAAAGGATGTTTTTTTCGAAAATGTCCCCATATCCGGCCAATGCATCTATGCCTTCTTGTATTCGTGCTCCTCCCGAGTCATTAAGCCCTATTATGGGCGAGCCTGTTTTAAGGGCAAAGTCCATTACTTTGCAGATTTTCTCCGACATCGTTTTGGAAAGAGAACCTCCACTAACCGTGAAATCTTGTGCATAGACATACACTATGCGACCATCTATGGTGCCTCGTCCGGTAACTACGCCATCGCCATCTGGGTGTTGAGCGTCCATCCCGAAGTTGGTGCATCTATGGTGGACAAACATATCGAATTCTTCGAATGAATTTTTATCAAGAAGGAGTTCAAGTCTCTCTCTTGCAGTGAGTTTCCCCTTGGCATGCTGAGCCTCGATTCTTTTTTCACCTCCTCCCAGCAGAGCTGACTTTTTTCTGTCTAGAAGTTTTTTTGTCTTTTCAGTTTGAATGCTCATAGTAAAGAAAAGTTTACTAATTAAATCCGACAAATATACTAAGTAATCCTTAAAAAATAACCTAATAATCTTTTTGTGGCTTTTCGGTCTATATTTATTTTCTCGTCAGGTGTGTCCCTAGGTATATTTCCTCTTTGAAAAAAGCATATTCTCGAAAATCCACTACAATAACTAATTTTTTAACGCTTACTATGAAACCGGAAGTCTATATTTGTCCCTAACAATGCGCATCTTTTAGAAGGTCAAGTACGACTTTTACAGGATTGAAAGTTTCGATAGGCACTTCTAAAAAGGCTGTAAGCCAGTCTGACATAGCCCCGTTCCATAGCCCCGGTAACTCAAGAGCTTTCAGTTCGCGGCCTTGATAACTTTTATTACTGATAAAGCCGGTTTGAGGGTCGACATATTTGAGAAGATCGAATTTTTCTCCCATATAATCACGTATGCAGCATACTATATCTACAGGATTGAAGTGCGTGGCTTTTTTCATAAGCGATGGATCCGAGATTTGTACGCTTTCCAGAATTTGCAGTGAAGTACATCCGTCCTTGTCTCTTATTATGAAAGGGCCGCCACCCGGCTCTCCTTCATTGAGTACCATACCGCACACTCGGATAGGTCTATTCAACTTTTCGTATAGGGCCAATGCCCTTGTCTTGCAATCTTTTTGCTCTGGAAGTTCAATGCAGAATTCGCGGCGCAGGAATTCTTCTATTTCGTTACAAAGGGATTGGCATTCCTCTGTTGCAAAAGGATCGACAGGGATGGAGTTATAGCCCGGTATATAATTAACTAGTGGGCTTGCCGTCTGTACTGCAGTGAGTTGTTCGAATTCGGTAATGTAGCCAAACACCTGATCTCTTAGCATAAGAGCTTTTCCCATAAGGGCTTTTTTATATTTGGCAGTGATGGGTAGCAGTTTTTCCTTAGCCACATTATCAATATTTTTTATGCTTACCAGTTCCTCTTCAATGTCGTTAAGGTTATGTATCAAAGCGCCATGTCCGGCTGGTCGGGTGAGCACACTTCCATCTTCTTTTAGAAATGGCTTGTTGTCAGGGGTAACGGCTATTGTATTCGTAGATGGATCTTGGAATGTAAAACGGACATTATATTTTACTCCGTAACGTGCTTCGTATTTGTCTTTTATATCGTCAAGTGCATCTTGAAACAGACCTAAATGTTCCGGGGATACTGTAAAGCATAGATTTACAGAGCCATCTTCGTTACGCATATATTCATTACCTTCCACAAGGTGTTCGGCCATAGCAGTACGAACTTCATCTTTATAGCGATGGAATAAAAGCACTCCTTTAGGCTTGCTTCCATAGTCTAGTCCTTCTTTCCCGGTAAGCAGATCTGCGGTTTTAACCGGATCGTGGGGTGCTGTACCGAAAATGGATGGGTCGTAGAAAGCGAACCTTTCGATATTCTCGGCCAATTTGTCTATTGTCTCAGGCTTATGTGCGTACACGTCTTTGAACATTCTGGATGCAGCGCCTGAAGCAGGAGTGAATTTGCACCTTCCCTTTACACTAGCAGTACCGTTATAGTCAATGTATTCATTCAGTTTGTTTTCGTCAGCTCGTTCTATTCCGAGACCTACTTCTGCGGCTTGAACAATGTCAAGTTGAGGAAAACCTTTTTTGAAAATGTTGATTTGTTCGTCTTGTGTCATAGTTGTAAAAGTGTTTTAGATAATGTGAAATTCTCTACGATATTTATATTTGATTCTTAATTCGTTAAATGCCCAAGGAGCCATTCTTAACAGGAAATCGTCAGTGAAAATGGGGTAGTTGTACTGAAATATGCTCGCGATTTCCCCCTGACTCTTGCCCGTTATATCTACATGTATGGAATCCATACCATCGATATCAGGCTTAGGAAAGAAATCGAATAACTCGCTAAATCCGAAAAATCTTGCTACGCTTCTAACTACTGACCGTGTCGCCGCTAATTTGCTCTGATAGGAGTATCCTGCTATATGAGGGGTTCCGATGTCTATTTTGTCGAGTAGTTCGATATTGATGTTTGGCTCATTGTTCCAGCAGTCTATAATTACTGGGCCTAGTTTGGGAATGGCATTAATCAAGTCATTATCCACTACAAGACCGCCTTGCGAAGTATTTATGAAAAAGGCTCCATATTTCATTTTTGCGAAGAAGGAGGCATTGGCCAATCCCTTCGTGCGCTCATTTAGTGGCAGGTGCAATGTGACGATATCGGAGTTTGCAAGTAGATAGTCGAGATTGCAAAATTGGCTTGGACTTTCTATATTGGCTTTCGGAGGGTCTTCTATCAAGACTTTGAATCCTAAAGCCCTGGCTGCCGTTTCTATTCTTTTCCCTGCAGAGCCATAACCTAAAATACCTATTGTGCTACCACTTAATTGAATACTACGCCTTGCGGCGCATCCGTATATGGCGGAAAATACATAATTCGAAACTGCGCCGGCGGTAGTTCCCTTGGCATTTTGGAAATAGATGCCGTTATTGTTGCAGAATTGTGTGTCGATATGGTCCATACTCACAAGGGTGGTGGCGATCATCTTGACTTTGCTTCCCTCTAAAAGGGAGGCATTACATTTCGTGTGACCTTTTACGACCAAGGCATCGGCATCGCGTACGCTTTCGGGAGTTATCTCGTCTCCGGTAAGGTATTCCACCTGTGCGTATGGCTCGAATACTCCTTTTATAAAAGGAATTTCGGTATCTATTATGATTTTCATTTCAAAACTATTTTTTCTACAAATCCCACTTTAGGATCGTCTTGAATGAATAATTCATCTTCCTTTAGAGCGTTGTTGATGCGCTCTTTTATGGCTGCGCATTGGCTTTTTAAAAATGTACGGGCAACGCTCGAACTGAGCTTTACATAAAGGGTGCCGTCTTTAAAAAATAGCCCTAAGGTGTATTGCTGTGCTCCACTTAGGGTGTTCCATGCTTTGAATATCCTCCTGGTGTTAAGAGCGGGCACGGCTTTAAGGTATTTCATATAGGCTATGACCAAATCGCCTGCATTCTGAGCTGTTTTCTTTTCGAGTTTCATTTGTGAAATTCTCCTTGTTTTACTTCGTAATAACTACTTTCACACGTGAATTTATCCAGTATTTCTTTTACTCTTATGGAGTTAGTGTCTGAAAGAAAAATCTGTCCGAAGTCTTCACCTGAGACCATTTGAAGCAAATTCTCGGTGCGCTGCGTATCCAGTTTATCGAACAGGTCATCGAGTCCTAACATAGGGGCAAAGCCATAAATGTCTTTCATTATGGAATACTGGGCAAATTTAAGAGCGACCAGAAAACATTTTTGCTGTCCTTGTGAGCCTATCTTCCGGATAGGTGCGCCATTCATTAAGAAGAGAAAGTCGTCGCGCTGTATCCCGCAAGAGGTGAACCCTAAAAGTCTGTCTTTTTTTCTGGACTCGGCCAGAAGTTTATTTAGCGGGGCTTTCTGCGTGTCGGAAACATATTGTATGTCGATGTTTTCTTTACAAGACGATAGTTCGTTATAGAATGCCTGAATGCGAGGCCTTAGTTTTTCGATTAGGGAGACTCTGTCCTTTGATATGGTCTGCGAAAGATAACCTAGCGTGTAGTCGATGCTATCTAGAAGTTCATCGGTGCACTTGTCACTTTTTAGCAAGGCATTTCTTTGCAATAGCATCCTGTTGTATTTTTGAAGTGTCGATAGGTGTTCTTTGTTTAACTGAGAAAGAACGGATGATACGAATTTTCTTCTTAGATCACTACCTTCACTGACAAGAGCTCCATCGTTAGGACTCACCATTACTATAGGCAGCAGACCGATGTGTTCGCTTGTCCTAGTGTAAGCCTTCCCGTCTCGTGTGAGCTTTTTCTCCCCATCTGAAGAAACTTTAATGCTGATTTTGGCGTGAGTTCCATTCCCCATATCGTATGTTCCGGACATGGCAAATTCGCTTGTGCCTTTGCGAAAATTATACTTGTCCGTAGTGCTGAAGGCGCTTTTAGTCATAGATAGGTAGTAGATGGCATCCAGAAGATTGGTCTTCCCTTCTCCATTGCCTGAGCAAATGCAGTTCATGTTGGGGCTGAATTCCAATTCCTGTAATTCTATGTTTCGCCAGTTCTGTATTACTATTTTTTCAAGTCTTGGCATAGAGGATGCGCCTTCTTATAAGTATTTTTAAGTTTTTCTATTGAATTGTGAGTATATACTTGTGTAGCAGCAAGAGAAGAGTGCCCCAGCATTTCCTTTATACTGTTAAGACCCACCCCATCGTTGAGCAGTTCCGTCGCCAGTGTATGTCTTAAGACATGTGGCGATTTCCGCGAAGTGATGGTCTTTTCCTTGCCCAATTCGGCTTTGACTGCTCTATCTACAAAGGTGGGGTAGAGGGGAATCCCAGAGGGAGTGAGCAGTAGGTTTTCAGATGCAGGTAAATCGAGCATTGAACGTGCTTTGAGGTATAATTTGATTTCTTGTATAAGATGATCTTCAAGTGGAATTTCTCTTTCTTTGTCGCCTTTGCCATGAACGGAAAGGGTCTGTCTTGTGAAATCCATGTCTTTTCGTTTTAAGGAGATAAGTTCGCTTCTTCTTATTCCGGTATAGAATAAAATGCTTATTATAACCCTCTTTAGGACTTTTTCATATTCCTTCGAGGCGTGTTTTCCACTTATTAGCGTTAGGGCATCCTCACTGGCGTACAGTTTAGTGTCTTCGAAGTAACTGGACATGGAGTCTGTGCGATAGAATATAGGAAGTGGCTTGTCCGTTTTCGGGCGGATGATGTTCTTCACCGGATTAGATTCTAGCAATCTCTGCTTTACAAGGTACTTTGCAAAACTGCTCAGTGCGCTGAGGTGCATTACGACAGTGCGTTTGCCCAGGTGCTTTTTCTCCATTAAAAACACTTCGAAGGAGCGAAGTATTTGTGAATTTAGGCTTTGAAGGAGATCTTCATTTTCGATATAGCCGCAAAACTCTTCCAGAACATCCTTATAAATCTGGATTGTTCTGGGGGAATATCGTTTTATTCCGCTAAGGTAGTCAAGGTATTCGTCTATGAGTTTCATTTGGCTCTTCTTACAAAAATAACTATTTTTGCGCTCTATGCAAACTCTATGGGATCCGCTCCGTAAAAAAGAGGTGGCATTGACGCCTGAGGAAAAAGTAAGACAGTGGTTCATTAGTTATTTGAACCGCTCGTGTGGCGTACCTATGACATTGATGAATAGTGAAGTGTCACTTCAATACGGCGCGAAACCTTTTAGGGCCGATGTGGTGGTGTTCGATCGCACTGGGCTTCCGATTATGGTGGTAGAGTGTAAGAGAGAAGATGTGGAGATAGGGCCGGATGTGTTGCGCCAGGCACTTCGCTATCACGCTGTCTTGAACATAGATTATGTGGTACTTACCAATGGTAGAACTACTTACGTATATAAGAGAGATGCTAAAGGGGTATTTAGTCCGTTGCGAGCGGTGCCGAATTATGAAAGTATGTTATGTCGGGGTATCTAGATAAGGAAATATTTCATATCGTAAGCGATGTGGCATTTCAGCACGGGGTGAGAGCTTTTGTGATAGGAGGTTATGTCCGTGATTGTTTCTTGGGCAGGACTTGTAACGACATCGATATCGTAGTAGAAGGTAGTGGGATAGAGTTCGCCAAGGCAGTAGGGGAGAGGGTGTGTAAGTATGTTTCTTATTTTAAGAACTTTGGTACGGCTATGCTTCATTATCAAGGCGATGAGGTGGAGTTTGTAGGTGCTAGAAAAGAGTCTTATCGAAGAGAGTCCCGTAAGCCTATTGTGGAAAATGGCACTCTGGAGGATGATCAACTTCGTAGGGATTTTACTATAAATGCCATGGCTTTTTCTCTGCAGAAAGATTCTTTCGGAGAATTAGTGGATCCATTCGGAGGGTTGGAGGACTTGAGAAGAGGAATAATCAGAACCCCACTTGACCCGAGAATGACTTACTCCGATGATCCTTTGCGAATGCTGCGTGCTGTGCGTTTTGCTACTAAATTAAGTACTCCACAATTAAGGTTTAAGATAGTGCCGGAGTCTTTGGAAGCCATTTCAGAGATGTCGCAGAGGCTTTCTATACTTTCTATGGAGCGTATAACTGAAGAGTTAAATAAGATGTTGCTTTCTTCGCAACCATCTATGGCATTCGAGTTGATGGAACGTACTGGTCTGCTAAAACAGATACTTCCGGAATTGTGTCTTTTAAAAGGAGTGGAAACAGTGGAAGGAAGAGGCCATAAAGAGAACTTTTCGCACACGCTTATGGTTCTGGACAAGGTCGCCGCTACCGATGGACCAGAGCCTAAATTATGGCTAAGGTGGGCAGCCCTTCTTCATGATATAGGAAAGCCTGCTTCTAAAAAGTATGACCCTTCCCTTGGATGGACTTTCCACGGACACGAGGTGATAGGCTCCAAGATGGTGCCGGCGATTTTCAATAGATTGAAATTGCCCGTGGAGGCGGCCAAATATGTGCGTAAACTCGTATGGTTGCATTTGCGTCCTATTGCTCTTGTGGATGAAGGTGTTACGGATTCTGCGGTTCGTCGTTTACTTTTCGACGCCGGAGATGATATCGAGGACCTAATGATATTATGCAGGGCTGATGTGACTTCTAAAAATCCGGTCAAAGTCGCGCGTGTTCAGTCTAATTTCACACTTGTGGAGAAGAAACTACTTGAGGTGGAGGAAAAAGACAAAGTGCGTAATTTTAAGAATCCAATTACTGGTGAATATGTTATGGCTGTTTATGGGATAGAGCCATGTAGGGAGATTGGCCTGATAAAGGAGAGGATAAAAGAGGCTATTCTCGATGGCGTGATAGCCAATGATTTCGCAGCGGCGGATAAATTTATGCGGCAGATTGCTGAAGAATATGGATTAAAAGCTGTAAAGTAGTATGCGCTCGTCTATTTTGTTGATATATATGGGAGGAACGATTGGCATGAAGGCTGATCCAGATGGTGTTCTAAAGCCTTTCGATTTTTCACAGATCTCGTCGGAAGTCCCGGAATTAGGCAAATTTGCCTGTAAGATAGATCATCTGGTTTTCGATCCGCTCATAGATTCTTCAGATGTGGAGCCAGGCATGTGGAGCACGCTTGCTGGGATTATAGAGCAGAATTATAATGAGTACGACGGTTTTGTGGTCTTACATGGAACAGATACTATGGCTTATTCTGCGTCGGCGCTTAGTTATATGTTAGAGAATTTGGGTAAGCCGGTGATTTTTACGGGAAGTCAACTGCCTATTGGGGCGTTGCGCACAGATGGGCGTGAGAATCTTCTCTCGTCTGTGGAGATAGCCTCCGCTAGGCGTTACGACGGAAGTCCCATGGTAAGCGAAGTCGCGATTTATTTCGGCTCTAAACTTCTCCGTGGAAGTTGCAGCACTAAGGTAAATGCCGAAAGTTTTGAAGCATTTGCTTCTCCTAATCTGGAGCCATTGGCCACGGTCGGAATCAATATCAAGTATAACGAACCCATTTTGAAACCACTCCCTTGTGAGCCATTGAAGGTGCATAAGAACTTGGATACTAGAGTAAGTATACTTAAGATACATCCGGGTATAACTCCGGCGCTTGTTTCTAATGTACTTCTCGGTGAGGATACAAGGGCTGTGATAATCGAGACCTACGGAGCCGGTAATGCTCCTTCTAAGGATTGGTTCTTAAATATTGTTCGGAAGGCTTCGGATTCGGGGAAAATCTTAGTGAATGTGACTCAATGTCTTTCCGGTAGTGTCAATATGGACATATACGCTAACGGGAAAGCCATGGAAAAGTGCGGTGTCATCTCCGGGGGCGATTCTACCACGGAGTCTATGCTAGCAAGATTATTCTATTTGTTAGGGAAATACGGAAGCGATACCGATGCCGTTCGGCGGGCATTGGCGTTATAGAATGTTCATCGACTGCTCACGCATTTTTTCAAGTTCATCTTTCATCTTTACGACAAGTTGCTGAATCATAGCGTGATTAGCTTTGGAGCCTGTGGTGTTTATCTCGCGACCCATTTCCTGAATTATAAATCCGAGTTTCTTTCCCGGATATGGTTCGTTGTTAATGGTGTCTATAAAGTATTTACAATGCTGACGTAGCCTTACCTTTTCCTCGTTAATATCCAGTTTTTCCAGGTAGAAGATCATCTCCTGCTCGAAGCGGTCGTTATCCATTTTTAAGTTTAGATCTTCGGCTGCTTTGGTGATGCGTTCTTTTATTGCGTCTATGCGTTGTCCTTCGTAGCTTTCTACTTTATCGTATAGGTTAAGGATTTCTGTTACTCTGGAAGTGACGTCGTGGTATAGGATTTCACCTTCTTTAGCGCGGTATTCGTTAACACTATTTAGGCAATCTTCGAAAGCCTTTTCTATTGTAGGCCAATCGTCTTCTTCTATAATATCGACTTTTTGCGAGTCTATAACGTCGGGTAGTCTTATGACAGAGGATAGGATCTGGGCTGCACTTTGTGGATTTACGAATAACTCGTAAGGGCTTCCCGATTTTTGGGCCAATAGGTTCAGCTGTTCGATATAGCCTTCTGCTATTTTTTCGTTAATAGAATGGGAGGTTGCCAGTTCATTTGCTTCCCATGTCATGTATACATCTATTGTGCCTCGTTGTAGCGATTTTGCTATTTTCTGCCTTATAAGTAAATCTTTGTCTTTAGGGAGAAGGTTGGATTTTATGCTTATGTCCGCGCTTTTTCCATTAAGAGTGCGGATCTCGATGGTGAGTTTTCCTTTGGGCAAAATTGCTGCAGCCTTGCCGTAGCCTGTCATTGACTTTATCATAGTGTATCTGTCTTTAGATATGCAAAATTAAGCAACATTCAGGAAATAACCTATAAAAAAGAGAGGAGACAAAACTATTTTAGTCTGTCTCCTCTTATCCTTTTAAGAAAGAATTTCGTTTTATTTCTTTCTTGCCTTGTATCTCTGGTAGAACTGATCTACACGGCCGGCTGAATCGACTATCTTAGTCTTACCGGTATAGAATGGGTGAGATGAACTTGAGATCTCGACCTTTACTACAGGATATTCAACACCATCTACGTCGATAGTCTCTTTCGTGGTAGCGCAAGAGCGTGTGATGAATACTTCCCCGTTAGACATATCCTTGAAAGCTACAAGGCGGTAGGTTTCGGGATGAATTGCTGTCTTCATAATTACACTAGTGTTTAAAAATTGAGTTGCAAAGATAGTCTTTTTATTTTAGAAAACAAAATTTACCGATTTACCAGAATGCCGTGAGCAATAACAGTGGTTTTGCTCCCCAAAGGTGTCAAAATAAGCTTTTTGTGAGCAAAAAGGGCACTTTTACTAACAGCATCTCTCTTTGATACAGATGATTACTGTTAAATTTGTTCATGGGTGACTAACCATCCCTAAGCATTCATTCGCATAACTTCACAATTTCATTTCTGAGTTGTATTACTTTTGTCCTTGAAAAGGCCTTATTTTCGGACAAAATAGTCAGATTGAAGTTTTTGTCCGAGAAAAGGCTGTTTTCTCGGACAAAAATAGGGTCAGGGGGAAAACCCTGTGTAAGAAAAAGCCCCCATACCCATTAGGATTAGCGCACCAAAAGTTGATGATGTATAATGTATTCTAGAGTACAACAATTGCCCACCACGAATTGATTAAGAGTCTTGGTTGTAGGTCTTTGCTCTTGAGTCAAGCGAGTGTGCTTCATGTTAAAAATAGTATTACGACACTATTGCACT
>DJPX01000010.1:0-6988 GCA_002438635.1 Bacteroidales bacterium UBA6401
ACTTGCTTGTACTTATCTTTCCAATATTTTCAAAGAACTTTTTCGCTCAGCGCGAAAGGGATTGCAAAGGTAGATAATTATTTTTAATCTGCAAACATTTCTGATAAAAATTTTAATTTTTTCTTTCATTTTTCTTCTAAGGGATTCGGCAAAAATACTCGGTCTTTCGTATGTATTTGAATATATGTACATTGTAGCTCCCCCTACAGCAATACCGCATTTCATACCCTTATTGTAAACTTTAGAAAACTTGATGTGAGTCATTTGAACTTCAAAAAAACAACTTAGAAAAAATTCAAGATCAAAGTCAACTACTCCACATTAGAAATAACCTTATTATATAGTCTAACAAGACACTAATTTTGTTTATATTTGTAGATAGTAACACTAAAACCACAGGGATATGAAAAAATATTTTCTGGCAATACTTGTTATAATTCAGTGTATTCCATTATTTTCTCAAGTTAGTGCAGGTTCATTGCAGCAGTCTTTTTGTGAAGTGAGTTCGCCGGAGTCATTTGCGATTACCAAATACGGAGCAGTGCATTCATCGATGTACACAGGTGCTTTTTCATATAATCTTCCAGTTTATATATATATAAGGATATTGATTTTGAGATTCCTATTAGTCTCGGATATCATTTTGATGGATTTCGACCAATGCAGGGAAGTGGGACTATGGGATATGGGTGGTATTTGAATGTTGGAGGTGCAATTACAAGGGAGGTTCGGGGTGTGCCAGATGAGCATCACGCATCGGAGAGTATAAGTGGGGATGATTGTAGTGGATATTATTATTTTAAAAATACAGGGAAAGAACCTACGACAGATATAGTGAGCATTGGGTCTGGATTATTTTCTGGAGGAAGTATCAGGTTAGATAAAGCCGTAGGGGCGCATCTGTATGGTAGTAGACCCACATATTTTTATAATGGCGGACAATGGATAAAAACTTCACTCGGAGATTATGCCAATTATGAAACCGCACCAGATGTTTTTCATTTTTCCGTATTAGGAAAGCAGGGAGATTTTATAATAACGGGAGAGAACGGGAAGATCTTCTCGAGTATGGAAGATTTTTATCCAAAACGTATCATTTTGAAACAAAATATTAATTATGGTTGAAGCAAATCGTTTTTTTTCGTTGCATTTAAGGGATTCTTTGAGTCAGTTATTCGCTAATCCTGTATTTTATGAATCACAATATGATAGTGATTTGTTATGTGGAGAATACGAGAATTATAAATTTCCTGTTATTTTTTTATCAAAAGATAGTGAATATATAAAAAATAAAAAAATAACTGATTTTTTAAGCACTGGCTACGCAGGTTCTGTTTATGCGGTTAGTGAAAAAGTGGTAGATGTATTGTCGTCAAACAACATAACAGGGTGGAAGACCTATCCTGTTGAGGTATATGATAGGAATGAAAACTATATAGGAGGGTATTATGGATTTACCATAACGGGATGTTGCTTAGCGTTAAAGCCATCTCTTGCAGAACCTTATGTAAAACAATATCCTGGAGGTCCATATAATACTTATAAGGGAAATCCGCTAAATCTTGATTATTGGGATGGTTCGGATATTTTTCTTTTACAAGGGACAAGATTCCAATTTGTATCTAAAAAAGTTAAGAATATTATAAAAATAAATAAATTGACAAATATCTGTTTTGAGGATATTGCCGAATTTACAGAAATAATGTTTAAGGGAAAGCCATATTGGGAATTAAATAGTGACATTAGAATAGAAGAATAATTGAGGTTATGAAGAGTAATGAAGTTTATAGGCTATATCTACCTAATAGATATTGGATATTCAAAGGTGAACATGAGTTTAAAGTAAATGAGCGAGACGAGGAATTATTATTGGGGAAATATGATAATTACACTTTTCCCATCGTATATAAGGAAGCGGGAGGATGCAGATATTACTATGATAAAAATGATGAAAACAGAAAGTTGTTTTTGCTTACTCATTTTATGAAAACTAATCATGGCGGGCGAAATTTTGCCGTATCCGATGAGGTGGTGGATATATTTATAAAAAAACAACATAACAGGGTGGAAGACATATCCTGTCGAAGTGTATACTCAAGAAGGAGAATTGATAAAGGGATTTAATGGGTTTACCATTACTGGGAGATGTGGTGCTGTAAAACCATCGCTTTGTGAAGAAGTTATAATTCCCCCGACATATAAGGGAGGTCCTTCTGTTCCCGGGTATAAAGGAGATCCGTTAGATCTCAATACATGGGATGGGAGTGATATTTTCATTCTTGAACATACTGTTTATAAATACGCTACTGCTAAAGTGAAGAATGTGTTAAGTAAATTAAAGAACAGCAATGTAGCGTTTGAAGATATCGCGGAGCGTTTAATCCCACAAAAAGATGCTATATGGAAAGCCCCTATGGGAGTGGTGATAAATGAGTAATATCTTCCTAAAAGAATGGTGAAATGCATCCTTTTTTGTAATTTTGTAATGCATGGCTTCGTTATGGCAAATATTCGGCGTATTCGCAAAAATCGGCACCTTCACCATAGGCGGTGGTTATGCCATGATACCCATAATAGAAGATGAACTTCAAAAAAGAGGTTGGGTCAAGCCAGAAGAAATCGATGATGTAATAGTCCTAGCGCAAAGTGCACCCGGTCTTCTTGCCGTTAATATGGCCATCTTTTCTGGATATAAAATTCGAGGCATTAAGGGCAGTCTTGCAGCCACATTAGGCGCCGTTCTCCCATCTTTTGTGATAATCTTAGCCATAGCTATGGTTTTCACTTCGTTTAAGGAAAATACCATTATCCAACGCATCTTTCAAGGTATCCGTCCAGTAGCTGTTGCCTTGATTTTAGTCCCCGCCGTCAATATGGCAAAAAAAGGTAACAAGACATGGTGGGCATGGCTACTGACATTTGTCACGGCATTTCTTGTAGCATTTTTAAAAGTCTCGGCTATATGGATACTAATCTGCCTGATTAGTTTAGCTATAATATTTGAGGTGATAAAGGAGCGCCATAATAAAAGATGCTGACCCTTTTTCTGGAACTATTCTACACCTTCTTTATCATAGGATTATTCAACTTCGGCGGTGGCGGCGCGATGATTTCCCTCATTCAAAATCAAGTCGTCGGAGTCCACGGATGGATTACTGAAACTGCCTTTACAGATATCACTGCCATATCACAAACCACACCGGGGCCAATTGGCATAAACTGCGCCACATACGTAGGATTCCAAGTTATGCACGATGCCGGGTTCAGTAACCTGATCGGGATATTTGGCAGCGCTATTGCAACATTCGCAATAGTACTTCCCTCTTTTCTAATCTTCTTCCTCTTGATGAAACTCTTCGACAAGTTTCAAAACGATCCATGTTTTATCGGAGTTATGTCAATACTGAAACCTGCCGTAGCCGGTCTTATCCTCGCCGCCTGCATAATACTGACTTTCAGAGTGGGTTGGAACGGGTTAATTCCTGATATAGAAATTATAACTGAGAATTTTCCTGATTGGAAAAGCTGGGCACTCTTCGGGGCTTCATTTGTAGCTACTTATTTTTTTAAGGCCAATCCTATCACAGTTATAATCGCTGCCGGGGTCGTAGGACTAATAGCATATTAAAACACATATTATATTATGAAATTAACACTTATTTCCGTGCTGCTTGCCAGCCTAATCAACATTATCCCAGCGCCTCTTAGCGTTAGAGAGGATAAGGGAACATTTAAACTAAAAGGTACACCTATAAGCTGCGATGCCCAGATGGGGGACAAAGCTCTTCAGGCTGTTGCCGAATTCTCCAGCCAGCTCACACTATGCGCCGGAGAAATCTACCCTATTTCCAAACCTAACGGACTTTCTCTTACTGTTCGCGATGGTGCTGCAAAAGGTATGGTCTTCTGCGTAGATCCTACACTTAAAGATGAGGCTTACACTATTAATGTCACTAAAAAAGCTGTCGTTGTTAGAGCCTCATCGGACAATGGCTTCTTATACGCAATACAGACGCTAAAACAGATGCTTCCAGTAGAAATATACGGAAGCGCCGCCGCGGAAGACAAAAATTGGGAATTGCCTTGCTGTGAAATCAAAGACAAACCACGCTTCGCTTATCGAGGAATGCATCTTGACTGCGGAAGACACTTTTTCAGCACAGATGAAATAAAGAAAGTTCTTGATGTAATGGCTACGCTCAAGTTAAACCGTTTCCATTGGCATTTAACTGAAGACCAAGGATGGCGCGCCGAAATCAAAAGCTACCCTAAATTAACAGAAATCGGAGCATATAGAAGCGGCACCATGGTAGGTTACTATGATGGGCCTTCTGACAATATCCGCTATGGTGGATTCTACACACAGGACGAGATGAGAGATGTGGTAAAATATGCTGACAAATTAGGCATTACCATAGTTCCAGAAGTGGATCTTCCTGGTCATATGGTTGCTGCCCTTGCATCTTACCCTGAACTCGGATGCTTCGGAGGACCTTATGAAGTATGGTACAGATGGGGTGTATCTCCAGACGTTCTATGTGCAGGTAAAGAAGAAACATACAAATTCTTGGAAACAGTAATAGGAGAACTTTGTGAAATCTTCCCAGGAGAATACTTCCATATAGGTGGAGATGAGTGTCCTAAGGATAATTGGAAAAAATGTCCTAATTGTCAGAATAAAATACACGAGTTAGGACTTGTTAGTGACGAGCATGCTACAGCAGAGCAACGGCTCCAAAGTTATGTTACATCCCGTATGCAGGCTTTCCTTGCCACTAAGGGCAAAAAGCTTATCGGATGGGATGAAATTCTGGAAGGTGATCTTGGCGAAGGTGCTACAGTCATGTCATGGAGAGGGACAAAAGGCGGAATCGAAGCTTCTAACAGAGGATTTGATGTTATAATGACTCCTACTACATACTGCTATTTTGATTATTGTCAAGACCCGAGAAGACAAGAAAGTGACGAACCTATTTGTGCCTTTTGGGGTGATCTAACCTTCGAGAAAGTCTATTCCTTCAATCCGACCGAGGGGCTTTCTAAAGAAGCAGCATCACATATACTTGGAGCTCAGGCCAATGTATGGACAGAATATATTCCTACAAATGAACAACTTGAATATATGATTATGCCTCGCCTATTCTCTTTGAGTGAGGTTCAATGGAGTGAATTGGGAAACAAAGATTTCAAGAAATTCTCCGATAGAGTACATACTTGGGGCTTTGACATGCTTAGGCTCAAAGATTTCAACTTTAGAAACAAGCCCGCAACTCCTCAAGAATAGGTAGAATCAAAAAGGGCGGCATCTTCACGACGCTGCCCTTTCCTTCTAACCTAAAATTTAACCTATGAAAAAACTATTCGTCTTTCTTTATTACAATAGCCGTGCCATAAACACAGAAAATTTTAAAGATAATGTTTAAACTTGCAATAATCGGTGGTGGGCCTGCCGGATATGTAGCCGCACAAAGATTGGCCGCCAAAGGGGAATCCGTCATTCTTTTCGAAAAAAATGAGCTGGGGGGAGTATGCCTTAATGAAGGATGCATCCCGACCAAAACATTGCTATATAGTGCAAAACTATATGAAAGCATCAAGAATGCAGACAAATTCGGAGTTAAGGCTTTGGATCCGGGTTTCGATTACGAAAAAATCTTGGCAAGGAAAGAAAAAGTGGTTAAAAAACTTGTAGGTGCTATAAAAGCATCCATGCGAGGTCTAGGCGTTACTGTGATTAAAGGAACCGCTATTTTTGATGGCGGAGAAAAGGGCGATTTTAAAATTGTCTGCGAAGGAGAAGAATATTACGCAGAGAATGTTCTATTATGCACTGGAAGTCATACCTTTAGGCCGAAAATTGATTGGCTCGAAAGTGCAAGCGACAAAGTCATCACAAGCAAAGAAGCTTTGAAATTAACCGGCTTACCAGACAAAATAGCCATCATCGGGGGCGGGGTTATAGGGATGGAGTTTGCGAGTCTATTTAATGCACTTGGAAGCCAAGTGAGCATATTCGAAATGCAGAATGAAATACTTGGCTCTTTTGATACCGACATTGCAGCGTCATTAAGAAAAGTTTATGAAGCAAAGGGAGTGAAATTCTTCCTAAATGGTGATGAAAGAGGAAAAACCGAGGCTCTTGAAGCAGACTTGATTCTGCTTTGCATTGGCAGAAAGCCGAATGTAACAGGGCTTGGGCTAGAAACGATTGGGCTAAAAACAGACGAACGCGGTCAAATTGCCGCCGATTCTTTCATGCGCACCGATGTAGATGGCGTATATGCAGCAGGAGATGTTACAGGCAAATATATGTTAGCTCACGTTGCCAGTAGAGAGGCAGAAGTAGCCGTGAATAATATACTTGGAGTTGCAGACAAAATGAGTTACAGCGCCGTGCCAAGTGTTGTCTATACGAAGCCTGAATTGGCCTGTGTAGGACTCACAGAAAAAGCAGCCAGGGCACAAAATATTGATTACGAAGTGCGCGCTCTTCCACTTACCTATTCTGGCCGATTCGTGGCGGAAACAGAAAGAGAGAATGGGCTCTGCAAAATTATTTATGAGAATGAGTCGCAAAAGGTCCTCGGTATTCAGATTTTAGGCGGTCCGGCAAGTGAGATAATCAGCACATGCTGCCTTGCCATAGAAAACGAAGTGACCCTTGAAGATCTGCGAGAGACCATCTTTCCTCACCCGAGCGTGTCGGAGATAATCAAGGAAGTGAGTTGGGTGGATATTATTCAACAAAATTTGCAATAGAAGGGTTGTGGATGTGAAAGTGTCGCTCACGTCTTTTGTGTGTTATTTGAGTCTCTCTTTCGGAGCGAAGTTAGCGAGCAAGCAGTTTGTTTATTTCACTTTCGGACATCCCTGTATAAAGGGAAACCTGCTCAATGGGCACATGGTTTTTTAGCATGTTTATAGCAATTTCTGCTTTTCCTTCTTCAAGACCTTTTTCTCTTGCGAAGTCTATACAGTTCTGATAATC
>DJPX01000010.1:7094-16814 GCA_002438635.1 Bacteroidales bacterium UBA6401
AACAAATCCGACATCCATGTCTTTTCGAAATTTTTCGGGACACTTTGCAGTTTTGACATATTCTTGAAAAGATACATCCAGCGGTCGATATCATCTCCTATATCTTCTGCTACTTTATTGAAGCGAGGAAGTTCTATAAAGATAAAATTGAGAATATAGCTGTAATTCTCGTGATAGGTCTCTTCTTGTAGTCTATAATAGCTATGGAATCTATCTTGTGGCCAAGACGGTTCGTGCTGCATTACGAAATCCAAAATAGAGATAACATATACCGGATGAAGTCTATAGTCCCAGATGAAAGGAGGTTTTTCAGATTTGTCGTCGAATTGCATAAGAAATTCACTTTTGGCATCGAGAAACTGACGCTGAATAGGAAATGAAGAATAGAAGATACATCTGTCTCGATAATACTTCTGTTCACGCTTTTGCATTTCTACGATAATATCATTACCATCCGAAGTATGGCAATACACATCATAAAAAACTTTCCTATCCTCTGGAGATAATCCCCAATTTTCTATATTACGATAATCAATATCGATTATTGTATCTGTTTTAAGCACAGCATTAAGAAAGGGAATCATGATGTTTTTCTGTCCGAATGCACTTTTTAGGGGGCATCCAGCCCCCTTATCCGCTGACACATGTCAGCTACCCCTGGCGGCCTTTTCGCCTTTCCATATTTTGCCATCGCAAAATACACGGCACGGCCGGCGCACTGATGTGCGCAAAAATCGGAACGAAGGTCTGCATAGACCTGTTTGGGATTGATGAAATTTTCCATAATTAAAGTTCGATAGGAGTAAGTCCCATCTTGAAAGCAAAGGTAAATATAATTATCCGTGTATAAACGAGTTTACACGGATAATTCATAAAGATTTTATATACGCAAAATTATAACATTGGATTTTAATTTAACGACGAGGGTAATACACTTGCAGACACAACTATACGAATTACTTCTAGTGTTAGACTTCCGGATCACAAATAAATAGAAATATTTAGTCAGATACCCTGGACCTGAAAAACATCTACTCTTATAGATGGCTATCTTAAACTAGATCTAATTAAGTAAATTTCCTCATCCGAGCGTGTCGGAGATAATCAAGGAAGTAAGCTGGTCGGCAGAAACGCCATCGAAGTAATCTTCCACTCGCGACTGCTTTAACTCATTCGATATCGCCTCCCTCTCATAAGGGAGGCCTTTTAGTTTCTCGGCCAGTTCCACTGCACTTTTTCCTCCTAAAAAATCTCCGGCAAATGCCAATTGCGAAATCACTCCAGCATCAAGCAGAAACCGAACTTCTATCGTGCCACACGAAAAAGTCTCTTTCCTTGTTATCAAAGCATCTGGCCGCTTTCCATAATTCCATTCGGTAGCAGAAAATTTAATATCGCATAGGCTCTGTATTTCCACTTTTTGCGACTCGCTCAAATAGTACTTTTCAAGAGTAGTCCCGAAGTAATTTAGCAAAGCGTTCTTAAACTGTTCCACATTAGAACATTGAGGAAGATAATCTTTAAGATTAGCCACTTTACTTTTAACAGACTTTACACCCTTCACATTCATCTTGCTGAACGGAGTATCCAAAGCCCGCTGCAATACAGACAAATCCACATCGAACATCAATGTCCCATGAACAAGTGAACGACCATTTTCAAGGCGTTTGGCATATCCTGATACCTTCCTGCCATCTACAAATATGTCATTCCGTCCTGTAATTTCCGCTTGTACTCCTAATGAGCGCAAAGCCTGTTCAATAGGCTCTACGCTCACATCTTCTCCTATAAATGAATAATTTAGATTATTCAGATCGTGATACACTGCTCCACCACCAGTAGTTCTTCGGGCAAGCGTTATCCCATTGGATTTTAGAAAATCCAAATTAACTTCGGCATAGACATTCTGGTTTTCCCCGACTATTACAGCTGGCGCATTGCGCCAAAGATAAAAATAAGTCTCTCCTTGAGGCAAATTTTTAATAGCCCAAGCCTCAAATGCCATATTATAATGAGGATTCGTGGAGCTTAACTCTATGTATCGCATCTATCTATTCGGCCAATTTGATAGTAACGATCTTTACCGGGCTCTCTGGACGATCCCGATAATCGGTCGAAACAGATGCAATTTTATCTATAACATCAAATCCTGATACAGTCTGACCGAATACGGTGTATTGGCCATCGAGTTGAGCACAAGTCTGTGCATCTTGAACGATGTAAAACTGAGAACCACTCGATTCGCGAAGAGGATTGGCCCTGTCCCCACGACGAGCCGCTGCAAGAGCACCCTTAATATGCTTATTTTCAGGAACTATTTCAGCAGGAACAGTATAACCAGGGCCACCTGTTCCCCATGAGTCTATCTTACTTTCATCCTTTGAAAGCGGATCTCCTGTTTGAATCATAAAACCATTTATCACCCTATGAAAGAGCACACCATCATAGTAACCTTCAAGTGCCAATCGGGCAAAATTTTCTCTGTGCTTCGGAGTGTTAGCATATAACTTGACTCGAATAGTACCCAAAGTTGTGATTATATCAAATTCCGGCTCAGCTGGAAGTGCAGCTATTTTTTCATTAACCTTTATTTCTCGCTGAACAGCAGCGACAGAGTCTTCAGCAGCTTGAGTTGATGCTGCTTGTTTTTTCCCTTTAGGACCTTGACCACAAGATGTGACAAGCCCCAGTCCAAGTGCTAAAACCGCCATAAACTTTTTCATTTTTCTTTTCTTATTTCTCTATAAATAAAATATATAAATGTGATTACAAATACCGTCCCTATGCTTAGAGATATCCACCGCGAAAACTGCCATCTTTCCACCTGCATGTAAATTAAATAAAAAATCACGGCAAGTAGAGTAAAAGATCCCATTACATTTAAATCGTATTTTATCGGGTAATACCTTCTTCCTATAAAAAAACTTAAAAGCATAGCCACAAGATACCCGCCAAATCCACCCCATGCGCAAGCCATATAGCCGATCTTCGGGACAAAAATCACATTGACAGCAATCATTACGCCTGCCCCCACAGCACTTAAAAAGGCGCCCCACCAAGTCTTGTCCGTAAGCTTGTACCAAAAAGACAGATTAAAATAAACTCCCATAAAGATCTCTGCTGCCATAACTATAGGCACTACTTTAAGTCCCTCCCAATATCCCGGTTGTATAAAATAGCGCAGCAAAGGCATATAGACCATCACTGCCAGCCAAGCCAGCAAAGAAAGCAGCACGAAATACTTTGTGCCCACACTCAAATTATCTTCTCTTGACGACTCACGCGAAGCAAAAATGATAGGCTCGTAAGCGTAGCGGAAAGCCTGAGTAATAAGAGCCATGATCATGGCCAATTTTACACACGCGCCATATATGCCAAGTTGAACCTTTCCCTCTGGCCCAGGAAGAAGATATGGGAAAAGAATCTTGTCTGCTACTTGATTCAAGATTCCCACAAGAGATAGCAAAAGCAAAGGAAAGGAATATCTAAGCATCTTCCTGGCCAATTCTCCTCCGCCCCATTGCGCGAAAAACTTGTACTCTGAAGCAAAAAGAAGTGAGACGACAAAGGTGCAAAACAGATTGGCAAAGAAAATCAGTCCCACTCCCCCATCGAAGCTATCGTAAATGGAAGCAAGCGCACTGAACTTCGGCATCACCAAAAATATGAAAAGATTCAATGCGATGTTCAGCACTATGAAAGTCATCTTCAAGGCCATAAAACGCAATGGCCTATGCGTCTGCCTGAGGCGACTAAACATAATGGCCTGAACAGCGTCCATTCCCGAAATCAATGCAAAACAGGCTATATACTCTGGATGGGAGGCATAACCAAGAGAAGAACTAATTGGCCTTAAAAAAAAGAAAACGCAAATCCAAAAAGCTATAACCACACCACCAACCAAGCTCAGTGCCGTTCCATACACCTTATTTGAATCTTGGCCCTCCTTTCCACTGAAACGGAAAAATGTCGTTTCCATTCCGAAGGTCAAAAGACACAACAGTAGCGCTGAGTAGGCATAAAGATTAGTGACTATTCCATACCCGCCTGATTCCGCTGCTATCTTATAAGTGTACAATGGGACCAGCAGGTAGTTAAGAAACCTACCCACTATGCTGCTCAGCCCATAAATGGCAGTATCTTTCGCAAGAGATTTAAGATTCATATAACTTTACTTACTTAAAAAGTCTGCTATTAACTTTGCAGGTGCACTTAGACCCTCCGCAAAACTATGACTTAGCCCTTTGAGTTCATGATATTCTGCTTGATGTACATACTTAGGGTATAGCGCAGCATACTTGTAGATAATCGGGTCATCCTTATTCCCTTGAACTATTAAAACTGGTCCAGCATAATGTGCTGTACGGTCGTAAACATCTATAGCGGCAGCATCTTTAACATAATCTCTCCCAATATAACTCTTCCCCCATAGCCTTAGAGAATCAGGAATATTATTCACATCCATCTTCTCGCCAAAGAAGTTACCTTCCCGAGCCATAAAGGGGATACAAGCAGCAGGTGCCATTAAAGCGATGCTATGCACCATAGGATAGCCCTTTTCTCCCGCGAACAAGCCACTGACCAATGCCCCTTGAGAATGCCCTACTAGACTAATTCTATTTTTATCAACCCATTTAAGGTTTTTTACATATTCATAGATATGAGCTAAATCGGCCAATTCACTCCCAACAGTCATCTTTGAGAATGCCCCATCGCTTTCTCCGTGTCCGTTGAAGTCAAAACGCACACTCGAAATGCCTTTTGCTGAAAGAGAGTCCACCACCGCGAGAAGCAGATGCTCATTTCTGTTCCCGGTTAATCCGTGGCATACGATAGCCACAGCAGAACTGCCTTTAGAGGCTTTCTGTATAGTTCCAACCAATCTTCCCTTAGAGCCATCGATAGTAACCCTCAGCGATTTCGTCAGCCCATCCTCCAAAAAAGTAATATAATCATCTACATTCAGATTATACCCTCTAACAGGTGCAAGCATATTCCCAGAAGGATCTAAAAGTACATAATTGGGTTGTGCATTTACGCCGAAACGCTCCTTAACGATATAAGAATTAACCCTCCCCACTTGCTTAAGAACCTTCCCAGATGCTGTAGTTACCCACTGATTCTCTGGTAGTTGCTTTTTATCATCCATATAAAGAACCACAAGAATATAATCATCGCGCAGAATCTGCTGAACGCGCGGATCAGACCACACCTTGGCCTCCATTTCACGACAATTCACACACCCATGACCGGATATATCCACAAATACAGGCTTCCCTGCTTGTCTTGCAGCCTCAAGACCCTTTTCCAGATTATCGTATGCCCACAAATTATGAGGAAGAGAAACAAGGTCAGAATTGGCATTATCCGAAACGACAGGCGCAATTTTCTGCGTAGAGCGCGCTTGAGATAGGACAAACTCCTGACTTTCAAGCGGAGGAAGATAGCCCGAAATGGCTGAAAGCGGTGCTCCCCACATACCAGGAATAAGGTACACCACAAAAGCTAAGTCTATTATCGCAAGGAAAAGTCTCTTTACAGAAACATATTCCACCGGAGAATCGTTTTTGAACCTGATTTTTCCCAAAAGATAGAAACCGAGCAGAGTGAAGCATACAATCCATATCGCGAGATAAACTTCGCGGTTAAGAATCCCCCAGTGATATACCTGATCTGCTGTGCTTAAGAACTTTAGGCCAAGCGCTATTTCTATGAAACCGAGCACTACCTTCACACTGTTAAGCCACCCGCCACTTTGAGGCAATTTGTCGAGAAGTGATGGGAAAAGAGCGAAAATTGTAAATGGAAGTGCAAATGCGAGGCTGAACGCGAGCATCGTGACCATTGGCATCCAAAACTGTCCACTTGTGCTCTCTATCAGGACAGTGCCCACGATTGGCCCTGTACATGAGAAACTTACCAGCACTAGTGTAAGGGCCAAGAAAAACACGCCTCCAAGACCTTTTCCAGCACTCTTTTTATCTGCCCCGTTAACCCACCTGGACGGAAGTACAATTTCAAAAGCTCCGAAAAACGAAGCTGCGAATATCATAAATACCGCAAAGAAAATAAGATTAGGAAGCCAATGCGTTGAAATCCAATTGAAAATATCGGCCGTGACCGCGTCTCCTCCAAACAGCCATGTAAGTCCTATTATAATGCTTATCGGCACTGTATAGAGTAGTACGATGAATAGGCCATACATAAGCGCACGAAAGCGTCCTTTTTTAGGGTCATCTCCCCCTTTAAGAAAAAAGGATATGGTCATAGGTACCATAGGAAATA
This sequence comes from Bacteroidales bacterium UBA6401, assembly GCA_002438635.1. Taxonomy (GTDB): domain Bacteria; phylum Bacteroidota; class Bacteroidia; order Bacteroidales; family UBA932; genus Cryptobacteroides. The sequence goes on from DJPX01000010.1 coordinate 13,380, forward strand.
CACACGGAGTAAGTAGCATGGCAAAGCCCCACAGTATAGCTTGTAATATCAAGGTCCATAGACTTTTAGAGGACCGCTGCGAAGCCTGAATGTTATCGGATACTGGGGGTCCACTTATGTTCACCGAAAACTCATAATCTTCAACCGGTCCGCAATCATCACCATGACAAGTCTGATAAGATATCGTGCCGTGAATATCGGCCTTCTTATTTTTCAGTCGTATGTCTTGATAAAGGATATAGCGGCCAGTTGCCACTTTTTCTCCTTTGTATTCAGCCGCTTCGTATTCTTCACGAGGCTGTCCCACAAGTTCAAAAGAAGGGCTTGACTCTACCGAAAAAGTGATCGCATTATAACTATCGCCCATAGGATGCAAAAAATACCCCTGCGGGATAGTTCCTTCTATCACTATCGTATGTTCGTTTGTCTTATCACTCACTTTCCAATCCACAACCTCCATCGAACCTAAGCCGATGAAAGCAGAAAGAAATATACCTAAAATCAAATTCATCATCGCCTATCTATTTTACGCTCAGTCTATTTAATATTTTTTCTTTCCAACAAATAACTATAATAATGGTAATATAGTACAAATATACATTATAAAAGCCATTTCGATTTTCTCAATCGTCATTAGATACCAATTACCGCACCGAATTGGTACAAAATTGCTTTGTGCTCTTCATCTGCTATATAAAATTCATACCTTTCCTTCTTCTAATGAAGTTTCGATTCTTTTCGCATGCAGAGTATATCTTTGCAAATAATATTTTTAATTACACATTCCTACATTACAATAAATTTACAAATTCTACCGAATCATAAAGTGATAAAATAAAATTCTCCCGGATTCTGAACCCACTTCCATGATCATGTGGCATTCCATACTTATTACCAGATTGATAACTGCCGATACGAATGTCATACTGCACACGACCATCTTCAAGAATATTAAGAAAACGCTCGAAAGATGGATTTGTATAAATAGTTGCATTTGTAAACTTAAATTCCTCAATTCCATTCTTAAATCTTCGTTCTGCACTTACATAAAATAGATTATTTAACTTTTTAAATAATTTTTCCTTTAATTTTGTGTATGTGTAACCAGTAGTATCGTCAATTAATTGACCAGAGTGAAGATCATATACACCAATCTTCAATATCTCTAATACTTGATCATTTATAAGCTGAAACGCATACTTATCTTGGTATGAATTTTTCTTATCTGCAAACATTGAAGTATGCAATCTTTTTAAAGAAGTACTTCCCGGATAAAATTCACCAAATTTTTCTTTCAAATATCTATTTGCCTGCTTAGGGAAAGTTGGAGCCAATGTGAATAAAGTTATGGGAGAATTGGCGCTATCTCGATGGGCTTTAATTTCAAACTCCTCAAAATCAGGGCCTTCACTATTATTCTCTTCTACTCCAGCTAAATCTTCAAAAGTTTTTCCTATTCCCGTATTGTTGACACGATGACTTTGAATCCATCCTTCACTATGAATTTTTTCAAAAATCTCAATAAGTCTTTCTTTGTTACTTTTCATATTCGATAATGCTATTAATTAAACGTCTAATAAGATCCTCTTGACTAAGACTATCTGGATCATCAAGAAACAAATCTTGCATTCTCATTCCTAACTCGTCACAAATAATTGATAATTGTACTAAAGTATATTTATGAGATCTATTTGGAGTTTCTATATTCCCTATTTGACCTGGACTTATCCCTAATAAAGTTGCAAGTCTATATTGACTGATATTTTTTTTAAAGCGAAACCGCCTAATCTTATTGATAATAGCGTTTTGATAATCCGTTTTCATAAGAAATTCCGTAAATTTGTTGCACAAATGTAAAAAATGTACTACTTTTACCCACTCTCAAAATGAGAGTGTTTATGTTCTTATATATTTATAGAATAATGAAAAATTATACTAGAGTGGTTGACGACAGATGGAGTTTCAGAGATGCAGATACAAAAGAGTATACACACGGATACCATTCATACCCAGCCATGATGATACCTCAAGTTTGCAGAACTCTAATAAATGAGTATCAACCAAGAGGGCGATTTGATCTCATTTTTGATCCTTATATGGGGAGCGGAACCACCTTAGTCGAATCCACTATTGCGGGCATAAACTCCATAGGAACCGATTTAAATCCACTCGCAAGAATGATGTCAAAGGTAAAGACAACTCATTATGACGAGAGAAGTATTTCATGTCAAATTCAAAACATCTTTTTTGCTTGTTCATTCTATTCAAAAGACTTAGTTACAGATACAGATTTTAACAGGATATCCAATCACTCTTTTTGGTATTCAGAAGAAGTACTATATAAATTATCATTTCTCGCACAGGAGATTAACAATCTTCCTTCTAACAATGATTTTTTCAACCTCATTCTTGCTGAAACAGTACGTGAAACATCCTTTACTCGTAATGGAGAATTTAAGCGTTTTCGAATGAAAGAAGAAAACATAAAAAAATTCAATCCTGATGTATTTAAAATTTTTTTAGAGAAAGCAGAGAGAAATTTAAAAGGACTAAAATACTTCAATAAGATACGTAACAACACTACAGCAACAATCTGCGATTTCAATTCCACAAATGGAATTCCCCAAAGTTTAATTACTAATGGGTCTGTTGATATGGTTATAACATCTCCCCCTTATGGAGATAGTCGAACAACTGTTGCCTATGGTCAATTTTCAAGATGGGCGAATGAGTGGTTTAGCTTTAAAGATGCAAGTAAACTTGATACCTTGTTAATGGGAGGAGGGAAATCATATAAAGAATTGTTTCTAACTGAATCTATCCGTGAAGTTATAGACAAGATTCGCGCAATAGATGAGAAACGCTATTTTGAAGTAATTTCATTCCTAAATGACTATTGGCAGTCAATACAAAATGTTGCAAAAGTTGTGCGTATTGGTGGTATTGTATGCTATGTAGTAGGAAACAGAACAGTAAAAGGAATTCAGATACAACTTGACTATTTTACTGCTGAAATGTTTGAAAAATGTGGCTTTGAACACGAGACTACAATTGTTAGACAAATCCCTAATAAGAGAATGCCTTCAAAGACCTCCCCAACGAATAAGCCCGGAGACAAAGTAAATACTATGACAAATGAGTTTATAGTTATTTTAAAGAAAGTTAGATAGTCCATTATAAACACATCCACTTATTATTATAGATATTGCAATAATAAAAAACTTACTTAATAATTTCTTCGGGCAGGCGTGAAAGTCTGCCCAACTTTTTGTATCTTGCGAACGGAACGAAAACCAGTTCTTTGACAAATACATCAGGTGATAATTACGGGCTTGTCTACCGAGGGCCATTTATCTTCAGGCAGCGCACGGATAGCGCGTGGATGATGGAAGGAGTTAAATGCCCAGAAGGAAAACTCACCGAAAGTACGGCTTT
>DJPX01000010.1:16844-16978 GCA_002438635.1 Bacteroidales bacterium UBA6401
TTTACCTGAAAGACCATCTCGGAAGTGTGAAAGCCGTGGTGGATGCTAAGAGTGGAGAGGTGGTAGAGAGCTCCGATTACAGCTCCTATGGAGAGCGAAGTCTCATTGGCCCTGCAGAGTATGGAAGTGAGAGG
>DJPX01000033.1 GCA_002438635.1 Bacteroidales bacterium UBA6401
GCAGGAAAAGAACTCCAAGACTTCGGAGGATACGACGAGGCTAACCTGATAGATTTTGGAGCGAGGTACTATAGCCCATGCATTGGCCGCTGGATCACCCTTGATCCAAAGACGTGGAATTACACTTCCACTTCGCCATACAACTACTGCAACAATAACCCCGTCAATTTCGTGGATCCCAATGGGGAAGATTGGTATGAAACATATACAATTACATTTGATGATGAATATAAAATTCATTATGCTATATCATATGAATGGACAAATGCAAAATCGCAAAAAGAGTTAGAGGCTCAAGGAATATTTGGCAGGTATTTAGGTGAAGCTGTTATTATTTTTAATGGGTATTATGAAGAACATTTGGATAATAATGGTTTTATTGATACTCCACAATCTAAGGCCGCAGATGTTACTATTTATGGAATTAATGGTCCAGATGATATTGCAAGTTATAAAGGATTAAGTGTATCATCAAATCCTGATATTTACCCAATGATATTAGAAGGAGACTATTTACTGTATCAACAACAAATGTCTTCAAGTGTTTATGGAACAGATTCAATAAATTATAGAATTAGCACATTAAATGGGAATTTAAATATTCCACCTGTTAATGGTTACAATAAAGCCACGGGTCTTCAATATATAACAGATGTTTTTTTTCATAGAACTAATTGGAATGGAAAGGCTTCATCATCGTCGAAAGGATGTTTAGTTGTAAATGGCAAGGATTGGAAAAAAGTTGAAAAACAGCTAGGTTATTCAAAGCATATTTTTTTAAGATTAACAAGACAATGAAAGTGTTTATTTGCGTTTTAATTACCCTATGTTTGGTTAACCCTGTATCTGCTGCAAAACTCCACACATTCCATATTAGTAATGAACCAGTAATATTTTATATTGTTGATACTTTGGGCCGACACAGAAATCGAGTCATTGTATATCACAATGAACAAAAAAAGGGTTTGTTAGTAACATATTTATCAGAAAGACATGATTCCTTTGTAATAAAACTACCCTTTGAAGATGAGATTTGCTATTGCGATAAGTCTAAGTTATCAATAACACTTGAATCAGATACAAAAATGTTTCCTTATGAAAACGATTCTTGGCCAATTGCCTTAGAAGAAGGTAAGGAGATTGTTTTGTGGGGTGTTGACAATAATAAAATTTATGGCGAGTCAGTTATAAATGGCAATAAAGTATATGGGTGGATATATGAATCTTTAAAACAAAACAATCAAATTAGGGGTAATGCTTTTTCTGTACATAAAAATGGAGAGCCCATTATTTTGTATTCCGATAAGGAGTTAACACAAAAACGAATAGAATTATTTCCATATGAGCAAGAGGGTAATGCTGGTATTATACTACATATAAACAGAGCCATTGGGGATGTTATGGAGATACAAGTTAACAATGAAATCCTGTATTGTCAAGTGGGAACATTATATACAAATACGAGAAATTACAATGGAAGCAAATTACTTCTTTTTAGTAATCCAAATAACAATAGTTCAATAATCGGCACAACAGCTATTGAACAAAGCGCTTTGGTAATAGATGCATATGAAACATGGCTTAAAGTTAAATGCATAGATGAGCATGATGAACAGATAATAGGGTGGATTCCAATAAGCATGCAATGTCCAAGCCCATGGACGACTTGCAATTAGTATTGGATTATTTTATCGGGTAGACGGAAACATCTACCCGATTATTTATCTGGTATAAGGTATAAGTTATTAAATTCAAATGCTGGAGAAGACTTCGGACGGGTGGAGTTCGAGGTATTCGTGGAAGTACGATTTCGTGGGGAATGAATTGGCATACAGTGAAAGGCATCAGTATCGTTCAGGAGAGGTTCATGAATTGCGTACGAACAGCACTTACGATGACAGAGGACGGCTTGTCGGTAGTGAGAGAACACTTGATGGTGAGGCGCTGAAAAATGTTCAGTATGAGTACGATAAACTTGGAAGGCTTTGCAAAAAGAGTGGGAAAGAGGGAGGTGCTGTAGAATGTCTTAGTGAAAGCACTGAGCGGAACTTGCTCGGATGGATTACCGGCGTGAAGACAAAGTGCTCAGGTAAATTACTTTTTGATAATCAGATAGACTATCGTTACGACGGACTTGTGAGTGAAGTAAGCTTTAACCATAATCTGTTCGGAAGTTCCGATACCAAGCGCGTGCGAAATGAATATGACTATGACCACCTTGGCAGTAAAAAATACTCCTTCTCAAGTACGCTAAGATGCGCCGAGAGAAGTAGTAAAAATTAATCCCAAACAGTTTCCCTTAGTAAGCGCTAAAAAATAAGTCGGTAAGGATTTATAGTAGATTTTCGAGGATAGATTCGTTTTCAAAGAAGAAGTGTACCGGGGCACACGACAAATGAGAAAATGATTATAGACCGAAAAGACACACAAAGATTATCAAGTTATTTTTAAGGATTACTTAGTAAAGTAATCAGTATCATAGTTGCTGTTCTTTTCTCAAAGTTGATCCCCTGTTTTCCTTGTTCAACTTTTTTTTATTGTATGTCTATTTTACATTCTATAGCTTGTTCCTGTAAGTTTTACCACTTCATGTCTATATAACATCTTGTCTAACAATGCATTCGGAAGAAGTGCATCTTCCCATCCTAGGTTCTCTTATTTGATGGGTCTCTGCCACATCAATAGACTCCTCCCGGTCATAAGTCATAGGCGGCTAGTCTTTCAGGATGCAACTTCTTGACTCGCTGTTATTAATTTACGAAGAGAAATGACTGTGGTGTGCAATAATAGGGGATTTGCACACCGAAGCGTTACAAATGTGGCTTTTGTGTGTAAAACGGTCATTTTTGCACACCGAAGTGTGTGAGTGAAAAAGATTTGTTAAATAGAAGATTAGTTGTTACCTTTGTGAGGTTTAATGCAAGATGAGTTTTTACCTATCACATAGCCTTAATTCTTTAAGCGTCTTCTCCAAAACTAAACGGGGGGGGGGTAGAGACAATAGTCATTTTGCAGGATTAAATAGACTTAGGTCGTATCTAATAGATAATTTGATTGATTACGCTGACGGGAGTGTTCTCGCCGGCGTTTTTTGCGTTCATCCATGGCGTAAGTGTATATCTACTTATTTACATCAACGCGAATTCTACTATACACAACAAGCTCTAATCAGCGTTCATCCATTTCGCAAATATGTATCCGCTTTTTCCGATATGGACGCTCATGGATATGAAATAGGATGTTCAGCGACAGGAGTGGAAATAAAGTCGAAGAGTGCTTTGTATAGTCACCGACTAAGTGGCTTTCAAAAAATAATATGGATCATTTTGGTAAGCCTTTTTGGCCTAAATCCTCCAAAAATCCGTCCTAATCTGGTGCAACTTATTATTTTTAAGTTACTTAATATGCCATTCGTGTCGAGTGCTTTGCGTTTCGGGGAGGAATTATTTTCTAAAGACACGCAGATGGAAATACTAAGAAAGTGGGAGTGTGGCGCGGAGGATGTTTTTCAGTATGCCGAATCGGGCTGTATCTGCGCGATTGAATCTAATAAGTTTATAAAGAATGTTTTAGTTTTCGAGAATGGAGTCATTTTCGAGGCTAACAGAATAAATATGAAATATATAAATGTCTAACTAATTAATTACATTTTTATGAAACAAAAAGCATTTCAAAAGTTAGCGGAGCGCTATCAGGCTCCCAGCTGTGAAATCCTCTCCATCTCTATGGAGGGCGTACTCTGCCAGAGCGGTGGTTCTTCTGTTTATAATAACGAGGGTCTTCGCGATATTAACGAGAGTGATGTCGAAGATTTGTCAAATGGATGGGGTTTTTAGAAAATGTGCCTTATGAAAAATCTAATTAAATCGATGGCCCTATTGGCAGTAGCTGCTATGGGGTTAAGCGCATGTAACGAGCAGAATTTGACACCAGAACAGGTCGGCAAGGGAGAGCTCGTAACCGTGCATTTCGGGGCCAATTCTTCTATCGAAAGTCCTACCAAGGCCACCCTTACCACCCAGGACGAAAAGACTTTCAAGTCAGCGTGGGAAGATGGGGATGTGTTAAGTGTAGAGTATAGTAATGATGGTGCTACTAACGCTACAGGTAAGGTTGAGGCTAAATGGGTAGATACTACAAGCAGTTTTGACACCACTCTTCCAGAATATACAGGAACATGGACTTATGACGCCGTATATCCAGCACCGAATGCAAAAGGTGAGGTTGATTTCGGCTCTGCCCGCGTTCAGAATGGTAATGCTTATAACAGCAAATACGATTTGATGTTCGGAGAGGCTGTGGCTGAAAACGCTCCTGCTGGCAAGACCGATGATGGGAAGGATGTAATATTCAATATGGATCGTCAGACAGGTATCGTGTATTTTCACCTTACAAGTGCTCTTGACGAAGAAGTGGTCTCTGCGACTTTAAGTGTTTCTGAGCCTATTGCAAGCTCTCTTGTAATGCCTAATAATGAGTATTCAAAAGGATTTGATATTTCTTTGGTAGATCTTAAGGATATTACTATCACTTTTGCAGAAGGAACTGCACCTAAGGCATCTGATTTCAAGCTTTGGTTCAATGTTATCCCTACTCCGTATGAGACGATGAGCCTTCATGTGGAAACTACGGGTCATATACTTGACATTAGCCGTTCTGCAAAGGATGGAATGGAAGAATTCGTCGCAGGTAAGCTCTACAAGACCGTCGCTACAGTCCCAGATGTTAAGTGGGTTGCGAAGAGCACACCGGTGATATATTCATGGGTTGCAACTGAATTAGTAGATATTGCAGCAGATGATGAAGTTGTAATAACTATGTCAAAGGGTGGGACTACCTATGCGTTGTCTTCTTCTAAGGGTTCATCATCAGCTCCTGATGCTGTTGTTGTTGAAGTTGTATCCAATGAACTTACTAAAGAACCGGGAGATTCTTTAGTATGGAATATATTAAATTCTAATGGAAATTTAACAATTTATCCTAATGGAGTTACAGATAGTTGGCTGTATTCAACATCTGACAATAATGGTATTCGCGTAGGAAATAATACGACGGCTATTGATAATAAACTTTTCAAAGTTGAAGATGATTATGGCTATTTAATGAATGTATCTCAAAAACGTTATATGGGAGTTTATAGAGGTAGTGAATGGCGTTCATACACTTCTATGCATGCCAATATCAAAGATCAAATTTTATGTTTCTATGTAAAGTCTACCCCTAAAACCGCTCTTGATACTCCGGCAAATCTTTCAGTAAGTGCTGCGAAGGTGGTTTCATGGGATGCAGTAAGTGGAGCTGCTTCATATAATGTAACGATTGGCAGTGAAACTTACACATCTGAGACTAATTCTTACGATGCTTCGGCTATCGAAGACGAGTACTACGATGTAAGTGTGGTAGCAGTTCCTTCCGATAAGGATAATTACAAGAACTCTGCAGCCGCTACCCTTACTGCCGTTAAGTTCGGAACCCCTACACTTGCTACGCCAGTATTGAAAGAGGGTTTGGTAGATGATGCATCTGTTAATGTCACTTGGACTGCAGATGGCAGGGCTACAAATGGTTACAAGTGTGAGATTTATAATGGTGAAACATTGGTTGAGGCTAAGGATGTAAAAGATAATGCCGTAGAGTTTACTGAACTTACTGCAGAAACTGCATATACTGTTAAGGTTCAGGCTAAAGCTGTAGAAGGCACCAAGGCTTACGCTGCTTCTGAAATCGCAACCCTTTCTGTAACCACTAAGGCTGCTGGTGTTCAGGCCAATGATGGTACTAAAGAGCATCCTTACACTGCAGCAGAGGCTATTACGGTAATAGAAGCAGGTGCTGATCTTAAGGATAAGTATGTGATGGGCATAGTAGCAGCTGACCCGGCTCCTTCATTTAATTCGAAATATAATAGTCTCACTTATTACATAACTTCTGGTGGTGCTACAATACAGATTTATTCTGGAAGAGACCTTGGTGACTCAGATTTTGTAGGTACAGATGATTTGAACGCTGGTGATGAAGTCGTTGTTTTCGGTATTTTGAAAAAGTACAATTCTATATATGAGATGGATAAGGAGAATTATCTAATCTCCATCAATGGTAAGACTGAAATCTACAGAGGGCTTGAAATTTCCGGGCAGAAGACAAACTTCACAGTAGGAGACGCTTTCGAATTCGGCGGAAAAGTTCTTCAGGTATGGCGAGGAAAAGATGCTGTAGATGTAACCACAACAGCTACATTCTCTGGCTATGACATGTCAACAGAAGGAACCCAGACAGTCACCATTACTGTAGGCGCGGAAACTTTGACATATAATATTGTAGTTCGTGCTGCAAGTGCTGAAGAATCGAAGACCTATACTCTTCAGTTTGGGGAAAATTATAATGGTAAAAGCGTTAATGGATATTCAAACTCTTGGACTGTAACCTGTGAGGGATTTACTTGGAATATGACCAATTGGAATAATAACCAGAATGGTTGGACATATGTAAAGGCAGGCCCTAAAAATAATAGCGCAGCTCAAGCGATTATTGAAACTAATACTTCGATGCCAGAAGCAATAAGTACTATTTCAATTACAATTGATGATGTAAGTAATGGAAGTATAACTTCAATTGTTCTAAAATCGTCAACTACTAATGATTTTACATCAGGAACTGTCATAGAAACAAAAAAATCCGTTTCTAAAGGCGTAGTGAAATTTGAAATTCCATCGCCTCAAAAGAATTTGTATTATCAACTTGATTTTACATTGAATAATACTACTACTAAGAAAAATGGTGTTGCTCAGATTTCTAAGGTAGTTTATACTAATAATTAGCTGCCATCCGGCGGAGGCGCCGGTGGGCAAGAACCCATAGAGGAATCGCTAGCGCCGTCTGCGACGGTGGTAAGCGATGCCCCTACGATTAAAAGTTCGACAGAGGTAACTCTGTCGGGCTCTTTTTCGGGGGCTACATCAGTGCCAAGCGAAGTGGGCTTTTACTGGGGCACATCTTCCAGTAGTCTTACTAACCATTCGGTAGCATCTTCTCCTTCATCGAAGAGTGGGACTTTCAGCGTCACGCTTTACGGACTTACTCCAGGGCAGACCTATGTCTTTTATTCTTACGCGATAGTAAGAGGCACAGGAAGTTATGCTTCTTCTTCTGAGTACTTCTATGCTGAAAGCACGATGTATTTCACTATGCCAGGTGGCGTGGAACCTGCGGTGGATAAAGATTGGCTTGAATTAGGAAGCGCTAAAAAGGGAAGTCAGTATGTGGTGAGCACTACCTATTGCGGCGAGAGGAACTACACTGTCTTTTATGACACTTCGATGATGACTCCACTTTGGACAGCATATCCGCTCAATAGTAGTCATATGGGTTCACTTGATCGTCCGTCGGGCTGGAGTTATAATCCAGATATTGATGAGAAGTATCAGATTAAGGTGACTGGAAGTAGCTATTCGGGAAGCACTTATTCGCGCGGGCACATGTGCCCTAACGGATCGAGAAATGGGAACTCTACCATGCAAGCCCAGACTTTTTATGTGACTAATCAAGTGCCTCAGATTCAGAATAATTTCAATAGTGGGATTTGGAGTAGTTTGGAATCGGCGGTGCAGACTCTTGGTAAGAAGGAAGAGATATATGTGGTTACAGGCGTGGCATTTAATAAAGAAGGACAGACTTCTACCATTAAGTATGTCAGTCCGAGCAGTACTTCTTCGCAGAAGGTTCCTATCCCTAACTATTTTTATAAATTGGTCCTTAGGGTGAAAACTGACAGCAAAGGGAATGTCACATCCGCTAAGACGGTCGCGTATTGGTTCGAGCATAAGACCTATTCTGACTCGTATGATAATTATACTGTCAGTGTGGATCAGGTGGAAGAGTGGACAGGATTCGACTTTTTTGTGAATCTGCCGGATGACATCGAAAAGCAAGTGGAAGCTAACACCATTTCATGGTCGACCTTCCTGTCATTTTAAAGTCGATTAATGAAGAGAAAGAGAGCTCTCGGACGGCTAGTCGCCCGTGATTTGTAAATGGGATGGGCCCTTTTATGTGAGCCGCGGGGATGTTATGGGGCAGAGCCCCATCAAAAGTCGCACCTCAGTGCGACCGGCGGAGAGCGGGATGAAGCGTTAGCGAAATCGGTAGCTCGTGAGCCGCGGGGATGTTATGGGGCAGAGCCCCATCAAAAGATATAGCCCTAAATGTTTGTTGTGGAAAACTTACTCAGGGCTTATGCCTAAATGGCATACTGAGGCGTGGCGTTGTGAAATGCCGCGCCTCTTCTTTTAGGGGATTTTATGCCATAAGTGGTGGCGCACTTTCTTTTTATAATCAAATCATGCTTGACTGATCCTAAAACACAAAACCACTTACCATTAAAGTAAGTGGCAAGAATTATTTATTTAACAATTGAATAACCTAAATTAATGAACATAAACTCTTTATCGATTCAAGAGCGAAGTTAGCGATTGATTAGATTGTTAATTTCACCTTCTGAAAGGCCAGTTGCTAAAGAAATTTGTGTAACAGAAAGTCCCATATTTTGAAGATTCTTCGCCGTCTCAATTTTGGCTAATTTTTCGCCTTTCGCGAGTCCCTCAGCTTTCCCTTTGGCTTCGCCCTTGGCCAGCCCTTCTGTAAATCCATCTTCTTTAGCGTAATGGAGTTGATTGAATATGTCCAGTTCTGTCATCATATACTTGTTATAAATAGTTCGTTTCGACGGACTGAAAGCAGCAATTTCACAAGCCCTGCTCAGTTTCTCCGTTATCGGGATGTCTTCTAATTCTTCTACGTGATAGATGAAAATTAGTAGGATTCAATTAATTTATCGATTTCACTTTCCGATACCCCAGTATAAAGACAAATCTGTTCTACTGTTAGATGATTATTTATCATGGATTTGATGATTTCAGCCTTTCCTTCAGCCTTTCCCTCAGCTTTCCCTTTGGCTTCGCCCTTGGCCAGCCCTTCTGTAAATCCATCTTCTTTAGCGTAATGGAGTTGATTGAATATGTCCAGTTCTGTCATCATATACTTGTTATAAACAGTTCGTTTCGACGGACTAAAAGCAGCAATTTCACAAGCCCTGCTCAGTTTCTCTGTTATCGGAATGTCTTCTAACGCTTCAGGAATACCGGTTTTATCGTATTTCCATCCATTTAGAAACCAATACAGTAAATAATCAAGGTTACTTTTACACTGCGATAGATCCTTTGTGAAACGCGCCGTCTCCACGAAGGTAAGAATAATTGTCGAAGGAGCAAATTCTTTTGTGCGTTTTTCTACTTGATAATAGTGAGAAATAAGATTATCCGTATCCCACGATGACTCATTTTCATGAGTGAGATTAGTTCCGAGGATGCCGATGACGTAAAGAGGTTTGAGATGAGTGTAGTATTCATTTTCTGAGAGTTGATTACGATAGATATCAGATCCATAGTACATACAACGCTCAAAGATTTTCTTTTCATCCCGCTGTTGTACCTCAACGGAAAAGATAGAGCCATCTTCACCTTTGCAGATAAGATCGAGATAAGTTCTTTTTCCAGTATCTATCACAGGATCTTGTTCTCGGTCCAGATAAGAGAGAATGTCACGCACTCTCACTTCCTGCGGGAGGAAACAGTTAAGAAGTTCGATAAGAAGACTCTTGTTGTTCTTGTCACCATAAACAGCCTTAAAGCCGGCATCGCTCATCAGATTTACATAAGTGCGACCTTGCACACTTGATGTAGAAGTTGTAAAAGAATTCATAGTATTTTTTTAAAGCAAAGGTTAAGTCCTTTGACAAGTGCAAAGGTAAAAAATGGTTTTTTATTTCACAATAAATCAAAATTTTACATGGTAAACATTCCTTTAACTTCAGTTAAAATATTACTTTACATTTACAAACAGAATACTAATTGAAAGGTGCTCATTTCTAAGCAGATAAAATGATTTTTATTATAATCTAATTTTTTTTAGATTCAGGAGAATAAATATGTGAGAGAATGTTCAAAAAGTACCCCCCCCTCCAGAATTCAAAAGGTCACAACCTGAAATTCACCTTTAGGTGTGACCCTCATTTTACGCACTTCTAAAAGGAGTAAGGTCTAAAGGTGGCCACAAAAAGCATTCACCTTTACTTGACTTCCTCAATAGAATGCTCTACATGGCTCATTGACTTCAAAGGTGTATTTCAGGTTACACAATCAACTGAAAACTTTGATCAAGAACGGGCAAGACCCGTTCGAGGTGCCGCGGGTAATCACGACCATCGCGCAGGCATAACGCGGCTATGACTAGGGCACTAGAGTAGTTATTTTTTCTTTTTCGTCGGGAGTGAAGTTAGCGATTAAGCAATTTTTTTATTTCACTTTCGGACATCCCAGTATAAAGGGAAACTTTCTGCTACGACTTTTGTCCGAGAAAACGTCTTTTCCAAGGACAAAAGTTAAGGTATAATGAACGGCGTAGAGTAGGACGGAAGTATTTCTTAAAAACAGTCGAAACTTTTTACTTTTTGATGAGTATTCGAGTAATACACTTGACTTGAATAATAGTGGTGCAGTCGTGTACCACCGGTACAGTCCATCTTCGAAACCGAATCTATACTCGAAAATTCACTATAAATCTTTATCAACTTATTTTTTAATGCTTTCTAAGATGACGCAACTTATTTTACGCTTACTTAACAGAAAGATTGATAGGAGGATCCTATATATAGAGAGTTTTAAAACACTCCTTCTCAAGTACGCTAAGATGCGCCGAGAGAAGGAGTGATAATAGATAATCCAAATGTTTTTATTTACACCATTTATCCAACCAAGCATAGAATTCTTTGTGCCAGAGAAGTGAATTCTGTGGCTTTAGTATCCAGTGATTCTCTTCAGGGAAAATCACTAATTTGCTTGGCACTCCCATCATTTGGGCAGCGTTGAATGCGGCCATGCCCTGCTCGTATGGGATGCGGAAGTCCATCATACCATGTATGCACAAGATAGGTGTATGCCAATTGGTCACCATCATGTCAGGTGAATTGGCATAGTGGCGTTTGGCTTTCGGAGAAGAAGCGTATGGTGCTCCGGCTTGTTGCATACCCCCGAATGTAATTCCATCTCCACGTGGGCCAATTTCCCCAGGAGTGTAAGCATACTCACGAAGCCCACCATTGTCCCAATTGGCAAACCACATTTCCTCGGTAGTGAACCACATCTGGCGCTCATTAAAAATGCCGGCGTGCGCTATGAAACAGTCATATAAATCTCCATGCAGACCTTCGAGCATATAGGCTGAGTACCCGCCGTATGATGCTCCTACACAGGCCAATTTGTTTACATACGGCAGGCTCTTGACATATCTTCCGGCAGTCAGATAGTCCTGCATGTTGAGCCCCGGGTAATCTCCGCTTATCTGCTCTTTCCACTCCTGCCCGAATGCTGTGGTACCACGCCTATTAGGTAGAATCACGATGTAGCCTTGCTGAGCCATAAGTCTATAGCACCAGCGGTAGCTCCAATCTTGCGAATTGGTGCCTTGTGGACCACCAAGTACTATTTCGATGGCTGGGTATTGTTTAGAACGGTCAAAGTGTGGCGGGTAGATCATCCAGCACTGCATCTGTTGTCCATCCACTGTTTTGAGATGGATGCTCTCAGAAGAAGGTTCGTCGAGTTGCTCTAGAATGTGCTTGTTCTCGTGGGATATTTGGGCAAATGCAGACGTGTTATCTCCTTTAATGCTGACTTTTACCAATTCGGTAGGGAAGTTGAGGCAATAATAAGTAGTGTAGAGCTCTACGCAGCCGTCCTTACCATCTTTTATGAGCCAAGGGGAGAAGAAATCGTATGGCCAATCAGCCTTTGTAAGTTGGGTGATACGACCTTCGAGATCGGTTTTAAGTATGGCTTGTGTGGCGCTAGGACGCATTGAACAAAAGTAGATTTCGTTTCCATGCCAAACAAGCCCTGAAGCGTCGTTGTCAAAATTGGCAGTAAGCTCGCGTATGTTTTCTATTGACGGAAGGCTTTGTTCGGTAGCGCCTTCGTGGATATCTGCAACTAGAATCCTCTGTCTATCAGCCTCGTATCCGTCGCGTTCCATGGAGATCCATGCCAAATGGGTCCCGTCTTCATTCCATACAGGGTCGGTGTCATACCCACCATCCGTTTTTACGGGGATGGTGCTACCCGTGAGGGTATCGTAGATGTAAATGCCACAATTGGTGCTGAAAGCATATTCTTTCCCGGTGAGTTTGCGACATGAGTAGGCAATGTATCTTTCGTTTGGAGACCAGTCGAGCTGCTCAATCCCGCCAAATGGCTCTGTAGGAAGTTCGTATGGTTCTTCCCCGAGCAGGTCGGTGCTTCCCTCTGGGGTTACATTGGCCAATTGTGCCAGATATGTTCGTGGCGTTTCTGTTACCCAATGATCCCAGTGTCTATACATTAGATCTTCTGTTACGTATGCTTGTGCTTTGTCAAGATTTGGGTCTATATCTTTTGGCGTTTTAACCGGTCCTGGGATGGTGCTTATGTAGATGATCTGATTTCCAGAAGGTGAAAACTTGAATTCTGATATGCCAGATGGGACATTACTGATTTGTCTTCGAGCACCTAACTTGGTGCCTCCCACAGCTGCATTCCAGATCTGCCCATCTATAATAAAGTAAATGGATTTCCCGTCGGGAGCCCATCTGGCGCAAGATACGCTTGATGCATAGCGGGTCAGTTGGCGTTTGCCTGAGCCATCGATATTGGAAATAAAAAGATTCCTGCAGCTTTTATTTTGTGCCACATCGGTGTAGGTCACTCCGTAAAGAACCTTTTCACCATCAGGCGATACTTGCGGATCGGATATTCTTCCGAATGCAAGGAGTGTTTCCGGGGTCATGACTCCGTCTTCGATCTTGATTTCGGAAGGCCCGATGTAGCCTTTTTCGTTTTTATTCGGTTTCATAAAAGATAAAAATGCGGATGCGATGAGGTAGCCACCGAGGCCTGCCACTACACATATTCCGAAGTTCTTTAAAAATTTTTTCATATTTTCGATTTGTTTAATTCAGTTTTTGATAGATAATGCTCTCTTGACTTTTGATAGCACATGCACCAAGAGAGATTATTGGAACAAAGGCAACATCTAAAGTAAGAAATTTCGGGAAAATTACCAAAGTTTCGGTTTATTTACATGGTTAAGAAAGTATTATAAAGTTACTCAACTGTTTAAAAATAGATGGTTTCCTACTTGCAATTATTGACATAGTTTATGTATATTTGCTTTTCCGAGTTATCGGTCTAGAACTAATAATTAGAATATTATCTGTATGAAAATTTTGTCTATTTGTGAGAGAATAGCGATGTGTTTATTTTCTTTGTGTTTTTTAGGCGTGATTGGTGCTCATGGCCAGACAAATAAAGAATATTATGAGCAATTTTTAAAGGAATTTCAGCAAAAGGATACTTCTGCAGTATCTAATACTATCTCGAAGTGGGAAACGGCTTTCCCAGAGTCTGCAGAACTTGTAATTGCCCGAGCAAATGTTTTCCTTTCCAAAAGTGCACAGGAAGTTATAAGGACGACAGTCGAGCCACCTAAATTCGATGACGGCCGGTGTCTTGTCTTAAAAGACTCACTCGGGAATGTAAGTGGGTATATGTATTCTGAATTTGTGTTCAATGAGGATTATTTCCAAAAGTGGGTGACTACATTACAGAGCGGAATAAAGAAGTACCCGGAGAGGATAGATTTACGTTCTGGACTAATCTATTCGTATTTTCAGAATAGCAAGTTTGAACAAGCTTGTGCTGAGCTACTTAGTCTGGTATACCATTCAAAAGAAATAGATAATAAATGGTATGGACTTTTTGATGAGCCATACGATAAAGCCACACTTTACGATTGTCTGCAAGATTATTTTACATATTTCATAGATGGGCGAAGTGATATAAGTTATGTAAAAAAATATGTAGATGCATTAATAGAGGTGTTTAAAGATAATCCAGTCTTTTACTCGGATAAGGCTTATGTTTATATGATGGAAGAGGATTTTGATTCAGCCATAAAGGAGTATGAGTTGGCATATACTTTAGATCCATCGGATATGCTCATCGTAATGAACTTGGGATATCTATATGAACAAAAAGGAGATAAGAAGAAGGCGATTGAATATTACAAAAAAGTGATTGACTCCCCGGCCGAACAGTACTTGAAAGACATGGCACAAGAAGGATTGAATGCTCTCAAATAGAATAGAGGTAAGGTGAAATAGATTTATGTTGAATAACCATAGATAACCAAGTGTGCTACTTAGTTACGATATCTTGCTATAGTCTTTTACAGAATATTTTCCTTTACGAAGTTCTTTGACTAGAAGAGAATTGGCCTTGGCCTTGAGCTCAGGGTCTGCTTTTAAGACTTTCGCGGCATAGTTCCGCGCCTCATTTAACAGAAGTCCGTCTTTAGCTAGTGATGCTATGTTCAAGTTAATAGGAAGACCACTTTGTGCGGTGCCCTCCAAATCCCCTGGACCTCGCATCTTCATGTCCTCTTCCGCTATTTCGAACCCGTTTTCAGTACGACACATCAGTTCAAGTCGTTGAAGACTTTCTTTTGAGCACTTGTAATCTCGAACCAATACACAATGCGACTGCGCGGCGCCTCTTCCTACGCGTCCACGAAGCTGGTGAAGTTGAGAAAGTCCGAAACGTTCTGCGCTCATGATAACCATAACAGAGGCATTAGGCACATCCACACCTACTTCTATTACAGTGGTGGACACTAGAATATGAGCTCTTCCTGCTGCAAAAGCATTCATATTGAAGGCTTTCTCTTCGCTGCTTTGTTTTCCGTGTACTATTGCGACTTTATATGGCGGAAAAGGAAAAGCCTGAACTATATCCTCATATCCACGTTCAAGGTTTTGCAGGTCTATTTTCTCACTTTCGAAAATCATCGGATAAACCACGAAAACCTGATGCCCCGCGGCTATTTCCTTACGCATAAATGCGTATATCTGTGGAAGTTTGGCTTCTGTATGAAGGCTGGTTCGCACCGGCGTTCTTCCTGGAGGCATCTCATCTATTACTGACACGTCCAGGTCGCCGTACACTGTCATGGCCAATGTCCTCGGGATCGGTGTTGCTGTCATCACCAGTACATGCGGTGCGACTTTATTCTTTGCCCACAGTTTAGAACGCTGCTCTACTCCGAAGCGGTGCTGCTCATCTATTACGGCCAATCCCAAATTTTTCCATACCACATCATCTTCCAGCAGAGCGTGTGTGCCGACTATCAGGCCAATTTCTCCGTTTTCTAATCCCTTGTGTATTTCCCGTCGATCGCGTGTCTTTGTGGAGCCTGTGAGAAGGGCGCAACGCACGGAAGTCGGCGCGAGATACTTTTGAATATTGGCATAGTGCTGCTGTGCAAGTACTTCGGTGGGTGCCATGATGCAAGTCTGGTAGCCGTTTCCTATGGCAAGCAGGCAAGTGAGCACGGCTACCATCGTTTTCCCGGACCCCACGTCTCCTTGCAGGAGCCTATTCATTTGCTTGCCAGACATAAGATCTGTGCGGATTTCCTTTATTACACGTTGCTGAGCAGAGGTGAGCTTATAGGGGAGCGATTTATAACACGCGTTAAAATCCGGCCCTACTTTAGGCATAAGGAAGCCCCTTGATTGGCGTGACTGTATGTATTTTTGTTTGAGAAGACTCAACTGAAGAAAGAATAACTCCTCGAATTTTAATCTTCTTTGGGCTTTTTCCAATGCATAACTATCTGAAGGGAAGTGTATGTTTTTGAGGGCGTATTGTATAGAACAAAGACCCAAATCTTTGATAATATAATCGGGAAGACTCTCTGTTATCTCGGGTAAGCAAAGTGCAAGGGCGCCACTTTGCATCTTGCACATTACTTTTCCGGTTATCCCGGAATTCTTCAGTTTCTCAGTGCTCGGGTATACACCGGTGAGACCTTTGCCCATGACATCGCTTTCGATATTTGTATCATCTACTTCTGGATGAACCATATTGTATTTGCCATTGTACTCGGATGGCTTTCCGAAGAAAATGAAAGTGCGACCGGGTTCAAGTTTTTCATACATCCATTTAAGAGCCTTGAAAAAAACCATTTCCATCTGGCCGGTTCCGTCGCTTACAATAACACTGACTCTTTTTGCTTTTCCTTCTCCAACAAGATTTCTATTGAGTACTTTAGCTTTAATCTGGATATTGGCTACACTCTGATTTATGCTGCTAATGGTTTGTATGGAAGTTCTATCTATGTATCTAAATGGGTAAAAGTGAATAAGATCATTTAAAGTGGCTATGCCGAGCTCCTTTTCCAGAAGCTCGGCGCGTTTTGGACCCACCCCTTTAAGGTATTTTATTTCACTTTCAAGTTCACTCAATGTTGTATATTGCCTAATACGAATTCACAGAAATCTTTATAGAGTTGTCTGTCTGCTTCGTTTTGAGAAACAGATAACTTATGCAATGTGTCTTCGCCCATGTAGTATGATAGTACACTGTTTCCGTAAAGTCCCAGGTCTTTGCACATTTGAAAATAGTAGTAGAACCTTTCTCTGAAACTTTCCCAATTAGGCGCTCCATACAGGACCTTATCATCTATTTCCAGTTCCATAGAGAGGTTGTATCTTTTCAATCTGTCCTTCCATTCTTCCATATTGTATTCCGGATGCCAAAGGTAGTTAGGCTGTATCATCACGAAATCGAAGTGGAACTTTTCCCATCTGTCAGAGCCTGTTGCCCAATTATATGGAATCCACGACATGCTCATTTTTTTGCTATGCACATAGTCGGAAAGTGCAGGGTAGACTTCTTCCCAGCGTTTGATGGCGGGATTGTATCCATTGTCCTTAGTGACGAGTTCCTCTGAAAAGCAGTAGAACCCTTCCAGTTCGAGGTTCTTGAATTTGGCTTTTTTCCATCGCTTTATTACTGTGTCTACAAACCATTTGCATGCGGCCAATCTGTCTTCGCCCCTTGCGAAATCCATCTGCCTGCCATTAATTTCTCCCCAGTATATGGTTTTAGAAGTGGTGTCCCTAAAATCGTAATATGGAATGGGGTCTGGAATGCTAACCACTATTTTCCTTTTCGTAGATGGTTTGCCAATCCTACCTTTAGTCTCGCCCACCACCTTATCCAGTGCATCGAAACCTATTCCCTCGGTGAACCAGTAGTCTATGAAATGCTGCCAATTGCCTTTGTCTGCTGGATGGTTTCCATAGCCAATGCCCATGGCTGCTCCTTCTTCCGCCGGAGTGGATTTATCGTAGATTTCGAGGGCGAGAAAGGCATCGAAGAGCCAATGTTCTTTCCCCTCGTTATCTACATAGCTTACATGCGGGCGCAGGCGCTCTTCAGTCCATAGAGCATTTGCCCTACCCATATTGCCCCCATAAAGAAGTGCCATGTTGTCGTATGGGGTGAATCTGCCGCTTTCGCCGGGGCGTGGAGTATTCCTGGCGTGGGCGATTGTCAGTGTCAGCCCCAATAAAAGTGTTGTTAAAAAAAGTTTTGTTTTCATTTATGTAGTTTTGTTATAGTACAAAGATATTGGTTTTTTTAGACATTTTCCATAGATTTGCATCTGTTAGATGTGTTATTCCCTTCAATAGGGACTGCCTATCAAGAAGATTGTAAGATAAATAAGTTTCGCGGCGTCTTGTAATCTTTAAGTTGTTAATATGTCTGCGAAATAAAAGAAAGAATGAATAAATTTGAAACTCTTCTGGCAATTGCTGCTGCCATTACGCTTGTCGCTTCTTGCGATAGCAAAAAGAATGATCCAGTTACTCCGGATACTCCGAAGGATGTTGTCGTGCCGGAAACTATGATAGAAGCTTATTATGTAGGTGATTATTATGGGACAGGGACATCAGCTAATGTGTTTGTTAATTTCATATCCGGAAATATTGATTTAAATGAAGATGAAACAGTTTATATAGGAACTGGTCAGGTTCTATGTTTAGATCTCAATGTTACACTTCCGGCTTCAGTCGAGGAGGCGGATCACCTTAGTCTTCCTGCTGGAACTTATATGGTTGCTGATGATACACATGCGCCACTTACTTGGAACCCGGAAGAGTCGTATCTCCTTAAGGTAGAAAATGATGAGGTAATCGCTGATCGGGAAGCTTTCAAGTCGGGAACCATTACTATAGAGAAAACAGGTAAAGGCTCAAAGGTGGTTTTCAGCGGCGAGCTTAAGAGTGGGACGACTTTTACATTCGAGTATGAGGGGATTGATCGTGTGATGAGTCATGCCGATGATAGCAAGTACTCTAATCTTGATAATGATGTGGATGTTAAGACTCTTGTATCTGCAACATATAGCTCTTTAGGAGATGTGGTAGGCGATGGGAAGACTGAAACTTGGGTTATTTCTCTTGGAGATAAGTACTATGATTTCGAAGAAGAGTATGGTAATGGAGAATCTATACTTCTGTTTCTTAATGTAAAACCAGGCTCAAAAGAAATTCCAGAGGGCAAGGTGACTGAGTTCGCTGATTTGAATTTTACAGAAGTGCTAGAGCCTAACACTTTTATAGCCGGATATTTTATGTGGGGTACTTATGGCGGAAATTGGTATAAATGTCCTGCCTATGCTTATGAAGCTGCTCTTGTAGGTGGAGAGGTGGAGTTCGTTAAGGGAGAGAATAACACATACTTTATAAAAGGCACGCTTCTCGATGCTTATGGAAAGAAAGTGTCTTTCTCTTACAATGGAGAGGTGAAGCAGATGGTATACGAAGAAGATTAATGTAAATTAAGATTTTTTAATGATAGGTTTCGCAGGTGGTTTTCGCTTGCGAAACTTTTTTATACATTTGCAGTCGATTATGGTTCAAATGTTATTATCTATTTTACTTGGGGTGATTTCTCTTTATACTCCAACTGCTCAGCATGATGATAATGTGCTGAATGAAGCAGTTCTTACCGCAGAGAAAGGTCTTGTCGTATCTAGAAAAGATACTCTTTCCACAGATGGAATTCTAGGCGTAACGGATTTACTTTTAATGAGTCCCAGTCTTCAACCGAATGATTATGGTGGAGTGTCTGGACTAAAGTCAGTCAGTCTTCGTGGTTTTGGGAGTGCCCATACATCTATATATGTGGATGGTATAAGGGTTACCAATGTCCAAAGTGGTCAATCGGATCTGGGCTTTCTTCCACTTGCCTCTTTCGATTATGCTGTAGTTGATTATGCTCAGAATAGTATTAGTTTTAGAACCTCTCGTCCTGTATTTGAAAACAAACCTTTTATAGGGACCGTGAAACTGGACGCCGGTTCGTTTTCAACATATTCGCCTCTTGTCTATGCTGCATTGAAACTATCTGATAATTTTAGCATCTCGACACATATAAATGCTTTATATACAAAAGGAAATTATCCCTACGAGGCTGATTTGTTCCGTGAAAACAATGATATGAGGCGTTTCGATGCGGATATTGATCTTTTCGGGAACTATAATGGTTACGATTTACACATAAAGACATTTTTGAACGCATCTAAAAGAGGAACACCCGGCTCTTTGGTCTATCCAAGTAAAGATAGGCAGAACGATCAAAATTATTTTATACAGGGTACTTTGTCAAAAAAACTAACAGAACTATATACGCTTCATTTTAGCACCAAAGAGGCGGTCGATAATTTGGAGTATATATCAGAATGGGGTAATAGT
This sequence comes from Bacteroidales bacterium UBA6401, assembly GCA_002438635.1. Classification (GTDB taxonomy): domain Bacteria; phylum Bacteroidota; class Bacteroidia; order Bacteroidales; family UBA932; genus Cryptobacteroides. The sequence goes on from DJPX01000033.1 coordinate 19,691, forward strand.
TATTATAGCCAGAACAACTTGCAGTTTAACCTTGTAAATGATATTCAGTTAGCGGATGTATTTAATGTAACGGTGGCAACGGATGCCCATTTAGATAATTTATCGGGTTCAGTATATAATGTATCACGTACCGAATTTTTTTCTTCCGTTGCAGGAGCATATCGTAGTGATTTGTTAAGTGCCAAGGTGGTTTTAGAGTACAATGCTACTACGGACAAAGGCGGGGTGAAAACAAAAGCATTTTTGCCGTCTGCCGATATCAGGCTTCGCCTATATGACGGGTTATTTGTGACTGCATTTGCACGAAGAGCCTTTCGTGCTCCCACATTCAATGACTTGTACTATCCAGGGTTTGGAAATACCTCTCTTAAGCCGGAGGATGCTTTTCTTGCCGATATGGGTTTAGAGTATATTTGCACTCCCGATTATAATGTTAAGGTGAAAGCACAATTAGATGGGTTTTATAATCTCTTAACTAATAAAATAACAAGTGCCCCGACTGAGGAAAATCCGAGCGTTTGGCGTTCATACAATATAGGGAAGGTGCATTCTTCTGGTTTTGATGCTACTATGGCCCTAGAGTGCTCGTCGGATCTTGGAATAGAATGGACATTGAATGCCAAGTATTCATTCCTTAATGCTATTGACCGCACCCCTAATAGCAGTAATTTCGGCAAGCAAATACCATTTATTGCCAAGCACTCGGCATTTTTAGAAGGGAAGCTTAGATACGATGGTTGGATGGTATTGGCCAATTGGCAGGGGCGTTTTGGAAGAACGCAGAGTGCATCTATGACGGCTGCTGACTGGAATACATTGGATCTTACTCTTGGTAAATCCATTCGGAATCTGGCAGTGAAACTCTCTGCTCGAAATGTGTTTGATTATCGTTATCAACTAGCTGATGGGTATCCTATGCCTGGGTTTAATTTTGTGGCTGGTATTGAATACAAGTTTTAAAATACTATATTTGCACACTTTCTCTCAAAAAATACAAATGAGATGTGAGAGGTTTTTGAAATCAGGATATTTAACCAAGACGATTTGACGAGGCTGGCATTTATACATAATCGTTTTCCTGCAGGCGGGGCGGAAAGAGTAACTTTAGATATAGCAAGGTATCTAAAGTCGATAGGCGGCTATGAGGTCTATGTATTTGTGTCTCACGCAAGTGATTTTGCCGACAATAGCCTTAAGATTATAAAAGTTCCTTCTCAGTCTATCCCTTCAAGGAGGTCCGGATGCATAGAGCGCCTCGTTAAAGAACTTAGTATAGATATCTTAATACAGATTTCAAAGTCCATATACGATATAGAAGGCATACGCGAGCGTACAAGGTGTAGGGTTGTTCTCGCATGCCATGGGGAACTATTCTGGCAGCGCTATTCTATAATGCATAATAGGCAGAAGCACAAGTTTTTTTGGAACTTCCTTTATAAAAAAAAGTATGCTGATGGAACACTTGCAGAGCGTATTGCTCGTGAACGCACGGCAAACGATTATAGAAATTGTGATGCGTATGTCGTATTGTGTGAGGAATATAAACTTCAGATGGAGACGGCCCTTTCAATTGGCGCAGATTCACATGTTGTCGTAATAGAGAATTCGGAGCAGATAGTACCATCCCCGTGTCTAAAGAAAGAGAAAATGATTCTTTTTTGCGGAAGGTTTGAGAATTGGTCCAAGCGTATAGATAGACTGCTACGAATTTGGAAACTTGTGCAGGATGATATGCCAGAATGGAGCTTGGATTTAGTAGGTGATGGACCAGCACTGGAGGATATGAAGGCGTATGCACAGCAATTGGCCTTGAAAAGAGTGAAATTCGAAGGACGTCGATCGGATGTAGGTGCATTTTATTCTCGTGCGAGTGTGGTGTGTATGACCTCACAGACGGAAGGATGGCCGCTTGCTCTTACCGAGGGACAGGCCAACGGCTGCATAGGAGTTGCATTTGCATGTAGTGCCGGAGTGGTGGATGTACTTTCTCCTGATGGAGAATGTGGGTTTTTAGTGAAACCTTTCGATGAGAATGCGTATGCAACGATTTTAAAGAAAATAGCATCTTGCAGTGATGAAGATTTGAGGAGCATAAGGGTAAATGGAATAAATAAACGAAGGCAATACTCTCCAGAAATAATATCACATAAGTGGAAGGTGTTGTTCGATTCTCTTTGTGAAAATGAACAAGTATAATCCTGACGGCTCCCAACTAAGAGCCGATCAATTGAAAATGCTGGACGTCTTAGTGGAATTCTCAAGAATTTGTAAGGAGAATGGTATCACTTGGTGGCTTGATTCGGGGACCCTTCTGGGAGCTGTCCGTCATGGTGGATTCATCCCATGGGATGATGATGTGGATGTATGTGTAATGAAAAAAGACTATAAGCGATTACGAAAAATATTGTGTTCGCTTAATGGCGATAAGTATTTCTACTCATGCATTCAAACGGATGTCGAACATGTTAATCCTTTCGGTAAATTTAGGCTGAAGGAAGGTGGAACGGAAACCACAGACCCACGTTCCCATTATTTCAAGTATAATGGGCCGGGGCTTGATGTTTTTAGTGTAGAGTATACTTCCCGTTTCGCTTCTCATCTTTCGAAGTTCTTCTATAAAAATATGCAACATCCGATTCCTAAAATAAAGAATGCTGCTATAAGACATTTTGTGACAAGGCTGGTAGAGGTGATAAATTTTGGATTTTTACTTCCGCTATGTAGGCTTATCGGGTACATAAACCCCAAACATCAGTATTATTACGAGTTAGGATCCGGTTTCTATAAGAATCCTATGTATATGGATCAGATTTTTCCTTTAGGGACCATTACATTTGAGGGCGTTGAATTTCCGGCTCCAAGGAATGTGGATGCATATCTGCAGAATCTGTATGGGGATTGGCATCAACTACCTACAGATGAACAGATAAAAAAGTCGCTTCACAATAGAATATATCTAAAAGAAATATACGGTTAAAGAATATGCAGGCAGTAATTTTAGCGGCCGGGATGGGCAAGCGGTTAGGCGATTTGACTAAGAATAACACCAAATGTATGGTGGAAGTAAATGGAACTTCCCTAATAGATAGGGTTTTGGGCCAATTATCACATATTTATGGGCTTAGCCGTGTCGTAATAGTTGTGGGCTATAAGAGTAGAGAACTTATGGATTTTATAGGCGCTCGATACGATGGACGGCTCAAGATAGAGTATATCGAAAACCCCATATATGATAAAACTAACAATATATACTCGTTAGCATTGGCCCGAGAAAAATTGCTGGAAGATGACACTTTGCTTATAGAGAGTGATTTGATATTTGACGATAGAATATTCCCTCTTATAGTAGATAATCCTTATCCTAACCTGGCGCTTGTGGCCAAGTATCAGACGTGGATGGATGGTACTATGGTGCGCATCGATGATGATAATAACATCGTGAACTTCATTCCTAAGAAAGCCTTTAAATACAGTGATGTGGACTATTACTACAAAACGGTGAATGTCTATAAGTTCAGTCGTGATTTCATGCGATATAAGTATCTGCCTTTTCTCGATGCATACTGCAGCGCTTTAGGAAATAACGAATATTACGAACAGGTACTTCGCGTAATCTGTATGCTTGATAATTCTGACTTGAAAGCTCTTCCTATCACGGATGAAAAATGGTACGAGATAGACGATATTCAGGATTTGGACATCGCAAGTGCGCTTTTTTCGGAAGGCGAGCAGCAATTACGCTTATATATGAAAAGATACGGAGGGTATTGGCGTTTTCCCGGGATGCTGGATTACTGCTACTTGGTTAATCCGTATTTCCCTACTGCGAGAATGAAGGATGAGATGCGTTCTAATTTTGATACTCTTCTTACAGAATATCCTTCTGGGATGTACGTGAATTCTTTGATAGCGGGGAAGTGTTTTGGTGTGCATTCGAGGTATATGGCGGTAGGAAATGGCGCGGCAGAATTGATAAAAAGTTTGATGGAACTTCTTCCTGGTAAGGTGGGTGTTATATATCCTACATTCGAGGAATATCCTAATAGACTTGACCCTACACGAATAGTGAAATATACTCCATCGTCCGAAGGTTTTCATTATACTTTAGACGATGTAAAGGTTTTCTTTACAGAAAATCATGTGGATGTACTTCTTTTGATCAATCCAGATAATCCATCTGGTAATTATATTCATCGCGATGCTTTATTGGATATGGTGAGCTGGTGCGCTTCGTGTGGGATGAAAATAGTTGTGGATGAATCATTTGCTGATTTTAGCGATGAATTTCCGGAAAATACCTTGCTTTCGGATTCAATTTTAAACAGATACAATAACTTAATAGTAGTTAAAAGTATTTCTAAATCTTTCGGAGTCCCAGGGTTGAGATTAGGGATAATGGCTAGTAGCGACACATCGTTGATCGAGCGTATAAAAAAGGATGTAAGTATTTGGAATATAAATTCTTTTGCTGAGTTTTTCTTACAGATATACTCTAAATACGAAGGTGACTATAAGCGTAGCGCATTAAAATTCAGGCAGGAGCGGGAAATGTTTAGGGCAGAATTGGAGAGCATTTCTTTTTTGAAAGTGTTCGATACTCAGGCCAATTATTTTTTGTGCAAGGTGTCAGGTAGCCTAAGTGCTGAGGAGTTAGCTGAAGTTATGCTGGCGCGATACAATATTTTGATAAAGGATTGTTCTAAGAAGAAGGGATTTGAAGGTAAGAATTATATACGTATAGCTATCCGTAATAGGGAAGATAATTCAAGACTTGTTGAGGCGTTTAGGAGTTTGTGTGAATGAAAAAGATATGTGTTTGTGGCGGAGGTGCTTTGGGGCATGTGATAGCCGGGTGGACGGCATATAGAAAGCTTGCACAGGTAAGTGTATTGACGGGACAGCCCAAGCTTTGGTCTACATCTTTATTTGTGGATACTCCGCAGGGGAGTGTTTTGAAAGGAAGTTTATCAGATGTCAGCGATGACCCCAAGAGAGTTGTAGCCGATGCTGATATCGTATTGTTTTGCTATCCAGGCTATGCTATAGAGAACGAGTTATTAAGGCTAAAGCCTTTTTTCCGAAAAGATGCCTATGTGGGGGCGGTTTTCTCTTCCACTGGATTCTTTTTTGAAGCCAAGAAGATTTTAGCTCCGTATCAGCCTTTGTGGGGTTTTCAAAGAGTGCCATTTATAGCAAGGGTGGAAGAATATGGCCATTCAGCCCATTTGCTCGGATATAAAGATGAATTGAAGGTGGCAGTGGAAAATGTTTCGCAGGTCGAGAAACAGAAGTTCGTGGAGTTTCTTTCCGAGTGGTTCGATGTGAAAGTATCATTGCTTAATAACTACTACGAGGCTAGTCTTAGCAATAGTAACCCTATTTTGCATCCTTCTAGACTGTATAGTTTATTTGGAAGTGAAAATGAGGGGCGGGTATATTCGCGAGATATTTATTTTTATAAAGAATGGAACGAAGAGTCGGCGGAGTTATTGATTAAGATGGATAAGGAATTATTCGATTTGTTAAAAGTTCTGCCAGTACATAAAGGGTTTTTGCCTACAATACTGGACTATTATGAGAGTCACGATGCCGCTTCCCTTGCCGCCAAATTAAGGTCCATACCAGCATTTAAGGACATAAAAACGCCTATGCGGCAGACGCCGTTCGGATGGCTGCCAGATTATAAAAGTCGATATTTTACAGAGGATTTCCCTTATGGCCTAAGGTATATTTGCAATCTGGCACATGAAAAAGAAGTATCAGTGCCTATTATGGATAGAGTGTTGTCGTGGGGCTTATCTCACATTCAATCTTCACAGACAGCTTTGAGCCCGGGCCAATCAGTTATCGTGTAACTCTTTTTGACTTCCTGTGGCGCGAGAGGGAAGAAATTGAATTCTCCTCCAATTTTTTGCTCGATTTCGCTAACTGAGAAAGTGTACTCGGATAGTGATGGCAGCTTGGCCAATGTGGATTTGTTGAATCTTTGTGGAAACCAAAAGCCTATGGCCATAACTTCATCTGCAGAGCATTTCCAAATCGGCTTTCCTGATGTGCCGGATTTGGTCCTTAAGGCTAGTAGATAACGAGCGGTAGGCATTATGCACTTTTTAGATGTCTCGCTTTGTTTGTTACCTAGGACATCGTCATATACTATCCAGTTTTCGTGCTCATAGGCACATCCTGTGACTATATATAGAGTATCGGAACATACCCATTGATCCTGACGCAATCTTTCCACAATACCCCAGTGCGTAGCATCGTAATCACCATTATTTGTGTCATTTAAAAATAGTTCTGGAGCGATGTTCGTCGGGTAGAATGTTTGTACATTTAGCTCAAATAAAGAGTTTTTATTACCGGCTCCTCGATCTGAGGAAGCAAGAAGATGCCCTCTTGTGGTGTATTTGCCATCGGGGGTGCCTGACCAATATCGAGATGTATTTTCGGGCCAATTATTCCAGTCGTCTGCATAAATGACAGATTGTTCTCCATCGTTGAAATATGGATCTGGTCTCCAAGGGTCTACAATTGGCCTGGTTCTACCACCTTCTTGGTATATTTCGTGGCAAGGGAAGGCTACCCACATAGGGTTATGTCTTCTTATATCGTAACAAGCTTCGTAATTACGTACTTTTTTCCCAGAATGATAGGTGGTGGCGCTGTGATCCACATATTTATAATCGGCTTTTTCAACATTTGATTTAGGACGTTCTATGAAATCGTATGATGGCTCACTCTGAGCATAATCAAAACTGATGCTAGCATCTGGTGAATCGGTGGTTGATACTAGTTTAAGGTCATCTGATCTTCCTTGTGATATCAAGCTGCTAATTTGTATGCTTATATTTTCCGTTTTGTCAGAAGTGATTTCGAATATGGCCGTAGCCCATGCCCATTTGCCGAAGCGCTCTACCTTAAAGTCAAGGTAATGGAAATCAGTTGATAGCGACTTCTCATCCGTGATTCCTATTTTGAATGTCTTTCCACTTACTACAGAATTCCCATTGTTAGGATTATATAGGCCTACACTTAATTTGAATGTCTTTTCATCTTTAGGAAGTTGTATATTAGACACTTGAATGAAAGCGGAACTGCTATTATATAGGATGCCGTTATTTCCTGAGGCTTCTGGATAGTTTGAAGATGGAAAGGAGTTGGTAAGTTTAGCGTATGCGCTTTTATAGGTTAAATTTGATATGCCACTTCCGGTAGGATTTAGATACGAGGATGACTGGTCGAACCATATTCCGCTACATTCTGCCTTATCCATATTATCATAGTATATGATGGATTCAACAGGTTCCGGAGTGGGATCTGGACCAGGTTCTGGAGTGGGGTCAGGTTTAGGTTCTGGATTAGGTTTTACTATAGGTGTTACTGGTTTTTCCGTAGGATTACACGAAAAACTTACGGACAGCAGTAATAGCGCGCTTAAAAATGGGACTAGACGTTTCATACCGAGCAAATATAAAAAATGTTTTCTTAATTTCGCAATGAAAATACTTTTGAGGACATTGATTTCTGGAGAAAAGGAAAAAACAGTGAATATGAAATACGATTTTGACAAAGTAGTAAATCGGCGAGGATCCGATTCGTACAAATGGGATTCTGACCCTGACCCACAAATGCTCCCTATGTGGGTAGCAGATATGGACTTTAAGGTCGCCCCTAAAATTATAGATGCTCTGAAAAAAAGAGTAAAGCATGGAGTGTTTGGCTATGAAAAGGTTCCACAAAGTTATTATGAGTCTGTGTGTTCGTGGTTTAGGAGAAGACATGGGTGGCAGATAGCCCCTAGTAGTATTATTTACACTATAGGTGTAGTTCCAGCGCTTTCTGCTATAATCAAGGCACTTGTTCCAGATGGCGGAAAAGTGCTAGTCCAAACCCCGGTATATAATTGCTTTTTTTCTTCAATAAAAAATAATGGTTGCGAAGTCATTTCTTCTCCACTAAGAAAGGTCGAATTGCAAGGTGAGTTCACTTATGAAATGGATTATGAGGATTTTGAAAGAAAGTGCAGCGAGGCTAAACTATTTATCCTATGTAATCCACATAACCCAGCAGGTAGAGTATGGCGAGGGGAAGAACTTTTAAAAATAAGAGAGATATGTCGTAGACATTCTGTAATGGTGGTCTCGGATGAGATACATTGCGAATTGGTAATGCCGGGATATGAATATGTGCCGTATGCGACTATAGATCCGCAGGCCATTATATGCATTTCTGCCAGTAAGTCATTTAATATCGCAGGATTGCAGATAGCGAATATAGTATGTCCCGATACATATATACGCTCTAAGATAGATCGTGCCATTAATATAAACGAGGTGTGCGATGTTAATCCTTTTGGAGTAGTTGCCACCCGTGCTGCATACGATGAATGCGAGGACTGGATAGAGGAACTAGATGAGTATATTTTTGCTAATTATAAATATATGAAACAGTTTCAAAGAGAGTTCCTTCCTGCTTTTCCAATTGCTCATATGGAGGGGACTTACCTGGCGTGGATGGATTGTTCTTCCTTGGGTATGACTTCAAAAGTTTTAGATGAGGGGTTGAGGGAAAAAGCTAAGCTACATCTGAATACGGGTACCATGTACGGGGCAGAAGGAGAAGGTTTTATGCGATGGAATTTGGCTTGTCCTCGTGTACTATTACAGGAAGGGCTTAACCGTTTTAAAGAGTATATTGATAGTGTAATTAAGTGAGTACAGAACAACTGCTGTCTTTAATAAAGGAGGATCGTCCGATGTCTTTTGTTCAAAGACTTAATTTGACGATCCAGCTTAGTTTACCGGCTATAGTAGCACAATTATCATCGATAGTAATGCAATATATAGATGCGGCTATGGTGGGAAGCCTGGGGGCGCAGGCCTCGGCATCCATTGGACTGGTATCCACGACCACATGGCTATTTTCCGGACTATGTGCCGCTGTCGTAGCCGGTTTTTCGGTCCAAGTGGCTCATCATATAGGTGCTAAGGAAGAAAAAAGCGCACGCGTTATATTGCGTCAAGCTATTAGCTCTACGGCCGTTTTTAGCGTTATTTTAGCATTGATAGGGGTTTTAATAAGCCCTTATTTGCCAATATGGCTTGGCGGAGATCCTTCTATACGAGAAGGTGCATCAGATTATTTTTTGATTTACTGTATGTTTCTTCCTGTATTGCAAATCAATTTCCTGTCGAGCAGTATGCTGCGCTATAGTGGAAATATGAAGTTCCCTAGCCTTATGGGGGTTGTTATGTGTTTCCTTGATGTGGTTTTCAATTTTTTCTTGATATTCCCTTCCAGACAGATAGGTTCGTTAATGATTCCGGGTGCCGGGCTTGGCATAAAGGGCGCCGCCTTAGGTACGGCCGCTGCACATTTGGTGGCTGCTGTAGTGTTGTTCCGCTATCTTTGCACCCGAAGTAGTGCTCTAAAGATAGTTGGAGAACCTGGAAGTTTCCGCCCATCGGGGAGTGTGCTTAGGCGTTCTATACAAATAGGCCTTCCTATGGGAGTGGAACATCTTATGATATGTGGAGCGCAGATTATGACCACCATTATAGTCGCCCCTTTGGGAGTGGTGGCTATAGCGGCCAATTCTTTTGCTATTACTGCCGAGAGTCTGTGTTATATGCCAGGGTATGGTATAGCGGATGCGGCAGCAACGCTTGTGGGTCAGAGCCTTGGTGCGCGAAGAGTCTCTCTTGCCAGGAGTTTTGCCCGTTTGGCAGTAGGCACAGGAATGGGCGTTATGACACTCATGGGGGTGGTCATGTATGTTTTTGCTCCGCAGATAATAGGATTTATGTCGCCGGTGAGCGAGATAGTGGATTTGGGTGCTGAAGTACTTCGAGTAGAGGCGTTTGCCGAGCCAATGTTTGCTGCATCCATTGTGGCTTATAGTGCTTTTGTAGGAGCTGCGGATACATTGGCCCCATGTTTGATGAATTTGGCGAGCATTTGGGGAGTAAGGTTGACGCTGGCCGCGATCTTGGCCCCACGATTAGGCCTTCGGGGAGTGTGGATAGCGATGTGTGTGGAGCTTTGTTTTAGAGGTATGATTTTTTTAGTTAGATTATTTCGTGAGAAATGGATAAAAAGATATGAAAGTAATTAAAGATAAGGAATTTGGTGGAGAAAGGCCATTATTTGCCTCACATGATTTGTGTCTTGAAAATGTAACGATACACGCTGGAGAGTCGGCTATTAAGGAGTGTTCTGATATTGAGGCGTGCGAATGCCGTTTCGAGGGGAGTTATCCCTTTTGGCATGTACATGGATTCATAATAGATAGGTGCTATTTCGATGTAGGAGCTCGTTCGGCTTTATGGTATTCCGATCACTTGAAGATGACAAATACTATAATAGATGCGCCTAAGATGTTTAGGGAAATGCACGATGTTGAGTTGGAAAATGTAACTATCAATGACGCCGATGAGATTTTCTGGCGTTGCGCTAATATAAAAGCGCGCGATTTGAAATTGCATAATGGAACATATCCATTTATGTTCAGTGAAAATATTCGTGTGGATAATCTGGAAAGCGACAGCAAGTATGTATTTCAGTATACTAGAAATGTCGAGATACATAATGCTAAGATTGTTACAAAAGATGCTTTTTGGGAGTCGGAAAATGTAACTATATATGATTCGGAGCTTGATGGAGAATACCTTGGATGGCATTCCAGAGGGCTTCATCTTGTTAATTGTCATATAAGCGGGGAGCAGCCCCTATGCTATGCAGATGATTTGGTCCTTGAAAACTGCACTTTCGATCCTGCTTGTGATAGAGCTTTTGAATATTCTACGCTACATGCTGATATAAGAGGTGCTATTACGAATATAAAGAATCCTCGTAGCGGATATATTCGGGCCAATTCGATAGGCTCCGTTACGATTGATGAAAATATCAAAGCACCGGCTGATTGCAAGATAATAATTTAAGTTTTGCAAGAGGTGGGTTTCGGTGGAAAGTTAAATAAATATTAATTCGCGAAATTTGAGGAAGACAATTGTAGAATAATTGCTATATTTAGCAGTTCAAAATGTTTTGAAAAATGGCTATAGTAGAAATTAAAAATGTCAGTAAGAACTTCGGCCAGAAGGTGGCTCTCGATGATGTGAGCCTGGAAATACCCGAGGGAAAGATTTTTGGATTTCTTGGCCCGAATGGGGCGGGAAAGACCACGTTGATAAGAATAATTAACAGAATAACTATTCCATCGAGTGGTCAGGTTTTCTTTCAAGGACATCCTATTACACAGGATGATGTGGAAAAAATCGGATACATGCCTGAAGAAAGAGGCCTTTACAAGAAGATGAAGGTAGGAGATCAGGCTATGTATTTCGCTCAGCTTAAAGGGATGAGTAAAACAGATGCTCAAAATGCCTTAAAAGAGTGGTTCGAGCGTTTCGGTATTCAGAGCTGGTGGAATAAAAAAGTTGAAGAATTATCCAAGGGAATGGCCCAAAAGGTTCAATTCATCACTACTGTAGTTCATAGGCCTAAACTCTTGATTCTCGACGAACCTTTCTCTGGCTTCGACCCGGTAAATGCTGAGTTGGTCAGAAATGAGATTCTCCGATTAAAAAACGAAGGTGCGACTATTATACTTTCCACTCATAATATGGAAAGTGTAGAGGAGCTTTGCGATAATATAGCACTGATAAATAACTCGCATCTGGTAATTACGGGAGGTGTGAGCGATATAAGGCATAAGTTTGGAAAGAATGAAATAGAGCTGGTTTATTCTGATGCTGAAGGTGTTCATACTCAGATACTTCCAAAGGAAGCCGATGGCGTTCTTACGCTTGAGTCTTATTTGAAAAAAGGAGTGGATATAGTGTCTTATCGTGAACTTGTTCCAAGTATGAATGATATTTTCATCAAATTAGTTAAAGGGGAGGAATAATTATGAATCTACGCACAATATCTCTTGTAATCAATAGAGAATATTCCACAAGGGTAAAGAAGAAGAGCTTTTTGCTGACTACATTTCTTGTCCCTGTGCTTATGGTGGCTTGTGGAGTTATAATGGCACTTATGGTAATAAACACCAAGGATAAAGTTAAGACAATAGCGGTGGTAGATGAATCTGGTATCGTTATGTCTCATCTAAAAAGTAATGAGTCCATTAGTTATAAAGATATGTCAGCACAGCCTCTGGATAGTGTCAAGACGCATCTTTCGAAATTGGGACTTGACGGGGTGCTGAATGTTTCTAAAATCGATGAAAATAAAAGCGTTCAAGTTACGTTTACTTCGCTTAAACCTGTAGGTATGGGGGTTACGGATAATATGAGCCACTATATTAATGAGGCAGTGGAGGATTACCGCGTCGAGTCTTATGGTATTGCGGGATTGTCTGATATAGTGAATAGCATTAAGGCTGATGTACCTATTCGTTCTTATGTTATCGACTCATCAGGAGACGAGAAAATAAGTGAAAGTGGGGTTAATTCCATATTATCTATGCTTTTGGGCATCTTTATATTCATTTTCATCACCACATTTGGCTCTATGGTTATGTCAGCAGTGGTAGAAGAGAAGACCAGCAAGGTTGTAGAGGTGCTTATTAGCAGCGTGAAGTCCACTGACCTTATGTTCGGAAAGATTATAGGCGTAGCCCTTGTGGCGCTTACTCAGTTCTTTCTGTGGATAGTGCTGTCGGTAATTTTATTCTCTGCAGGTATGGGCATCATCGCTCCTAAAATTATGAACACTGTCGATGCCCAGGCCGTAATTGCTAATCTTCCGGCAGGAACGGGCCAATTCGATACTATGACTGCAGTGCTCTCACAAAGTGACGGAGAATTGGCAGATGCGCTTGCCACTCTGTCTGGCATGAACCTTGGTCAGATGGCGATTTTCTTTATAGTCTTTTTTGTGCTAGGATATTTGCTTTATGCTTCGCTTTTTGCGGCTATAGGCTCGGCTGCAGTGGATAACGAGAATGACACTAACCAGCTTCAACTGCCAGTTACTGTGCCTCTTATGATAGCATATATTATAGCTTTATACGCATATAATGCACCTGATAGCAGCGTAGCAGTATGGGGTTCTATGATACCATTTACATCGCCTATTGTAATGCTGGCTAGAATACCTTTCGGTGTTCCGGCTTGGCAGATAGGGCTTTCGATTGTTATTCTGATCTTGACTACTGTTGCCTGTGCTTGGCTTTCAGCTAAGATATATAGAGTCGGCGTATTGATGTATGGCAAAAAAACTACATACAAGGATTTGTGGAAATGGTTAAAACAAAAGTAATTGCAGGATTTATTTTGATATTGGCCATAGTAGGCGGGTGTGGTACATCTTATTCGTGGTCAGTAATTAATGCAGATGCCTCACGAACGGGGGTTAAGCCGGCAAAGGCAGATAACACCGAGCAAGCGCTAGGCTATGTTGTAGACGGAACGTATTATGCTCCATCGGGGGAGGTTTATTCACAGGGGGCTACGCCACAATTGGCATCTATACTTATTAAAGCCCAGCCGCAGATGGCTCCTCTTAAGGAGGTTATCGCTTACGCTCCTAAGTCTATGAGCAGCAGTTATCCCCAGAGTGAGTTATCTAATTTTACGGTTGATTGCATAATGAGTACTACTCAGAAGTTGACCGGAAAGAAAGTGGATGTGGGGATTATGAATTTCGGTGGTATACGATGCTCAATACCGCAAGGCGATGTCTTGCTTGACGATATTGTTTCTATGTTCCCATTTAAGAATTACCTTGTCTATGTAGCGATGGAGGGGGACGATTTGCGTGAACTATTTGAGAAGATGGCTTCATCTAAGATGCAGGCTGTAGGCGGAGTTGAGGTTGTGATTAAAGATGATGAGTTAGAAAGCTTGAAGGTAGGAGGAGAGGAGGTCGATGACGATAAGATTTACGGAGTGGCAAGTATCGATTTTCTTTTAAGAGGAGGCGATAACCTTAATCTTGCTGACGAAGCTCAGGATATTATATATACCGGAGTTCTTTTGAAGGATTGTATACTCGAGAAAATATATGAATTGAGCGCTGCGGGTATGCCACTTGAGTATCATTTGGATGATAGAATAGTAATTGAGTAATGAAAAGACATTTAATAATAATTATAGCAGCTGTTGTTCTAGCGGTAGCATCATGTTCGCCGAAGTTAGTGATTCTTCATGTTAATGACACTCATTCTCATCTTGAGCCTGTAAGAGATACAGAAAAATATGGACAAGCCGGAATTATAGAAAGGGGTGCTATCGTAGATAGTGTGCGTAGAGCTAGAGGAGAAGATAATGTGCTTTTGGTTCATGCGGGAGATTTCAATCAGGGCACTTCATATTACACGCAGTTCGGAGGTGAGTTGGAAGTGGAGGCGGTCAATGCTTTCCGTTATGATTGTATCACGCTAGGCAATCACGAGTTTGATAACGGCGTGGAGGATTTGGCTGCAAGGTTGAGAAAACTTAATTGCCCGGTGGTATGTGCTAATCTTAAGGTTGAAGGAACAGCCCTTGAAGGAATAGTAAAACCTTATGCTATAGTGAATAAGGCTGGAAAAAAGATAGGTATTATAGGGCTTGCTCCAGATCTTTCTTCAAATGTGTCCTATGAGATTTCCTCAAAGTTAGTACAGTATAACTCGGCTGAGGTGACAAATCGTTATGCCGAATATCTTAAGAAAGAGCAAGGGTGTGATATAGTGTTGCTTTTATCTCATTTGGGCTTAAGTGACGATATTAAACTGGTAAGGCTGACTAAGGATGTTGATATTGTAGTGGGAGGTCACTCTCACACTTTTCTGGATAAGATAAAATACCAAACTAACGCCCTAGGACGCAGGATCCCTATAGTAACGGATGGTTGTTGGGGGTTCGGAGTGGGACAGCTGATAGTAAAATAATTACATCAGTTTTTTCCTTTTGAAATAGAAGACGACTCCTATAACGATGAATATCATCAATGCTAGAATTACTAGCCACGCCCACTGGAAATTATCGAAAGGCAGATGCACATTCATCCCATAAAAACTAGCTACTAAAGTAGCAGGCATTAATAGCAAGGAAATAAGTGTGAATATCTTCATTATACGGTTCTGTTCGAGATTTATTATACCGACGACCGTATCTTGAAGGTATTCAAGTCTTTCGAAGTTGAAGTTAATATGACTTATAAGAGAAGTTATATCTTGAAGAATTATAGAGAATCGTTTGTCGAGCGAGTCAGGGAATAAGTCACTTTTAAGTATGTTTCCGAGTATTCTCTGTTTGTCCACTACATTTTCGCGGACGATCATGGCGTTTTCTTGTAACTGATTTATATCCAATAGGAATTCTTCGTTTATATCTTCCTGCTGATTAATTCTCTTGCTAAACTGTGAGGTCTCTTGAGATATAAGCTCCACGATGTCTGCGTCCAGATCCACGCGCTTGTCCATAATCTCCACGAATATGGAGAATCCGCTTTTGTAAAGTTCGGGGCGCGCCTGAATTTTGTTCGAGAGCAGGTCGAAACTACGAATAGGGATTTCTCTAAGTGTAGTGAGGGTGTTTGGGGCCAATATGAACGAAACTGCATCCATACTCATCTCGGTGCTTGTCGGCGAGAGAAAATTGGTATTGGCAAATATAATCCCACCAGCTTCGTGAAACCGTGATGAGCTTTCGATTTCTTCGGCCTGTGCCCGGCTCTGGATCTGTGCGTCGTTAAAGGCTTCGGCAGCTCTTTTCTCTTCTCCGGATGGGTCGACAAGGTCTATCCATAGCACATCTTCTTTTTTGAAGACATTTAAATCCTCCATCTTATTCGAAACTAAGATTTCCGAACCATCTCTATGAAAAATCCTTATCATCAAGGGTGCAAATTTAAAAAAATATGCTTATAAAACAATACTTATCCCTATTGCTATTAGTATTGCTCCTCCTATTCCTTCGGCCCAATGCCCTGTTTTATGTGCAATCTTGCCTCCTCCGGTGATGCCAAGTATTACACTTGCCGCTGTACAGATGAATACTGAAATTGCTTTGGGCATAACCTGCCCCCAATGCTCTCCTCCCAATGCCAATCCGCTACCTATGGCAAGTGCATCGATACTAGTGGCTACTGCGCTTATAAAGATGTTTTTAAAGCCCCTAAGGTTACGTTTTTCGCAACTTCTGCATATAAATGCGCTGTAAAGCATTTGCCCTCCCACATATAGAAGAAGTGCAAGTGCCACCCATTTAGCTATATTCTCGATGAATTGTTCAAGGATATCACCAAAGCCCCATCCGATAAGTAAAAAGGAAGTTTGGATAAGGGCAAAACATAGTGCGATACCCACATTATTGGCTCTTTTGCCCTTATCAAGGCTGGTTGCTGAACATAATGATACAGCAAAACAGTCTGCGCACACGGATAAGCCGAATATTACTATTTCTATAAATGCCATTTTAAGGTTTGAAAGGTTGTCTAGCAGCGATACTTCTTCCTAGTGTGAGAGTGTCGGCATATTCAAGATCGTCTCCAAAGGCTAGTCCACGAGCAAGAGTGGTTATTTTTACGCCCAAGGGCTCTAACTTGCGATATAGATAGAATGAAGTGGTTTCTCCTTCCACATCACCACTTAGCGCTAAGACCACTTCCATTCCGGGAGTAAGTCTGGGAAGTAGTTTATCTATACTTAAATCACTTGGTGCTATCCCATTTATGGGGGATATTATGCCTCCTAGAACATGATATAATCCGTTGAATTGGCCTGTGGCTTCTATGCTCATAACATCACGTACACTTTCTACTACGCATATTATGTTTTGATCTCTTTTTTCGTCCGAGCAGAAGGAACATATCTCTGTATCAGCTATCATATTGCATCTTAGACAATAGTGGACATCAGATGATAAACTGGCAATGGCTCTGGACAAGTTCATTATACTTTCGCTATCTTGTTTTAGAAGATGCAAAGCCAGCCTCAAAGCACTGCGTGAGCCCACTCCCGGAAGGGAACTTATGGCCTCTACAGCATTTTGGAGTACTTTAGAAGGGTAATTTTCGTTCTTATACATGACAGAGCCGCGATAAAATGTTTGCAAAGATAAGCAAATCGGTTAAATTTGTGATATGAAAAATAAGTTGACCTTTTTTATAGTTGCTGTTTTGGTGTCCGTCTCGTGCCGACACAGTGGCAGTCAAGACGCGTTATCCATTTCTAAACATAATCCTACGACCCCGGACTGGGCTTATACTCATGTGTATGCTCCACTCAGGGATACTATTACACAGCGGCCTCTTGCTATTTTCTATGGAGACAGTATTACAGAAGGCTGGGTCGATGATGAATTTTTCTCTTCTCATAATAGCATTCCTATGGGTGTAAGCGGGATGACTACTTGCCAGTTATTGTGTCGTTTTAGAACGGATGTCATTAACCTCAAGCCTAAGTATGTAGCAATAATGTGTGGGACAAATGATATCGCACAAAATATTGGGGAGATAGAACTTGAAACGGCCGCAGGTAACATAGTTTCTATGTGTGAGCTGGCCCGTTATAATGGTATCATTCCGCTTGTGTGCTCCGTAACTCCTTGTACTATTTATCGTTGGAGGATGAAATTGGGTAATCCGACAGAGAAGATAAAGTCTTTTAACGCTCTGCTTAAAGAATATTGCATGCAATCCGGTGTACAGTATGTGGATTATTACTCGGCACTTGATAGCGGGGATGGCTCTTTAGCTCCCGATATGACTAGAGACGAATGTCATTTGACGCCTAAGGCTTATAAAGTGATGGAAAAGGTGATAGCACCATTCTTGAAATGATTTTTCAGATTCTGGAAACTTTCACATTGGTCTCAGGCCTTGTGTATATCTTTTTGCAGGTAAGGCAGAACCGTTGGATGTGGCCCATAGATGTATTATGCTGCTTTGCTGCGATAGTGGTATTTGCCCATCAAAGTTTGTGGGCTTCTATGGGTCTTAACATATACTATTTGGTTATGGGAATTGCCGGATGGTTTTCTTGGAAAAGGGATGCAAAGAAAACAGGGGAGAATGGTATAAGGATACGGCAAATGTCAGCAATGGCGAGGATTGGCTTGGTGCTTGGGTTTGTCGCGAGTTTTGTGCTTTTGTATTGGGCTCTAAAGGTAACGGCTGACCCTTCTCCTTTTGCCGATGCTTTAGTGGGCGCCAGTGGAATCGTGGGAACAGTTTTGTTGGTCCGCTCCTATTTGGAGAATTGGTATGTGTGGCTTTTTTCCGATACGCTTTCCTTACTGCTTTGTTTTATGCAAGGCTTGTATTTTATGGCGATATTGTATCTTGTGTATACTGCAATGGCAGTAGTAGGGCTTCTTGAGTGGCGCCGTGACGGAAAGTATATAGACTAAAAATACTTTAGTTTTTGTAGTAAGGGGGTGGTGAGTTTCATGGTAAGCCCTATGAATATGGCGTATATTAGGGTTCCCCATCCTATAGTGGGCGTTTCTTGTGGACCAAGTATTCTTTTGAAAAAAATCAAACTAAGTATACCACCTATAATTAGTATGGTGCAGTCCATCTTGATTTTATTGTCACTGAATTTTCCTCCGAATGCTATTCCCAAAGCGCGAACTGTCATGTCCGCAGGCAGCATCCAAGCCCCTGCCACTACTTCCATCGAAATTCCTAATGCGGAAATAAAAACAGAAGATATAACTAGCAGAGCTGTTTTAAGATGACTCTCTGGGATGTTTTGAAGAAAAGAAAGTATCAGGGTGCAAGCATTTATGAAATAGCAAAGTAGGAAATTGGCGGGAATCTGAAGTAAGTCGGTGGCTTTGAATCTTTTCCGTAGGATGATAATCTGGAATGCCACGCATAACATATAGAATATGAAATTTGTGAGCCCTAGAGATAATCCCGGAAATTTTGTGCTGACCGCGTAAGCCGGGACATTTAGTACTGATATACCAATGTTTGCCTGTACGGAGAGTACTATACCAATAGCGACCAAGAAAAATCCTGCAGTGGAGAACGAATAGCGTATTAGGGTGTCTTTTAATGTCATAATTGCAAAAGTAATGAAAAAATAGTATATTTGCCCGCTTTTGTACGTCGAGTACACTTAGGTGTCAGGGGCGTCGAGTTAGTATTTATTGTTTAACCATTTAAAAATCATTGTTTTACCAGTTATGGCAGAAACAAAAGAAACCGCACGTCTTAACGCATCCGTAGATCCTAGTCAGTTTGATTGGGACGCTTTTGAGGAAGGCGGAGTATATGGCGGTGAAGACAAAAAAGCCATCGACCAGGCTTATGCTTCTACTCTTAACAAAATAGTTGAGAATGAGGCAGTGGAAGGAGAAGTTACCGAAATTAACAAACGTGAAGTCATCGTATCTATCGGTGGAAAGAGCGAAGGCGTAATTAATGCTGCAGAGTTCCGTTATAATCCGGATCTAAAAGTAGGTGACAAAGTTGAAGTATTCGTAGAATCAGCAGAAGACAAGAAGGGCCAGCTCGTTCTTTCTCATAAGAAAGCACGTACGCTCAAGTCTTGGGATCGTGTTGTGGAGGCTTACGAGAAAGGTGAAATCGTCAAAGGCTTCGTAAAGACACGTACCAAGGGCGGTATGATAGTGGATGTTTTCGGTATCGAAGCATTCCTTCCTGGCAGTCAGATAGATATCAAGCCTATTCGTGATTACGATCAGTTTGTAAATCAGACGATAGACTTCAAGATTGTAAAGATTAATCCTGAGTTCCGTAATGTTGTTGTATCTCATAAGGCCCTTCTCGAAGCAGAACAGGAGCAGAAGAGAGCAGAACTCATCAGTAAGCTTGAGAAAGGACAGGTACTGGAAGGTGAAGTTAAGAACATTACTAACTACGGAGTATTTGTTGATCTCGGTGGAGTGGATGGTCTTATCCACATTACAGACCTTTCTTGGGGAAGGATTAATCATCCAGAAGAGGTTGTTAAGATCGGTGACAAGATTAAAGTCGTAGTTCTCGACTTTAATGAGCAGCAGAAGAGAATTGCACTTGGCCTTAAGCAGCTTACACCTCACCCATGGGACACTCTCGATCCTAATCTTAAAGTGGGAGATAAAGTTAAGGGTAAGGTTATTCTTATCGCGGACTATGGTGCATTCGTGGAGATTGAGCCTGGCGTAGAGGGACTTGTTCACGTTTCGGAAATCTCTTGGAACACCAGACTTCATTCTGCACAAGATTTTCTTAAGGTAGGTGATGAGGTTGAGGCTCAGATTCTTACTCTTGACCGTGAGGCTAGAAAGATGTCATTGGGTATCAAGCAGCTTACTCCTAACCCTTGGGATGAAATAGAGAAGAAGTACCCTATAGGTAGCAAGCATACGGCTATTGTTCGTAATATTACTGGTTTCGGTATATTCGCTCAGCTTGAGGATAGTGTAGAGGGCTTGATTCATATCAGCGACCTTAGCTGGAATAAGATTAAGCATCCATCAGAAGTGGTTTCTGTAGGTGATCCTATAGATGTAGTTATTCTCGACTTCGATGAGGCTAATCACAAACTGAGTCTTGGTCACAAGCAGCTTACTCCTAACCCTTGGGACGAAATAGAGAAGAACTTCCCAGTAGGAACAGTCGTAGAGGGTAAAGTTGTCGCTACAACCGATAAGGGTGCTACGGTTTCTCTTCCTGGCGATGTCGAAGGTTTCTGCTTCAATCGTGAATTGGTTAAGGAAGATGGCAAGCAGGCTGTTGTAGGCGATGTCCTTCCTTTCAAGGTGATAGAACTTCGTCGCAGCACTCATAGTGTGCTTCTCAGCCACCTTCGCACCTATCAGGAAGTGAAGGAGAAAGCAGCAGCTGCTGAAGTTGAGAATACAAAGAAAGCAGTGAGAAAGGTTAATGCAAATGTTGAAAAGACAACTCTTGGAGACATCGATGCACTTGCTGCACTTAAATCAAAACTTGAGAAAGGCGAATAATGAGCTTTTCGTTGCAGATATTGGGCACAGCTTCGGCTATGCCCATTTCTGATAGGAATCCAAGCGCTCAGGCACTTAATGTGTCGGGGCGCTTGTTTTTAATCGATTGTGGCGAAGGGACGCAGCAGAGAATGCGCCAGATGCATCTGTCTTTTCTGCGCGTGGAGTCTATTTTTATAAGCCACATTCATGGTGACCACATTTTCGGGCTATTCGGCGTGCTGTCCACTATGTCTATGTATAACAGGACACAGCCGCTTCATGTTTTCGGACCGGAAGCCCTGCGCTCCATTATACGATTTTACCTTTCTTATTTTGCCGATGGAAGCAATTACGAGATAATATTTCACGGGGTAAAGGTTAGATCGCTTACTGTTATATGGGAATCGAAAAATGTTAAGGTAAGTGCATTTCCTTTAGACCATAAGATAGAATGCTACGGGTATAGGTTCGACGAGGTGCTTTCGAAACGTTCTCTTGAAAAAAGACGTGCTGTAAGTTATGCGTATTGCTCTGACACACAGCCCTTTCCTGAATTGGTGGATTATGTACGGGGCTCCACTGTCCTTTACCATGAGACCACATATACTAAGCAATTATCCGACAAGGCATCCAAGTATTTTCATAGCAGCACTCAAGATGCCGCCAGGCTTGCTTTGGAAGCTGGGGTGGAGAAATTGCTTATAGGTCATTATTCATCGAGAGAGAGGAATAGTAAGGTGTTTGAGGCGGAATGTCGCGAAATTTTTCCAAACACGATCGCTGTTAATGATTGTGATGTTATCGAAATTGAGTAAATTAGTAGGATGAAAAAATTTTTGCTTTTTTTGATGGCATCGTTAGGATTGTCATACCTTGTGGAAGCTCAAAATGCTGATCCAAAGGAAGAATATATAAAAAAGTATGCACCTGTGGCAGTGTCAGAGATGAAGCGCACGGGCGTTCCTGCATCGATAACTTTGGCCCAAGGGCTATTGGAATCAGGGGCTGGAAAGTCGCGTTTAGCGACTAAGGCCAATAACCATTTTGGTATAAAGTGTCATAAGAATTGGACAGGGAAGACTATTTCTCATGACGATGACGCTAAGGGTGAATGTTTTAGGGCTTATGATAAGGCTGAAGAGTCATTCAAGGATCATTCAGACTTTTTAAGGTATTATGATCGATATAAATTTCTATTCGACTACGACCCTAAGGATTATAAGAGTTGGTGCTATGGGTTGAAAAAGGCTGGCTATGCCACTGATCCTAAATATGCTATAAAATTGATAGGAATAGTGGAAAGTTATAATCTTCATAGATATGACAATGTAAAGGTGGAAGTGATTTCTCCTGATCTATTGGAACGGCCAGTAGTGGTGCCAGTTAAGCCTTCGTCGATAAAATATGACGAGGAGTATGTTTTTGATGTAAACCGCCCTGTTTACAAGGTAAATGGAGTAGATTTTGTTTATGCGAGAGTGGGCGATACATACGAATCCCTGGCTGCGCAGTATAACCTTTTCATTAATGAGCTGTTGCGTTTTAACGATTTAAAGGAAATTGAAGATCTCTATCCGGGAGATGTGGTATACATAAAGTCTAAGAAAAATCGTACGGCAAGGGGTCTTGATATGTATATAGTTAGTGAAGATGGCGAGGATTTGAGAAAGATATGTCAGCGTTTCGGGGTTAAGATGTCAAGCGTTATAAAACGTAACAGACTAAATCCGGAAGAGCAACTGTCTAAGGAGCAAGAACTAAGGCTTAGATGAAAAAAATACTCAAATATGTTTTGGCAGCAGTTGCCTTTTTCGTCTTAATGCAGATATGGGGTTACATTAGAGATTCCAAATTTCCTAATTTTACCGCCACATCCCAAGTTTATGTCACTGACACTACCACGGTTGATGGTGTGATAGCACAGATTAAGTCCAGTAGCGGCATAAGATTTGAGAAATCCCTACGGAAGGTCTTTGAAAGAAAGCGTGTTTCCGAATTTATGTCTGCTGGTCATTACACTATAGAACCATCATATTCTTCGGTTTATTTGGCTCGGATGTTAAATAATGCATGGCAAAAACCGGTAAGAATAACTTTGTCGGGGTCGTTGAGAACTAAGTCGGAGATAGCGTCTAAGATAGGGAAAAAGATGTTGCTTGATTCCGTAACCATTCACCAGGCTCTTAATGACGATCTTTTTTTGAAAAAATTTGGCTTTAACTCTCAGACAGTGTTCGCATTGATTATTCCAGACACCTACGAGATATACTGGGATGCTTCACTTGAAGATTTGTTTGAACTTTTCAAAAGGGAATATGATAATTATTGGACAAACGAAAGACGCTCTAAGGCATCTTCATTGAGGCTTAACCCTTTACAAGTTAGTATATTGGCATCAATAGTCAGGTGCGAATCTAACTATGTCCCTGAGTATAAGGATTTAGCTGGGGTGTATGTGAATAGATTGCGAGAGGGGATGAAGTTGCAGGCTTGCCCAACGGTTGCCTTTTGCTATGATTTTAAACTGACGCGCATTTTAAATAAGCACCTTAAAGTGGATTCGCCATATAATACATACACTCATAACGGCTTGCCTCCGGGACCTATTTGCTGCCCTACCAAAGAGGCTTTGGATGCGGTACTTAATGCCAATCTATCCTCGGGTTATCTTTATTTTTGTGCATCTACGACTAAAGTAGGACAGCACCTTTTTTCAAAGACATTTAGAGAGCATTCACAAAATGCTCAAACTTATAGGGAAAAGGTATTGGATAAGAATAAAAAATAGTCGTATGGATAATATGGTAGATAGAGCACGCGAGGTAGCGGCAGTGGTTTTAAAGGATGAGTTACGTAGCAATGGTAGTCCTTTCATAAGTCATCCCGATGGTGTGGCGGCCATCGTTAGGGATGAGATTGGTCTTCCACAGGAGTGCGTAGCTGCAGTATATCTTCACGAGGCCTCTAGGACACACCCTGAGTTAGATCTTTCTGCTTTCCCTGAAGAGGTGCGTAATCTGGTTGATGGCTTGAATAAAATCAGCACAATAAAGCCTAAGGATACTCGCTTGGAGGCTGAGAATTATAAAAAGCTGATTGTTCAGTATAGTAAAGATCCTCGTGTAACGATAATAAAAATAGCAGACCGTCTTGAGATTATGCGTAATCTAAGCATCTTCCCTAAGGCTTCAAGGGAGCAGAAGCAACTCGAAACGCTGATGCTTTACATTCCACTTGCCCATCAGCTAGGTCTATATAATATTAAAAGCGAGTTAGAGGACATTTATTTCAAATATGCTGAACCTGAGCAGTATCGTTCTATAAAAAACAAATTGGCTGCGACAGCTCCTGATAGAGAGCGGCTAAGGCAGGAATTTATAGAGCCACTGAAAGAAAAGTTGGATGCCGCTGGCATTAAGTATAAGGTTAAGGTGCGCACGAAGACGGCATACAGTATTTACAAGAAGATGTTGGCACAAAAAGTTCCTTTCGAAGGGGTGTATGATGTGTTCGCTATGCGCTTTATTATAGATTGCGAGCCGGTTAAGGAAGTTGAGGATAATTTGTGCTGGAAGGTTTATTCGTATGTCACTGAGGAGTATGTTCCCGATGAAAAGAGATATAGGGATTGGTTAACTAATCCTAAGCCTAATGGGTACGAGAGTCTGCATATAACTGTACAGAATTCAAGTGGCAACTATATAGAGGTGCAAATTCGTACAAAGCGTATGGATGAGATTGCAGAGAGTGGTCTTGCGTCACATTGGTCCTATAAAGGCATCAAGTCGGAGCATACGCTTGATACTTGGCTGACATCTGTGCGTTATGCTCTTGAGCACAAGGCTGTTAATAAGCCGGAGGATATGCCGATAGCCCCATCAAAGGATATATTTGTTTTTACTCCGAGTGG
Source organism: Bacteroidales bacterium UBA6401 (assembly GCA_002438635.1). Lineage (GTDB taxonomy): Bacteria > Bacteroidota > Bacteroidia > Bacteroidales > UBA932 > Cryptobacteroides. The sequence goes on from DJPX01000033.1 coordinate 44,495, forward strand.
GGAGTTGCGCATTCTTCCTGCCGGGGCGACTGTTTTGGACTTTGCATTTAATATCCATAGCGGAATAGGGTGTCGGTGTTCTGGTGCGAGAATCAATGGAAAGGCTGCTTCAATACGAGAAACGCTTCATACTGGGGATGTAGTCGAGATTTTGACTACGAAAAGCCAGAGGCCATCGGCTGATTGGCTGAACTGGGTGGTTTCGGCCAAGGCACGCAGTAAAATACGTCAAGAACTTGACGCGGAGGAAAGGAAATTAGCCACAGAGGGTAGAGAGCTGTTGGAGAGAAGGTTGAAGAATTGGAAGATGGACTTTACCGACGAGATGGTACTAGACTTTTGTAAGAAATATAAGTATAGTGGTCAAATTCCTTTTTATGCAGCAATTGGGGCGGGCTCACTGGATGTAAATGAGGTTAAAGATTTTATTTTAAGTGCTCCTCAGCGTGCGGAGGAGGGGATAGCTGCTGCAATTGCATCGGAGAGCGCGAGGCCATCTGGATATACAAGTACGGGAGATGACATTCTTGTGCTGAATGCCAGGGATGTAAAGGGATTGCAATATAAGATGGCAAAGTGTTGTAATCCAGTATTTGGGGATGATGTGTTTGGATTTGTCACAAGGGGGGAGGGAATTAAGATACATAGAATATCTTGTCCTAATGCAGCCCGTCTGATAGAAAAATACCCATATCGCATTCAAAAAGTTAAGTGGCAGGAAACTCAAAGTAGTGGCGAGTTTTTGGTGTCTCTTGTAGTTAGCGCCTTGCCAGATGGTGCTGTAATGTCGCAGATTATGGACGGAATATCCCGGTTTAGGGTATCGCTTCGTTCCGTTACTGTTAACCGCAATTCCAGAACAGGGGAGGATGATATGCAAGTCAAGCTCCTCGTCCCATCGAACTCGGAGCTTGATAAGGTTATCTCCATCTTGAATAAAATCAAGAATGTAACAAGAGTAAAAAGGGTTTAGGCCTCGTCTATCTTGATAATGGTTTTTAAATCAAGGTTTCGAGGGAATACGTCCAGTTTAGGACACCCCGTTAGCTCGATTATCGCGTTAAGGTATATTTTCTTGGGAGAAAATTGACTTATAAGTCGACTTGCTGCGGCCATAGTACCACCTGTGGCGAGAAGGTCGTCGTGTATGAGCACTATATCACTTGGACCTATACAATTAGTGTGTAATTCGATAGTGTCTGTGCCATATTCCAGTTCATAGGTTTCGGATATTTTTTCGCCAGGTAGTTTACCTTGTTTTCTTGCAGGGACAAATCCCGCACCCAACTTTTCGGCTAATATTCCGCCCATTATAAAGCCTCTGGATTCAAGTCCCACCACTTTTGTTATGCCTTTATCCTTATATAAATCGTAAAGCCGTTTACTGAGGTCTTGTAAGCATTCGGCGTTCATAAATAAAGTGGTTACATCCTGGAAGTGAATACCTGGTCTGGGAAAGTCTTCGATAACACGGATGTTATCTTTGAGTTGTTCGATGGTCATGTCTGTATTGCACACAAAAAAGCGTGCCCCGTCGTGGGACACACTTTACAAATATAAGTATAATTGTTAGATATTCAAACTTTATTCGTCCTGTTCGTATATCTCTTCAGGCTTTTCGTCATCATCTTCATCCTCCTCCTCATCGATATCTTCGTCTAGGTCATCGTCATCTAACATATCTTCAAGACTTTTTTCGCCAGGAAGTCTTCTTTTTTCTTTAGGAAGGTCTTCGAACGCTACATAACCGTTGTCAAAAGCAGAAGGGTCTGGCCCTTTTGAGTCAGATAGAAGTGTAGGCACTTTTATGGCATCGGATTTTTCCTCACCTTCAAGAGTGAGAATCACTCTTTTTTTAGCTTGTGTGTCATAGTAATAGTCGAAAACTACGGCGCCATCGGCAACGGCTTTACCTATGGGAACGTCATCCACAGTGCCATAACCTAGGTCGATTAGGGCATATCGAGCTATGACATTGCCATCTGCATCATAGGCTTTGAACAGTATAGGCTGGTCTGCAGGGAAGGCCATGTCTGATTGCATCTGCTTATGCAGATGGTAAAATGAATTGGCAGAATTTACCTTGTAGATTCTGTAGAATCCCTTGAGACCGGGAAGTGTAACTCGGAATTGATAAATCATAAGGCGAATATAAAAAGAAATTACTAATTTTGGATATTATGGCATTGAATTCTGACGAATATTATAGCATAGAAGCTCCTTCCCAAGGACTTTATAAAGACCAGAAAAGTAAGTTTTATGCTTTCGCATATCCCGTTGAGAGCGAGGGTGAGGTTAAAGTGCTGTTGGAAAGGCTTCGAGAGGAATATCACGATGCCAGACATCATTGCTGTGCCTATAGAATAGGTTTAAATGGCCAAGAGTGGAGGGCAAGTGATGATGGCGAACCGGCGGGGACGGCAGGACGACCGATACTTGGTCAAATAGATAGTGCTGGATTAAGCGATGTGGCAGTTATTGTAGTGCGGTATTTTGGGGGTATTAAATTAGGAGTGCCAGGGCTTATAGCTGCTTATAAAGCGGCCAGTGCCGATGCTTTAAGCCATGCGAAAAAAATTGTAAAAGTGGAGGGGCGATGGTGTCACTTGAGTTTCGATTATTCTCAGATACCTTCTGTTATGAAAATATTGAAAGATATGGCTTTACCGATTCGCGCGCAGGAATTTGGGAGTGAATGTTCTATGGATGTCAGATTGCGGTCATCACTGATGTCTAATTTTTTTGATAGAATTAAAAATTTGCCTAACTTTAAGTACGAATTCATTTAAATAGTAAGATTTATGCCTAAAATTCACGTGTTCAATGCTGGTCCTTGTGTACTTCCTCAGGTGGTAATGGACCATGCCGTGTCGGCGATCCGGGATTTCGCCGGGACAGGTGTCTCTGTTCTTTCCGTATCTCATAGAAGTAAAGAATGGGAGGCCGTAATGGATGAAACAAGAGCTTTATGGAAGGAATTGCTACGCATTCCAGAAGGGTATGAAGTGGTTTTTCTTTCAAGTGGTGCATCTATGGAATTCTTGTATGTGGCGATGAATTATCTTGAGAAGAAGGCGGCTTATCTCGATACCGGAGTATGGGCTTCGAAGGCTATAAAAGAGGCTAAAGGATTAGGAGAGGTGGAAGTGGTGGCTTCTTCTAGGGATAGAAACTATTCTTATATTCCTAAAGGATATAAAATCCCGGAAGATGCCGATTATTTTCATATAACGACTAATAACACTATCTACGGAACTGAAATTCACGAGGATTTAGATAGCCCGATTCTTCTTGTAGCCGATATGTCATCAGATATAATGAGCCGTTCGGTAGATGTAAGTAAGTATGCTATGATTTATGGTGGGGCCCAGAAAAATGTGGGAGCAGCAGGATGTACGTTTGCTATTATAAAAAAATCCACTTTGGGGAAGGTGAGTAGGTATCTTCCGTCTATACTCGATTTAAGAAATCATATTGAGAAAGAATCGATGTACAATACACCTCCGGTGTTTTCCATTTTCGTGATGAACGAAACTTTGAAATGGATAAAATCTATGGGAGGCGTGGATGTAATACATAAATTGAATGTGCATAAGGCTGCTACACTATATGAAGAAATCGAGAGAAATTCTTTGTTCGTGGGCACGGCTGACAAGCAGGATCGTTCTATTATGAATGTATGTTTTGTGATGGCGCCTGGAAAAGAACATCTACAGGATGAATTCCTGTCGTTTTCAAAGAATCTTGGAATAGTAGGTATTAAGGGACACAGAAGTGTAGGTGGATTCAGAGCTTCTATATATAATGCTTGCACTCAGGATGATGTTCAGGTCTTGGTGGATTGTATGAGAGAATTTGAAAAAACACATAGATAAAATGCGAGTTCTTTTAGCGACACAGAAGCCCTTTGCTCCCCAGGCAGTAGAAGGGATAACAAAAATCTTGTTACAGAGCGGCCATGAAGTCGAACTTTTAGAAAGGTATGAAAGAGAGGAAGAGTTGGCCGCGGCACTGGAAAACGTGAATGCTTTGATAGTTCGCAGTGATATTGTAGGTGCGCAGACTATTCGCAAAGCCGAATCGTTGAAAATTATAGTACGTGCTGGTGCGGGTTACGATAATATCGATTTGCAGGCAGCCTCTCAAGCTAGTATTGTTGTTATGAATACACCGGGGCAGAATGCCAATGCTGTCGCCGAGTTGACCATTGGCATGATGATTTTTATGGCAAGGAATCAATTTGCCCCAAACACGGGAAGTGAGCTGTCAGGCAAAAGCCTTGGCATACAGGGTTTTGGAAATGTGGGAAGTTTGATTGCTTCCAAGGCTATAGCTTTGGGAATGCGGGTGCGTGCTTTTGACCCGGTTAAAAGCGACGAAGATTTACTTGTGCGTGGTGTGGAACCAGTATCAAATCTTAAGTCGTTATATTCCGAATGTAACTTCATAAGCCTTAATATGCCATTGGTTTCTGTTACAGAGCGTTCTGTAGGATACGATTTACTTACATCTATGCCTAAAAATGGTATTCTCATTAACACTGCTCGTAAGGAGATAATGGATGAGTTGGGCCTGATGCGTGCTTTGGAGGAAAGGCAGGATTTGCGCTTCGCTGCAGATGTGGCTCCTGACAATTATGCTCAGCTTCGGGATAAATTTACCCTTAGAGTATATGCCAATCCTAAAAAAATAGGAGCTCAGACAGCTGAGGCTAATCTTAATGCCGGGCTTGCAGCAGCGCGTCAAATTGTCGATTATTTTGAGACCGGAAACACTAAATACCAAGTAAATAGATGAGAGTAAAACCATTCGCGGCGCTTCGCCCACCTAAAAATATTGTGGAGCAGGTGGCGGCTCCTCCTTATGATGTATTGGATTCAAAGGAGGCACTTGCTATGGCTGGGAAAGAGTCTCTACTTCATATAACCAAGCCTGAAATAGATTTTTCTCCTATGCTTCGGGACGATGATCCACGGGTATACAAAAAAGCGGTAGAAAATTTTGCCAAATGGCAGGAAAGGGGGTATCTTGTTAGGGATCCTAAACCATGTTATTATGTGTATGCTCAGAGTATGGGCAATCGCACTCAATTGGGCTTTGTCTTGTGCGCTCATTGTAATGATTATACTAGAGGGGCAATAAAAAAACATGAACTTACCAGAAAGGATAAAGAGGATGACAGAATGGTTCATGTTAATATACAGAACGCTAATATAGAACCTGTTTTTTTTGCTTTCAGGCAGCATGAAGACCTAGAGAAAATACTTTTCGATGTATCCAAGGGCACTCCCGAGTATGATTTCAAGGATGAAAATGGGTTTGGACATAAATTCTGGGTGATATCTGATGAAAAATTAATTGCACGCATTACGGAACTTTTTGAAAAAGAGGTAAATGCGTTCTATATAGCTGATGGGCATCATAGAAGTGCAGCTGCAGCGCGTGTGGGAGAAGAACGTGCGGCGGCTAACCCGAATCATCGTGGAGATGAGGAATATAACTATTTTATGGCAGTGTGTTTCCCAGATGATCAGTTGAAGATAATGGACTATAATCGAGTGGTGAAAGATTTGAACGGGCATTCTCCTTCGCAGATACTGGATTTGCTGAAAAAGCATTTCATCGTTGAAGAAAGAGGAGAAGAAACATATACTCCTGAAGGGTTACATACTTTTTCTATGTACATGGGCGGAAAGTGGTATGCTTTGAGGGCTAAGCCGGACACATTCGAAAATGCGGATTTGGTGCAGCGCTTGGATGTGAGCATATTATCAAAGTATGTCTTGGATGACATATTGGGTATAAAAGACTTAAGAAGAGATTCTCGTATCGACTTCGTAGGTGGAATAAGGGGACTTGCAGAATTGAAACGTAGGGTGGATAGCGGTCAGATGCAAATTGCTTTTGCTCTTTATCCTGTAACGATGCAGCAGATAGAAGAAATATCGGATAATAATTTTATAATGCCACCTAAAACTACTTGGTTCGAGCCTAAACTGCGCTCGGGATTAGCTATTCATACTTTTTAAAAATGTCTATAGTTTCATCTTCTGAAATAAGGAGTGTATTAAAGAATTTCTTCGGATTCGATTCTTTTAAAGGCGATCAGGAGTCTATTATAAAGAGCCTGCTGGAGGGAAAGGATTGTTTTGTCCTAATGCCTACCGGTGGAGGTAAATCATTGTGCTATCAGCTTCCTGCCCTTATGATGGATGGCGTGGCAGTGGTTATCTCCCCGCTTATAGCCTTGATGAAAAATCAGGTGGATGCAATACGCGGATTTGTAGAAGGAAGTGGAAGTGTGGCTCACTTTCTTAATTCATCGCTTAGCCGTGGACAACTGGAAGAGGTAAGGGGAGATTTGTTGGCCGGAAAAACCAAACTGCTTTATGTTGCACCAGAGTCTTTGACAAAACAGGATAATATAGCTCTGCTTCAAAATGTTAAGGTTTCTTTCTATGCTGTAGATGAGGCACATTGCATATCAGAATGGGGACACGATTTCCGCCCGGAATATAGAAGGATACGTGAAATAGTGGACGAAATAGGGCGCTCGCCTATTATTGCCTTAACTGCGACTGCCACCCCAAAGGTTCAAAGCGATATAATTAAGAATTTGAATATTCCAGATGCGTTGGTCTTCAAGTCCTCGTTCAATCGCACTAACCTATTTTACGAAGTTAAGGACAAGGTTGATGCAGAGAAGGATATCGTTAAATATATAAGGCAGAATCAAGGGAAATCGGGAATCATCTATTGCCTTAGCCGAAAGAAAGTGGAGGAGATGGCTGAATTTCTTAATATAAATGGCATAAAAGCTCTTCCTTATCATGCCGGACTTGATGCTAAAACAAGAGCTGAGAATCAGGACAGGTTTCTAATGGAGGATGTGAATGTGATAGTGGCTACTATTGCATTTGGGATGGGAATAGATAAGCCGGACATCCGTTTTGTAATACATTATGACATACCGAAAAGTGTGGAGGGATATTATCAGGAAACAGGTAGAGCTGGTAGAGATGGTAAGGAGGGCGTATGTATAGCCTATTACAGCTATAAGGATATCCAGAAATTTGAAAAGTTTATGAAGGGTAAGCCACTTGCCGAGCAGGATATAGCACGACAGCTTCTTGATGAGGTGGTAGCTTATGCAGAGTCAAGCAGTTGTCGTCGTAAATTGCTACTTGGTTACTTCGGAGAGGATTATCCTGTGGCAAATTGTGGTATGTGTGATAATTGCTTGCATCCACGCGCAGTTTTCGACGGCCGCTCGGAGATGAAATTAGTTATCAGGTTGATCTTATCCCTGAAAGAACACTTTAAGATTGAACACCTTGCAGCTATATTGGCAGGTAATGAAACTTCGCTTGTTAAGAGTTATAAGCACGATAAAAGTGAATTTTTTGGTGCCGGAGCCTCTCATGGAGAAAAATTTTGGGCGACTGTCATTCATCAGGGGCTTATAGCACATCTGCTTGAAAAGGAGATCGAGAGTTATGGACTAATTCAAGTTACAGAGTTAGGAAGGAAGTTTTTGAGTGATCCTTGGCCTTTAAATTTGGTTGAAGACAGGCAGTTCTCTAGAAATGCCTCGGACGAGGAAGATGAGGAAGATGAAGCGGGGAATAAGCTTTCTGCTATGCGGAGTGGAGGTGGCGATCCGCAGTTGCTATCTCTATTAAAAGATCTACGAAAGGATATGGCGCATCGTCTTGGATTGCAGCCGTGGATTATTTTTCAAGATCCATCTCTAGATGATATGTCCATAGTGTATCCTATTACTATGGATGAGCTTAAGAACTGTCAGGGTGTAGGTGAGGGCAAGGCTAAAAAATTCGGAAAGGAATTTTTAGAGTTGATAGCTAAGTATGTCGAAGAAAATGACATTATCCGTCCCGACGATTATGTGGTGAAAACTACGGCAAGCAAGTCTGATAAAAAAATAAAGATTATAAGTCAGATTGATAGGCGTCTTCCGCTTGAGGATATAGCCTCGTCGTTGAATATGACTATGGATGAGCTTATCGGGGAAATAGAAGGTATAGTCTCTACAGGATTAAAGCTTAATTTAAATTATTATATAAAGCAGGAATTGGACGAGGAGGTGGTCTGTGATTTGATGGATTATTTTCGTAATGATGCGCTTTCGGCTTCGGTCGAAGATGCAATAAAGGATTTGGGTGCGGATTATTCCGATTTGGAAATAAGATTGGTTCGCATTAAATTTTTGTGTGAGGTGGCCTCATAGTATAGGATGATTAGCAGGGATACTATACAGAAAATACAAGATTCTCTAAAGATAGAGGAGGTTATATCCGATTTTGTGACACTTAGACGTCGTGGGGCCGGATATGTAGCTTGTTGTCCTTTTCATAATGAGAAGACCCCATCTTTTCACGTTTCTCCATCTAAAGGAATATTCAAATGCTTCGGGTGCGGGAAATCGGGGTCGGCCATATCATTTGTTATGGATTACGAGCATTGTTCTTACTCTGACGCACTTAAATATATAGCGAAAAAGTATCATATTGAGGTGCAAGAGGAGGAGTTAAGCGCTGAGGAGATTATGGCAGCGCAGCGCCGTGAATCACTTCTGGTAGTAACAGAGTTCGCTCACAAATTCTTCATTTCGCAGCTTTCAACCCCGGAGGGGAGGGCAGTGGCTGTGGCTTATTATCATTCCAGAGGCCTAGAGGATGAGACTATAAGAAAGGAAGGATTGGGCTGGGCACCTTCTGGTAAACGCACTTTTACGGATGCGGCACTTGGCGCAGGTCTAAAGGAGGAGTATCTTGTCGAAGTGGGATTGACCATAAAGCATGACGACGGAACGCTCTCCGATAGGTTTAGAGAACGCGTGATGTTTCCTATATATTCAGTATCGGGAAGAGTTATCGCCTTTTCCGGGCGTACGCTTAAATCTGATAATCCGGCGAAATACGTTAATTCTCCAGAATCTGAGATATATGTTAAAAGTCGTTCTTTGTTAGGTATATACGGGGCTAAAACTGAAATCTCAAGGCAGGATCGTTGTTATCTGGTTGAAGGCAATCTGGATGTTATTACGTTACATCAGCTTGGGATACAAAATGTGGTGGCTTCGTGTGGCACATCTTTGACTACACAGCAGATAGGTCTAATTCATAAATTCACGCCTAATCTTACCATAATGTATGATGGAGATAAGGCCGGTATTAAGGCGGCTCTTCGTGGTACGGATATGGTTCTGGAAGAAGGTATGAATGTAAGGATAGTATTGCTCCCAGAGGGTGAGGATCCGGATAGTTATGGGCGGAAGCACACATTGGCAGAGTTTAAAGACTATATAGCCACGCACGAACAGGATTTTATAGGGTTTAAATCGGATATTTTGATGGAAAATGCCGGAAATGATCCTATAAAGCGGGCAGAGGTGATAAATGATATTGCTGACACAATATCAAAGGTCCCAGATGCTGTGGCCCGTACGGTATATGTGCAGGAGATGTCTAAAAAGTTCGATGTAGAGCAGCAAGTTTTATTTGACAGGATTGGCCGAACTATACAACAGGCTTCACTTCCGCGGAAGGCTAGTGTAGTGGAAAGTCCGCAGCAGATAAGACAAGGGACACCGAAAGATTATGTATATCATCCTGAAAATGAGATTTTAGCCCCGGTAGAATCTGAAATACTCAATTTATTGCTTCGCTATGGAGAAGAAAAACTGGAGTTTGAAACCGATTCCCAATATTATGATCCAGAGCCAGTGACTGTTGCTGATTTCATTGTGGGAGCATTAGAGGATGATGGGTATGAGATGGCAAACGGTGTATATGGGACTATCTATAAAGGCTTTAAAGACATGTATTATAACCAGCATCTTTCTCCTGATATGATCGTGCGTCGTTTGATGGAGGGAGAGGATAGGGAGGTGTGCTCCGTGGTGGGGGAATTGGCCATAGACAAATACGAGATAACGGTTAGGCGTTTCCGAGAGTCTATGACCACCAAGTCTTCGTGGTTGGTGATTACGGTGCCGCATACTCTTGTCCTGTTGGCAGTTAAGAGGCTGGAGAATTCTATAGCGGAGATAAAGAAGCAGATATTGCAGGTGTCGAGTACGCAGGAGCAGATGGACCTTTTAAGTAGGCAGGTTGAACTCCAGAAACTAAGACAGAAAATATTGGATAATAATAAAAGATAGATATGGAAAAGAATTTTAAGAGAACTTTGGTAACATGTGCACTACCATACGCGAATGGCCCTATACACATAGGTCATCTTGCGGGAGTGTATGTGCCGGCAGACATTTATGTTAGATTTCTTCGACTTAAGGGGAAGGAGGTTTTGTATATATGTGGAAGTGATGAGCATGGGGTTCCGATTACTATTCAGGCTCGTAAGCGCGGATGTTCTCCACAAGAAATAGTGGATGAGTATCATAAGATTATTTCAGATTCCTTTAAAGGATTCGGGATAAATTTCGATATCTATGGTAGGACGACATCTAAGATTCACGAGAATAATGCCTCTCAGTTTTTTAGAAAGCTTTACGATGAAGGGAAGTTTATAACGAAAGAGACGGAGCAGTACTATGATCCGGTAGCAAATACTTTCTTGGCAGACAGGTATATAGTGGGTACTTGTCCTAAGTGTGGATCAGAAGGAGCGTATGGAGATCAGTGTGAAAAATGTGGAAGTACGCTTTCTCCAGAGGAACTTATAAATCCTAAATCGAAACTTAGTGGAGCTCAGCCTATAAAGAAAAAGACCAAGCATTGGTATCTTCCATTGCAGGATTACGAACAGTGGTTAAGGGAATGGATACTTGACGGGCACAAAGAGTGGAGAAGTAATGTTTATGGTCAGGTTAAGAGTTGGCTTGATGGTGGACTTCAACCGCGTGCTGTTACAAGAGACCTTGACTGGGGCGTTCCTGTTCCTGTGAAGGGGGCTGAAGGTAAAGTGCTTTATGTATGGTTCGATGCTCCAATAGGTTATATTTCGAATACTATGGAGCTCTTGCCTAATGACTGGGAGAAGTGGTGGAAGAGTGAAGACACTAAGCTTGTCCATTTTATAGGAAAGGACAATATAGTCTTTCACTGCATAGTGTTCCCTTCTATGCTTAAGGCTTATGGGGATGGTTTCATTATGCCCGAGAATGTTCCTGCCAATGAATTCTTGAATCTTGAGGGGGATAAGATTTCCACCTCACGGGGATGGGCTGTCTGGGCCAATGAATACCTCGAGGATTTCCCTGGCAAACAGGATGTTATGCGCTATGTGCTTACTGCCAATGCTCCTGAAACTAAGGATAACGATTTTAGCTGGAAGGATTTTCAGTCTCGCAATAACAGCGAACTCGTAGCAATATTCGGAAACTTCGTAAATCGTGCGGTTGTCCTTACTCATAAGTATTTTAGAGGTGTGGTTCCACCTCAAGGACAATTGCAAGACATAGATCGTGATGTTTTAGCTCAATTGCCGGAATTGAAGATATCTATAGACAGAAATATAGAGAATTACAGGTTCCGTGACGCATTAAGGGATGCTATGTCTATGGCACGCATCGGAAATAAGTACATTTCTGATACGGAGCCTTGGAAGGTAGCGAAAACAGATATTGACAGGACAGCTACTATACTCAATATTTGTCTTCAGATATGTGCTTCTCTTTCAGTTGTATTTGAACCATTTACTCCATTTGCCGCAGCAAGGCTTAGAACTATGCTCGATGTTCCACTAGATTGGTCACTAGTAGGAAGAAGTGATATCCTGAAGGCTGGTCATACCATCAATACTCCTGAGTTGCTCTTTGAAAAGATAGAAGATGATCAAATTCAGGCTCAACTGGATCGCCTGAAGCGTATTCGTGAGCAGCGCGAAGCGGATGCCAAGGCACAAGAGGCAAGTGAGGTGGCAGCGCAGAAAAAAACTATTACATTCGAGGATTTTGACGCCATGGATATCAGAACGGCAACCGTACTGGAGGCTCAAAAAGTTCCTAAAACTGATAAATTGCTTAAACTCACAATAGATACAGGCATCGATACAAGAGTAATAGTATCCGGAATAGCTGAATACTATTCTCCTGAAGAGATGATTGGCAAGCAGATATGTATACTTGCTAACTTGGCGCCTCGTACTATCCGTGGCATAGAGTCAAAGGGTATGATACTAATGGCACGTCAGTCAGATGGAAAAATGCGCTTTATTACGCCTGCTGAAGCTTTAGCGAATGGAGCTCAGGTAGGTTAATCGGGGTTAATCCTAAGTCGCGGAGTTGTTCGTAGAAGTAGTTTTCGAAGGATGACTCCGCGATATTTCGTGTAAAGTTAAGAAATATCTTACCATCATATCCTACGGCTGCAGCTGCACCACTTGTGCCTCGTTGTCTTCCTAGGATGAAATCCATTTCTGTTATATAAGGTTTTATGGCCTTAGGAAGGGTTACATTGCCTAGGTTAGATAGAGTCTGTGAGCAGTATCTGTCCCCTTTAATTCGGCAAATCAGATCTATTATAGGGTGTTTGAAGCAAAGGGGGATTGCCGAAATCGCAAAATTATTTTCCAGAGCGACATTGGCGGCGATCTTCTTTTCAAGCTCGCTTGGCTGGGCCATATATTTCTTTTGTGCGGAAACTAAATCGACAATCTCTTTAAAGGAGAAGAATCCATTGTTTACATTTACGCCCAGATTGACATAAGACGAGTAATTCCTAAGTGTTCTCCCAGGAAAGAGGGCACGAAGATCTACCGGAACGCTAACTTTAAGTGCTGTTTTTTTATGGCGCCTTTTATCGTGCATATATACTTGTTGTAAAGCACTTATCATAGCTGAAACCAGAAGGTCGGTTACAGTACATCCATATTCTTTACATACGGACTTAGTCTTGTTACTATCCAATACGAATCTTTCTTTATTCAATTCATTGAAAAAGATTTTTCTGCCTGGAATATGGTATGCCAGTTCGTTACTTTCCAGAGCTCCTTTCTTACCTGAAAAATAGGTAAAACAATCGTCTATCTCGTGCTTTGCAGGGCTTTGGAAAGGATTAAGAACAAGGTCATTATATTCTATGTCTTTTATTTCGTATTGAAGTCTAAGGTATTCCGCGGCAAGTGTAAGCAGGAATGTCTGTGCGCCTCTTCCATCGGCAAGGGCGTGAAATACATCTAGAACTATACGATTATCATCGACACTTACCTTGAAAAGGAAACCACCATGGAATTTAAATCCACGTTTGTCCTGATTGGGCGTGTATTTGCTTAGTACCGGTGTTTTATCTAACTTCTTAAGGTACCACCAAAAAGCTCCGTTTTTCAGTGTGTATGAGAAAAGCGGTATTCTCTTTATGGTGTTGTCCAGCGCTTGTTGAAGTACATTCAGATTGATAGTCTGTGTAAGGGTTACGCTCATTCTAAAGATGGAAGCATAGCGTTTAGTAAGCGCTGCCGGATATATGTTGGAGGCATTATCAAGCCTCATTTTTACAGGTGTCATAGTTTTTGTCTTTTTTAAACGGATGCAAAAATAATTTCCGGCTCCGCTTTGAGGAAGAAAAATACACCTGTACTATAAAAATGTGAAAAAAGAGCCTTTTTAGGGCTTAAAATGCATTATTTGTGACCAAATTCTGCTGATTTAACTTTAGTCCCTGTCTTATTTGTGATGAAAATAGGCTATTTCTTTCGTATTATGCTTAATCCATCTCTAAGAGGAAGCATCACTAATTCGACGCCGGGGTCATTAATAACATAGTCATTGAATTCTAATAGCCCCCGTGTCTGTTTATCAGTTGATAGTGGAGTATCGTATACTTTACCACCTAGCATTGTGTCATCAGCGATTATGACGCCCCCGCTTTTAAGCAAAGGCATAACGGCCTTGTAGTAGGCTAGGTATTCTCTTTTGTTCGCATCTATGTAAATCATATCAAAGGTGCGTTTCTCTTTGACGAAATTATTTATGCTCTCAATAGCATCGCCTATGTGAAGTCTTGCCTTGTTGGAGATGCCGGCTTTTTCCCATCCTTGTCGTATTAGACTTTCAAGTTCGTCGTTTATTTCCAGGCTATCCACATAACCTTCTCCTATAATTCCTTCTGCCAGGCATATTGTAGAATACCCTGTAAAACAGCCTATTTCTAGAATATGGTGAGCGTTTATCATTTTTGCAATCAAAGTGAGAAGTTCTCCTGTAATGCGGCCAGAGAGCATACGGGGATAGTTGGTCTTTATATTTGTCTGTTTTTCTACCCAATCGAGAGCTTTATTAGGTATAGAGCTGTGCTCTTTTGTGTATTTTTCTATAGGTGTTTCCATTAAATATAAAGTAGTTGGGAGTAATTGCCTTCAGCCCATAGACTTTGTGCAAGTCTTTGAAGGTCTTCGGATGATATGTCATTGATAAGCTTGATGTTCTCCTTATCAGTAAACACTTTTCCGAAGGCAAGTATGCTTTTGCCAGCCGAGAGTGCCTGGCTTTCTTTACTATCGGAACTTATTGCCAATTGGCCGAAGAGCTGTTTTTTGGCTGTCTTTAACGCCGTGTCACTCAGTGGCTTATTTTGCAGTCTTTTGATTATGGAAAATATGGCACGCGTGCATCGTGATATGTTTTCTTTATCGCATCCTATGCTTATGGTTACCAGCCCGGCATCGCTGTATTGAGAGTAATTGCATTCGGCAGAATACACCCAACCATGCTTTTCTCTAAGGATGGAATTTAGCATACTGTTACTTGCAGGGCCACCTAAAATATTGCATAGCAGAACGCAACATAGTCTATTGTTGTCATACAGGGATGGGGCCAATGCCCCTATGACCAGATTGGCTTCGTGATTGGACTTTTTCTCTGTGGCGTTAAATGTGTGGGGTTTTATGCTGGTAGTATTTTCCGCGCTTTGAGTGCATGTTGTTTCAGTTAGTCTTTTTTCACAGAGTGAGACTACTTTCTTTGCATATAGTTTTTCATCTATGTTGGCCACTATGCTAAGAACCATATTGGTAGGTACAAAATGGGAATTATAATATTGAATAAGGTCTGTGCGACTGGCCTTCTTTATGGATTCGATGGTGCCAAGTGTGAGTTTACCCAAGGGGTAGCCCTCGAAAAACAGGCTTTCGAAAGTATCGTATATGTCTTCGGCTGGACTGTCTTTATAGGAGATGATTTCGTCCAATACTACACCTTTTTCGATTTCGATTTCATCCTCAGGAAAGGTAGCCTGTGTGGCGATTTCTAAGAGAAGCTTTATGGCTTTATCCAAATCTTCTTTTAGAACAGTAGCGTGCAGGACGATTTCTTCCTTAGTCGTGTAAGCATTAAGTTCACCGCCTAATTTGTCTAGGCAAGTGGAAATGTTGTTTGCGCTTCTGTGTTTGGTGCCTTTGAAAATGCAATGTTCGACTAGGTGTGCTATACCTTCTGGTAGACTTCCCTCTTCTCTAGTGCCACATTTAATGCTGATAGCAGCACATGCGGCTTTCCCGTCGGCGTGCTTTACGAAATATCTAAGTCCGGAGCTAGTGATGCCTTGTATCATTTCTTGTATGTGTGTTCGGCCTGTATGTCCTTTAGAGCCTTGTAGGTAAATCCTCTTTGTCCTTCTTTTTTGTATTTGTTCTTCCTGTAGTACATTAACTCGTGCCTGTCTGCACTTACAATAACTTGGTAACTTTCGGCATTTGGCGATGGCGAATTACTGCTTATACAGAAGCCTATCATGGCCTCCGGACTGCTAGCTGTAAAGAGGCTGTCGACTGTATAATTGTCAGTGAAGACTATTCCATTTCCGGGACTAGGGATGGAGTCTCTTCCTGCGATGGAGGATGATAAGTCTTCTCTGGCTATGTAGATTTTCTTTTTGCGTCCTTTTGCCAGGGGCTTTCCAGATTTGCTGATGCTTAGATAGCTGGCATGCTCGTGAAGCAGGGCACTTTCCACATAATGCTGGACTATGTCAATCATAGCAGAAAGATAGGAGATTTCACGGCCCGTTGAGAATTCTTTAGGGCTGAATGGCACTTTGACTACATCCATCCTTCCGTTCATATTTGAGATGCTTTCTTTGCTACCACATTTTTCCAGATTAAGATACACAAGACCGCTTTTATTTGAACTTAAGTAAAGTATGTAGTAGTTAGGATTGCTTTTTATTTTTTCCATGTCTTCTGCGTAGCAGAAATCGAATGGGGAAACTCTCCATCTGCTTTTAATTTCGTTTTTAAGAGCCATGTCCAGCAGATCGTTTCCACTGAGCACAACCATAGTGGTTTTTGCAGGGAAATCGGCTAATCGGCTTTTTTTTGTGTAGATTTTGAATTGTGCATCAGCGTCGGCGCAAAGCAAAATCAATAAAACAGTCAAATAATATTTGAGTATATTCCATTTCATCAATGCAAAGATAACCTTAACTTGATAGAAATGCAACCTATGTCTTCTTCGTTCAAAGAGCAGTTTTGCCAATTTTTCTTTGTGGAAAATTTGAGTAAATTTGTAGGATATGTCAGATTATATAGTATCGGCCAGAAAATATAGACCGGACTCATTTGAGTCTTTGATAGGTCAGGATAACATTGCCCGCACTTTGAAAAATTCCATTCAAAGAGGGCAGCTTGCGCATGCTTATCTATTCTGCGGACCTCGTGGAGTGGGTAAAACATCATCTGCACGAATATTTGCAAAAGCGATTAATTGTTCTAATCCCACCCCTGATATGGAGCCGTGCGGGCAGTGTGAGTCGTGTCGTTCTTTTGCGGAAGGTCGTTCATATTGTATCCACGAGTTAGATGCGGCGTCTAATAACGGGGTAGAAGATATCAAGGCTCTAATGGATCAAGTGCAGATACCGCCACAAGTGGGGAAGTATAGCGTGTATATCATAGACGAGGTTCACATGCTGTCACAGCAAGCCTTTAATGCCTTTCTCAAAACCCTTGAGGAACCGCCGGCACATGCTATTTTCATATTATGTACCACTGAAAAGCATAAGATCATTCCCACAATATTGTCGCGCTGTCAGACATACGATTTTAATAGAATAAGTGTGCCCGATATTATGCGGAATTTGCGTGATATTTCTGTAAAGGAGAATGTTAAGATAGATGACGATTCCCTCCACGTTATAGCACGTAAGGCAGATGGAGCTATGCGAGATGCCCTAACCATTTTTGATCAGACTGTTGCCTTCTGCGGCACAGATATAAAGTATGCCGATGTGCTGAAAAATCTGAATGTACTGGATTATGAGTATTCTTTTAGGGTAGTCGATGCAGCTTTGGCGGGAGATTATGCTACTGTATTGTTAATTATCGATGAGGTATTGGCAAAGGGGTTCAATGCCTTGTATTTTGTGGTGTCGATAGGGGAGCACCTTAGAGATTTACTTGTTAGCCGCACCGGTGGATTGGATGCGCTTCTTGATTTTCCGGAAAATTTGAAAGAACGTTATAAGGAACAGGCTTCAAAATGTTCGGTTGATTTTTTATATAATGCGTTGAATTGTATAAGTGCCTGTGAAGCAGGCTTTAAATCGGCAGCCAATCAAAGGCTATATATAGAATTTGCCTTGATGAAATTATGCTTTCTTAATAAAAATGCAGTATCATTAGCTACAGCTCAGACGCAAGCTTCGGCTCAGCCTTCTCAGGATGCGCCCAAGCCAACCCTGACAGAAAGCCCAATTCAGGCACAAAAGCCTGATGAAGAAGTAGTAAAGCCGAGGGCAAGAAGGACAAGCGCATCATTGTCTTTGGGATCTCTTGCTTCTCAAACAAAGGATGAGGGGAACACAAAGGTTTTAGAAACACAAGAAGAAGGAGAAATACCGGATGCCCAGTCAATGGAACAGGTTTGGAAGGGCATTATTGCTATGTGTCAGTCGAATCCTGTAAGTAGTCGATTGGCCGGTATCTTTTCAAATGCTCCATACGTTATAGGAGAGAAAGATGGGTTGCGCTCTCTAACGATAAGTGTAGATAGTGCGGATACGAAGAAATGGCTCGATGACAAATTCGTCTCGCGTATGGAGAAGAAGATGAAAGAGGGATTATCTAGCAATAAAGTTATTTTTAGTGTAGAAGTTTTACCTGCTAAGAATATAGAGCCATCATATTATATGCCTAAGGATAAGGCAAAAAAGCTTATTTCTGACTATAAGGAAGTCGGGAATTTGGTTAAGGATTTAGAGCTTGATTCGTAAATAAAAGAGTATGCAACTTCGCTGTGAAAATTTGGTAAAAAAATATGGCATCCGTACAGTGGTAAAAGGGGTGTCTATGGAAGTGAATCAGGGTGAAATCGTAGGGTTTCTTGGCCCTAACGGAGCAGGAAAGACCACGAGTTTTTATATGATTACAGGACAGATCGTTCCTAATGATGGGCACGTCTATCTGGATGACAAGGAGATAACGAAATTGCCTATGTACAAGCGTGCACAATTAGGGGTGGGATATCTTCCTCAAGATGCTTCTGTTTTTAGAAAGATGTCCGTTGAGGATAATATTCTATCTGTAATGGAGATGAAGGGCATACCTAAAAAACAGAGACTTGATAGGCTGGAGGAGTTAATAAGCGAGTTTAATCTTTCTAAAGTGCGCAAGTCCCTGGGAATTCAACTCTCCGGAGGAGAAAGGCGCCGCTGCGAAATAGCCAGGGCATTGTCCATAGACCCTAAGTTTATCTTGCTCGATGAACCCTTTGCCGGAGTGGATCCTATTGCTGTAGAGGATATTCAGTACATCATCGCCAAACTAAAATATAAAAATATAGGTGTCATAATTACAGACCACAATGTTGGTGAGACATTGGCCATAACGGACAGGGCATATTTGCTTTACGAAGGAACTATTCTACAGGAAGGGACACCGGCAGCATTGGCCGCCGATGAGGATGTGAGGACCAAGTACTTAGGTGCAGGTTTCGTGCTTAAGCGCTCCGTAAGTGTGCAAAAGGCGCAGAGCGAGCATGAGGCAGGATTGGCAAAAAAGGAGGAGAATCTATGAAGATATTGATTATAGACGATGAACGTTCCATCAGGAACTCGTTGAAGGAAATATTGACAGAAGAAGGTTATTCTGTAGATGTGGCAGAGGATGGAGTTGCAGGAGTGAAGGCGGCTCTTGCAGGTCGATATGATGTGATATTCAGCGATATAAAGATGCCGCAGATGGATGGTGTGGAGGTGTTGTCAAAATTGGTAGAGGAAGGAGTAGATAGCCCTATTGTGATGATATCCGGTCATGCCGACATAAACACTGCAGTGGAATGTATAAAGAAGGGGGCATTCGACTTTATTGAAAAGCCTTTGGATTTAAACAGGGTGCTTATTACAATAAAGAACGCAACGGATAAGGTTTCGCTGACTTCGCAGAACAAAATTTTGAAGAAAAAGGTTTTTGGTGGAGTTAAAATGATAGGGGAATCGGAAGCGATTAACCACATAAGAGAGATGATTGCCAAGGTCGCACCTACTCCGGCGAGAGTATTGATAACTGGCCCCAATGGCTCTGGAAAGGAATTGGTAGCTAGAAGTCTGCATGCGGAAAGCGATAGAAGTGCAGCTCCGTATGTGGAAGTTAATTGTGCTGCGATTCCTTCAGAATTGATCGAAAGCGAACTATTCGGTCACGAAAAAGGCTCATTTACTTCAGCCATTAAACAACATAAGGGTAAATTTGAGCAGGCAGATGGAGGTACCTTGTTTCTCGATGAAATCGGAGATATGTCTCTGGCTGCTCAGGCCAAGGTGCTTAGAGTCCTTCAAGAAAATAAATTGAGCCGAGTGGGTAGTGATGTGGATATTAAGGTGGATGTTAGGGTTATAGCCGCTACCAACAAGGACTTGAAAAAAGAAATCGAACTCGGCAATTTTAGAGAGGATCTCTATCATAGGCTAAGTGTGATAATAATACGGGTTCCGAGTCTGGATGAGAGGAAGAGTGATATCCCACTACTCGTGGATTATTTCGTAGATAGGATATGTCAGGAAACAGCTTTACCGCGTAAAAGTTTTAGTCCAGAGGCAGTTGAATATTTGAAGAATAGATCTTGGAGAGGTAATATAAGGGAGTTACGTAATGTCGTGGAGAGACTTCTTATCTTGGGCGATTCAGTTATAACGGTTAAAAATATAGAAGAGTACGTATGAAGATTCCAAATATAAAAATAGCAGTGGATGGTTACTCATCTACCGGGAAAAGCACTTTTGCCCGCCTTCTTTCTAAGGAATTGGACTTGCTTTATCTGGACTCTGGCGCTCTTTATAGGGGGGTTACTTTTTTTGCTCAGCAAAGAGGGCTGATAAGTGCTGATAACCAGATATCCGAGCAGTTGGAAAAGGAGTTGCCTGCACTGGATTTACACTTTGAGGATGGAGGCAAATTGTTTATTGGAGAGCAATGCGTAGAGAAGGAAATACGCTCTATGAAGGTGTCTTCTCAGGTGAGTCCTATCTCAACGCTACCATACGTTCGGGATTATGTAGACAATATCTTGCATGCTCTCTCCATGGGGAATGGCGTTATTATGGATGGCAGGGATATCGGTACTACTGTTTTTCCGGATGCTGAGATTAAAATATTTATGACTGCTAGCGAGGAAGTAAGGGTTCAAAGGCGATTCGATGAGATGCTCTCAAAGGGACAAAATCCGGACAGGGAAGATGTTCGGGCCAATCTGCGCGAGCGCGATTACATAGATTCGCACAGAAAAGTCTCTCCTTTAAGCAGGGCGAAGGATGCGTTCGTTCTGGACAATTCCAATATGACCTTAAAGGAAGAGGTTGAATGGGCAAAGGGCTTGGTAAGAGGTAAATTAGGGCTTTATGATTAATGTTGAAATAGATAAAAATGCCGGCTTTTGTGGAGGGGTGATAAGGACTATAAGTACTGCAGAGGAATATCTTTCCACTCACGAGCATCTATATTCACTAGGGGAAATTGTCCATAATGAATCGGAGATAGAGCGCCTATCTAAAATGGGACTTGTGGCTTTAGACATGGAGGACCTCTCTGAAATCACCGAAGCGTCAGGTGAGCCTATCTTAATACGGGCACATGGGCAGCCCCCATACATATATGAACTTTTGAGAAAGCGCGGATTTAAGATAATCGATTGCACTTGCCCTGTCGTATTGGGTATCCAGAATAAGATTCGTCAAGCGCAAGGGGTAGTAATCATATTCGGTAAACGTGGACATCCGGAGGTTTTGGGATTGGTAGGCCAAGTGGAACCAGAGCGCGTGCGTATTATTGAAAGTGCACAGGAAGCCCAAAAGCTTATGGATAAGGAGGAAATAGTGGGAGCGTGCGAGATTTTTTCTCAAACGACACAAAGCCCGGTGGAATATTCACGGGTGTGTGATATTCTAAGGGCTTCCTTACCATTGTTAAAGGTGCACGATACGATATGCAAGCAGATGGTGTTTAGATATAAAAAACTTGAAGATTTCGCTCTTTCTCATGATGTTATAATATTCGTATCAGGACGATCAAGTTCTAATGGCAGGGTGTTGAGCGATCTATGTAAGAGTAAGAATTTTCGTACATATCAGGTGGGTGGAGTAAATGAAATACAATCATCGTGGTTCCGACCTGAAGATAGAGTCGGGGTAAGTGGTGCCACATCTACTCCGGGATGGCTCTTATCGGAAGTGGCCTCTTATATAAAGGCTTTGTTTTGAAAACAGGTGCTCTTTTATTATATTTGCACGATTTTTTCGGGGTATCTGGACATTTCATAATAGAAGAAATTTAATTAATACATATTTATGGCAACAACAGCTGATTTTAAAAACGGACTTTACCTTAAGTTTAACGAAAAACCTTGTATGATAGTATGGTTTCAGCATGTGAAACCAGGAAAAGGACCGGCTTTCGTAAAGACTAAACTCCGTAATTTGGAAAATGGACGTATTCTTGAAAATACATTCACTGCAGGTGCGAAAATCGATACCATTGACGTAGAACGCCGTCCGTATCAGTTTTTATATGCAGAAGATGATGGATTCAACTTTATGCATGAAGAGACTTATGAGCAGATAAAACTCCCTAAGGAGGCCGTGGATAATGCGGATCTTATGAAAGAGGGACAGCACGTGGAGATGATGTTCGTTACCGGAGACGAAGAAAGATGTTTAACTTGTGAACTTCCTACATACGTCACACTGGAAGTGACTTATGCTGAGCCTGCAGTAAAGGGGAATACGGCATCTACTTCTGCTCTTAAGGAGGTGACTTTGGAAACGGGCGCAAAAATTATGGTTCCCCTTTTCATTAATCAGGGAGATGTGATAACGGTAAATACAACTGACCGTTCATACGGACAGAGGGTATAACGCTGTGAAAATAACTCTTTTGACAGTCGGGAAGACTGACATCAGATGGATTAACGAAGGCCTGGAAGTTTATTCTTCCAGGCTTCGCCATTACCTACCATTCGAAATAAAGGAGATAGCGGAGTTGAAAAATGCCGGCTCTCTTTCAAAAGAACAGATAAAGACACTTGAAGGGAAACTTATTCTTAGAAACATAAAAATTTCCGACGAAGTTATACTTTTAGATGAAAGAGGTAAAGAGATGCGATCTGTCGAATTTGCTACTTTTCTAGAAAAGCGTGTGGTTGCTGGCATTAAGGAATTAGTCTTTGTTATAGGAGGAGCATATGGTTTTTCATCAGAGGTTTATGAACGTGCCAATGGGCAGATTTCGCTTTCTAAGATGACTTTTTCTCATCAGATGGTTCGCACGATTTTTGCTGAACAACTATATCGCGCTTGTACTATAATCAAGGGAGAGTCTTATCATCACGAATGAAAATACATAAACGAAGTCTTAATATTTTTTTGCTGGCGATTTCACTGGCTTTGGTCATTCTTTCTATTGCATTCCCTCAGCAGGAAGTGAATCCCGTAGGTGAAGCTGCAAGGTTAGAACGAAAGATTGATAATCGTCTATCTCTGCTTGACAGGTATGGCGAAAAGATTCTTAACGAATCATCGGAGTATCTTTTTAAGACTTCGGATATTCCAGAAGATTTCATCTTTTATAGATACGAAAATACCCATTTATCCGCTTGGCATGGTCAGCTTCCCGTCCAATACGATGAGTATTTGACAGCCGGCCGGCATACCACACTATCTTCCGTAAGGGAGAATTACCGCTTTTATAATTTTTCAGGGGATTCTTATCTATTACGTAGCTTTCAAAATAGGGATATAAAACTTATAGCCGGTATAAAAATAAATGGGAATAAGCATTTAGGGTTAGACAATAATTACTCTCTCCGTCCTATTTCTTATGGAGATGGGGTGGTGGTCAATGTCCGTAATGAGCCGGTAATGCGGATTGTATATGATTCGCTGCCTGTTAAAAGTGCTTTCCCCGCCTATGCTACTTGGCTTGCATACTTGCTTTTCATAGGTGCTGTGCTGTTAGCCTTGTACGGACACCCAACCTTGAAAAATGCTATAGCTACATCGTGTCTTTTACTTTTTTTTGCCATAGCCATTTATAAAAACTATCCGGTGCTTTATGGCGAACTGACACAAATTCTAAGCATTATAATGGTGGCGCTGGCCTTTTTTATAATAGCGACCAGTCTATATATATGCCGCGTGGATTTGTGGAGAAAATTCAAGAGCAGGATATCGATGTTCTTAGGTTCGGCCGTGGTTTTCTTGATATCGGTTGCGCTTATCTGGTTTGCATACATATCTATTTACAAGATAGAGGTATATACGCACATCACGCTGGATCTATACAAGATATGGGCTCTGGACTGGAATTCTCTTATAGCGTATATTACTTTACTGTTAATCTTTTTTACTGTAGCGGAGTTTTCTGAACTGCTTCAGCCGTTGTGGATAAAACTCGCGCGTAAGAGATTTTCTCTTTTTAGTGCAAATGGGATGCTGATTTATTCCCTGTTCGTAGGAATTTTCTGTATCGGACTAACTACATATATAAGTTATCAGAGGGAACGGATAGTGGTGGCATCGTGGGCAGAATCGCTTTCAAATGCGCGCGACTATGGTCTGGAATCACATCTTCGGAGGGTAGAAAGACAGATTTCGAAGGATGAGGTGGTGGCATCTGCACTAAACGGAGAAAATGGTGTAAGGGCGGCGCGAACTAGAATTATGGATAAGTACCTATCCAAATATCTTAATGTCTATGATGTAAAGGTAGAGGTAGGCCGCGATGGACGTTTGTTCAGCTTGGAAGATGGAGTTCAAATAGAATCCGGTTCTCGATTCCTTTATGCACCTCTTTCAGATCAAAGGAGCCGATATATTGCTGCATTTCACTATTATCATAGCGACAAGGGACAGGAAACAGTATATGTGATTTTGGAACCTAAATATCCGGACAATAGATCCTTAAGTATGATACTGGGATCAAGGGAAAATTCGTCGATTCCGTCTCGCTATTCGTATGCTCTTTATAAAGATAAGTATAGGCAGTATTTTAGAGGGAATTTCCCATATCCTATTAAGCTAACGGATGAGTTACAACACGAATTTTCGAAAAATGGAGAGTATGTTTTTCGAAAAAACGGGTATTTGAATTTCGTTGTTCCTGTCGGCAATAATGAGGTGATAGTAATGTCACGCCCGTATGGCGGTGTAGGGACGCAGATTATTTTATGCATTTTTTTGAGTCTTGTGTTTTATTTTCTTATGAGTCCACTCGCTCATAAGAAAAGAAGGCCTCTACTTTTTGAGAAGAACTATTTCAAGCGGAGAATGAATACCATTATGTTGATTTCTCTGCTTGTGACTATGTCTTTTTTAGCTTTTGTGAGTGTGTCGTTCGTGTATGATAGAAATACTTTTATCTCTGAGCGAATGATGTCTGAAAAGGTCAATTCCATTCGTTTCCAGCTTCAAAGCGGTATGCGTGGGGTTGTTTTTCAATCAGAACTTACCTCTCGGGAAACTCTGGATTTGCTTAGAAGGGTAGGAGATAATACAGGATCTGATATTTCTTTGTATAGGGCTGATGGTAAGATAGCTTTATCTACTGCTCCAGAGCTCTATGAACGACATATCCTTTGGTATCGCATGCCGGAGGAAGCATACTACCATCTACGATATAAAAATGAGGGATTCTGCATTCATAAAGAGACTTTGGGGAAGCGTCATATCTATATGCTGTATGCGCCAATAGTAGGAGCGAGTGGTGATGTGGTCGCGTATTTGTCATCCCCATACACGGATAATGGCCGTGATTTTCAATTCGATGCGCTTATGCACGCATTTAATGTGCTGGTGGTATTTATTATATTGATGATACTTTCCACAATGCTGGTTTCGTATTTTATAGATAAGACTTTTAAACCACTTTCAGCAATGAGCCGTGTTATGCGTTCCGGTAAACTAGAGAAGTTGGAGGATTTGGGTTATAAGAAAGATGACGAGATAATGGATATTGTCAATTCTTATAATCGAATGGTTGATGATTTGCGGGGCAATGCAAAGGCTTTGGCTCAGGCAGAAAGAGATAAGGCGTGGAGTGAAATGGCTCGAAATGTAGCACACGAAATAAAGAATCCGCTAACTCCAATGCAGCTCCAAATTCAGCGTGTGCAGCGTCTGAAAGCAGCTGGGGACCCTTCTTGGCAGGCCAAGTTCGACGATATGGCTAATGTACTGCTTGATCACATTCATATTTTGACGGAGACGGCTAATCAGTTTTCTGATTTTGCTAAGCTTTATTCTGAAGAGCCCGTCGAGGTGCCACTAGACGACCTTTTACGCGAGGAGGTCTCTTTGTATGATAATCGGCCCGGTGTGGATTTTACATATCTAGGGCTTCCTGGAGTTGTAGTTAATGCTCCAAGGCCTCAGCTTGTACGGGTGTTTGTAAATCTACTTAACAATGCGGTCCAAGCTTGTGAAGATAGGCTCAATGCCAGAGTGGAGGTTTCTTTAAGAAACGGATCTTCAGATGGCTATTATGAAATTGTTTTTGAAGACAATGGACCAGGCGTGGATGAAAAGAATATTGAAAAGTTGTTCACGCCGAAATTTACCACAAAAAGTAGCGGAAGCGGGCTGGGTTTATCAATATGCCGAAGTATTCTGGAAAGATGTGGCGCGAGCATAACCTACTCCCGAAGTTTCCGTCTTGGTGGGGCTTGTTTTACGATCTTGTATCCGAAGAAACCGTTTTGAAATGAACCATTTCAAAACAGCTTCTTCGGCGTAATCGGAAAATCAATACTTTTTCATTATCTTTGCGCGGTTGAAGAAGTGTATGAAAATTACGAGTGCAACATTTGCTGGAAGCAGTACTAGAGTTGATGGCCGGCCTCAAAGACGATTGCCAGAATTTGCTTTTATCGGAAGAAGTAATGTAGGTAAATCCAGTCTTATTAATATGCTTTGTAATAACGGGAAGCTTGCTATGACTTCTTCTACTCCCGGCAAAACCAAACTTGTAAATCACTTTTTGATAAATGACAAGTGGTATCTTGTGGATTTGCCCGGATATGGTTATGCTAAACTTTCACGCCAAGGGCGCGAGGAGTTGAATGCGGTTATAGGAGACTATATAAAAAATAGTGAAGAACTGATCAGTCTCTTTGTTCTTATTGACTCAAGGCATGATATAGGAAAGACTGATATGGATTTTATTCGTTTTTTAGGAGAGAGCGGTGTGCCTTTTTCCATTATATTTACAAAGTCGGACAAGGTCGGGACAAATGTGCTAAAGTCTCAAATAGAAAGAGATAGTGATATTTTAAGTGAGGAGTGGGAGGTGCTTCCTGAGATGTTCGTCAGTTCTTCTCAGAACGCGAGAGGCCGCACAGAGATATTGGATCATATAGAGAAAATATTGAATAGTTTATAATTATATGTTACACAGCCATAGGATGGAATTATTTGCCTGTCGAGCATCGAGAGATTTCGCAGGAAAGGTGATTGAGGAGTTGAATGTGATACGCAATAGCGATGAACCAGAGCAAAAGCTCGGCGCGCTTACCGTTACACAATTCAGTGATGGTGAGTTTCAACCACAGTATGAAGATAGTGTTAGAGGAGCAAGTGTGTATATCGTGCAATCCACGATCCCTTCGGCCGATAACCTCATGGAATTACTGTTAGCAATAGATGCTGCTAAAAGGGCATCGGCCGATTCAGTAGTAGCGGTTATTCCGTACTTCGGATGGGCCCGTCAGGATAGAAAGGATCGTCCTCGAGTGGCGATTGGTGCTAAACTTGTGGCTAACTTATTGAGGGCTGCTGGTGCTGACAGGGTTATGACTTGCGAGTTGCATGCGGAGCAGATACAAGGCTTTTTTGATATACCTGTGGACCACGTGTATAGTATAGGAGTGTTCTTGCCTCTTATTAAGAATTTGAATTTAGAGAATCTTTCTATTGCCGCTCCAGATATGGGAGGTGCTAAAAAGGCCAATAATTATGCGCGTTCGCTGGGAGTTCCTACTATAATTTGCCATAAAACCAGGGCCAAGGCCAATGTTGTCTCGAGTATAACTGCGATTGGTGAGGTGGAGGGCCGCGACATTGTCATCATAGATGATATGATAGATACGGCAGGAACGCTTTGCAAGGCAGCGGATGTTCTTATGGAAATGGGGGCCAACAGTGTTAGGGCCTGTGCAACTCACGGAGTACTCAGTGGTGGAGCCATAGAGCGTATACATAATTCTAAGCTGAATGAGGTATACATAAGCGATACCATTCCTCATCCGGAATTGGCCAATGATCCAAAGATAAGGATAGTGTCTTTAGCTCCACTTTTTGCTTCCATAATACACAAAGTATATAATTACGAGTCAATTAGTATCGTATTTGAAGGATAGTTATGGAGACATTTATAGCTGCGGCAATAGTCCTGGTGGTCGGTGTGGCTTTGATGTGCGTGTTTATGTTGAAAAAGGATGGAGAATTTCCTAAATTCGATGTGGGCTCGAACGAGAAGATGCGTAACATTGGCATTAGATGCTTTAAGGATGAGGATGCTGAGCTTCATGGTAAAAAATGTAAGGGGGATTACACAGAAGCTTGTCGTGAGTGTGCCCTTTTCGAAAAAGAATCTAAATGACAGGTGTTTCGTGAATACGAAACTTAAGTTGATGTATATATGAGTTTAGTTGCTATTGTAGGTCGTCCTAATGTGGGCAAATCCACTCTGTTTAATCGTCTGGTAGGAATGCGCCAGGCGATAGTCGATGATATTTCGGGTGTTACACGTGATCGTCATTATGGACGATGCGAATGGTGTGGACGCGAATTTTCAGTAGTGGATACGGGTGGATATACTACGAATTCGGACGATGTTTTCGAGGCTGCTATACGTGAGCAAGTGCAAATAGCAATTAATGAAGCTGATGTAATACTTTTTATGGTAGAGGCATCGACGGGAGTAACTGATTATGACTCCGAGATAGCAGATGTGCTCCGCCGCAGTAAGAAACCTGTCGTTTTGTGTGTTAATAAAGTTGATAGCGGAGATAAGATGTTCGATGCTTATCAATTCTATTCTCTGGGTCTAGGTGAGATTTGGCCGGTTTCCGCTGCTAATGGTTCTGGCACCGGTGATCTTCTTGATGAGATTTGTAAAGTTCTTCCGCAGGAAGATAACGCCCCTGACCCATTTTCGGGCTTGCCTCGTATAGCTATAGTGGGAAAACCTAATGTGGGCAAATCATCTATTACCAATGCCCTGCTCGGAACGGAAAGGAATATAGTAACTCCTGTGGCCGGGACCACCCGTGATTCCATAGAAACCTATTATAATAAATTCGGACACGAATTCATGCTTGTGGACACAGCCGGAATACGTCGTAAGACTAAAGTCCACGAGGATTTGGAATTTTATTCGGTGATGCGTTCCATTAGAGCTATTGAACATTCGGATGTGTGCGTGTTGATGATAGATGCCACTACAGGTATGGAAGCCCAGGATATGAACATATTCAACCTGATAATAAAGAATAGAAAGGGTGTGGTCTTAGTGGTAAATAAGTGGGATTTGTTCATAAAGGATAGCAACACGCTGAAAACTTATGAAAAATCGCTGCGTGACAGGATTGCCCCTTTTACCGATGTGCCTATAATCTTCACTTCTGTGCTTAAGATGCAGCGCATTCAAGATGTTTTAGATGCACTTGCACGCGTGTATGATAATTATTCTCGCAAGATCCCAACGGCACGACTTAACGAGGTCTTGCTTCCGTTGATAGAAGAAACTCCACCTCCGAGCACAAAAGGGAAATATGTTAAGATTAAATATATTACTCAACTTCCTACACATTTCCCTGCCTTTGCTTTTTTCTGTAATCTGCCTCAATACATAAAAGAACCTTACAAACGTTTTTTGGAAAACAAGTTGCGTGAGAATTTCGAGTTAACGGGATGTCCTATACAGATTTTCTGTAGACAAAAATGACACGTATAGATAAATATCTCTGGGCGATCAGAGTTTTTAAGACCCGCAGCGAGGCTACCGATGCCTGCAATGGTGGAAAAGTTAAAGTAGGAGGTCAGAATTGTAAGCCTTCTCGTCCCATTAGGATAGGAGAGGTGATAGAAATCAGAAAGGGCCCTGCTTTGTTTTCGTATAGGGTTTTGCAGGGTCTTGAATCTAGAGTAGGGGCTTCTCTCGTAGGACAATATGCTGAGAATTTGACACCGGATAGTGAACTCAATCGTTTACATGCTCCACTTGAAACTATTTTTATTAAGCGAGATAGAGGAAGTGGACGTCCGACGAAAAAGGAAAGGAGGGTTTTGGACTTTTTGATGGATAGCCTTGAAGATGAGGACTGATAACTGTTTCTAAAATATATCATTATGAAAGGTTTGAATATATTTCTTGCCGATGGCTTCGAGGACATCGAAGCTTTGGCTGTGTGTGATGTACTTAGACGCTCAGGTCTGGAAGTTAATTTAGTGTCTATAACAGATAGTTTAAATGTTTGTTCTTCTCATGGAGTGATGGTCCTTTCCGATAAGAAATGGGAGGATTGTAATTTTACTCTTAACTACTTAAGTGAAAGAGATGTAATGATTTTCCCTGGAGGTATGCCAGGAGCTCGGACTCTTTCAAACGATGCATCACTAATCTCACATTTGCAGGAGCATTACGCGCAGGGAGGTGCGGTAGCTGCTATCTGTGCTGCACCTGGTCTGGTTTTATCACAGCTTAACGATATAAAGGGTAAATATATGACCTGTTTTGATGGTTTTGAAACAGGTATAATATCCGCAGGGGGAATTTTCGTTAGGAGAGCAGCAGTGCGTGATGGCCGTATAGTCACTGGAAGAAGTGCCGGATATGCTGTCGAATTTGGCTTAACCATTCTAAAAATGGTGTTGGGCGAAGATGCATCCAAGAAGGTGCAAGATGCGATGCTATTAAAAGTGGAATAAGAATTTGCACACAAAAGAGAGTTTTTTCTTGTAGGAAGAAAAATAATTCATATATTTGCAATTTAGAATTATTATAAATTGCAAGCGACTGGAGTCTTGTACTTTTAAGGTATGGACAAGGTCGTTTCTAAAATGTAAAACGATATGAAAAAGAAATTTAGATGTTTAGTATGCGGCTATGTATATGAAGGAGAGGTCCCTCCTGTAGAGTGTCCGCAGTGTCATGCAAAGAACAAATTTGTGGAGATTACTTCAGAAGAGTCCGGATGGGCTTGTGAGCATCATCTTGGCGATGGCCGTGTAGAGGATGCTGAAATTATGCAGGGCCTTCACGATAATTTCCATGGTGAATGCACGGAAGTGGGGATGTACTTGGCGATGAGCCGTCAAGCAGAAAGGGAAGGATATCCGGAGGTAGCAGAGGCGTTCAAACGTTATGCTTTTGAAGAGGCAGAACATGCTGCCAAATTTGCAGAATTGCTAGGAGAGATAGTGTGGGATACGAAAACCAATCTCGAAAAGCGTGCTGCTGCCGAAGGTGGTGCTTGCGAAGGTAAATTGGCATTGGCCACTCGCGCAAAGCAGCTTGGATATGACGCGATTCACGATACAGTACATGAGATGGCTAAGGATGAAGCTCGGCACGGAGCCGGCTTCCAAGGTCTTCTGAAACGGATTTTCGGTAAGTAATCTAAGTTCCCTCGCTGAATGCAAAATTGTGAAAGCGGGGGATTTTTTTTATATTTGCCAGTTACAATGGAAATATAAATAGAGATGGATAATAACATAAAAAGAGTTTACGGGCACAATGTCGTAGAGATGGTTCAGGATCTTAAAACCATTGAAGATAAGGATAAACGCACCCGTCAAGCGTATGCGATAGTGAAGGTAATGGAGATTTTGAATCCGACTGTTCGTTCGTATGATGAGTACGAGCATAAGTTGTGGGATCATCTTTTTATGTTGGCAGACTTCGATCTGGACGTGGATGCGCCTTATCCTATGCCATCAAAAGCCGAGTTTGAAACAAAGCCTTTAAATATACCTATGAAAGACACTAAAATTCGAGCTTCGCATTATGGCCGTAATATTGAGAAGATTCTGGATCTGCTTGCGAAGGAACCTGATGGGGAAGAGAAGACTGCATTGATTCGTTCACTGGCCATATATATGAGAACACAATATCTTATATGGAATAAAGATAGCGTGAGTGATGAGACTATATTCTCTGATATAGAAAAACTTTCAGAAGGACGTGTAAAAGTTCCGGAAGGAGTTACACTAGGGAAGTTGGATTCGGGTATGAATCTTTCACGTCCTAGTATTGGTAATCAAAGTGGTGTAGCTAGAAATAATAACGGCGGGAAGCAGTTCGGAAAGAAGTCAAAGGGTAATTTCCGCAATAACAAGCATAGATGAAAAAATTAATATCCCTGACAGAGGAGCAGAAGGAGATAGTTACCAAGGTTATAGGACTGGCGGTGGCTGTCTTCGACGTGTTTACATTTATAGCGCTGATCTCGTATTTGCTGCATTGGCAGGCGGATATGAGTGGGGATGTGTTACAGAATGCGGCAGGTTCGATGGGATATGGATACGCCAGGTTTTTAGTAAGCAGGTGCTTTGGACTAGGTAGTTTCGCTCTTTTAGCGTTTTTTACGGCTTTGAGCATAAAGCTTTTAAAGGATGGATCGAACATTTCGGTTGCATCTTACGCTTTGAAATCTCTGCTGGGGGCTTTCGTTTTCTCTTTGGTTTTTGCTTATCTCGGAGGATTCTGGGGTTTGGAATTCGCTTTCGGGGGTGGACTAGGTGGCGATTGTGGTAGGTTTGTATGCGCATGGTTTATAGGCAAGGTAGGCATTATTGTGAGCGGTTTGATAATGGGTTTGCTGGTAGTTGTTTTCTTGATTTTTGTAAGCAGCGGATTTGCCCATTGGCTCGGAAGCATAGGAAAGCGTAAGGAAAAACCTGTTTCATCGCAGCAGACATCGCAAGAAGATGAAAATGTTGAGAAAGAAGAATTGCCAGAAGTCCCTCAAGAAGTAGAACCGCTCGCAGAATCTGCGCCTTTGGAACTAAATGAGCCACAGCATATTGCGACACAGGAAGTAAAATCGGAAGGTGATTATCCGGAGATAAAGGTAGTAGAGGGTCAGGAACTTGACACTGATGTTGTAAAACCTTTGCCTCGTATAGATAACCGATTGGATATACAGTTCGGTGGATTGCCTAATTACAAATTTTTCCCGTTAGACTTTTTGGATACTTATGAAAAAGGTCAGTTCAAAATTTCTCCGGATGAGTTAGAGAGAAATAAGAACAAGATCTGTATGACATTGCGTAACTATAAGATAGAAGTTTCTAATGTCACGGCAGTAGTTGGGCCAACGGTAACTTTGTATAAGATAAACCTGGGTGTAGGGTCTAAGATAGCTCAAGTGAAGAACCTTCAGGAAGATATTGCTATGTCGCTTAATGCTAAGGGAGTGCGCGTTTTCAACCTTCCAGATGCAGTAGGTATAGAGGTAGCTAATGATAGGGCTAGCATAGTTCCGCTTCGCGGATTATTAAATAGCGACGAGTATAAGTCTAAAAGAGATAAATACGAACTCCCTATAGCGATAGGAGTTACCGTTACTCAGCAGGTCAAGGTGGTGGATTTGACCCAGGCTCCTCATCTTTTGGTGGCCGGAGCTACGCAACAGGGTAAGTCCGTATGCTTAAATGTTATAATAACGTCTCTTCTTTATGGTAAACATCCTTCTGAGTTGAAGTTTGTGTTTATAGACCCGAAGATGGTGGAATTCTCGGCGTATTCGTCTTTAATCAAGCATTATTTAGCTGTCTTGCCAGATGCCGACGATGAAGACTCGGAACGTAATCGAGCTATTGTGAAGAATGCCAAGGATGCTGAAAAGGTGTTACGCTCTTTATGTAAAGAGATGGATGATAGATATGAATTGCTTTCTAAGGCTGGAATAAACAAGATCACTCTTTATAACGAGAAATTTAGGGACAGAAAGCTTAATCCGGAAAAAGGTCACAGGTATTTACCTTATCTTGTGGTGGTTGTAGATGAATATGCGGATTTGACTCTTGTATCTGGTGGCTCTCCAGAGGAAAAGTCGAATAGTAGAAGTATTACGAATTGCATTATAAGATTGGCCCAGAAAGGTCGTGCTGCCGGAATTCACGTTATATTGGCAACACAGCGTCCGTCAGTCGATGTTGTCTCTGGTATAATCAAGAGTAATTTCCCTATGCGTATCGCGTTCAGGACATCTTCAAGGCAGGATTCTATGACTATAATCGATGCTCCTGGCGCGGAAAAGCTTATAGGACGGGGCGACATGCTTTTTTCAGGAGGGCTGGAAACTGAACGTATTCAATGTGGCTTGATAGAAAGTGAGGAAGTTAATCGAATAACGGCTTTCATAGAGGGTGAGACTAAATATGGACAATGCTATAACACACCATATTATCTTCCTGAACCTCCTGCAGATAAGAATTCCGGAAGTGTGGATGGTGTGGATGCTTCAGATCTTGATGAGAGATTCGAAGAGGCTGCAAAACTAGTCGTAAGTACACAGAATGCCTCTACATCTTATCTTCAAACACGTATGGGTATGGGCTTTGCTAAATCTGCCAGAGTGATGAACCAACTCGAAGCTGCAGGTATAGTAAGTCCGCAAGACGGCTCTAAAAAGCGTCAAGTGCTAGTGGCTAGCCTTGAGGATTTGGATAATATACTAAACACATTATAACACATGCATAAACTTTCCCTTTTTGTGGCTTTGATACTGATGGGAACTTTGCTCTGCGCGCAAGATCTAAAAAAGAGCCTATCGGATGATATACAGAAGTATAGACTAAGCTTTAATTATGAATATGTAATTACCGGCATTCAAGATGTATCAGTTAGTGGGACGGCTGTAGTTCAAAAGGACTGTTTTAGAATAGAAGGTGCCGGGCTTCTTATCCTTTGTGATGCTGAAAATGTATGGACACTAGATTTAGAAGGGAAGGAAGCTTATGTAGAAACAGCCGGCCCTATGGACTATGCTGATTATATATCAGATATCCAATGGGAGGGGAATGACCTTGTGGGTACTGCCAATGAACCGACCAGCGGAGCCATCATCGATTTCCGTTTATATAATATAGTAAAAAGTCCGTCAAGCGGAGATTTGTCGCTTTTTACGCCTTCGTCAGAATTATTTGAAGATAGTTCAGACTGGATTATAACAGATCTAAGGTAATCTCTACTACTTTATCCGAAGGGACATACCATACATAACCACGAACCTGGCCATACCCCATATCGTGGTAGAGCTTTGTGTATCTGTCTACTTGCCTTTTATGTTCATCACTTTCTTCTCCGAATTTAAAATCGATTATGCTTACTTTTCCGTCTAGGTCTATGACTACTCTGTCTGGTCGATGAACAAACCCCGACGGATCTATTACAGACGTTTCATTAATGACTTTCAGTGAGGAATTAAACCATTGTGGCTTGGAAAGTATTCTTTCCGTTAGCAGATTTTGAATTTCTGGCTCTACTCCCTTAAGAATTTGGTCTATGTTTTCTGTTGAGATAATTCTTGAAAGAAGATCGTGTTGTTCTATTCCAGATAGTCGTTTACTTTTTCCTACGCCATCTAGCGAGAAATAGTCCCAGGCATCGCTCGAGGCTACAAATCTTTTGGGACAAGATTCCGGGTTCATACCGAAGGTCTGGTAATTGGCTTCGAATTCGTCAGATTCTGGCTTTTCTTCATTTTTATATTTGTCCCACATATATGGCTCCCCGAAGCTAAAACCATCTTTTAGGCAATAACTATAAAGTATTTGAGACATATCCTTAGCTTCAGAATTGTTTAAAAATGATTGAGGTGGGTTCTTGGCTATAATGTGGAGTTCCTTTTGTGCGCGCGTCAAGCACACATAGAAAAGATTCAAATTATCTATAACTTGAAGTTCCATTTCTTTTTTTAGAGAAGAACTGAAAAAGGAATCGCAGACTTTTGTCTTGGATAAGCCTACAGGGAAGAAGCCACTGAAGTTTTCTCCCATTTCGGCGTCGCTATCGAGCTTGCACCAGTGTATATCCTCTTTATATAGTCCCACTTTTTCCGCAAATGGGAAGATGACTATCGGAAAAGCCAATCCTTTCGACTTATGAACAGTCATTATCCTTATAGCATTAGGATCGTTTGGCGAACTTATAGTGATATCATTATCTTCTATGTGTTTAAGAAATTGATGAAGGTCATTCCCATAAATATGGCTCCAATCCATAAGTTCGTCCATAAAGCTTTGTATAAAAAGAGTCTGACCTTCGAAATCCTGCGGGACATTCTTTTTCATTAGTAGGATTAGATTGTCTACTAAGTCGAGAAGTGAGTGGTAAGGGGTGGAAGTCACGCTTTGAATGTCTGTGAACTTACGAGCTATGTATGTCTGAAGAGCGTCATTAGGTGTATCGATGCAGTGTAGAATAGAAATCAGGGTTCTTATGATTTGTGAAGATTTTAACGATAGCGAATCGTCGGATATAACACTATACCCATTCGAAAGCAGGGCTTCCGCTACGGCAGAACCTTCTGTTTTTTTCCGGACCAGAATCCCAATATCCGAAAGTTTTGCTCCATTCTCAATGGCAGATTCTATATATTTTATGACAAAATCCAACTCCTCTTTGTCGTTGCAAAAGTCTACAGTAACATAGCCATCTTGACTATCTTCGACACGCACATTTTGACATACATCTTTGTATATGTCTGTTTGATTGAGCCATTGGGCAGCGAAAGTGAAGAATTTATTATTGAAATTCACTATGTTTTTTGTACTGCGCCAATTATCTTGCATAGAGGTGTCCTTGGTATTGCCCGGAAAGTCATTCTCTATTTGGCTTTCCAGTAGATGCCAATCGGAATTTCTCCATCGATAGATGCTTTGTTTTACATCGCCCACTATAATATCTTTAAAGCCCTCGGAAACACTATTTTCAAGTAGCGGCTTGAAGTTTTCCCATTGGACCACAGATGTGTCTTGAAATTCATCAAGCAAAAAATGGTTATATCTAACGCCTAATTTTTCATAGATAAAGGGGGCATCGCTTCCATCGATAATTTCTTTTAGAAGGTAGGTGGATTCATCCAGACTTATCACACCTTTTTCTTCCTCGATTTTCTGCAATTTTGAATAAAATTCATCTGCAAGTCCTAGGGTAAAGATATTCTTCTCTATAACTTTCGCGGTTTTATATTTTCTCCATTCCGTTCCGTTAGGATTTAAAAGGCTGAAAAGAAGGTTGTCTACATCCTGAAGCTTTTTCAAAAGTGTATCGCATGCTGCCGGCATGTCGTCGTTATATTTTCTTTTGGTAAGATATTTAGATAGCGTTTTGCTGTCTCTTTTGCCCCAGTCCCTGGAGTCAATAGATGATGCCGCTAGAAATACGCCTTTGTGAAATGATTCGATTATCTCCTTGCAGTCTTTTTTTATTTCAGATAGTTTCTCTTTATCGTAGGATATTTTTTCAGCGACATCGCTGAATTCTTTTCCCATTTTGTATAGGCCATTTTCTATATCGAGGGACTCTCCGTTATCCAGAGAATTGTTTATCTGAGTGGTGAACCACGATAGGAGTTGTGTATCATTTTCCTTAAGGTCGTCAAGGACTCTATCCATGGCCTCATTTACTAGAGATGTCTTGTCAAGTTCTATTTGATAGTTACCACTATGTCCTATTTCTCTAGCGAAAGCGCGAAGTGCCTGTTGGAAAAACTTATCGATGGTGCTGACTGAAAAGGCGCTATAATCGTGTAGCAGAGTTATCAGTATATTCCTGGCGCGACTATCATTTTCTCCTGCCTTAAACAGGTCTTTAAGTATACGCTCTTTCATTTCCTCCGTGGCCTTATTTGTGAATGTCACTGCGAGGATATTTCTGTAAGCGGTGTTTGACTCCGCTTTTAGAAGTAGGTCAAGATATGTTTTGGAAAGGGTATAAGTTTTTCCTGAACCCGCTGAAGCTTTATATATGTCGATCATCGTCCGCAAATAGTTTTAAAATCACAATATGTGCAAGTGCCAGTATCATTTGTTTTAGACCAAGGTTCGTTGATATCCAATATTTTGTCAGTGCACTCTTTTAGTTCTTTCTCCATTTCGGATATGAATTTGCTGCACATTGGATAGCTCTTGATGCCATCGGAAAACAGCGAGGATGTTTGGTATATAACATTTTCTATACTCTTGCCTTTGAATTTATCTTTGACGAATTCATCATAGAGAAAGAGTTGGATGGCAATTTTAGGCCGTTTGTCATCATCGGTGCCAAATGCTGCTTCGGCTATTTCTGTAGCATTGCTATCGTCGATTTGAAAATCAGTGTCTTTGACTTTACCTGTTTTATAGTCCACTATGCGCAAGGTGCCATCTTCGAAGCTATCTATCCTGTCTATAAAGCCCTTGAACCTAAGGCCGTGGAGCACTTTGACTTCTCTTTTTTCCAGGCCAATTATTTTAAAACTATTGACCCCTTTTTCCTTAATGAGGGCAGCATCGATGGAGAGTATTTGTTCTACATACTTACATGCGAGATGTTCGTATATAAGATTTCTTCCCGTTACTTCTATGCTCCTTAATTGTTCTTTAATCTGCTCTCGGACAATATCTTTATATATGCGAGTGGATATCATCCCTTTTAGTTCCTTATATGTGATTTCGGATTTACCTTTATATAGACATTGCATAGTATTGTGGACTATCGTTCCTATCATGCTTTTGTCCATAATTTCCGTTACTTCTTCGCTTTTGGCAATGTTTTCTATATTCCCCAAAAAGAATTTGGCCGGGCAGCTTAGGTAACTTTGAATAGAGGAGGCAGAAAGGTACGTGTCTTTTTTTAGTTTATCTATGTGCTCTTTAGTTTTTGGAAAGAAAGAAGGCATTTCGGGTTTAGATATAGTAGATTTAGCAGTAAAGTGATTGATTTTGACGCCGAAATGAAGCTCGAGCTGTTTTATATACCTGCTTTCTTCACACGATTTTAGTTTCTGGGAACTACTTGTGTTATAGACCATCCATATCTTATCGGCCCGTTGAATAAGTCTATAAAAATAGTATGCCCATAGCGAATCTTGGTATTCGTGGGTTGGAAGATCAAAGCCTTTTCTCAATTCAGCCGGGATAAATGATTCTCGTGTATTATGCCGTGGAAATACACCTTCGTTGCATCCGAGGATTATTACATTTTTAAAGTCCAATGCCCTTGTTTCCAATGGACCCATTATTTGAAGGCCCTGAAGCGGCTCTCCTTTGAATGGAACCGTGCTTCTCCCTAGCAGATTCCGCAGTAATCTGAAAAAAGTCGTGGGAAGTATAGCCAATTCGTACTTTTCTATGCAGTTTATGGCTTTATAATACTCTTTTGCAAAATCCAATTCCAGTGTTTCGTCCTTTCCACTCATTATTCGATGTGCAACACTGAGTAGCACTGCTTTCAGGTATTCGCACAGGGAGTGAATTTGTTCCTTGTCGGCGATGGTGTCTTCCAAAACTACAGGACGGAATATTTCCGATAGTATGCCTTCGCTTAATTCAGACTCTTCGATATAGTGACGCAGTCCTTGTTGAATTGAGCTTATTTGCTGTTTCTCCGAATCGCTGAGAAAGGAGGTAAGTAGCGGATTGGAAAAGATGTCACTCACTTGTCTATGGTAGAAAAGCATTTTCCCATCGGGCATTTTCCTAAGGTGCATCTGTAGCGCGCAGACTTCTTCCATAAATGTGTATAACATACTTGCAGACATAGGGTATCCCATAGTCACGTTTACTTTGGAGATTTCTTCAGGAATGGCATTAAGAGTAGGGATTAGAAGGCCCTCATCCGCAAGTACGACGGCCGTATCCAGACCAATCTGAGAATAAGGTTCGAGTCGATTGAAAATGGCACTCAGCTGTTTGCATTGGCCCACAGCAGAAGGAACGGCGAGCGTATTTATCTCTGGCTCTCTTAAAGATTCTTTGTCGAGTTCTATGCTTTGCCCCAGTTCACGAATGTTGTTTTCCAAGAAAAAGGATGCCCTATTATGTTTGTCCCTTATCCATGAACTACTATAATCCCAGCAGAATTGGGCCAATCTTGCCTTATGCATCGCTCTTAAAATATACATCTCGCTCTCGGTTGGCGCTCCTTGACCGATGAAGATGAATTGGTCCGTATCTGGGAATATCTCTTTTAAAACGTTAATGGCGCTTTCTTTTTTAAACCTCTCTGCCAGGGCGCGGTAGACCTTTCCTTCGTATGATTTTCCTTCAGCGTCAAGGCTCTTGTTAAATGAGACATAGAGAGGATAGAGGATATCCCAAGTCCTACGGAAGGAATCTTTATATTTTCCGTCCTCGCCTACTGCCGAAGAGAAATGCCCCATAAAAGCTTGAATCGCTTTAAGTTGTCTTTCATTAAGGTATGAGCCGTAGTCTTGAAGCGATTTAAATTCACTGACATTAGTGAAAAGCTTCCTGGCATCAACAAGATACTTATCTACATCGTTGAAGTCTGAAAGAATCATTTCTCCCCAAAAAATGAATTCGTCCAAGGATTCGCATTGTGGCATCAATTCCCTGTAGTTCTCGTAGAGATGCAGGAGCAGATCAATTTTCTCGGTAGGTGTTTGGTTGCAAAGTACATAGAAGAAATCATTGATGGTGTACATTTGCGGCATAAGCATGGTTTTGCGTTCTTCCTTAACAAGTTCTCTGTAATACTTTTGAAAGAAAAGCATCGAGCGCCTATTGGGGAATATGTAACAAAGTTCGCGATAAGGTGCAGTGTGGGTATAGTAATGCTTTGCTACCTGTTTTAGAAAAGGTGTCATCTGCTTGATTTATAATGTTATGAATTATGTGGACCGAGTATTACTCTTTCTATTCTACGAGGTATGGATGTAAGTATTTCGTATGGTATGGTTTCTAGTATGCCGGCTAATTCTTCTATGGTAGGGTCTTCTCCGAATATAGTAACTGTATCACCTACCTTTACATCAATACCACTTACATCTATCATACACATATCCATACAGATATTTCCTATGGTGGGCGCTCTATGACCATTAACATTGAAACTGGCAGCCCCATTGCCCAGATGTCTGTTTACACCATCGGCATAGCCGGCTGGAATAGTGGCTATCGTGGTGCCTTCAGGTGCTATTTTGCCACATCTTCCATAGCCTATGGTTCCATCTTTAGGCTTGAGGTGTTTTATTTGAAGTATTTTTACTTTAAAGGAGGCAACTGGGTGTAGCCTTACTCCTTCAAGGGCGGAAATGCCGTATATGCCAATTCCCAGCCTTACCATATCGTATTGGTATTGAGGAAAGCGTTCTATGCCAGCACTATTAAGAATGTGGCGCATCGGCTTGTAGAGGAGCTTGCTTTCTACCTGTTGAGCCATTTTTTCGAAAAGGGCTATTTGGCCAAGTGTAAATTCGTCATTGGATGGATCTTCAGCAGCGGCAAGATGTGAGTAGATAGACTTGACCTTTAGGGCAGGATGTTTAGAAAGATAATTAGAGAGTTCGTCCAATTCGTCTTCCATAAATCCCAGCCTATGCATACCTGTATCGAGTTTTATATGTATGGGATATTGACTGATATGGTTTTCTTCCAATTTCTCTTCAAGGGCTTTCAGCGTGGCTATATTGGGTATGCCTGGCTCTAGACGATATTCTATGATCTCATTCATAAAGTCTGTTCCGGTGGTGAGAACGAGTATGGGAAGGGAAATACCTCCTTTTCTAAGTTCAATACCTTCCACTGGAAGAGCTACAGCCAGGTAATCGGCGCCTAAACCCTGCATCATAGAGGCGAACTCTACGGCCCCGTGGCCGTAGGCATTGGCCTTGACAAGAATCAAAAGCTTTGTGTGCGGGCTGAGCAAGCCACGAAAATAGTGGTAGTTATATTCACAGGCCGAAAGATCCAATTCAAGCCGGCTGAAATCATTCTCCCTGCTGCTCATTATCGTCTTTTTTGAGATTGTATTGGCCCATAGCTTCAAGTAGGGATGTTGTTTGCTCCAGCGGTTCTATGGTGATTTCGTTTACTTCGGCTGGGACCAATAGTGCATTGCCTTTTTCTAATGAATAAGTTACCTCACCTAAACCATCGATTGTGGTTTTTATGCTTGCCTTTCCATATAGGCCAATGTAAACGGCGAAGGTATCTACCGACTCAGATGATATCCTTATGGCTTCGTGCAATTCTATCTTGTTGACTACAAATTGATCAATATTCAATAATTCGTAAATGTCGTTGTTGAGCTTTCGTGGTGTAAGAATTTCCGGCTTTTGTGCTTTGTATTCTATAAAGTCGAGGGCATCAATAATCGTTAGTGCGCTGTCGAATTCATCTGTGGCCAATGCCTGTCCCCATGGATATACACAGAAATCCAGTGCGGAGGATTGTGATATTTCCAAAATTTCTATTTCTCCAATGGCTCCGTGTATAAGTCCGGGCTTTATTCGAAAACTTTCTCCTGCGTGAGGGTTAACATATAGGAGGTTTTTTTCAATGCTGCCATCTTTTATACCTTCTAGCATCTTTGAGGCATCGGAATCGTGCTCAAAGCCTAAGACCAATCTTGCCTGAGGGCTTGCTTTTAGAATGTACCACAATTTTTCGCGTCCGAGGGCATCGTAGCGTTCGGAGGCCGTGGTGTCGTCTGGATGCACTCTTAGAGGCATCTTTGTAGCGCATTCTATTATTTTTACCTGAATAGGGAATTGCCTTCCGTAGGCTTTGAACACATTATCACCTACCACTCTATCCATGTAGGTGTCCATCACTTCGCTAAGTGTGTTGGAGGATAGCCACCCATCGCTAATTAGGGAATCTCTATATCCTAGATCCGCAACTTTGAAAATC
Organism: Bacteroidales bacterium UBA6401; assembly: GCA_002438635.1. Taxonomy (GTDB): domain Bacteria; phylum Bacteroidota; class Bacteroidia; order Bacteroidales; family UBA932; genus Cryptobacteroides. Next base: position 86,821 of record DJPX01000033.1, read on the forward strand.
TCTTTTCCCCAGACATACTTGTCTTCGAGAGAGCATAATCTCATGGGGTATAATTTATTTTCACTCATAATTTAGTCTCTTCTGCCATTTGCAATTCCTATGTAGTAGAGAAGCGTCGCTAAAGATCCCAGTGCTGCTATTATGTAGGTGTAGGCAGCCCATCTAAGTGCATCTTTAGCCATAGGAGTGGTTTCAAAATCTGTAATATGTGAAGTGTCAAGCCATTCGATTGCGCGTCTGCTTGCATTAATTTCTACAGGTAGGGTTATAAGAGAGAATAGAGTAGTCATTGCGAACATGGCAATTCCAATCCACAGCAGATTAGGAAGGGCTTCAGACATAATTACGCCTAAAAGCAGAACCCAGGAAACTGCCTGATTACAGAAATTGACAACTGGTACCATAGCGCTACGTAACTTCAGTGGTGCATAGCCTTGGGCGTGTTGAAGAGCATGCCCTGTCTCGTGAGCAGCCACAGCCACGGCAGCAATACTAGCTGTATTATAGACATTTTCGCTTAGATTTATGGTCTTATTGACCGGGTTATAGAAGTCAGTAAGGTGACCACCTACGCTAGTGACGGTAACATCGTTTATGCCATTTTCGGCTAACATCTTGCGTGCGACTTCTGCCCCTGTAAGGCTGGCTGGTACTCTAGAATACTTATTGAATCTTGATTGTAGGCCTGCTTGTACGATCGCGCTTGCGACCATAACAAGCAACATTATTATCCAAATACTCATTCTTTTTTGTCTTTTTGTTAGATTTTCGAAGAGGCTTTTTTCATCAAAAACCGAGCCTACAAATATAGTGAAAATCCAATATATCTATTCATATAGTTAAAGTGTCCTTATAAATTTGGAAAAGTGGGGGGTAGTATATTTGCGTAGGCAAGAGCTGCAAAGCCGTAAGAGCAGCGATAAAAATTTGTATTATGGGCGTAAGTCAAATTATTAGAACAGAAGATTCCGTTACTGTTATAACGGATGATGATCATTCTTCATCTCGACCGCAATCATCAAGTTGGAGCGATTCTTATAATAATGAGCTTCTTGATGAAGCCATCGAAGAGGCTTTGCGAAAGGATGATGATTAAGAAGCTGTTTTGAAATGATTTGTCTCTTCTCTTATGGACCTTTCTAGCCATTTTTGTTATCAGTCGAGTACCTCCGGTACATTCCTTCTTCCAAAGTCGTTCGAAAAATCCTCGTAATAAAATTCGAGAACAATTTCAAAACAGCTTCTAATTATTTGGCGCTTACATTTGTAAGCGCTTTTTATATGGTAGCATTTCTAAAGGGATGGTATGGATAAATAGTAGCTTTACGATGTTATAGTTTAGAATCATTTCAAAACAACTTATTAGGTGATAGGCTGAGGTGTAGGTTTATTTTGAACTAAAATATATATTTGCGTTTGCAAAGAGTAACAAAGATATGAGTATTAAGTTTTTGAATCTAACGATTAAGTCTCGAAGGAAAAGTTTAGGTATAACCCAGGGCCAGATGGCTATGCGGTTAGGCATTACAAGGCAGGCATACAATAGAATAGAAAATGGGGAAACGAGACTAGTAACCAGTAAGTTGCCGGAGATATCGAAGCTGTTGGGGATGAGCGAAGACGGCTTGTTTTTCGAATCGCTTAAAGAATTTGCAGACAAGCGAGAGTTCTATGGCGGAGTATGTCGGGAATGCCTTCAAATGTATGAACGAATAAAATATTTAGAAAAACTCGTGAAGGAACAATCAGACCATATTGAAACCTTAAAGAAGGCTAAGTAGATGTGATTTTTGCACTATGATTGCATAGTGGCAGTTGTCTGTAAAGTCGGTCAGAAGCATTTCACTTTCGGAGATTTTCGCTTTAAGATCTTCTCTATTTGCGGAGTATATGACAGACATTTCATAAATTCCGTCATATCCTAAAGGAAAGAAGGTATCGTATAAATTTCGCGCGACGACCCCCATATTGTTACGGACATTAATCTCGACACACGGAACTAACCTCGCTTCGTTGTCTATGAACATATCCACGCCCACGCATCCAATGTATCTTCCACAAAACTCTTTTTGAAGAAAAGTGGATATGGACTTTCTTGCAAATAGAAGCAAATCTTCAGGAATCTTACGGCATATGTAATCGTGCATAAAATCATTAGATGCAAGTAGGTTACCAGTGTAAGCTCCGTGTTTGGTGTTGAATATAGAATATCCTAAGAATACCACGTCTCTTTTTTCGATGCGAAACTGAAACGAGAAGTCGGTATCTACTTTTTTGCGTCTTTCTATAATTACGCTTCCCTGTTTTGCCAATGTTTTTTCACACCAGCCTCTATCGCTCTGTGTCCATTCTTTGCTTCTTACTGGACGCAGACCTCTGCCACTGCTGGACCAAGGTGATTTGAGAAAAGTGTCGTGATAACTATTTACTATGGAATCGATTTCGTTTATAGAAAAGGCTTCTACTGGATCGGTTCTACACCATAATTCGTCTCTAAATTGGCCCGAAAGGATATGCTTGGTACAGCGAATGGATGTGCGTCTATGAGATAATTCTCGAATGGTGCTTAATTCTTCATCAGAAGGAAGAAGTGATGGATCAACTCCAGATTTAAGCAGATGACGTCTTATGGTTTTATCCCATCCCCAGAGCACTATGGGAGAGTCGTCGTTTAGGAAACGCAGTATACTTTGGCAGTCGTGACCGAAGTTGAGGGAAGATAGAGGTGGGACAAAACTTTCATCGTTAACTGCCAATGCGAAATCGTGTTCTGGATTGAAAATTCTAATCGAATTCATAAGCGGTGCAAATATACACAAAAACGCACTTAGTAACTTTTAAAAATGATCTGCCTCATAACATCCCTGCGGCTCTTTGAACTTCCGATTTCGCTGACGCTCCATCCCGCTCTCCGCCGTTGCCCACAAATCTTTTGTTTATATCGTTCGTGCTAAGGTTCGAAATCAAGGCTCTGCCCATCTCCCGCTTACAAGTCATGGGTGGCTAGTCTTTCAGGATGCATCTTCTTGTCTTGCGGATGTTAATTTACGAAGAGAAATGACTGCCATGAGCAATAAAAGGGGTTTTGTTCATCAAAGGTATCAAAATAAGCTTTTTGTGAGCAAAAAGGGTACTTTTACTAACAGCATCTCTCTTTGACACAGATGATTATTGTTAAATTTGTTCATGGTTGACTAACCATCCCTAAGCACTCATTCGCATAACTTCACAATTTCATTTCTGAGTTGTCTTACTTTTGTCCTTGGAAAGGCCTTATTTTCGGACAAAATAGTTAGATTAAGGTTTTTGTCCTTGGAAAGGCTGTTTTCTCGGACAAAAATATAGATGGTAGGTCATGAAGGATTAATTTTTGAACCTGAAAAACACCTTTGATGT
>DJPX01000035.1 GCA_002438635.1 Bacteroidales bacterium UBA6401
ATGAAAGAGGAGGAGTATAACGAACCTTACAGCAATAATCTGCATTTTCTCTTTATAGAACTTCCACGTTTTAACAAAGTGCTTCAGAATCTATCCGATGAATCTGAGAAGTGGGCTTATCTGTTTCAGAACTTATCTCGGCTGAAAGATATCCCGGTTGAGTTCGATGAAAACTATTTCACAGATTTGTTCTTAACCGCTAAAATCGCTAACTTCACACCCGACGAAAAAGAAAAATACACGGAGGACCAAAAGATGATTTACGATTATCAGAACTGTATAGATTATGCTGTAGAACAAGCAGTAGAAAAAGCGGTGAAGAAAGCTGCGAAAGAGAATCTCGCAAAAGGACTTGCTGAAGGTGAAGCTAAAGGTAGAGCTGAAGGAAAAATTGAAGGAAAAACTGAAATTGCTTTAGCCATGCTTAAAAATCACGTTCCTATTGAGCAGATTTCCCTCTATACAGGGATGTCCGAAAGCGAAATAAACAAACTTCTTACTCGCTAACTTCACACCCGACGAAAAAAAAGTTAATACTCATCATTATTTCTCAAGCAATAAAGGGAATTCCTACAACAAAACATATATAAATAAAATAACTGCGAACCTATCATAAAGGAGGTCCGCAGTTATTTTATTTATGTGCAATCTGGGATTACATCATTCCACCTTGAGGCATGGCCGGAGCAGCCGGTTGTGGCTCTGGAATATCAACTATTCCACATTCTGTGGTTAGGAACATTCCTGCAACTGATGCCGCATTTTCAAGAGCGACACGAGCGACCTTAGTAGGATCAATTACGCCAGCATCGTACATATTTACGAATTCATTAGTGCGAGCATTGTATCCATAATCACCCTTTCCTTCCTTAATCTTCTGGATAATAACGCTACCATCTACACCAGCGTTCTGAGCGATCTGACGAAGTGGCTCCTCAATAGCCCTTGCAACAATGTGAATACCAGTGGTTTCATCTTCATTATCACCCTTCAAATTCTCAAGAGCGGAAATAGCCCTGATATAAGCTACGCCACCACCTGGAAGATAACCTTCCTCAACTGCAGCACGAGTAGCGTTAAGAGCATCTTCTACCCTGTCTTTCTTTTCTTTCATCTCTACCTCGGTGGTAGCACCTACATAAAGCACTGCAACACCGCCTGCGAGTTTTCCAAGACGCTCTTTCAGTTTCTCTTTATCGTATTCGCTAGTTGCCACATCAATCTGAGAACGGATAAGTTTAACTCGATCTTCTATATCTTCCTTCTTACCTGCGCCACCTACAATCGTGGTGTTTTCCTTAGTAATAGTAACCTTCTCAGCCTTACCGAGCATATCTGGAGTGGTATTTTCAAGAGTAAATCCTCTCTCTTCGCTCACCACTACCGCACCTGTAAGAGTAGCGATATCTTGTAGCATCTCTTTACGACGATCTCCAAACCCTGGAGCCTTAACAGCAGCTACCTTCAATGCACCACGAAGACGATTAACTACAAGTGTAGTCAAAGCTTCACCATCCACATCTTCAGCGATAATAAGCAATTCCTTGCCATCACGAGCGATAGGCTCAAGAATAGGAAGAAGGTCTTTCATAGAACTTATCTTCCTGTCTGTTATAAGGATAAGTGGGTTATTAAGTTCTGCTTCCATCTTATCTGAATTAGTCATAAAGTAAGGAGAGATATACCCACGATCGAACTGCATACCTTCTACGACTTTCACTTCCGTATCAGTACCCTTAGCCTCTTCGACAGTAATTACACCATCTTTCTTAACCTTAGACATAGCATCGGCAATAAGTTTTCCAATGTACGCATCGTTATTGGCAGAGATAGTACCGACCTGCTCTACTTTTGAAAAATCGTCACCAACTTCGTGGCTACGATTACGAAGGTCGTCAACTACAGCAGCAACAGCTTTATCAATACCACGCTTTAGATCAAGAGGGTTAGCACCTGCTGTTACATTCTTGATACCCACATTTATAATAGCTTGAGCCAATACGGTAGCGGTAGTGGTACCATCACCAGCCTGCTCGTTAGTCTTGGAAGCAACTTCCTTAACCATCTGAGCACCCATATTCTCAAATCTGTCTTCGAGTTCTATTTCTTTAGCTACAGTGACACCATCCTTAGTAACCTGAGGAGCACCATATTTTTTATCAATCACAACATTACGTCCTTTCGGGCCAAGTGTGACTTTTACTGCATTTGCAAGCGCATCGACGCCGTTCTTCATATTAGAACGAACATCAACATCAAATTTAATTTCCTTTGCCATAATAATTACAGAATAGCTAAAATGTCAGACTGTTTAACAACAAGATACTTCTTGTTATCCGCAGATGTTACTTCGGTACCTGCGTACTTTCCATAGATTACAACATCACCTACAGAAACCTCCATAGGTTCGTCTTTAGTTCCGGGGCCAACGGCTACAACCGTGCCTTCTTGTGGTTTTTCTTGTGCTGAATCTGGAATATAAATGCCAGAAACCGTCTTTGTTTGAGCCTCCTTAGGCTCAATGAGGACTCTATTTGCTAACGGTCTAATCATAATTCTATACTAATTTTATATATTTTCTTTTACCTTGCGGCACGAGAAAAAATACAATGTCCATACCATTGACAAAATGTCATTTTCCAAAACGAGCTTGCCATAAAACAATCCCCACCGTTACACTTATATTTAATGAATGCTTGGTACCGAACTGTGGAATTTCCAAAGTATAATTCGACTCATTAACAACTTCTTGCTGAACCCCATCAACTTCATTACCAAAAACAAAAGCATACTTTTTCCCATCCTCGTGATGAAAATCTTCGAGGGAAACGGAATTGATCGTCTGCTCAATGGAAATGACCTCATACCCTTCTTTTTTCAATTCTGAAATAGCATCCAAAGTGGATTCATAGTGTTTCCATGGTACACTATCCTCTGCCCCTAAAGCCGATTTATGAATTTCAGCACTTGGAGGACAAGCACATATACCACAAAGAACAACCTTATCTACCTTAAAAGCATCTGAAGTTCTAAAGGCACTTCCTATATTATGCGAACTACGCACATTATCCAAAACTACTACTAGTCCCGAATTAGGCAAAGATTTATACTCGGATGCACTCACACGTCCAAGTTCACTATTCAATAGTTTACGATCCTTCATTTCTATATTTTTCTATCTAAAAAAGACTTACTATCAGCAAAAACACACTCATTATTATATATTTCGCATTGGTGTTTATTTCTCGAAAATCTATACTGATTTGATGCGACTTACTATTTCAAGTCGCTAAATATAAAAACAAAATTAACGATTTTTATGTACATTTGTAATTGTAACACTATCCTATATGAAACGAGATAAACAAATATTCGACCTGATCGATTGCGAAAAAAAGCGCCAAATGGAAGGCCTTGAATTAATAGCTTCAGAAAACTATGTGACAGACGAAGTTCTTCAAGCTATGGGTTCGGTATGCACCAATAAATACGCGGAAGGCTATCCCGGCAGACGATACTATGGCGGTTGTGAGGTCGTGGATAAAATAGAACAATTGGCAATAGACCGGCTCAAAGCCCTTTACGGAGCATGCTGGGCCAATGTTCAACCTCATTCAGGGGCACAGGCCAATATGGCTGTTACTATGGCTGTTTTAAAACCTGGTGATAGTTTTATGGGGCTGGACCTTAGTATGGGCGGACACCTTACGCATGGCTCGCCCGTAAATATATCTGGCATTCTATATAAAGCTATCCCTTATGGCTTGGACAAAACGACAGGGCGTATCGATTATGACAAAATGGAAGAGACAGCCCTTGCCTGTCATCCTAAACTTATCATAGGAGGTGCATCGGCTTACTCTCGTGAATGGGATTATGAACGAATGAGAGCTATAGCCGATGAGGTAGGAGCATTGCTTTGGATAGACATGGCTCATACCGCAGGACTTATAGCTGCAGGATTACTAAAGAATCCATTAAGATATGCCCATATAGTTACCTCCACCACACACAAAACCTTAAGAGGTCCTCGCGGTGGAATCATTCTTATGGGCCAAGACTTCCCAGACCCACAAGGCCGCACCACCCCTAAAGGCCAGATTAAAATGATGAGTCAAGTCCTTGACAGTTACGTATTCCCTGGCGTTCAAGGCGGACCGCTAGAGCACATAATCGCAGCAAAGGCAGTATCGTTCTATGAAGCACTGCAGCCAGAATTTGCCCAATATCAGATGCAAGTAATTTCCAATGCCCAAATGATGGCTCACGCATTTATAGATAAAGGTTACAAACTCGTTAGCAATGGCACAGATAATCACCTAATGCTCATTGATTTGCGCGGGAAATTCAATAATTTATGTGGAAAAGTGGCAGAAAGGGAACTTGGCAGAGCCGATATAACAGTAAACAAGAATATGGTTCCGTTCGATTCCCGTAGCGCATTTCTAACTTCAGGATTAAGGATTGGTACTCCAGCAATCACCACTCGCGGATTCAAAGAAGAGGACATGCTCGAGATTGTAGACCTCATAGACGAGGTTCTATGCTCCGCAGCAAAGTGGCTTGACCCACAAGCAAGTACAAGCGCACTAATAGAAGCCCCGGAGCACGAGAAAAAATTGGCCGAAATAAAAGAGAAGGTGCACAAACTCACCGAAGGCAAGCCCCTGAATGCCTATCAATAACATCCATTTTCAGATATACAGACGATGTCCCATATGTTGCATTTAAACAACATATGGGACATTACTTTATGCATCGTTCGGCCATACATATATCTCAATTATTATGTCGTTTTCATATCACGACTCCATCAAAAATAAATTTATTATATCCTCCTAAATCTGACATAACATACTATTTACTTATCAAAGGACCAAACACGACTTCAAAATCTTCCACTTTTGGAAAACTCTCTTCTCTAATTCCCTCTATATCCACACATCCTTTATTTAAAAATTGCGCATAAGCGTTTGAGCCAATAATAAGAGTTGCCAACAATAAAATCAATACTTCGTTAAAAATTA
>DJPX01000006.1 GCA_002438635.1 Bacteroidales bacterium UBA6401
CAAATTTTTATTAATCTAAGTAGTTTTCAAACCACAAAAATAAACGCACAATAAATCCAAAATTCTACTACGCTTACAAAAGCAAATATACGCATAATTTTATTATCGCAAAGAAATGTTAGAAATTTATTACAAATAATTTTTGATATGTAGTACCTCCTATCACCGAATGTAGACCGCAATGTGTCCGAGATTTTAACATTTACTACAACTCTCGTAAAGGAATACACGATTTTTTAAACATCAGATTCTTCTAAAAGAATGGTTTTTCTTTGGCCACCAGGATGTCAGATTGACATGTAATTCACCTTTATTACTGATATTTCATGGAGGTACATTCGCTTAAGGTAAGGTCAATGGTTAAAGATTATTAAGTTGGCGTGTACTTAGAATTGTCGTGTTATCTGAAGGTGTTTTTAGAGTAGGGAAGTGATTCGTGATAGATGTTGATACTTTAGTTACTAAAAAATGTTTATATTATTGGTCAAATAGTATCTTTATTGGATTTAACTCTTTTTTATTGCTTATAGATATTCATTGTATTGTGATAGAGTATTCAATGGTAGTATGCTATGTAAGTAGTATAACCTACTATGGGAGAAATTATTAATGATGGTTTGTTAATAATAGTTATGTTTGAAAATTGTAATTGCTTTTTGTTAATTTTTAGGTTTCTTAGAATAGTTGTAACTTTGAGGATTTGTATAGTCTTTTTTAAATAATATATAATTGGGGTTATACATCGTTTACAGTAACGAAATTTTTTATGATAAGGTATTATAATGAGGATTGTAAGTTCACTTTAAAGGGTAAGTCATTAAATAATCAGTGGCTTAGGCTTGTAGCGGAAAGTGAAATGAGAAGAATAGGTAACATTAATATTATCTTTTGTTCAGATAATTATATTCTTGACATAAACATGCGATATCTTCAGCATGACTATTTCACAGATATAATTACTTTTGATTATTGTGAGAAAAAGGTTCTGAATGGTGATCTTTTTATTAGCATCGACAGCGTTAAGGATAATGCAGAGTTTTATGGTGTTGATTTTTACGAAGAATTAAACCGTGTTATGGTACATGGAATTTTGCACCTCATAGGATACGATGATCATACCGATGCTGATATAGCGACCATGCGATCAAAGGAAAATTATTATCTTGATATTAGAAGAAAGCTTCTGTAATATATGATGCTACGTGAATATGACATAATAGTAGTGGGAGGAGGACATGCTGGTTGTGAGGCAGCGATGGCTGCCACAGGATTGGGATGTAAGACTCTTTTGATATCGATGGATACATTATCCTTTGCTAAGATGTCATGTAATCCTGCAGTTGGCGGTATTGCGAAGGGACAGATAGTACGGGAAATTGATGCTTTGGGTGGATGGACAGGTATAGTGACTGACAGTGTTACTCTGCAATTCAGGATGCTTAATAAATCCAAAGGACCTGCTATGTGGAGTCCGCGTGCTCAATGTGATAAAATAGCTTTTTCGAAGAAATGGAAATCTATTCTTACAAATAATTCATTATTAGATATTTATGAAGATATTGTAACTTCTTTTCTCGTTGAGAATCGAAAATTCTATGGCGTCCGTACTAAGTCAGGGCAAATATTCCATTCTCAAGCAGTTGTTTTGACCGCCGGAACCTTTTTAGGAGGAAAACTTTTTATAGGAAGACAGCAATTAGTAGGCGGAAGAATAGGGGAGTGTTCTTCTTATGGTTTAACTGAACAGTTAAAATCTTTAGGAATTAGAACAGGACGTATGAAGACGGGGACTCCTCCTAGAATAGATATCACTTCTGTTCATACCGACAGACTTGAACTTCAGTATGGAGATATTAACCCTTCTCGATTTTCTTTTCTAAATATTCCTTCTTCTATTCAAAGCGGTGAAACTACGCAGATGCCGTGCTTTATTCTACATACAAATGAGCATGTGCATGACATACTTCGTAGTGGCTTCGTCGATTCTCCTTTGTTCACAGGTTTGATACATGGACGAGGTCCAAGATATTGTCCAAGCATTGAGGATAAATTAAGAGTATTCCCTGATAAAACAGAGCATCAATTGTTTTTGGAACCGGAAGGAAGGCATACTAATGAGTATTATCTTCAAGGGTTTTCTTCTTCCCTTCCCATGCATATTCAGTTAAGTGCTTTGCATAAAATTAAAGGAATGGAAGATGCCAGAATTTATCGTCCTGCTTATGCGGTCGAATATGATTATTTCGATCCTACTCAATTAAGAAGTTCTCTGGAACTTAAAGATTTTGAAGGACTTTTTATGGCAGGTCAGATTAATGGTACCACCGGGTATGAAGAGGCTGCAGCTCAGGGGCTTATGGCCGGAATTAATGCAGCCCTTAAAGTAAAGGGACTGAATCCTTTAGTTTTAAAAAGAGATGATGCTTATATAGGTGTTTTGATAGATGATCTCGTTACTAAGGGAGTTGATGAACCTTATAGAATGTTCACTTCACGTGCTGAATATAGAATATTATTGCGACAAGATAATGCAGATAAAAGATTGACTCCACTTTCATATAAAATAGGATTAGCTTCTAAAGAACGTTATGAAATGGTTTGTGAAAAGTATAATAAGGTTGAGCATTTGGTCGCTTTTCTTAATGTTCATAATGTAAAGCCTAATCAGATTAATTCATTACTTGAAGATCATAATTCAAGTCCCATTGTTGAGTCAAGGAAACTTTCTGATATAGCGACCAGGCCAGAGATAACAGTAGAGGATTTGTTGCCGTTTGTTCCACGTGGAACAGAGTATAAAAAAGATGAGGTAGAATCAGCGGATATAGCTATTAAATATAGGAGTTATATAGAACGAGAAAGGCAGATGGCTGACAAAATTAAGCATCTGGAAAATATAGTAATTCCGCGAAATTTTGATTTTGCGAGAGTGTCATCGCTTAGTATAGAATGTAGACAAAAGTTAGAAAAATATAGGCCCGAGACCATAGCTCAGGCTTCTCGTATTTCTGGAATATCGCCGTCGGATATTTCTGTTTTATTGTTATATTTTGGCAGATAAGAGATGGTATTTGATGCTGGTTCTGGAATTATTAAACACTGGAAGATACTCTTCTATAAGAGCATTTATGATTGTTATTCTTCATCTTTTATTTGTGAGGTATGAAATTAAAATGATAAATAGATAGAGTAGATAGTTCGGGAAAGAATATTGTTAATAGAAAAAGTCATGATAGATTATATATATGGAAAAATAGTGGAACTAAGCCCTACAAAGGTAGTGCTGGATAATAGCGGAATAGGTTATTCAGTAGAGATATCATTACAAACCTATGCTGCACTGGAGTCTTTAGAAGAAGCCAAAATTTATATTTACCATCACATACAGAATAGTTCTGATGTAGAATTATTTTATGGCTTCTCGAGTAAAGATGAACGTTCCATTTTTGAATTACTGATTAGTGTAAGTGGGGTTGGTGTAAATACGGCGAGAGTAATTTTGTCTTCATTTAGTGCAGACGAGTTAAGAGAAGCTATTTTATCTGAAAATATAGCGGCTATAAAGGGAGTAAAGGGAATTGGCCTTAAAACAGCACAAAGGATGATTTTGGAATTAAAGGATAAGATATCGAAGGGAGAAGGAAGTTCTAAGATTGATGTGGGTGTTGTGAAAAACGATGCTGTAGCAGATGAAGCTATGGCTGCATTGCAAATGCTCGGGTTTTCGAAGCCAAATATTACAAAGGTTATTCAGAAAATTATATCTTCTAATCCTAACATAAAGGTAGAAGAATTAATAAAAAAAGCACTTCAAATGTTATAATGTTCCACGTGGAACAATTGGTATGAAAGTAGAAGAATTTAGAAAACAGTTTCCTGGGTTAGAGCAGCAATGCTATGGAAATAAGTTAGTGTATTTGGATAATGCAGCTACATCTCAGAGATGTATTTCGGCTATGGAGTTGCTCCAGCGCGTATCGTATAATTATAATGCCAATGTTCATAGGTCAGTTTACAAACTAGCATCTGAGGCAACTAAAATATATGAGGATACACGTGACTATGTACAGAAATACATCAATGCCAAAAGTAGGGAAGAGATTATATTTACTTCTGGTACTACCTTTTCGATTAACCTTGTTGCTCGTACATACGGTGAAAAGTTCGTAGGCAAGGGAGATAACATTATCATTGGGGAGTCAGAACATCATTCTAATATAGTACCTTGGCAGTTACTTTGTGAAAAGACTGGAGCAGAGATAAGGGTATTGCCAATAGCAGAAAGCGGGGAATATGATGTAAGCGCTTTGAGTACTTTAATGGATGAACATACTAAACTGGTATGTGTGGCTCAGATTTCAAATGTTTTAGGAGTCCTAAATCCTATTGAAGATATTGTAAGGTTAGCACATGGTAAAAATATAAAGGTGATGGTGGATGGCGCACAAGGAGCGGTTCATCTAAATACCGACGTGCAGAAAATGGATTGTGATTTTTATGCATTTTCTGGCCATAAGATGTTTGCTTCTACTGGGACGGGAGTACTTTATGCAAAAAAAGAATTATTAGAAGTTATGCCTCCTTTTTTAGGTGGGGGAGAGATGATAGGAACGGTTACATTTAAGAGGACTACCTATGCTGAATTACCATACAAATTTGAAGCAGGTACCCCGAATTTTAATGTAATTCCGACTTTAAAAGAAGGGATGTCTTTGCTTGGATACGCATCGGAGGATCGCGATTTGGTGGATAATCTGGAGCGTATTAACGAGTATGTTTATGATGCTTTGTGCTCGGATGAAAGAATTACCTTGTTAGGAAGTAAGGCTGGAGTTAGAAAAAGGATACCATTGTATTCTATAATAGTTAAAGGAGTTCACCATGAGGACCTGGCAGTGCTTATGGATAAGATGGGAGTCGCTTTGCGCTCCGGACACGTATGTGCGGAGCCTTTAATGGATAGGTTCGGAGTGACTGGTATTTTAAGAGCATCATTTGCTCCATATAATACCATCCAAGAAGCTGAGTATTTTATAAAATGTTTGAATAGGTCAATAGAAATGTTATTATGAGTCTTGAAGAAAAAAAACAGTCCATTGTCGATGATTTTTCTATGTTTGATGAATGGCTGGACAAATACGAATATATTATTGAATTGGGAAAGAAGTTAGAGTCTTTTCCTGAAGATAAAAAAACAGAAGATAGATTGATAAAAGGCTGTCAGTCAAGGGTTTGGCTTGATTGTTCGGTTAAGGATGGAAAATTGTATTTCACAGCGGATAGTGATGCTATAATTACGAAGGGTATAATTTCCTTACTAATAAGTGTTTATTCTGGAAGAAGTGCTGCAGAAATACTTAACGATGACTTTTCATTTATAGAAGAGTTGGGTTTGAAAGAGAATCTTTCTCCTACGAGGGCAAATGGATTGGAGTCAATGATTGAAACAATTAAAGAATTTGCAAAGAAAAATGTCTGAGAATAATGTACTTACGGCTGAAGATGTAAAGGAATTGGCCCCACTTTACGATGCCGTTATTTTAGCTTTGAAACAGGTATACGACCCTGAAATTCCAGTCAATATATATGATTTAGGGCTTATATATGAACTGAATATAAATAAAGAACACGAAGTCCATATAGTAATGACATTTACGGCGCCGAATTGCCCTATGTCAGAAGAAGTGATGGCAGAAGTGAAGCATAGTGTAGAATCTACACCGGGAGTGAAATCGTGTGATGTTGAACTTGTTTTTGAACCGGCATGGGATCAAAGTCTGCTCTCGGACGAGGCAAGATTGGCCTTAGGTATGGATGTGGACCTGGACGATAAGGAGTAAAGATATGCCGCAAAGAATGTTGTATCTATCAATAGGCTCGAATCTCGGCGATAAAAAGGGCAATATTCTAAGAGCCGTGTCTTTGTTAGACGAGGCAATGGGTGCAAGGCATATTCGGCTATCTTCTTTTATGTCATCGAGGTCGTGGGGCTTTGATGGAGAGGATTTTTTGAATGTTGCACTCAGTTATAAAACAGATTTGCCAGCCGCGGATATACTGAAAATATGTAAGGAAATCGAACAACGTATTGGACGTCAGGATGAGGGAATAAAACTGGACGCTGCGGGTAAGCGGATTTATAGGAATAGGATAATAGATATAGATATAGTTCTGTTAGGAAGTGAAAAGATAAATACTCCTGATCTTGTGATACCTCATAGGGATATGAAAGAAAGAGATTTTGTTCTCATTCCACTGAGAGAAATATATGATGGTGATTTGAATGAAATTGATTAAATTTGTGCCCCTAATTGTAAGAAAAATTTTGATATATGACTCAAGACGAATTGTTTAAAGTACTCGTCGCACATTGCAAAGAGTATGGTTTTATTTTCCCATCGAGTGAGATATATGATGGGCTTGCTGCTGTATATGATTATGGTCAGATGGGTGTGGAGTTAAAGAACAATATAAAGCAGTATTGGTGGTATGCGATGACTAGACTTAACGAGAATATCGTTGGCTTGGACTCGTGTATTTTTATGCACCCGAAAATATGGGAGGCTTCTGGTCATGTGAGTGCTTTCAATGATCCGCTTATCGATAATAAGGATTCAAAGAAGCGATATCGTGCAGACGTGCTTATTGAGGATTATCTAGGAAAGATAGAAGATAAGATCAATAAGGAAGTAGAAAAGGGTCGCAAAAAATTCGGAGAATCGTTTGACGAAACTCAATTCCGTGCCACTAATCCTAATGTGCTTCGTGAGCAAAAAAAGTATGATGAAATCCATAACAGGTATGTAAAAGCGGAGAACGAAAACGACCTACAGGAATATAAGCAGATTATCATAGATTGTGGCATAGTATGTCCTATAAGCGGTACGGCCAATTGGACCGATGTCCGTCAGTTCAATCTTATGTTCAAAACCAGCATGGGCAGCACATACGATGCCAATAGCATAATCTATCTTCGTCCGGAAACGGCGCAGGGTATATTCGTGAATTATTTGAATGTCCAGAAGACCGGTAGAATGAAGATACCTTTTGGTATTGCGCAGATAGGAAAGGCTTTCCGTAATGAGATAGTTGCCCGTCAGTTTATCTTCCGTATGCGAGAGTTTGAGCAGATGGAAATGCAGTTTTTCATAAAGCCCGGAACCGAATTGGAGTGGTTCAAGCAGTGGAAAGAGAATCGTATGAAATGGCATGTAAACCTTGGAATGGGTGCCGAGAATTACAGGTTCCACGATCACGAGAAACTTGCTCATTATGCCAATGCCGCGACAGATATAGAGTTTAATTTCCCATTTGGCTTTAAAGAACTTGAAGGAATTCATTCAAGAACCAATTTCGATTTAGGAAACCACGCTAAATATTCTGGGAAAAAGATAGAATATTACGATAACGAGATAAACGAAAGTTATACCCCATACGTTATCGAGACATCTATCGGCGTGGATCGTATGGTACTTGCTGTTCTTAGCCATTCATTTAAGGAAGAAACGCTTGAAAATGGAGAGAAGCGTGTGGTTATGAGTATACCTGCCGCATTGGCACCAGTAAAGGCTGCTGTGCTCCCTCTTGTAAAGAAGGATGGTCTTCCAGAATTGGCCCAGAGTATAATGGATGATCTCAAATACGATTTCAACTGCCAATACGAAGAAAAGGATTCTATCGGAAAGCGTTATCGTCGCCAGGATGCTATCGGCACCCCCTTCTGCATAACAGTTGATCATGAGTCACTTAATGACCATTGTGTTACACTTCGCGATAGAGATACTATGCAGCAAGAGAGAGTTCCTATAGAGAAACTCCGCTCTATCATCGATGAAAAAGTTAATATGACTAATCTACTCCGAAGACTATAATGGCCACGGACACATTTGCTTCTTTAGGAAAACAGGAAGCTATCAAACTTTTATTTGAAGGGACAAATTATGTTCCTTTTGAGGAAACGGTTACTTTTCATGCCGATAATAGGTCATATATTATAAATACGTGTAAATCTTTTCTAGAAGGAATAGACTTCGACTTGGTGTATTTCCCACTAAAACACTTGGGGTATAAATGCGTCATAGCCATAAGTTCTGAGCTTTATGCGCGTATGGCTCGGCCTCGAACTTTGTCGGTTTGTTTGGGTGTTTCGTCGAAACTGGATTTTGAACAAATAAGGGAGATATGGGGCGGAGTGGTGTCTGCAGCTCACGAGCATAACTATGAGCATATTTCTTTAGATATTCAGCCGTCTTGTAATGGCTTAAATATATCGATAAGTGCAACAGGAGAGTGCTTTGATCTAGATATGAAACGTCGTAGTATAGCCCATAGCAAGGATCTTATTTGTGTGTCTGGTCCATTGGGAGCGGCATATTTAGGCCAAGCCCTGCTTGAGTCAGAAAAGAAATACTACGAGAATGGTGAAATCAAGACGGAGCAACTTGAAAAATATAAAATGCTCTTGGCAGCTTATTTAAAGCCGGAGTTAAATCCTTCGGTGGTCGATCATCTTGTGGAGGCGGGGATATATCCGTCTTTTGGATATGTGGTTTCGAAAGGATTGGCAGATGCGGTATTAAGACTCACTCGCGACAGTGGTTTTGGAGCAAAGATTTATGCCGAAAAGATACCTTTCGAGGGTAATTCATTCGCGCTTGGCTCGGAGCTAAATATAGATCCTATATCTGCGGCCATGAATGGAGGAGATGATTATAGGCTTTTGTTCACTATCCCTATTTTGAAACTTGATAAATTCCGTGCTGATTTTCAGACTTTCGATATAATTGGCCATCTGGCCCAAAGCGAAGTGGGTGCAGTCCTGCTTACTCCGGAAGGAGTGGAACTACCTCTAAAAGCTCAAGGGTGGTAATTTTTTACTTTGTTCACTCGCTTTTAGCAGAAAGTAAAAGTGCCCGATGGTAAGTATACCATTGCCACCAGTCCATGGTTTGATATCATCTTTCCATAGGTAAGTAATAACTTTGGCAAAAATGCCATTTTTGTGAAATAGAAAGATTTTCTTTGATAAGAGGGACGCCACATAATAGTCGTTCAAGGCGATGAGGGATGATCTCTATTATATGGACTACTTCACATATTTGGACTATGACAGCCACATAGTCAATGATATATATATACGACGAATTGGATAGAGCATTACAGCGCCATATTCTGCCGCGCCATCAGGCGAGAACAAAGCCCCACCAAACTCGCTCTCATCCGCCCACTGCCGGGCCACACACTCAAGCGATTTTAGGACAACCTCATTATGGCTGCTGTTAAATGATTTTTGGACATGGTATCTGCCGTTGGTCTTGGATACGACCTGAATAGACACTGTGCCACTTCCGTCTGGCAAACATGCCACGATAGTAGTCATTTGCCGTGGGACACCCAAATCGAGAGAGAACAATATGGCTCTCACGTAGCGGTGTGGCCGATTGTCGGACTAAAAGTTGAAAACTGCGGAAAACAGGAAATTGGATTAAACTGCTATATCTTCTTCAGTAATTTGGCTTAAGATATCTAATGTAACATCTTTCTTTTGTGAAATTCGGTTAGCTTGATGTTGTATAGTCTTTTCAAATAGATTCCTAACGAAGCGTCCATTGCCGAAACTTTCATCTTTTTCATCTACGGCCTTGCTTAGAACATCCTTGAGCTTTGTCTCAGCATCTTCCGAAAGTGTATACTCATTCTTTTTTACACAAGATAGAAAGATGTCGTATAATTCGCTTGCTGTATAATCTGGGAAGTTAATGTATCTATTGAAGCGTGACTGTAGTCCTGGGTTTGTATCTATAAACCCTTTCATGTTGCTTGAATATCCGGCTAAGATAACTACGAGTCTATCTCTGTTGTCTTCCATTCTCTTCAACAAGGTTGCAATTGATTCTCGTCCAAAATCCCCTTGTCCTCCTTCAGAAAGAGAGTATGCTTCATCAATAAATAAGACTCCATCTAATGCACTGTCTATTATTTTGTTTGTTTTAACGGCTGTCTGGCCAACATATTCAGCAACAAGACCAGAACGATCAGTTTCAACGAGATGTCCCTTTTTTAAAATGCCAAGATCGCGGTATATTTCAGCTACGATTCGTGCAACCGTAGTCTTCCCTGTTCCTGGATTTCCTGTGAATACACAGTGGTACGAGACAGACGATGTTTTCATGCCGCGATCTTCGCGCATTTTCTGGACCTTGACAAAATTATAAAGTGTCTTTACCTCTTCTTTGACAGATCCAAGACCTATCATATTATCCAATTCCTTAATAGGATTGCTTTTAACTTGGGACTTTGATGCTCGTTTGGCGGTGATTGGAACTATATTCTCTTTTATAACTGTGGTCGCAGTCTTCCCGTAATTTAACTCAATACCCGAAAGTAAATTATTTAACTCGTCAAGAGACGATACATTTACAGGATGAAGTGACGCGCCATTTGCTGTACCAATAATTCCAACTGATTCTAATTGAGTTATTATCCTTGAGGCTCTTGAAAATCCGATGGAGAATACACGTTGAATTTCAGTAATTGAAGCTTTCTGAATAGTCACAACATGTTTTGCGACTTCAATAAATTTGTCATCTACAGTAATGGTGCATATCGTATTTATTGCTTCATCCTGGATGTTTGTTAGTTTCTCTATCCATTCTTTTTCTTGCGTAGTCACTTTTTTATCAGCAGAGGCAACAATAGAGGCCCATTGGGATAATAGAACAAGATATTTATCGCGGATGCCAGAGTCGCAAGATGAAAGAATATAGGGGAGAGTAAGTCTTTTTGATTCAAATGCTTCATTTGCGAATACCTTTATCGATTGAATGTAGTCGGCTGTAGTCGAAGCTACTTTATAATAGTTTTCAATGTTTTTATATTCTGGGAAAGGTTCGTCACTTATTAGTCCCCATATAAGCACCATGAAGCCAAATCCTTCTTTTGAATCTAATGCAACAGCAGTACCAAATCCCTCAAAACATCGAAGAGCATCCATAACAATCAAATGAGTTATGTGCTCATCTTTTTTATTGTCTATCCATACACAAGCATTAGATATAGCTTCAATCGCGGAAAGATTAAGACCTAGAGATTTTTTGAAGTTTCTTATTTTTTCACAAATGGCGACAGTATCTTTATTGTATTGTTCTGAAATACCATATTTCTTAAATATAGTCTCATTCTCTGTTTTTTCTTCTGTGTCTATTCCAGGTTTCAATTCGCAAATGACAAACTTTGTCATTTGCGAATTGAAAGAATAACGCGGATGTACTACTCCATCATATGGGCTTTTAATAGGATATTCCTTAAAGACGGATTCGGAATTATATCTTCCCGTTGAAGGCGCTGAAAACGATGATATTTTAATAATCTTCACTGTCGCTATTTCGTCATCTTTCGTAACTCTTCCGGTTTTTTTAATTTCTACTCTTGGTGTATAGGTAAAGAATGTATTGCTTGCATCATCAGAGCAAACAGGAAATTTCGAAGCATCAAAATAAATAAGATAATGGTCTCCTTCTATTACTATTGATACAAGGTCAAGAACTGATACATCAAACTTCGATTCGGTTTTATGATGAGATGTACTGCGTATAATGCAGCCAATCACCACAATGAACAAGAAAATAATTAGAAGAATTAATACTATATCATCCATTGTTGTATATACATTATTTTAAATACCTGCTATTTAGTTTTTAATAATAGTTTTGCTATAGAAACAAAGTTAAGAAATATTTTCCTTTTGCTATATGGTGAGAGCCTATTACATCCATTAGTTCTAAATCGCGGTTAGGAGTTTGGAAAAATAACATTCGGCAGCAGCATTAATGACAGCGATAGCGTCATTGCTATGAGAATGTATTTGATAGACATGGTCAGTATTATTATTTATGGGCCATCTTCATAAAAGTAATAATAATCCGAAAACTCTTAGTTATCTTTGCACTCCAATTCTTCGCATTATGTCAGAGTCAAGCAATATAGCAGAAAAGTCATTTGTTCACTTACATCTTCATACCCAGTACTCAATACTTGATGGGCTTACCAATATAAAAAAGTTATTTGCCCGCGCCCGGGAGTTGGGTATGCCAGCTGTAGCCATTACGGACCACGGGAATATGTATGGTGTTCCAGAATTCTTTAAGTACGCGAATGATAAGTCGAATAAGAATCCGGATGGCTCGTATATAGTCAAGCCCATAGTGGGATGCGAGGTTTATGTTACTCGACACTTTGATCATAAGGAAAAAAAGAAAGGCTATTATCATTTGATTCTATTGGCAAAGAACTACGAAGGCTATAAGAACCTTATGAAGATAGTGTCTACCAGTCACATAGAAGGATTCTACTATAAGCCGAGGGTAAGTCACGAGGTTATCGAAAAATATCACGATAATCTAATTTGTTCATCGGCATGTCTTGCAGGAGAAATAGCTCAAGATATTATGGCTGATGATCTGGATGCTGCAAGAGAAGCTATTAACTGGCATAAAAGTGTCTTCGGGGAGGATTATTACCTAGAGGTTATGCTGCATAAGACGGAAGTCCCAGGCTTGAGTCTTGACACATATTATAATCAGAAAAAGGTAAGTGATGAAGTGTTCCGATTGGCCAATGAAATGGGCGTGAAAGTCATCGCTACAAACGACGTGCATTTTTTACGCGAAGAAGATGGTCCAGTGCATGACAGACTTATATGCTTAACGACTAATGCCAATATTGACGATCCTACGCGTCTTCGGTATACCCAGCAAGAATTTTTGAAGAGCCGTGCTCAGATGGAGGAACTGTTCTCTGAACATCCGGAAGCTTTGGATAACACCTTAGAGGTGGCTTCAAAGGTGGAATCCTATAAGATAGAGCGATCACCAGTGCTTCCGAAATACAAGATAGACCCTGCTTTTATGAAAGGAATAGATGAACATTTGGAACACTATAAGGAGGTTATAGATGCAGGCAGAGTAGAAGGCCGTGGGCAGGAGTTTTTTAATTCTGTGGCTTATTTATGCCAATTGACATACGAAGGAGCTCATCGCAGATATGGGGCTCAGCTGAATGAAGAGCAAAGAGCGAGGATAGATTTTGAACTTAAGACTATCTCTAAAATGGGCTTTCCTGACTATTTTCTTATAGTCCAGGATTATATAAGCGCCAGTCGTAAAATGGGTTATTTGGTCGGGCCCGGAAGAGGTTCGGCTGCGGGTTCTGTCGTAGCGTATTGCTTAGGAATAACAAACCTTGACCCTATTAAATATCAACTCCTGTTCGAGCGTTTTTTGAATCCGGATCGTGTCAATATGCCAGATATAGATGTGGATTTTGAAAACCTAACAGCGGCCCACGAATATGTTGAAAAGACTTATGGCTCTAATCACGTGTCAAGGGTTATCACATTCGGTACCATGGCGGCGAAAAGCGCTATAAAGGATGTAGCTCGCATAAGTAATTTAAGTATAGACGAGAGCAACCGACTTTCAAATATGGTCCCTGATAGGCTCTCCGAAAAAAAGGAAAAGGAATACCCTTTCAATCCTAAACTAGACGAGTTAAAACCCGGGTTTAAGGTAATAGAGAAGGAAGTAGATGGTGTTAAGCGCACTTTCCAAGTAGGTAAAGAGGATACGGACGTTAAGATTAATCTCGAAAACTGTTTTCGATTAGTCCCCGAATTTAAAAACGAACTGGAAAATGGTACAGAGATTAATAAAGAGGTCTTAAAATATGCCAAGGCACTAGAAGGATGCATCCGCCAAGTAGGGCAGCATGCGTGTGCTACGATAATTGGCCCGTCTGCCCTTACCGAGCACATGCCAATATGCCTATCCAAAGACAAGGAAACAGGGCAGGATGTGTGGACCTCGCAATACGACGGGCATTATATCGAGTCGGTAGGGATGCTGAAGATGGACTTCCTTGGTCTCAATACTTTGTCCATTATACATGAAACTTTAAATAATATAAAAGACCGTTATGGGCGCGAAATAGATATAGAAGCAATTCCTATTGACGATAAGGCTACTTATGAACTTTATGGTAGAGGAGATACAACGGTAGTATTCCAATTCGAATCTCAAGGAATGAAAAATTATCTTCAAAAACTCCATCCGGAGCGTTTTGAAGATCTTATAGCTATGAATGCGCTATATCGTCCTGGGCCTATGGATTATATTCCTGACTTTATAGACAGGAAGTTAGGAATAAAGCCTATAGAATATGATCTTCCTGAAATGGAAGAGTATCTATTTGATACATACGGAATCACAGTGTATCAAGAGCAGGTCATGTTGCTTTCGCAGAAATTGGCCGGTTTTACCAAGGGTCAAGCGGATACTCTACGTAAAGCCATGGGTAAAAAGTTGATTGATACCTTAATGTCTTTGAAGGATAAGTTCATGGAAGGCGGTATGGCCAATGGTCACCCTGAAAAGATTTTGGACAAGATATGGAAGGACTGGGAGAAGTTCGCTTCGTATGCTTTCAATAAGTCGCATGCGACCTGCTATGCATGGGTAAGTTATCAGACAGGATGGCTGAAATGTCATTATACCGCAGAGTTTTTAGCTGCCAATCTCTCTTGTAATCTATCGAAGATGGATGAAATCAAGAAGATTATGGCGGATTGCAAGATGCATAAAATTCCGGTATTGAATCCTGATATTAATGAATCCAGCAATACCTTTAAGGTGAACCATAAAGGCGAAATACGCTTCGGCTTCGGGGGCATAAAGGGGTTTGGGGCCAATATCACCGATGCTATAATCAAAGTTCGTCAGAATGGCCTGTTTTCCGACGTATGGGATTTTGTGGAGAGGATGGCAGAATATAATGTCAAGGATCCAAGAAACAATGCATCGTTAAACAAAAAGTCAATGGAGGCTTTAGTTTATTCAGGTGCATTCGATTCGTTCGGTTATAAAAGGAGTCAATTTTTTGCCCCGGCAGAAGGGGGAAATTCCTTTATGGATAACCTAATTGCATATTCGGAGCGCTACAAGAACGATCTTATGGATAAGTCAGTGTCTTTGTTTGGCGATGTGGCGGAACTTAAACCGGTACGCCCTATTATGCCGGAATTGATAGGTGATGAAAACAAGGAAGACCTTTTAGTAAGAGAAAAGGAATTGGTAGGAATGTACCTTTCATCGCATCCTCTTGACAGATATGAATTTGAACTTAACAATTTCACTACTTGTGAAGTTACCCAGCTTCAGTCTCTGGTAGATGAATGCACGTCTAAACAGACGGGTATGAAAGTGAATATAGGGGGAGTGGTCAATTCCTCAATACTAGGGGTAAGTCGTAATGGAAATCCTACTTTGAAGGTAGTATTGGAGGACTTCTCAGGGCATACTGAATTCGTATTTTACGGAAAGGATGTGGATAGATTACGCCCGAAGTTGATGGAGAAATCTGACGTGTATATAATGGGCGAAATCCGCCCCGGATTTGTTCCTAAACCTTTAGATGGGAAACCAGCAGTAAAGCCTAATTATAAGTTTGTCGTCTCCGATGTCATGGCTTTAGGGAATGTGAGTGAAACTAAACTTAAATCCTTTAAAGTAGAAGTAAATTCCGAACAGATAACGCCGGCATTTCGTGCGGAACTCGTTAAACTCCTGCGGGCCAATAAAGGCAATACACCTTTGATTATACTTTTGTGTGATGCTAAGACAGGATGGAAGATAGAACTTGCCTCCAAGAAGTATCATGTAAGAGTTAATTCGGATTTCATTTATTCTTTAAAATCATTGGGTCTAAACTATAAAAATGAAGCCGACTAAAACATAGCCGGCTTCAAATAAACGGTTTAAGTCTTAACTATTTCTTTATAGCCTTTTTCTTTGCTTCTGCCAATGTGCAATCAGTCATAATAGGAGTACCTATCATAATAGATGCGTAGGTTCCTATGCAGATACCTATGCAGAGCGCTACTGAAAGACCTCTAATGCTTTCTCCACCGAAAATAGCAATAGCCAACATAGGCAGCAAGGTACTAACAGAGGTGTTCACTGTACGAGTAAGTGTAGCGTTGATAGCTTGATTTACTGTAGTTTTAAAGTCTGCATTAGGGTGAAGAGAAAGGTTCTCACGGATACGGTCGAAGATGACCACGTTATCGTTAATTGCGTAACCAATAATGGTTAGAATAGCTGCGATAAATGTCTGGTCGACATCCAGGTTGAAAGGCAGTATACCAGAGAAAAGTGAGAAGAAACCTATCACGATGATAGATGTGTGTGCTAGTGAAACCACACCACCTAATCCCCAAGTCCAGCCCTTGAATCTCCACGCTATGTAAGCAAAGATTACTAGAAGAGCTATGATAACTGAGATGATGGCGTTACGTTTTATATCATTAGCTATAGCTGCACCTACCTTGTCGGAACTGATGATACCATTAGGATTCTCAAGTGTAGATGTGAATTGATCAAGAGTCAAATCCTCTGAGAAGAAGCCGTGCAGTGCTGTATAAAGCATGCCCTCTATTTCTTTATCTACTGCAGTAGATTCATCCTCATACTTGTATGAAGTGGTGATCTTCATCTGGCTATCTCCACCATATTGTTTTACTTCAACGGAAGAACTCTTTATGTTCTCGTCTGCAGCTGCAGCTTCATTGAATATTGTTAAGGTAGCATTACGCACTTCTTCTGCAGAAACTGGCTTATCGAAACGCACAACATAAGTTCTACCTCCAGTGAAATCGACACCATAGGTGAATCCCTTGAAAATCATACTTCCGATAGAAACAAGAATCAAGATACCGGAGATAATGTATGAGTATTTGCGAGCTCCCAAGAAGTCAACATGAGTGTTTTTCAGGAAGTTAGCAGTGAACTTGTTCTCGAAGGTGATATTCTTTCCTTTATTAAGGCGATCGTCAAAGATGATACGTGTAACGAAAATAGAGGTTACTACGGAGGTTATGATACCGATGATAAGTGTGGTGGCAAAACCTTTGATAGGACCAGACCCGAAGACGGCAAGAACGATACCTGTAAGAAGAGTCGTAACCTGACCATCAATGATGGCAGAGTATGCATTCTTATATCCATCTGTAACAGCCTTGCTAAGTCCTTTACCTGACTTTAACTCTTCCTTAATACGCTCATAAATAATCACATTGGCATCTACGGCCATACCCAGTGTCAAGACCAAACCTGCGATACCAGGAAGTGTAAGGGTAGCTCCGAACGCTGCAAGTGTTCCGAAAAGGAACAAAACGTTAGTAAGAAGAGCGATATCGGCAGCAACACCGGCTCCACGATAGAACAAAATCATGTAGAGGAGCACGAGCAGGAAGGCGATGATGAAGGAAATCAATCCTGAACGGATAGATTCTGCACCAAGAGAAGGACCTACCACCTGTTCTTGAACGATAGTTGCAGGGGCAGGAAGTTTACCGGATTTAAGCACATTGGTAAGGTCAGTAGCTTCTTCGATATCGAATTGTCCGCTAATTTCTGAGTTACCGCCTGTAATCTCTGTATTTACTACAGGGTAAGAATATACGGTACCATCAAGGACGATGGCTATTTGCTTGCCAATATTATCTTTTGTAAGCCTTGCCCAAGTATTGGCTCCTTCAGCATTCATAGACATAGAAACTGTAGGGTTTCCTCCACGTTGCGAATCATATGAAACGTGTGCATCGGTAACTGCACTTCCGTCCAGAGGAGCTTTACCATCGCGAGAAGATGCCTTTATCGCTACTAACTCGAAAATGTTGTCTGCTCCCATTCCGCTTGCCGGCTTAACAGACCACATAGGCCTAAACTCTGCAGGGAAAAGGTCCTTAGTACTTTTTAGCATAGCATTGACCTTAGAGGTGTCCGCTGCGTTAGCATATCCTATGCAAGCGCCCCTTTGGCTATTTGAAGGTTGAAGTACGGCAAATAGTGGGTTAGCTTTTTTATAATTTTCTAGTTCGGCACTTTCGTTCTGTGCTTTGATTTCGCTCTCCAGAACTGATTGTGTGGCTGGATTCGAAGGCTCTTCAGTTTCTTCCATTTCCACGAGGGATTGATTTGCTTCCACAAGGAATGGATAGATCTCGCTATTTTCGTAGGTGGTCCAGAATTCGAGAGATGCAGTTCCTTGAAGGAGCTTGCGTACACGCTCTGGCTCTTTTACACCAGGGAGTTCCACGAGGATGCGTCCAGTATTTCCAAGCCTCTGGATAGAAGGAGAAGCTACACCGAAACGATCGATACGGTTACGTAACACATTGAAAGAGTTAGCTATTGCAGCATCTGCGTCTTCCCTTATTACAGCGATTACTTGCTCGTCTGTGCTTTCAGGCTTAATGCGGTCACGCATTTCGTAGGCTCCGAATATCTGTGCAAGTCTCTTTCCTCCACCGACTTCTTTCCATACATTTTCAAAGATGGTAATGAAATCTCCGTGCTCGGTTACATTCCTTTCTTTAGCTATAGCCATAGCTTTCAAGAAGGTAGGATCTTGACTATTGTTAGCAAGAGCCTTAACCAAATCTTCGAGTTGAACCTGAAGCATAACGTTCATACCGCCCTTCAAGTCCAGACCGAGGCTGATTTCTTTAGCTTTAACGTCTTTGTAGGTTAGTCCGAAAAATACCTTTTCGGTTGAGATGGAATCTGTGTACCATCTACTTTCGTACTTCTCGACAGAGTCTTTGAGATAAGCCTGATCTTCAACAGGGAAGCGGCTTACATCGAAAGCTTCGGCCTTAGTCTCTGCATAAGTTTTCGCGTTCTTTTCTATAATGGCGGTTACTGCCGTGAAAGAAAGCTGATAGATGCAGGCCAGTGCAAGTACGATGGTAACAAATCTAATTGCGCCTTTACTTTGCATAATGTTTTATGTTTTATAATTTATTTTTAATTCAAAAAACCATATAAGCCCGCAAATTTACAAATTTTTTCCCATAAATAAAGGACTAATCCGTCATATTTATTACTTTTGTAGAGTTGTGATTTTGTAAGGAAAGAAATTGAAAAGAGGCATTGTAATATCAATATTAATCGTCTTCTATGCAGCCATCGCCATTCGAATGGGCGCACAGGATGTAGAGAGCCTTTTGAAAAGTGCGCGTCGGATGATGTCGTTATACGAATACGAACAGGCCGATTCGTGTTATGCGTTAGCTAGTCGTATTGCAAGCGATTCCTTGCAGGTAATACATATTGAAGAAGAAAAGGCTATATGTGATAGTGCTCAGGCACAAACCATAGAAGTTCCTATATTAGATGTAGTAGCACGGGCTCGTTTTTCAAGAAAGGACTTTTTTCTCTATTACCCACTTCCTGATTATTCATTTAGGCCCATAGAGGGGAGTAATGATGTTATTTATTATCCATCAGAGGCTGATCAATTGTTTATAAGCGCCGACGAAGATAATAAGAACTGTCTTTTCCCTATGACGATAGAGAATAAAATGTATTTCTCCACAGACTCGTTAGGAGGATTCGGCGGATATGATTTATTCTGCCGAGAGTGGGATGAGAGTCTGGGAGAGTGGAAAGAGCCATATAATGTGGGTTTTCCTTATTCCTCTTCCGGCGACGATTTTTTATTTATGGAAACCGATGACGGATTGTATAACATATTTGCATCCAATCGTTTTTGCTCAAAAGACAGTGTGTATGTATATGTGATTGAGAAAAAAGACCATTATCCTATGGAGAAGATACTCACTCCTTCAGAGCGTCAGAATGTCTCGAAATTGAATCCGAATGCTGAAAATGGTTCGTTGGTGGCATATCACGTTAAAAAGGTGGATCCTTGGGCGGAAAAATATCAAAATATAATAGAAGAAGAAAGGGAATTGTTATCCGCGATGCGCAACTGCACGGAAGAAGAAAGAATTTCATATCAAGAGGAACTTGAAAATCTGACGGAGGCTAAGGCTCAGGTCGAAGAGTATATTTTCAGGAACAACATTCAGACGCGCTCTATAAGTGCCGAAGTGGACAGAGAAGTTGCAGGGGTAGAAGGCTCATTTATCTTTTTAAAGAGGAATATTGGTAAACCTATTAAAATCACATATATAAAATGACACCTACACTCATTATCATTACTCTTATCCTATTTGGAATCATAGCCATACTTGCCGAGTTCCTTATTATTCCGGGACTTGGAGTTGCCGGAATTCTAGGCCTTGCTTCGCTGGTAGCATCTTCTGTATATGCCTTTAACCAAATGGGCAGCCGGATAGGTACGATCGTAACAGCAGTTGACATTGTGATTGTTGTCTTGATGCTGATCATTATGTTAAAGGCCAGGACATGGAAGAGGTTTGAACTGAAGGACTCAATCGACGCTTCTGTGGAGGACGACAGTAAGAATGTACACGAAGGCCAAAGGGGCAAGACTATAACCAGGATCGCTCCTGTGGGCACTGCGCGCTTTCGTGAAATTACGTGCGAGGTTCGCTCCTATGATGGTACCCTAATAGATCCTTCGGTGGAGGTGGAAGTTGTGAGAATAGATAATAATCAAATATTTGTAAGGCCAATTAATAACTAATTCATTATGACTCAAATTATCATCTGGGTAGCGGTCATTCTGGTCGCTCTCGTTATTCTCCTGTGGTTTTTCCCTGTCGGAATGTGGTTTCAGGCGCTACTCTCCGGCGTGCGAATCTCACTATTACATTTGGTTTTAATGCGATGGAGAGGGGTAAATCCTAATACTATCGTAGTAGCTATGATCACCGGCACTAAAGCTGGACTTAAGTTGAATGCCAATGAACTTGAGGCACATTACCTTGCCAAGGGAAATGTCGGCCGTGTGGTTATGGCGTTAATATCTGCGGCCAAGGCCAATATTCCTCTTGATTTTAAAATGGCTGCAGCCATAGATTTGGCCGGAAGAAATGTATTTGAAGCCGTACAAATGTCGGTAAATCCTAAAGTGATAAACACTCCGCCGGTAACGGCAGTGGCAAAAGATGGAATACAGTTGATTTGCAAGGCAAGGGTCACCGTGCGTGCCAATATTAAACAGCTCGTGGGAGGTGCTGGAGAAGAGACGGTGCTTGCCCGCGTAGGTGAGGGAATAGTTTCTTCCATAGGCTCTGCCGATAGTCACAAGGCAGTACTTGAAAATCCTGATACCATTTCAAAATTGGTGCTCGGTAAAGGTTTGGATGCAGGGACAGCCTTTGAGATCCTGTCAATTGATATAGCGGATATCGATGTCGGTAAGAACATTGGCGCTGTTTTGCAGATGGATCAAGCAGAAGCCGACAAGAATATAGCGCAGGCGCGTGCAGAAGAGCGTAGGGCAATGGCAGTGGCTCTTGAGCAAGAAATGAAGGCTAAAGCACAAGAGGCTCGTGCTGCCGTTATAGAGGCAGAGTCTCAGGTGCCGTTAGCTATGGCAGAAGCCTTCCGAAACGGAAATCTCGGGGTTATGGATTACTATCGTATGAAAAATGTCCAAGCAGACACGGATATGCGTGAGAGTATAGCTAAGGACTAATTATATCGAGAACTATCCTTTATGAGGCCTTCGATCTGCACTCTCAGGTCGGAGGCCTTGTCAGATAGAAGATCCTCTACATTAAGGTGCAGACGGTATTTCCAGTGATTGTTAGGATCTGCAGGATCGTTAATTCTTTCATTTTCAAAGTCTTTTCTGCGCAAATTCTCATCTATCGCTATCCAGTCCTGGATAGGGAATATGGCTAGCATGCAGCAAGAACTGAGGTGTTCCCATAGTATTCTCCTTACTTCCCAGCCAGGCATATCACCTTTTCCTGCTTCGGCATTTTGCAAGCGCAGATTTGCCATATCGTGACTTGATGTCGCGCACACGCTAAGGTATGGCCAAGCGTGACCCTTATCCATTTGTGTCATTTCTAGCGACAGAATTTTCCAATGATCCATCACTCCCGGCACGCAGTCCGGAACCATACCCAAATCTTCTCCACAAGCGAGCATACCACTTGCACTTAGAAGTTCTGGCAGTTTATGCTCAGCGTTTCTTCTCCAGAAATCGTTGTGTCTGTGGTAGAAGAAGTCGGTGTATAGGGCGTTGAATCGATCTTTTTGCCAATTGTCAAGATGCGAAGTATCAGGCGTAATCATCGGCTGATAGCACCCTTCGTGGCGTGGATCTTCGAGGAACAGACCCTCTAAAGGCAATCCCATACGATAAATGTCTTCCTTACTATATGGCATGGCAGGGTTAAAATGCCCCATAAGACCGCTCTTGTACTTGATAGGAATCTCCCATATTCTGAAAAATCCAAGAATGTGATCTATCCTAAATGCATCGAAATACTCGCTCATTTTCTTTAGACGCTTTTTCCACCACGCGTAGCCGTCCTTTGCCATTTCATCCCAGTTATATGTAGGGAATCCCCAGTTCTGTCCGTCTTTAGAAAAATAGTCTGGCGGAGCACCTGCACAAGAATCAAGATTAAAAAGTTCCGGGTGGAAATGTGCATCTGCACTATCCGCACTTACTCCTATAGGAAGGTCGCCTTTAAGTGAGATGCCTTTTGAACGCGCATAGGCAACTTCCTCGCTTAGTTGTTTATCGAGGTGGTATTGAATCCAGCGATGGTAATCAGCTTCGTTCGAGTCGCGCTGCGCACAGAACTGCGAGTATTCGTCTAGCCAGAATGCATTGTCTTTATAGAATTTAAGGTAGGATTTACTTTGTAGATCCTTTTGTCCGCGAGTGTCATAGGCTTTACGTATAAGAGCAGTTTTTTCTTTGAATACTCGAGGATAATCCACATCTGGAAGAGCGTTCAATTCGCCTTGAAGCTTTTTAAAGGTGGCTGTCTCCTTTATACCGACATCTTGAAGGTGGAGGTAAAGAGGATGCAGCGCAAAACTACTTATAGGACTATACGGATACGAATCCTTCCATTCCCCACGGCGTGTAGTATCGTTGATGGGGAGGATTTGGATTATTGATTGGCCAGTAGCCGAAGCCCAATCGACAAGTGCATGCAGGTCACGAAATTCGCCGATACCGAAATCCCTAGGGCTACGAAGAGAAAAAATAGGAATAACGACACCAGCCCCTCTAAATCCGGCGCGGTCAAATTTCTCGGCGCTATGCTTCATCGGGAACGGGCAACCGGGGATAGGGCAGTCAATCCAATGATCGACCACCTCTGCGCTTTTAAGCCTGCCATCTAGTTTAGTATGGTGTTTATCCCATTCCATACGGGTGATAAGCCCATCGTAGATAAGCAGATAACCATATTCATTAAGATCAGTGGCTTTAAGACCATCCAGAGTGAGGCTCCAGATGTTGCCCTCTGTCCAATTCATAGGGTATTTCTCTCCTTTTATACTAAGCGAAATGCTCTCGCCCCAGATGGTGCGGTATTCTATTTTGAAAGTGACTTGCATAATAATAGTTATAACTTGTAGTATAGTTTCATTATTTTGGCAAAAAGCCTAGGCGGTAAAACCACCTTTGCGAATATAGATAATCTTTGTAAGAAACTAGCCACTACATAGTGATAAGCAGGATGAGATGACCGAATAATGCGACGAATCTTCTCAGCCAAGTATTCAGGCTTAAGCCCCGATGTTTCATCTTTTTCAATGCTTTTCAGTGATTGTGCATAAGATGGGTAAGCCTTGGAAACTTCCAGTGAGGCCACACTTTTCCTAGATGCAGTAAAGGAGGTAGAGAAATCACCGGGTTCTATAGTGGTAACTTTTATCCCAAATCCACTTACTTCCAGGCGCAGCGCTTCACAATAACCCTCTATGGCAAATTTAGAAGCGCTATACATCCCTTGATAGGGAAGGCCAATCAGTCCGCCTATACTGCTTATGCAGATTATGTGACCATGACCTTGCTTTCTCATTATAGGGATGATTTGGTGCATATAGCGCACCATACCCATAAAGTTTACATCCATCTGCCTCTGGCAGTCCTCTATGGAGCAGAATTCCAAGGGGCCCCCGATTCCCATTCCGGCATTGTTAATAAAGACATCGATGCGTCCCTGCGCATCCATAACTTGTTTTACAGCCGATTCTACATCTTGCTCTATGGTCGAGTCGGCTTTAATGTAATGGACTCCGGGTAATTCCTCGGTGTCTTTACGATGAGTACCATATACGCTATGACCATCGGCACTTAGTGCTTTAGCCATAGCGTATCCGAATCCGGACGTTATTCCAGTAATGAAGATAACCATAATTAGATTATACCTTGTTGCTTGAATATTGCGGTAAGTTTTTCTACTGCTATATCTATCTGCTCCTTTGTATGAGTAGCCATAAGGGCAAATCTTATCAGCACATCGCGCTCCGGTACGGCAGGTGCTATTACTGGAGTTACGAATAGCCCCTCATTGTATGCCAATGTAACGATAGCCATAGCCTTTTTTGTATCCCTGACCATAAGAGGTATGATTGGTGATTGAGTGGCGTTGATGTCGAACCCGCTCTCTCTAAATCTTTTCCATGCGTAGCGTGTTATATCCCACAGGTGTTCTATCCTTTGAGGCTCAGTCTGCATAATATCAAGAGCTTTCGATGCGGCGGCAACGGCGGCCGGAGTCATAGAAGCGCTAAAAATAAGCGAACGGGCATTATGCTTTAGATAATTGATAATAACTTCGCTACCTGCTATGAAACCACCCAATGAACCGAAACTTTTAGAGAAGGTACCCATAATAAGATCGACTTTGTCCGTTAGCCCGAAATAATTGGCCGTTCCAGCCCCATTTTTACCGAAAACACCTAGCCCGTGGGCATCATCGATCATGACAGCGGCATTATATTTCTCGGCCAATTCGCATATCTTAGGAAGAGGACATAAATCGCCTAGCATGGAATATACACCATCTACGACTATTAACTTAGGTGCATCAGGCTCGCACACGCTAAGTTTCTTTTCAAGGGAGGACATGTCGTTATGCTTGAATTTGTACACGGTACTCCAGCTTAAACGACTGCCATCGATAATGCAAGCATGATCGGTTTCATCAAGCAGAATGTATCCACCTCTGAATCCCAATGCACTTACAACACCCAGGTTTACTTGAAAACCAGTACTGAAGGTAACAGCGCTTTCTTTTCCCACAAATTCGGCGAGTCTATGTTCCAGGGTTTCGTGGATGTCAAGCGTTCCATTTAGAAAACGACTACCAGAGCAGCTTGTACCATATTTTTTGATGGCTTCAATTGCAGCTTCTTTTAGTCGGGGATCGTCGGATAGTCCAAGATAGGAGTTTGATCCGAACATTAGTACTTCTCTACCATCGGCCATTTTGACAACCGGGTCCTGGCCTGAAGAGATAGGCTTGTAGTAGGGGTAAATCCCTGCAGCCTTAGTTTCTTGAGGAATTGTGTATTTGCCACAAATCTCGTTAAATAATAAGTTCATTTTATTAAGGTTTAGAGTTTGTACGTGGCAAATATAGAAAAAATAATTATTTTACTTCTAACGCTTGCCCATGGTCCTTTACTATACACTCTTTAAAGTGCTCGGTGTAGCCCGGTTGCGACAAGTCCTCAGGAGTACCTTTATGGTATTCGCTGTGTTTAAATGAGCCATCAGGATTTTGTGCTTTAATGTTTCCATCTATGAATTTAACAAGCAGTAACTTATCTAAAAGAACCCATTTATTGAAAATCTCCTCGGCAGTTGAAATGGTGAATGAAGTCATTTCCCTGATGGCCTTTTTATGACGTCCTTTTTCTATAAGCGAGCAGAGTCTCTCATCCATCTGAGGAACGGCTTGTTCCATCTGATAATGTTCCCACTCATCGATTTGTTCTCTAACCACTGGTTCCATCTGATTATACATCTTGTAACACGCCTGTGCTACTCTATTGCAAGCCCAGAAGGCTGATGTTTCCGAATATGTAAGAAGATCACCATTTCCCACTTCGAAGCAGTGAGGGACTTTAGAAGAATTTACGTAACACGGAGTCAGATAAGAGGTGGCGGCATCGTCGCAACCGAACCATAGAAGGGCCCCAACTTCACGAGGAAGATACCCACGCGCCTGGGCTACGAACCAGAACCCGGTTTGTTGAGTGGCTATGGCACGTTCGTTTAAGTAGGTTTTCCCGTCAACATCGAAATACATAGGCCTCCATCGGTAAGGAAGAGCATTTCCTCCGGCACCTACGTCGTTTCGCATATCCATAGGAGTGTTCTCGTAGTGGTCACGCATTATATCCGCCACGTTCTTTACTGTTATTTTCCTTTCCGGCTTGACAAATAGTGGCATTTCATTAGACAGGTCATATCCCATAACATGGTCGAGGTAATTATTGGCACTTTCGGTGATTTCTTCACCATCGCTATTTATGTAAGTGAAATTACCATCGCATAATATATTGAAAGCAGCCCAGGCTCTTGCCTCACATCCACGAGCAGCACCGAAATCCATAGGGTTGTAGGCATGCCTAAAGTTAAAATCTTCATCCTTGCCATTGAACCATCCCATATCTCGTGCATAGCTGATTACATCTGGGGCGTAAAGGCAATTTTCAGGATCGTTTAGGGGAAATTGGCCAATTCTTGCTTGATTCGCATGTGCGCAAATGTATCCGTCAGGGATGCGCCTTGCTACCCAAACAATTCCTTTTTGTTCCCCCTTTCCCACAAGTTCCATTATCCATGCTTCGTTAGGGTCTGCTATTGAAAAGGTTTCCCCTTCGGAAGGGTAGCCATAGGAATTGGCCAATTCAACTATGCATTCTATGGCCTGTCTGGCAGTGCTGGCTCTTTGCAGCGTGGTGTAAATCAAAGAACCATAATCCATTATGCCATCGCGATTGACTTGGCTTTCTCTTCCACCCCAGGTAGTCTCGGCGATTATGAGCTGGTGCTCGTTCATATTGCCCATAGTCTGGAGGGTATTTTCTACTTCTGGAATGTAGCCTAAAGGCTTGTAAGTATCCCATTCGATGATTTGCCGTGTGCTGCCGGCTTTGAAACGTGCCGCTTTATGAAAATATAATTCCCCATAGAGCCAATGAGAATCAGCGGCATAGGAAATCATCACAGAGCCATCGGCACTAGCCCCACGTGTTATAATAACATTGGTGCAAGCCTTAACATCTAGGTTAAATAGTAGAGTGAAACACATTAAAGTAGCAAGAACCTTTTTCATTTTATGTATAATTTTTTAATTTTGTACGATTTTGTATTGCAAATTTAAAAACATAAAGGGAATAAGAAATAGGTTTGGGTGTTTCTTATTGTAATAAAGGATGATAATTCGGTATTCTCAAAGAAATAATAAAGTGATGAAGTTGTGTTATTTGATAGTGGCTTTATCTATTTCAATAGGAGCAATGGCGCAGGAAACTCCTCAGGATAAAGATAAAATGCTTCGGGAGAACATAGATAAAACGCTAGAGAGGTATGAAAAGACACTTGAGCTTGAATATTGGCAAGTATTCTATATGGATTCCATACTAACACACGATTACAGTGCTATGATGGCCGAACTTGAAGAAAAAAGTAAGGCGAAAGTGGAAAATTCCACAATATATCAAAAAGTTCAGGATAAGTGGAATGAGCAAATATATAACTCTATCCATAAGATTCTTAACGAAGAACAGTGGAATAAATATCTTAAACAAGGAGCTGCGCGGGAAAAGAAAGCGCGGGATAAAAGGGAAGAAAAAAGAAACAAGAAGTAATAACGTATATGAAGCAGGAAGATATAGACAGGATTATAGCCGAACTTAAACAGCTTAAGTGTAATTCCATAAAAAAAGTGGAAGAGGCAAGAGTTCGCTATCTTGGAAAGAAAGGAGAAATAACGGCTCTTTTTGAAGAGTTTCGTAATGTGGATAAAGACTCGAAAAGAGAATTCGGAAAACCGCTTAATGAGTTAAAACAAGCCGCCATCGCAAAGATTGAGGAGATGAAGGCATCCTTAGAGGAGGTATCCGGAACATTAGATTCCACGCAAGACCTCTCTATGCCGGGAGACTATATGGATTTAGGATCGCGTCATCCAGTGAGTATGGTAAGGGAAGAGATAGTAAGTATCTTTCGTAAATTCGGTTACGATGTCGCAGAGGGCCCTGAAATAGAGGATGATTATCATGTTTTTGAGGCTCTTAATTTCCCTGCTAATCATCCAGCACGAGATATGCAAGATACTTTCTTTATTTCCGCAGGACATCTTAATCCACTATTGTTAAGGACACATACGTCAAGTGTGCAAGTTCGAGCTATGGAGACTATGCCTTTGCCTATAAGGGTAGTTTGTCCGGGCAGAGTTTTTAGAAACGAGGCTATCAGTGCACGTGCCCATTGTATC
Organism: Bacteroidales bacterium UBA6401; assembly: GCA_002438635.1. Lineage (GTDB taxonomy): Bacteria > Bacteroidota > Bacteroidia > Bacteroidales > UBA932 > Cryptobacteroides. The sequence goes on from DJPX01000006.1 coordinate 28,259, forward strand.
TTCCATCAAGTGGAAGGCTTGTATATCGATGAAAATGTGACCTTTGCGGATTTAAAACAAGCTATCTTACTTTTCGCAAGAGAGATGTTTGGTCCTCAAAGCCAGATTCGTATGCGTCCAAGTTATTTCCCATTTACAGAGCCTTCGGCCGAGGTGGATGTTAGTTGTAATATTTGTCACGGGAAAGGCTGTAATGTGTGCAAAGGCACAGGGTGGCTTGAGATATTAGGCTGCGGAATGGTAGATCCAAATGTTCTAGAGGCCTCTGGGATAGATAGTAAAAAGTATAGTGGATTTGCCTTCGGAATGGGGTTAGAGCGCATAGCTATGCTAAAATGGCAGGTTAATGACTTGCGCCATTATTTTGAAAATGATTTAAGATTCTTAAGAGAGTTCAATACATCTTTAGAAGTATAAAATATAGGGTCCCACTCGTTGACGGAGTGGGTCCTGTGTTCTTGAAACCACTTTTAAGTAACTTTCAAAAAATAACCTGCATCATCTTAGTAAATCTTTTTGGTCTATATTCCTTTTCTCATCAGTTATGTGCCACCGGCACACTCCTTTTTCGAAAAGAAATCTATCCTCGAAAATATAATGCTAATCTAACGCAACTTATTTTCTTCAAGTTACTAAAAAACAAGAAAATGTCAAAATTCAGTACCAGATTTTTGGTGTTGGCGGTTCTGTTTGTCGTCTGCCTCATCACTTCGAACTTTTTTGTTCCAAGAGTATGGCAAATTGGCCATACATCGTTGCAGTTACCGGGTGCAGTTATTCTTTTTCCGGTATCGTATATTATTAATGATTGCTTGACTGAGGTTTATGGTTATCGTAAATCGAGGCTTGTAATTTGGATAGCATTTGCGATGAGCGCTTTCGTCGCATTGATGTCCACACTAGTATGCCTTCTTCCTGAACCTATTGAGCAAGGAAGTAAAGAGGTGGCTCGTAGTTTTAATTCTCTATTTTTTATGGTTCCTCGCACTACGATAGCGTCTCTTTTGGCTTTTGTCTTCGGGTCTAATTTCAATGCGTTTATCATGAGCAAAATGAAGGTCGGGACAAAAGGAAAGGGATTCGCATTGCGTGCCATTCTGTCTTCTGTTGGTGGGGAATTTTTGGATTCTTGTATTTTTTTCCCAATAGCGCTTGGGGGTATCGTGAGTCCGCATTTAATTCCATCGATGATGTTGACGCAAGTCTGTGCAAAAACACTTTATGAGATAATAATACTTCCAGTAACAGCTTCATTCGTCAAGTATTTAAAGAAGAAAGAAGACGTGGATGTATACGATGAAGGCATCTCATATAATCCTTTTAAAATTAAAGATATATAGTAATGAGTAATAGAGCTTTAGAGGGGCTATCTGCACTTGGAAGAAAGACTGAGTATAGGGATGATTATGCCCCGGAGGTGTTAGAAACATTTGAAAACAAACATCAAGATAATGATTATTGGGTAAGATTTAATTGCCCGGAGTTTACTTCGCTTTGCCCAATAACAGGGCAGCCGGATTTTGCTGAAATCAGAATCAGTTATATTCCAGATGTTCGCATGGTTGAGAGTAAAAGTTTGAAACTTTATTTATTTAGCTTTAGAAATCATGGTGATTTTCACGAGGATTGTGTGAACATCATTATGAAAGACTTGATTAAGCTTATGGACCCGAAGTACATAGAAGTAACGGGATTGTTTACACCTCGTGGCGGTATTTCGATTTATCCTTATGCTAATTATGGTCGTCCGGGAACTAAATATGAGGAACTCGCGGTAAAGCGATTCGAATCGCATATGTAAATTTTTTAAAAATTCTTTTGTTTTTTTGCTTATAAATCGTAACTTGCACTCTTAGTCGTGTGAGTTACGATTTATTATTTAGTGTATTATCGATTGATTATTAGATATTAAACAATTAAATATATGAAGTTTTATAAGGTGGTTTGGCCAATGTTGGCCATTTTGCTTTTAGCAGCGTGTGGGGAGGTTAATAATCCTACAAAAGAAGAAGAAATGGAGGTTCGGTTACAATTTGTAACTGAAGAGTTGAGTATTCCGATAGATGGTAAGCTCGACTTGGCTTTAAACGTTAAACCTGTAAGTAAGTCTGAACAGGTGGAAGTTACAAGCACGGATGAAAAAGTCGTCAGCATAGTTGAGTCTGTCGTGGGAAAGGAGGGTGTGACTTTAACCTTGCAGGGGCTATCTCTCGGAACTTCTACAATAGTCGCTGTTTTGGAAGATAAATTGGTGGAGTGTGTTGTGACAGTCGTACCGGTTGATGTAGAAAAGGTGGTTTTAGATGTGAGTGAATTAGATTTGGATGTGAATGCCACTTACACCTTTAAAGTAAGTATCGAGCCTTCAAATGCCACATCTCCCGTAGTAGAGTGGAATTCTAGTAATGAGACGGTTGCTGTGGTTAATAGAGGTATGGTTACAGGTCTTTCAGAAGGATCGGCAGTTATTACGGCCTCTATAGGAGAGGTAAAGGCTCAGTGCACTGTGAATGTACATGAAGTGAAAGGAGAATCTTTGACTCTTGACATTCTTTCTCAAGAAATCACGGAAGGAGAAACATTTATTGTAACGGCTACTGTTCTTCCTGAAAATGTAACGGTAAGGAGTATGAGATGGAGCGTAAATGGAGGAGAGGGTGTAATAAGTTACGAAGTTATAGATGCTAAGGAGGATGACAATGTAACTGCGGCAAAAGTAATTGGCCTAAAAGCAGGTAGCGCAGTTCTTTCTGTAGAGTGCGCCGGGTTGAAGGCAAAATGCTCTATTGTAGTCAAAGCTAAAGTAAAGCCGGTGGAGGATGTGAAATTAGGGGATTATTACTATAGCGATGGAACATGGAGCGATGGAGGATTTTTAGGATATGAAGAAGATGGCCTGACTATCAAGTGGGCAGATCCTAAGCCATCGCCGGAAGAGGGAAAAACGGTAATAGGAATAGTGTTCCAAACTGATTCTAAAAGAATTAGCGACACAGAAAAGTCGGCTGGATATAATCACGGGCTTGTGATGGCGATACGCTCAGCGCATGGCGACAAGAGTCCGTTGACAAGGTATTCGTATGAATATAATTTTGATAATATACCTAATACGACAAAAGGTGCGGAGTGGTATGCCGATATCAATGGTTATCAGTGGACCCAAGAGATTTTAAAGGCATATCCCGGAGATAAAATACTTAAATGTCCAGCATTTGATTTTACTACAACTGATTTCAAGCCATCGGCTCCAGAGGGTACATCGGGATGGTATGTGCCAAGTATTGGCCAAGTGTGGGATATGCTTGCTGCATTCGGTGGAGGAGAAGTGGCTGCGCATTTGAAGAAAATGCGTGATTATGCAAGTGACATTACATACTATTGGCGAGAGGAGACATTGAAATTAGCATACAATCCTATAGAGAGACTTAATTCTGTAATGTCGAAGGTTCCTGCAGATGAGAAGGAAGACTTCGCAATAAGCAGTCAAAGGGGGAGTTCTAATCTGTGTGAGATAATGTCCTCTTCGCTTTATAATAATAGCGAAGGAAATGTCTGTGTCTTTTGGCTTTATGATACTGGGGAGATTGAATTCGAGACGGACTGGACTAACCAAACTTATGTATGTCGTCCTATTTTGTCATTTTAAATGTATTACAAAATATAAAGAGTATGAAAAAATTGTTGTTAACAGTACTGGTTGCAGCATCTGTCTGCGCTTGTACAAAAGATCTTGAGAATCGTGTGGACACTTTGGAAAAGAAGGTCGCAGAACTCGAGGCTAAGGCTAATAAGAATGCCGAAGAAATTAGCAAGTTGGTCGATGCGGCTGCAAAGGCAGTGACCATAACATCTGTGGAGACTTTGTCAGATGGTTATACAATACATTTCAGCGATGGTACTTCTGCTACCATTAAAAACGGGCAGGATGGTACTACTCCGACGGTGGGTGTCAAGGAAGAGGACGGCGTGTTGTATTGGACCGTAAATGGAGAATTCCTATTGGATAATGGACAGAAGGTTCCGGCCAAGGGAGAAACGCCTCAGTTTAAAATAGAGGATGAAAAATGGAAGGTATCCTTCGATGGCGAGAATTGGGAAGAGGTTCCTGTTTCTGGCACTGTTGCTCCTGTACTTGTTATGGAAGAAACGGAGACGGAATATGTTTTCACTCTTGGACAGACCGTAATTCGCATAGCAAAGGATAAAGCTTTCTCATTAAAGGTCAGCGCAGATGAACAAAGCGTTATTCCAGGGAAAACACTTGTTTTGAATTATACGCTAGTAGGTGCAGATGAAACCACACATATTCTTGCTGAATCGAAAGAATTTGATGTTACAGTTGACGAAGCAGCCAAGAGTGTGAAGGCTCAGATCCCAAGTGACTTTGTGGAGGGATACATATTGATAAAGGCGGTGAGAAACAGCGATGGGCGTTACTCTGCACAATATGTTTCTCTTGCGCGTGATGTATATGGTACTCATGGTGGTACAATTGTGATTAATGATGAAGGGTATGTTAATTGGTAAAATCTGGTAATATGAAAAAGTCATTATATATGCTTGTTGCAGCGCTGTCTATTGTCGCATGTAACAAAAATGAATTAGAAAAAGTAGATTCAGCTAATGATGGAAAACTGAATCTCGGCGTATCTGTCGAGGTGGATCAAAAAGATACGAAACTTCATTTTGACGGTAAGGACCATATTGCATTCGATAACAATGAGTCCCTAATAGTTGGTATTGCAAAGGAAGACTCTCCTGAAAAAAGTGTTAAAGTGGCAACTAAAGATGGAGATTTGGCAGGAAGTTATTCTGCAGAATTTGAGATAGAGGATGCCACTGCAACGAATCCTGTTTTTAAGGGAACTTTGTGGAGTATAGTAGAAGCTGACATAGCAAAAAGATATGTTCTTTATAGTGCTTGTCCTGCATCTGCATTCACATTTGCATCTAATCTAACCTCTTGTACAGTAACAGTTCCTAACGCACAGAAAACGACACAGTCATCGTGGGGAAGTGAGGCTAATGCATTAATATCTGAGCCTATCTTAATAGACACTACAGGAAGAGTTATCACGAAATGGAAAGAGTATAATGTGCCTGGTAATGTTTCCGTAAGTCTTGCTCACGTATTTGGCTTTGGAAAATTGACTTTTGCTGGGGTGCCCGATAAATATGCTGATTACAAGGTCAATACAGTTGAAATTAAAGCTGTAGGGGAAAAGAAAGATATTGCTGGTACTTTCTATATAGATATGACAAAGGATATACAAAAGCAGGAGATCACAACTAAGAGTTCATATTCAAGCATCGAGGTTACTCCTTCCGAGAGTGTATCTGTAAAAGATGCTGTGATATGGTTCGAGGCTAATCCGGGAACTTACGATGTTGAAATTACCATCAAGACCGATAGGGCAGAACTTGTATATGAAAGACAGGGTCTTGTTATAGAAAGACGTAGTATTGCAGCACCGGTAGTTAACTATAAGGGGACGGATGTTATAAAATCTTTCGATGTCGATTTGACAGGAGGTAAAGAGTGGGCTCAAGCGAAATTTGGATATGATTACATTTATTCTGGAGTAAAGGAATGGGGTCCAGAAGGAAGCAAGATGAAATTTGCCCTAGCTTGGCCAGGTTCTACCAGGTATAATTATGGGACCTCTTATTACAGATCAGATGATTCTAAGGCCCAAGGCTTTAATGGTGGTGGTTATGTAGATGGTGGCAAGATGTTGCTGTATTCATTGGCCTCTTTCAAAGGCGTTGATGTCATATACGCTAACTTGGGTATTTATTCTAAGAATTCGTCGTGTGATTTTACTTTTGCATTGGCAAATGGTGCAGATACTACTAAATTAAAGACTATCTCTATAACTACTGCAGATGTTCAGAACGCTGATGGTCTGTACTATACTATAGAGAATACTACTGAAGTTAAGGATGGTGATTTGCTTCTTATAATAGATAATTTAAGTAGTCCGGCTGTTACTCCTTATATGGGAGGGATTACTATTAACCCTGCTCCTATCGTAACTATTGGTCTTGACGGAGATCTTCTTTTGCCTGCGACTGCAACATCGGGGAAGATTTCCTGCACCGTAAAATTTGCTTCTGCTAGCAGTATAAGTGCAGTATCAGATGCAGAATGGTTAACAGTATCCTTGGCTAATAATGAATTAACTTATAGTGCTTTGGCCAATGATGGAAAGAAGCGTACTGCTAATATTGAAGTTAAAAATGGGGAAACAGTCCTTAAGACTATAAAGGTTACACAAAAAACATCTTCGCAAAAAGAATATAAACTTGTTATTGATCCTACGACTATCGCTCCAATACTTGACAAGGCCAAAGCAGAGCATGCAGGAGAGGTAACTGATGATACAACGGTAGATGATTTGGAATTTACGCTAACCGCTACCGCCACTGATGGAACAGGAGACAAGGTAGATGTAAAATTGATTGCAAAGCGTGTATATTTAGTATATAGTGAGACTTCATTCAAGATGAAATATACTCTTGGCACCGCCGAATCTGTTGGTTATATAGAAAAAGTAGTAGTTGTTGGTAATAATAAAATAGGAACTGGGACATGGGATAATAAGGTAGAATTATCTTCGGATGGAAGTACGTATAACACTGCTAAAAATGTTACCGTTGAGGGAAGTATTCCATATACAAATACTATATTGAACGAGGATGAATCTTTCACTTGGTTTAGACTCAATGTTGACTATATGGCGTATAGAGTGAATAGCATTGAGGTGCTTTTCGTAAATGAGTAGTTATTCATGAAGTTATTTTTAAAGAAAATATTTATAATAGTTTTTGCCTTTGTACTGGTTTCTTGCCAGCACGAAGGCGAAACCTTAGATAAAATATCTGTAATAAAGGTTGAAAACAAATTGCTTAAACTCGACTCGGATGGTGGAGACATTGTGATCCCATATACGTCTGTAGGTGAGGCTTATGGTAAGGTGGTAGAAGTGGAAGTTGATGCGGAATGGGTTAAAATAGAAGAAGTAACTTCAACTTCTATTAACTTATCTGTCGAGAAGAATGATACTGGGGTAGATCGCACTGCAAAGATAGTCCTCAGCGGACATAAGGCATCTGATGTGGTCGTTCGAATCGTTCAAAGCAAGGTTTCGGATTCAAAGCCGTCGTATAGCAATTTCACGGTTACTATTAGTGATATAACGTCATCATCTGCTTGTATCGAGGTCGATCCATTAAATCCATCGTCTTATTATTACACCGATTTGTTTACCGCATCGCAATATGAAACTTATGGCGAGGCTAAAATAGTCGAAGCTATGCTTGAGTACATAGACCAGATGGTTTCTTTTTCAGGCGCCACGGACCCAAGAGCATTTTTGTATCAGGGCTACTACAATACATCTTATGATGAGAATGTTTCACTAGACTTAAGAGATAATACAGACTATTATGTGGCCGTGGTAGGTATGGATGTGGATGAAGGCGGAGGCTTAGTAGCAACCGATAAGGGTGAATTTTATAAGTTCCACACCTTGAAGGCTTCACAGGTGGATATGCAGTTTAGCTTTGCTATTAGTGGTTCGCAAGTGGAGGTGACCCCAAGTGCAGATTTCACTTATGTTTGTGGAGTCGCTTCCAAGTCTCAGTGGGATGCATATACCGACTATGCCGATGCGGCGAGGGATTATATTGCAGTAGCAAAGCAGTACGATATGCTTGAAACCATCATTTATACGGGTAAAAGGACAGTGGATTTCACATATCTTCTAGAAAAGTCTGGGGATTATGTAGTTTATGCAGTAGGTTATCGAAACTCTGAAAAGGACAAAGGGATTACTACAGAGGTAAGTTTTAAGGAATTTACTTACACGGCGCAGTGATGAGTTTTTTAGAAAGATAACTTTTGGGACTGGAAGTGAAATAAAATTTGTAAAATAAAAAAAGTTTTATACCTTTGTAGTCCCATTGCGGAAATAGCTCAGTTGGTAGAGCGCAACCTTGCCAAGGTTGAGGTCGCGGGTCCGAGCCCCGTTTTCCGCTCAAAGTTAAATGACTGCCTTTCTGGCGGTCATTTGTTGTTTATGGAGCATAAATGATGTCTTTGTTGGTATAATACATGACCCCGAATTCGTAGAAAAGAAAAAATCTGAACTCTTTGATTATCAAGAATTCAGACATTATATCAGCGGAGAGGACGAGATTCGAACTCGTGGTACGGAATGACCCGTACGTCGGTTTAGCAAACCGGTGGTTTCAGCCACTCACCCACCTCTCCAAACCCGAAAGGATTGCAAATATAGTAAAATTTATTGAATATCTAGCTATTTGTGATATTTCTCTATATTCCTTTTGCTGTTCTTACGGGTTAAAAGGTCAGGTGGTCCCGAAACCTAAATGTGGAACCGGGACACCTTATTACATTACTCAAATAAGTCACTAAAAGAATCCATCGCATTTGTAGCGCTATCATAAAGGTCTTTAGTGTTATTAATCATTTTCTCCTCTAAAATAGTTGTGGCAGATGCAATCTTCATCAATTGCTCTTCTGATAGTTCGTTTTCGTGCTCTTGTAGTTTCAATATTATGTTTGACGCTTCTGTGTAGGCCCCTTTTTCACAGGCTTTTTCGTATTTAGTTATTAAAGAATCTACTGATTGAGAACAAGCCGTTAAGAATAGAAGCGTTGTTACTATAGATAAAAATAATTGTTTCATAATATTATTAATTACATGTTGTTTAATTTATTTGCAAGTGTAATGATTTTATCTTTTTGAGTATTTGTTAATTCCGCATCATTTGCTTGTGCTAGTTGTTTTGATAGCACATCGATTTTATCTAAATAATCGGAAATTTCATCAGTTGAGAAATCGTCTCCATTTTGATAGGCATATAGCACATTAATGTATTTGTCAACGATATTTTCAAATTCATTTATCATGGAATCCCAATTAGATCCAGAAAGTACTGCCATATCATCATTTTCATCCAGGAAGTCTAAAGAATCTTTTTGTGGGCCAAATGTTACAGAATAGGACAATTTTCTCTCGATATTGTTAAATCTATCCCTTTGCGAAGTTGAATAATCGCCCATAAACTCGCGTATATCATTTGCATATTCTTGAGCCCTTCCCCAAAGTGAGAAATCTAAAGAATTATCATTGATTTGTTTTTTGATGATCCGTTCAGCCATATTCTGATAATTATCTACCATTGCTTTTAATTTTGATTCGTCAGCAGCGGACATCTTTACTATTACTTTCTCTGGATGGTATTCAAAACTGCTTGAAACAGAAAATTGAACGGATTCGTCTGAATCTAAATCAAAACAAATTGAGCAGGTTTCTCCTTTATTTAAGTCAATCAATCTTTGCAGATTATCTATATCTTCGAGGAAATGATCGCTTCCTAATTCGCGTGTCTTTGTTTTGCATATAATGTTGCCGTTTTTGTCTAAAAACTCGACACTAAATTCTGGTTCAACTTCTCCATCATTCCAGCCATATTTTTTTCCACATTTTTCCGTCCATGGTTCTGGCAAACCATCTTCTATTCTTTGGAATTCGATATAGATTAGTCCATCTTTAGGGGTGTAGGATCTATTTACTATTTTATAGTATTTTCCCAAAGGCCCTGAAATACTATCAGTTTTAGGTGTAATCTCTTTGTTACCGCAAGATGATACTGCAAGTATAGAAAGAATGAGTAATAAATATTTTTTCATAGTAAAATAATTAACTGATCCAGCCATATACGACTTCTCCTATACAGAAGGCGCAGATGACTATATTTAAAAATGTAGTTGTCACATAAAGGATATATGCTCCCGCAGCTCTCTTTGCCCCTTCAGAAATGTTCTTTTTTGAGATTGTTTCAAATAGTAATGAAACGACATAAGGAAGAATAACTAACAAAACTAAAGCTACAACTCCATTTGATGCGGCAGCCATTGTAATAAGAGCAAGGATAGAACCAATGATTGTTCCCATTTTGCCTGCTTTTCCGAATTCATGAACTTTAGCTGCTAATTTTGGAGCAAGAGTTTTGTTAATAATAATGCTAGCGATGACTAATACACCACAAACCACTAAAAGCCAAATTGGATAAAAATGATTGTTAGTGGCAAAGGCTGCTATTAGCATACCTGCGTATGCCAATACCTGACCAGGGAATCGGCCTATAAAACATAGTAGTAGGCCTAACGCAAGAAGTGCGTAAACTGCAAATAATGCACCCATAAATTAAATAATTAGGCTCATGGCTCCCGAATTGAGCGGGTAAAAAAAAAGACGTGGGAGTCTTACTCTTGCTTATCTCGAACACAGGCCTTGGCGTGCCATCGAGAGAGATAAGCAACGCAGCTAGCCCACGTCAGGGATGATATGCAGTAACTCCCACACAGAACGTGTGGTGACCAGATCGTCATCATGACGAGACATCCTCGTTGCCGTTTCTTCTTCTCGATATAAAACCGCCAAGTTTTGTGTTCAGAAGAAAAACGTCAAGTAAACGTCTTGTTATGTCTTGCCCACCCATCCCTGCAATCAAATCAGCAGCATCAAGGATAACAATCAGATGCACTATTTTGAGTGCCGGGCTAGCTGAACGACACAAAGATACACATTTTTATTACATATCTCTTCAAGTGAGGCCATTATTTGAGCAACTGGCTATGTAAATAGTGTGTAAAATATGTACTTTGTTCTTGTATGAGAATGGATATGAAAGTATTTTTGTGAGTAAATTTGATAAGGGGAGATGGTGTCCAAAGTTATATCCATAATAGGAGGAGGAGCGGCGGGGTGCTTTTGCGCTGTGCAGATTAAGCGTAGGTGTCCGGATGCTAAGGTAATTGTTTATGAGGCGCAGTCTAAATTAATGTCCAAGCTTGCTGTTACCGGTGGTGGAAGGTGTAATATTACTAATACTTTCGAAGGGATTGGCAGTCTAAAAGAGGTTTATCCGCGAGGTGACAGGTTGATTAAGGCAGCATTTCATCATTTGTCCCCATCAGAAACGATATGGTGGTGGGAAAATGAAGGTGTAAAATTGGTCGCACAAGAAGATGGATGCGTTTTCCCTAAAAGTCAGGATGCCATGCAAGTGGTAAGAAAATTGGAGGAGTTGATGCGTGAAAGTGGAGTGGAAATAATGTGCTCACATAGGGTTGAGGCTATAAATAGAATGGAAGATAGTACTTTTGAACTCCGCTTTAATGGGAAGGTTTCGCAATATGCCGACATCGTAGTCCTTACATCGGGCGGAGGCGCTTTATCCATGCTTAATACACTTAATGGCATAGCATTAGAACCTACTGCGCCATCGCTATTTACCTTTAAAATTAAAGATGAATCTTTTACATCTCTTATGGGGACGGTCGTGGATAATGCCACACTTTCTTTTTCTGGAACCAAATTTCGCTCTCGTGGTACGCTACTTATAACTGACTGGGGTGTAAGCGGCCCTGCGACATTGAAACTCTCGTCTTATGCTGCGTATTATTTGAAAGACTCCGCTTACAAGGCGACATTGCTGATTAATTATCTTAGCCTCTCGGAAACAGAAATTAGGGCTTTGATTTTTGAAACTTGTGAGTATAATGCTCAGCGGATGATGGCCAATGCGCCCCTTCCGGGGCTGACTTCTCGTATGTGGGGTTTTTTAATGTCGCGTGCTGGACTTAGAAGTGATATTCGTTGGGCGGAACTAGGTAGTAAGGGACTAAATAGATTAGTTAATACTCTTATTGCTGATCCTTATCAGGTAGATGGGCGGTGCCGATTTAAGGATGAATTCGTGACGGCTGGCGGTGTAAGTGCTACAGAGGTTAATCCCAATACTTTAGAAAGCAAGCACTTCCCGGGATTATATTTTGCCGGAGAAGTGCTTGATATCGATGCCATTACAGGTGGATTTAACCTTCAAGCTGCTTGGTCCACGGCTTATACTGTGGCGCGAGCGGTAGTGGGATAAGTTATTCTTTTACTAAAATTACTTTAACATAGCCATCAATTAGTGTTGAGGTTGCATGATCATATACAAGGTAATGATCTAATGTGAGATATATATGATGTATCCAAGAATCTGAGATTTGAATACCGCTTAGCGTTTTAAGTCCTATACGATTATCGTCAGGCCAATCTAAATGGTCAAATTTGTCCGATTCAAGTATCCCATCCTCATTCATTGATACATTTAAGAAAATATCTGCAAATCCGAATGGTGGATCATTTAGAGTTAGTCCGCCACTAGTAAGGTCGTAATAATCTAAAACAGGTATATAGGCTCGGAATGTCGCTGTTTTCCCATCCTTATTTATGTATAGTGTGGAATTTTTCCATTTGGAATTGTCTGTCATTTTAAGTGTTTCTTGAACAATGTCGTTACAACTTCCGCCATCACCATCTATATCAACAGTATATATTCCTCTTTCGCCGTATTTATTCCATTCCATAGCAACAACGCTGTATTCGCCAGCATAGTCGTTGATAGATTTGATGTCCTCGTTAGTATCTGCTTTTTCGCTACAAGAAGATAATAAAGTAAGAAGTGCACTGATTAATATTATTTTATTTTTCATGATATTATAGTAAAGTTCTAATTTTATAAGTCATATAATATAAAAACACAAATAGAAAAAAGATCTATTCGTATAAAGTAAGTAATTGTACGTCAATTCCTCCAGTAGAATATGTCTTAATTTTTGCTCGTGTGTCATCTTGAGTTAAGACAATTTTATCTGTGTATTCTACAATAAAATTGCCAAGGTTATCTGAAGTTTCAGTAGTTTCAATGGTTTTCGTGATTTTGTGAGTTTTTGCTAAAGATGTAGTAATACCATATCCCTTTTTAACTGCAATGCTGTCACCCGGTGTTGTTTCTTCAGATGTGTAATTTAGATTTATTGCAAAAGAATAGGATTTTTCAAATGATCTTGTTGTTTTAGTAGCCTTGTCATATTCCTCAAATTCAACAAAATAAGAGGTTGGATATTTTGATAGATCCCAATAGAATAATTGAAGGTTAGCTTGTATCCATTTTGGTTCAAGCCATTCATCAAGATTCCCAGAGTCCCCTATGCCAAGATAGTAAGTTCTTGATTTTAAGGCACCGAGCCAATTGTAATTTTCTCGTAGTTCAACCTTTTTTGTATAAAATGCATCTGAAAAATTTACACCAACATTTTTGGTGATTACTTTATCTCCAACATAAGCTCGAATATATAAGTCTGCTTTCCCTTTCCCCCACGCTTTTGAAACTATTTGTTCTTTGGTTAATTTAGTAGCTGTTCCCCAAGAAGCTTCATAATAGTAAGTATTTGTTTTGAAATCATCACCTGTATTTTTCCCAATAGGATCATCTGTAAGACCAGCAGTATTAGGGGATAACTTAAATCGATATAGTGTTTCATAATAATTAGGATTAACAGAGCCACTATTTGTTTCAGATGTCATACCATAATAAATGTGATCTCTTTGAAAAATACGATTGTCATTTGAACAGATGGTGTAAGCTGATCTAGATCTATTTGTGAGAATATCGGTATTAATGTAATCTGATGCTACCTCATAGGGGAGGTCATAGGTATAGTAATAAGAGCTTGTCTTTGTTTTAAGCTGGGAAGATAAATCTATATAGTGGTCACAATATAACTTGTAAGATAATTTGTCTAAGCATTTCGTTTGGGTGTTTGCAACAATTCTATCATTATCTTTTACAATTAGTATAGGAGTAGAGCAAAACTCCCCATTAGTCATAGCAAATGCATATTGCCCATTCCAGTAAATCCTATGCTCTTTTTCTTCAGAGATATAACTAGTACCAACATCAGGCAGTGTCGTATCCCAATTATTTATAGTAAAACAATTCTCATTTACCCAAGACCAGTCAGGAACAAAAATAGTCAATAGAGGATGGGCAGATAACACGCTAGTTAGAATATTATCATTGTCATACTGCAATAGGATTTCTTCAAATGTTCGACGGCCATCAACTAGTTCATCTTTTACATAAGGGTAGAATACATCATAATCGTAATCCTTTTTTTGAAGTGCTTCAGACTTAATAAAACTTCTCAATTCCGGTTCAGAATAAACGGCTTTTGAAAGAAGAATAGAGAATTCCTCAAGTGTGGATTTGTCATTAAATTTGTTATTAGTTTCAATGTTCATCTCCTTCGTACAAGAGAAGAAGAGAGCAAATAAGAGAGGAATAGATAAGAAAAAATACTTTTTCATAATCTATATGCTATTTATTATCCCGCAAATATAGGTATTATTACATTATGTTGTTCTAAATTAACAACTTTTTGATATTGTGGGTGGTAGATGATTTAGATAAAAAGCATGAGAATACCAAACCATAGGGAAGAGTAATACAACGCAATGGAGTGGAATATACTTTAAGGCACAACTGTGCGAATAACTTTTGAAGTCTTATGCAATTATTTCTAGTAGTGGGGCTGATCGATCTTTAAAGGAGAACTCAAAATCATAAAACGTAGCTTATAGCCTTTATCTTTTTTCTATTCTTACATAGTTTACAATAGTTCGTTAAATTTA
>DJPX01000039.1 GCA_002438635.1 Bacteroidales bacterium UBA6401
TCAGGGGCAATGCCCGTAATGGACAGAATCCGTCCTGCACCGAATCGATTGTGCTCTATGCGTTGGCCGACACGAAAAATGCTCATATCGTCAGGGACAAAGTCAAGCTGCACTGCCGGAGGAGTTATGGAAGACGGCCTCGGTTTAGTGATTGGCATACCACCCATAGAAGTCTGTGATTTAGGCTGCCTGTCCGAAGAAAACCGTGAATTCAACGGCATAGAGGTTCGGGAAGAAGTTCTAGACGAAGGTCGCGGCTCATAACTCACAGCGGAACTTCTGCCATAAGACATTCCAAATGAAGGCTTTGAGATGGAGAGAGGAGCAGCCAAATACTGCGGATCTATTTCTTTTACGAACATAGAGATATCATTGGTTTCCGTCTTTCCATTTCGCATTCTGGAATCACAATGTGTAAGAAGCACCGTCTTCTTGGCACGGGTAAGTGCCACGTAAAAAAGACGCCTTTCCTCCTCTAAGTCATTCGGATTACCCATCATAGAAAGGGATGGGAAAAGATTATTCTCCATACCGGCTATAATCACATACGGATACTCCAATCCCTTAGCGGAGTGAACAGTCATAAGTGAAACTTTCTCTTTATCCTCTCCTTCTTCAGTATCTACATTAGAAAGCAGCGATACATTTTCGATATAATCGGATAGAGCTATTTCAGTAGGTTCTTCTTCATTGGCAATAGCTTCATCGCGCCTATCATGGACATACGATGCCACAGAATTGAAAAGTTCATCAAGGTTCTCTATCCGCGACTTACTCTCTTGTGAAGTATCAGACTGCAACGGCTCAAAATAATGACTTTCCGACTTTATCTCCAATGCTAGCGAATAAGCATCCGTTTTCGAAACCTCCACGGCCAATCGATTAATCATATCCCCAAAAGCTTTCAATTTTGCCTGAGCCGATGGCTTAAGCCCGAAAGAAGCCAAGTCATCTGACCATATAGCCTTAAAAAGAGAGCATTTATGAGAACGTGCAGCCGCTGATAGCCCTTCAATGGTAGTATCCCCTATGCCTCGTGCGGGCCTGTTAACTATACGCTTAAAACTTTCGTCGTCATGCACATTCACCACAAGCTTAAAATAAGCCATCATATCCTTTATCTCCGCCCTCTCAAAAAAGGAGTTTCCCGAATAAACCATATAAGGCACATTATTTCTACGAAGCGCCTCTTCTATGGAGCGGGACTGAGCATTGGTTCTATATAACACAGCAAAATCCGAATAGGACGCTGTTCCTAATGACTTCTTTACTTTTATTTCCGACACTATTCTAGCTGCCTCTTCCCCTTCCGAAGAACAATTCATCACCCTAATCTTCTCCCCGGGCTCCGCTTCTGAATAACAAGTCTTCGGGATACGATTGGCATTATGCTCTATGACACTATTGGCCGCATTAACTATAGTCTGGGTGGAGCGATAATTCTTTTCAAGTCTTATCACCCGACATTCCGGGAAGTCTTTCTTAAAATTTAAAATATTTTGTACGCGGGCCCCACGAAAAGCATAAATACTCTGAGAGTCATCACCTACCACGCATATATTATGTTGATATAAAGTGAGTTTGCGAATAATATTATATTGTGCAAAATTCGTATCTTGATACTCATCCACCATAAGATAAGAGAACCTGTCGGCCAATGCCTGTAAGGCCTCTTTATTATCGCGCAGCAGTATATTCATGTTCAACAGAATATCATCAAAATCCATAACCCCACTATCCTTCATTTTCTGCTGGTATAATCTATAGAGATCACATATTCGAGGCTTTTTGGCATGCGAATCTGCATTCATAAGGTCAGTGCGCGTCACATACCTATCCCATGTAATTAGATTATTCTTAGCACTCGAAATCCGACCAAGCACATCCTTAGGCTTATATATCTTATCATCTAACCCCAACTCTTTTATGCACGTCTTCATCAGCGATGTCGAATCGGAAGTGTCATAAATAGTAAACATAGGCGGATATCCCAAAGACTCGGCATATTCTCTTAAAAACCGTACGAATACAGCGTGGAAGGTACCCATCACAACTCTTCGTGCACGACGCTCGCCCACCATCATAGCTATACGCTCTTTCATCTCCGTAGCCGCCTTTTTAGTGAATGTCAAGGCCAATATCCTCGCGGGCTCTACCCCAGATGCCAGCATATACGCCACCCTGCTGGTCAGCACCCTTGTCTTCCCCGAACCGGCTCCAGCTACTATAAGCACAGGACCTTCCATCGCCTCTACCGCAGTCTTTTGCTGCGGGTTCAGCCCTTTTAGTATATCGTCTATGTTTTGATTCATATTTTTGTCAACTAATTAACTTTCAAAAACCACATCATCTTTATGTGTTTCTCTTCTGTACATATTATCTTGCAAAAGGAATCTACACTCGAAGATATTGGCCAATTATGAAGCAGTTTTATCTTTTCGCTTTTCTAAAGTCTACGAAATTACGCAAAAAATTGCTATCTTCGCAGCGCTTTTCGTTAGCGCTGAAAAGATATATTATAAAACCTTATATAAAATGTCCAAAACCATCGTTTTGAAAAAGGGTCTCAACATTCCTATATCCGGAATGCCAGAGAAGCGCCTGAGCAAGACAATGAACAGCGAGATAGTGGCGGTTCAACCCACCGATTTCAAGGGTTTTCTGCCTCGCCTTCTTGTAAAAGAGGGAGATAGCGTACTCGTAGGTTCACCTGTCTTATCAGACAAAAAAAATCCTGACATCGTAATAACGTCACCGGTCAGCGGTACTGTAAAAGAGGTGGTCAGGGGCGAGAAAAGAAAACTGCTCGCAATTCTAATTCAGACCGTAGAACAGCAAGAAACCGTTAATTTCGGGGTTAAATCTCCTAACTCGATGAGTGCAGATGAGATTAAATCGGCTCTTCTTTCTAGTGGTCTATGGCCTTTTATTATCTCACGTCCTTATGGAGTTTTAGCTGATCCGAATATCCAGCCTAAAGCCATCTTCGTTTCAGCCATAACATCCGCTCCTAATGCTGCAGATCCTGATTTTGCATTCGCTTCCGAAATTGCAAACATTCAAACTGCAGTGAATGCCCTCTCTAAATTAAGCAAAGGAGGAGTGCACATCAGCTTCGACGAGAAGACCTATGAGTCCTCTCCTCTGCACAAAATTACCGGAGTACAAACTCACCTTTTCAAAGGAAAATACCCTATGGGCAATGTCGGAGTACAAATAAGCCATATCAGCCCCATAAAGAAGGAAGAAACTGTATGGACTATTTCACTTCAAGGCCTTGCTGCAATAGGAAAACTTTTTAACAAAGGAGTTTACGACGTAAGCAGACTTGTTGCAGTAAGCGGGCCTATGGCCATAGAACCTTCATACATTTCTGCCGTACCAGGAATACCGATGGGATGCCTCAAAGCTTTTTATGGCACAAATGAATCGATAATTCGCATAGTAAGCGGGGATGTAATGACCGGAAAGAATGTAGGCGAAAAAGGTTACCTTGGGTTTTATGACAATACCATAACCATCATCAAAGAGGGTACTGAAAAAGAATTGCTTGGATGGGCACGTCCTCTTCGTCTTAACCAATTCAGCGCCGACCATAGTTATTTCGACTGGTGTTTAGGGTGGCTTACGCCTAAGAAGAAATACGATATGGATACGAACCTTCACGGAGGACCACGAGCCTTTGTAATGTCCGATGGATACTATGCTAAATTCCTTCCTATGGACATATACCCATTATATCTTGTAAAGGCCTGTCTTGCAGGAGATATAGAAAAGATGGAGCAGTTCGGCATTTACGAAGTTCTACCGGAAGATCTCGCAGTATGCGAATTCGTGGATCCATCTAAGAACAACATTCAGGAAATAATCGCAAAAGGTATAGACCTTATGCTTAAAGAAATGGCTTAAGAGTATGAATAAAATTTTTGAAAAAGGCGGTAAACTATATTGGTTACACTCCACTGTTGATGCTTTTGAGACATTCCTTCACGTACCCGGTACAGTAGCCCGTAAAGGAGCTCACATTCGTGATGCTGTGGATATCAAGCGAATCATGATAATCGCTGTTATCGCTGCCGTTCCTGCTGCGATCTTCGGTATGTGGAATGTGGGGTATCAGCATGCCCTCGCCACAGGCGTGTCTATGAATGTACTTCAAGCATTCTGGTTTGGATTTCTAAAAGTCCTTCCGCTATATCTTGTATCTTATATTGTAGGTTTGGCCATTGAATTTGCATCGGCGCAGATCAGAGGTGAAGAAGTAAACGAAGGGTATCTTGTATCCGGTTTCTTCATTCCACTGATTGTCCCTGTAGATGTCCCTCTTTGGATGCTGGCCGTAGCTGTCGCTTTCGCTGTAATTTTCGGTAAGGAAGTGTTCGGAGGCACAGGTATGAACCTCATTAACCCGGCTATCCTCACCCGCGCATTCCTCTTCTTCTCCTATCCTAATCAAATGTCTGGAGAAAATTGTTGGATTGCCACAAAAGGTAGCCAATTAATTGACGGCTTCAGTGGAGCTACCCCATTGGCACTGGCCGCAGATGGTATGGAAGCTTTAACGAACGCCAATATGCAATATAGCACCAGTTTCTGGACCATGTTCTGGGGTGGTATTCCTGGTTCAGTGGGTGAAACTTCCGTTATAGCTATCCTGTTGGGGGCCATTGTTCTTATATGGACAGGAGTAGCAAGTTGGAAAATTATGCTCAGCAGTGTACTCGGTGCATTATTCGTAGCTGGTATAGCCAATTTGACTGGCGTTTCCGACATCCCTTGCTACTATCACTTGGTAATGGGAGGATTTGCATTCGGAGCCGTGTTCATGGCTACAGATCCTGTAACTTCAGCCCAGACAGAGGCAGGTAAATGGATCTATGGATTTTTCGTAGGTGCTATGTGTATAGTCATAAGGCTGTTCAACCCTGGTTATGCGGAAGGCATGATGCTCGCCATCTTCCTTGGTAACATCTTCGCACCGCTTATTGACTACATCGTGGTAAACACCCATCTGAAATTCAAAAACAGAAAGGTAATCGCAGAATAATAGGAGGCTTATCAAATGAATACAAATAGTAATGTATATACGGTAATCTACACCACAGTAATCTGTGTGCTGGTAGCGGCCATATTGGCATTCGTCTCGCAAAGCCTAAAAACTGAGCAGGAGGGTAACGAGAAGGCTGAAACCATAAGCCAGATACTTGTATCTGCAAAATTCGGAGAAAAGGACGAATTGGCCGCAAAAAGTAATAAAGCCATAATGGAGTTGTTTGAAAGCGAATTGGATCACGCTGCCCTAATAAATGCAGATGGTAAAGAGGTAGGGTCGTTAGATAAATCTGACGCTCAAGTATTTAGCACATCTGACCTAAAGGCGCAAGGATATAAATTGGCCGATGGATCATACCAGATTCCAGTCTACATCTTTAAAAACGGCGTTAGGGTATTTCCTATTTATGGTGCCGGACTATGGGGGCCAATTTGGGGTTATGTAGCACTTGATTCTACTCTTACACACATCATCGGAGCATATTTTGACCATGCGTCGGAGACTCCTGGACTTGGCGGAAAAATCAAGGACGATCCGTCTTTCCGTGCAGAATTTGACGGCAAAACCATAGATTTCAATAGCTCTCACGCGTTCGAAATCGTAAAAGGCGGAGCCCCTGCCGGCAAGACTAACGCCATCGATGCCATTACCGGAGCCACCATGACATGTAAAGGCTTGGATGCGGCTATAAACAATTGGCTCGGAGCATATAAGAATTATATTCTAGCAGAGGAGAAATAAATATGAGCAATCTTAAAGAAACTATATTACATCCGATATTTAAGGGTAACCCTATTACGGTCCTTATTCTCGGTATCTGCTCTTCGCTCGCAGTAACAGTGGAGTTGAAAGGAGCTCTTGTAATGGCGCTATCCGTTACAATCGTGACGGGGATAAGCAGTTTTGTCTGCTCTCTTATCAGAAAGACCATTCCTAGCCGCGTTCGTATTATCGTGCAGCTCGTAGTTGTGGCCTTGATGGTAATTCTTGTAGACCAGGTACTTAAGGCTTATGCCTTTGCCGTTTCAAAGCAACTTTCTGTCTATATAGGACTTATCATCACTAACTGTATCGTTATGGGCCGTATCGAGGCCTTTGCACTTGGGAACAAACCAATACCTTCACTTCTCGATGGTATGGCCAACGGACTAGGATATGGAATGATCCTCATCATTGTGGCTTTCTTCCGTGAATTACTCGGGAGTGGCACACTCTTCGGCATCCCTGTACTTTCAGCTATCGGCTACACTAACAATGGTCTTATGATTCTTCCTCCTATGGCGCTTATCCTTTTAGGATGCGTGGTATGGGTTCACAGAAGCATAGACAAGTCACTTCAAGAAAAATAACACACACTGAAGAATTATGGATCTTTTAAGTTTATTCGTAAAGTCAATATTCGTTGACAATATGATATTTGCATACTTCCTCGGTATGTGTTCATACCTGGCAGTATCTAAAAATGTCAAAACAGCAAATGGATTGGGTATCGCAGTAGTGTTCGTACTTTTGATTACACTGCCACTCAACTACTTGCTTAATGAATATGTATTGAAACCAGGAGCTTTGGTATGGCTTGGCGAAAAATACGCCAGCGTGGACTTGAGCTTTTTGAGTTACATTCTATTCATAGCCGTTATCGCCGCAATAGTACAAGTAGTAGAGATGATCGTCGAAAAGTTCTTACCTTCACTTTACTCTTCACTTGGTATCTTCCTTCCACTTATCGCTGTAAACTGTGCAATACTTGGCGGTGCACTCTTTATGCAACAGAAAGATTTTGTCAATGTAGGTGAAAGTGCAGTATATGCTCTTGGTAGTGGGCTTGGATGGTATCTTGCGATTGTCACTCTTGCTGCCATACGCGAAAAGATGGCTTACAGC
This sequence comes from Bacteroidales bacterium UBA6401, assembly GCA_002438635.1. Lineage (GTDB taxonomy): Bacteria > Bacteroidota > Bacteroidia > Bacteroidales > UBA932 > Cryptobacteroides. The sequence continues at coordinate 6,938 of DJPX01000039.1, forward strand.
AATGTACCTGCAGCCTTAAAGGGAACAGGTATCACCTTCATAACGGTAGGTCTTATGGGAATAGGTTTCATGGCCTTTATGGGTATATCACTTTAACGGGAGATTGAAGATATGAGCAATACATTAATTACATCAATGGTGATTACGGTGATTATCATCCTGGTATTGGTGGCAATACTCTTGATAATTAAGACTGTCATCACCCCTAAGGGCACCGTTAAAATAGATATAAACAACGGCAAGAAAGACTTGAATGTAACCCCAGGTGGTACCCTTATGGGCACTCTTGCAGACAATCAGATTTTCCTTCCTTCTGCTTGTGGTGGAAAAGCCAATTGCGGTCAATGCAAAGTTCAAGTCATCAGCGGTGGTGGAGAGATCCTGCCTACTGAAACTGGCTTTTTCAATCGTAAACAGATAAAGGACGGATGGAGACTCGGATGCCAGGTCAAGGTTAAAGAGGATATGAAAATCCAAGTAGCCGAGAGTGCGCTGAGCGTCAAGAAACTTGAGTGCGAGGTTATCTCTAACAAGAATGTGGCTACTTTCATTAAAGAATTTACAGTGAAGCTTCCTGAAGGAGAAAACCTGGAATTCAAGTCCGGCGAGTACATTCAAATCGACATTCCTGCATACCACATCTATTTCAAAGACATCGATGTGGAGCCTGAGTATCGTAAGGATTGGGAGAAATATGGGTTCTTCAACTTGGAGAGTATCAACCCTGCCCCGACCATCCGTGCTTACTCTATGGCCTCTTATCCGGGAGAAAAGGGTATCATTAAACTAAATGTGCGTATCGCAACTCCTCCTTTCGATAGAAGTGTTCCTCGTGAGTTAGGACCTAAACTTCTTCCAGTTAACCCTGGTATAGCGTCTTCATACGTATTCACCCGCAAACCTGGTGACAAAGTTACCATTAGCGGTCCATACGGTGAGTTCCTACTTCCTACAAATGATCCTGATGATATCGAGTACATATTCGTAGGTGGTGGTGCAGGTATGGCTCCTCTTCGTTCTCACATAATGGAGCTCTTCAAGACCCAGAAGACAAAGCGCAAAGTTAGCTTCTTCTATGGAGCTCGTGCGTTAGTCGAAGCATTCTATCTTGAGGATTTTGCTGAAATCGAAAGGGAATTCCCTAATTTCAAGTTCTACCTTGCACTTGATCGTCCGGATCCTGCAGCAGATGCGGCAGGTGTTCCTTACACCGCAGGCTTCGTTCACAATGTAATGTACGAGACCTATCTTAAGAATCACGAGGCTCCTGAAGATATCAAATACTTTATGTGCGGTCCTCCTATGATGGTCGGAGCTGTAAATAAACTTCTTGATAGTCTGGGAGTTCCACCTGAAAACATTCTTTACGATAATTTCGGCGGTTAATGCTCTAGTAATTTACTAAAAAGAGTCCAGCGTTATGTTGGACTCTTTTTTTATATTACTCTTGGAAAAACTTCTATTTTCAGAAAAAATTTAATGTCCAGAATTAAGAGCACGCTGATAAATATCATTAACCACTAAACCGCAAAGCATCATCCCGAATATGGCAGTGACATGCGCCGTGGTGCCATTAATCTGAGCCTTAGACGAGCACCACTCGTGATTTAGTAAAGATGGGTCACCAGGGCCGACTTCGGATTTAGGGCATAGACACTTTTCAGTACCACAACTATGACAATGTCCTCTATTAGGCAAAACCTCATCATCATAAACGCAGAGGAACTTTTTCGAAGGCAATGTTCCATCTCGTTTCATCTTCTTTCGTAGCGCCGCACCGAGTGGACAGCCTCTCACATTCCAAAACTCAGCTACTTTAATTCGTAAAGGATCCACTTTAAGTGCTGCACCCAGAGAACAATAAAACTTAGCCTTACTAGCAGTAGCATTCAATATTAATCTAACTTTGTCCTTTAGCGAATCTACTGCATCGATCACATAATCGTATTCGTCGAGAGGAAACTCTCCTGCCGTTTCTGCACTATATATCTTCTGAATAGCCGTAATATCCGCTTTAGGATTGATCTCAAGTAGCCTTTGCTTCAAAGCATCTACCTTAACTTGGCCTACCGTGCGAGTCGTCGCCATAAGCTGCCTGTTTACATTAGTTATGCAAATGCGGTCTGAATCCACTATCGTCAAGTGCGTTATCCCGCTTCTAACCAATCCTTCAGCGCACCAGCTTCCCACTCCACCTACGCCGAATATAATTACTCGGGTTTTCGCAAAAAGGTCCATAATATCTTCTCCGACAAGCAATTCAGTCCTGTTATATATTGCCTTTTCTATTGTGCTCATTACATTTAATAATTATCACCTGTACCAAACTCCCTCTTCCTATCATAGAACGCATTCAAAGCGCACCAGACATTTGGCCCAAAATCCGCGCAAATATAATGTTTTAGTAAGCGTTAAAAAATAGGTTGGTAAAGATTTGTAGTGAATTTCCGAAAATAGATTTTGGTTCAAAAAAGTAGTGTACCGGGGCACATCTTCATTGAAAAATATTTTAGGAACAATTAAAAAATGCGTAACTTGGACTTTGATAGTAAAACTTAACATACTTAATTATGAAAACCTTTTATCCGACATTATGCGTATCCTTCGCATTGTCTATTATCTTATCGGCCTGCAATTCTAAAAATCCTTGTGGCGGTATCGACGTGGATGTAAAAATACCCCCTGTAATACCTCCTGAAACCACGAATAAATTCATAACGCTCGAAATTGAAAATGCCAGTGGTATAGGTGGGGAAATACGCCAACTCGATATTTTTTCCTATTCCGATCACTTGCTGCAGCATCGCAACATACCACATTATCAAGACACCATACATATTCCGGTCGTCTCACAGTCCGGCGTTGTAGTTATTCTGGCCAATGCCTTCGGCTCTTTCAATCATCAAGGCCTTTACCACCACGACGCGTGGAATGAGGTTTCTATCAATCTAAAAAATGACAACCCACTTCTCCCCATTATGCGAGATATGATACATTGGCACGATCCGGTCCAGACACTTACCTCAAAACTAAAGCCTCTTTTATGCGAAATACGACTAAGAAGCATAACCCACTACTTAGGAGACACATTTCTTTTAGAGAGTCCAAGGGTCTGGCTCGAATCTGCAAGTACTTATGTCGCACTTTTTCGCGAGGGGAATTACCCTCCTATAAACCAAGAAGACACCTCTCCTGTGTTTATGCCTAACGATATTGGCATATATACTCAGTATCCTAACATTTCGCTATGGTGCTACCCTAACGAAACACCTATAACCCCTACAAGCCCACCGACAAAACTAATTATGGAATATGAACTAAACGGAAAAACTTGTAAATTTTCCCAAGAAATACACCCTATCCTCGCAAATGGCATTTCATACATAGATATTAATATCAAGTAGGAAATAAATGTCTGCTACTTCTTTTGGAAACGGCTAAAATACTTTTTTATTATCTGCTCATAATTTTTCTCCGGCCTTTGCTCTGTCAAAGGGTGAAACTCAATCACTTCTGGAGGTAGCACGCGGTGATAGCCAGCAGATTCGAGTGCGGAGCAAGCATCAGAATAACCTCTTCTAAACAGTTCCGGTATATTCGAAATATCATAGACACTGCATCCGTTAGTATTAAGTTCTATATACACATCTGCCAATTTAGAATCAGCCATTATATTGGACATAAACATCATACTATATGCTCTTGTCGCTGTATAAAGCAAATTGTCTTTATAGGTCTCAGGCTCCATTCTACGCACACTGAAAGCTATGACTTTATCACACATACTCCGTATGGCAGGAATTGGCAAATTTTGAAACACTCCCCCATCGATGTAATGCACGCCATTTATGACCATTGGCCTGAAAACTATAGGAATGGAACAGGAAGCTACAAGCCTTGGGGCTATTTTGCCCTTTGAAAACACCTTGGTACAGCCGTGGTCCATATCTGATGCCACGATATAAACAGGGATTGGCAAATCTTCAATATTAGTATATGGCATCTCCTTAGAAATCAATTCCAGAAGAGGAGTAGAATCGAACAGTCCACCTTTAGGTTTAGAAGGCACGACGATATCTCTAAAGAAATTCAGCTTCAAGAACATATCTATCATCTGCTGCGGTGAAAACCCTGCAGAGTAAAAGGCTGCCACCATAGAACCGGCACTCGTGCCAGATACGACATCCGGTTTTATATTAAACTCTTTAAGGGCCTGTAAAGCGCCGCAATGAGCTGCAGCCTTAGCGCCACCACCACTGAAAGCTATTCCTAATTTATATTTTTTTGAAGCCATACAAATGCAAAGTTACTAATCTTTTCCGATCAAAAAAAGGAGCCCGGCTCTACTATGCCGAACTCCTTACCTTAAATATTTTAAAAACTTTACTTTGTCCAACCTGCTGTCCAATCGTCATTTGCGTCTACGGCTCCAGCACCATTTACAGTTCCGACAAAACGAGAGGAGAAAACCAAATTTTGATTAACCTTATTACCCTTTGACGTAAACATTTCCTCCGTATATACACTAGACACAGTATCATCACTTTTAATTGTTCCACTGATGATGACATTACTAAACTTTGAAGTACCTTCCACAAAAGATTTTACAGTAGGCTCTGTCTCTAGAGTTATAGGATTAGGCTTGCCACAGACAAGAGTATTGGAGAAATTGGCATAAGTACCGGCGCGTAAACGAATGCCTCTCTTATGCTCAGTACCTTTGTTCCCGACTAGGGTAACATGGTCAAGAGTAGGATTAGCGACCGGCGTAGCATCAATAGCCTTTCCATTATTATCACACTCGAAAAGGCAATCACATTCTTCAAGGCTCTGATAAGCAACTAAATACTCGCCTTTACCATTCCAACCTTCAGTCCAGTCAAAGCTATCATCTGTACAATCAACTACCACGCAATGATCTATATTCACGCTTCCACCGAAGAACTCGATCCCATCATCAGAGCCATTAATGCATTGAATATAAGAAAGAGATGTACCATTCCCTACACCATATAGTGAAAGGCCATTTGCTTCATGCTCTGAATCAAGAGCGTACCCTGAATATTCGATACGTACATACTTCATAACGCCTGAATTGTCATCCTCTACATCACCACCATATAAAGCATTGCCAATTTCTGATGTATTGCCGGCACCAGCGTTACTGTGAGCCTTTCCGCAAATGTGGACACCACCCCAAGCGCCTGCTTCCTTTCTTTCTGCAGTTAATACGATTGGCTCATCCTTTGTTCCGACCGCGTTAATCTTAGCCCCTTGCTCAATAAGGATGTAATTGATTTCACCATTATCCTCTGCTATAACTGTTACCCCTTTATTGATGGTAAGGGTAGCCGGTGCCTTAACCTGAAGACTTCCCAAAAGCTTGTATGTTTTTCCCGATTCAAGGGTCAAATCCGATGTGACATATCCCTTAAGTTCGAGATTATCAGAGCCTCCATGGTTGTTTTCTTCATTTTTTTGGCATGCTGCCAGTGTCACGATGCCAGCAAATACTGCTGCTACAGACTTTAAACTAAAACGTTTCATACTACTGTTTATTAAAAAGTTATGTATTGTTTTCATAAAATATCGCTAAAAATCATACGATACACCCATACTGATACCACGGCCCAACTTCCACCCTTCCACCTCGACCGTTCGTCCCGCATTAGGAATCTCCTGAACAAAGCGAACCGACGAATTCAATATGTTCTTCAAGCCCAAACTAAAATTTAATTTCCCCTTGATTTTTAATGAAGCATTGAAATCAAGACTATGAAAAGGCATTTGCTTTTCATCACCTAAACCTAATATTCCCACTGCGTGAATTCTAGGGCCTTGTACGCTATATAGCATTGCCAATGAGAACGCTCTATCCCCCTCTATGGGCGAAGTGTAACAGATATCCGCATTAACCAAATATGGTGAAGCACCTTGCAAAGAACGGGATAGATTGGTATATACCACACTCTCGGGCAATTTTACATTAGTGAATATATATGAGGCGTTACCACTGATCGATAAATTCTTCACTATCTCCTTCCGAAATTCAGCCTCTATTCCCGCCGCAATACCCTCATCCGCATTCTGGAAAGTCTGCTCTACTGCACCTCCAGATAGCCTTTGGGTACGTTCAATAGGATTATCCAGATATTTGAAATATGTTGTTACCGAAAGCATTTCATTCGATTTGCTTCCAAATAATTCATATCTAAGGTCAATATTTAAATTATAGCCATTAGTGAGTTCTTCGTTTCCACGAATCTGCGTACCTCCAAAACTTTCTTGATATAAGAACGGAGCCATCTCCACAAATGATGGACGAGTAATGGTTCTCGACAAAGCAAAACGAATAGCCGAGCTCTCATTAATTTTATATTTTGCATTAAACGCAGGGAAAAGATCAATCGCATCTATACTTCTACTTCTATCCTCAACATCATCGTTATAATTAACGCTTTGTTTTGATATTTCAGTTCTTAAACCTGCATTCAAGGTCCAATTATCTCCAAAGCTTAAATCCGAACTTACGAAAGCCGCTCCTATAAGATTAGACGCATTATAACTGTCACGCTTATGTTGTTTACGATCAACCCCAATAAGTCCGGACTCTATATTGGCATCGTTGATATAAGAATTCATATCACTGATATTCTCTATCTCAGTCGTTATCTTTTTAAGATTATAATAGAATCGGGTAGTATTAAAGTTGCGGATTTTGTCCTTAACACTAATGCCAAAGTACAATTTATTCCTTTCATCAAATACACGGCTTGCCTTAATATCTGCTACTATCTCGTACTCTGCCAACTCTCCAAAATACCTTTGGGTCTCCTGCTGATTAAGATTAAAGAATTTCAAAGTTCCATCCGCGTTCTTGCTAAACATAACCTGCCTTCTGTCGGGCTCATCACTTGAGGTCAAGCAAAAAGATGTTCCCCAATCCAGATACCACCTACCATCTGCGAACTCGTGCTTACCAGTTAATTGCCAATCCTGCAATTCGTAAAAATGTGACACAGAGTTACTTCCCAATAGATCGTAAGACTCGACATGATCTACTACACTTCGTCGCTGATAATCAGAAATGGCATTCCTTGCGTAAAAGACTGTCAAACCCACACTATGTTGAGGCCTGAATAAAAACTCCGCATCTAAAAGCACTGCTGTATTGAGTTTTGAACTATAACTGTCGTAACTACTTTCAGTACATAACATTCCCTCTGAGCTAGCTTCATATGTTCTATAAAAAGCATCTGTTAATGTCTCTTTACCCGAATTAATACTTGCACTGGCCAATAAATTCAATTCCTTTTCACCAAATTGCCATTTCTTACCAACGCCAACAGACCCTTTTAAATCTGGCAATGCAATACCCTCCTTCACTTGAAAATTAGTATCAAATAGGGGGTTATGCTTGGAATACTCCTTAAACGACGAATATGAAGACTTTCCTACTTCTTTTTTCATCTTAGGCGTAACGAAGAGAGACTTTCTATCCATTTGCATAAAATCACTGAACACAGTTCCGAAGTAAGCTCCTGTCGAAAAAGAAACTGAAAAGAAGTCCTCGGCCCTACCCTTACTCGTGCTGATATCTATATGTGCTCCGGAATAATCGGCGAAATTACCTGCTTCATACACTTTACTTACCGTTATACTGCGTATAGTTGAAGCCGGAAAGATATCTAATGGAATCAATTTATTGTCCGGATTAGGCGACGCTATTGGCAAACCATTCAGAGTGGTTGTACTGTATCTATCTCCAAGTCCGCGTACTATCATTTGACCGGCATCCGCTATCGATATACCTGACATCTTCGACACACTTTCTTGAGCATCAGATAAACCCTTAAGGGCCATTTCACGAGAGCCAATATTTTCTATGGCATGAGTGGACAATTTTCGTTCATTTTGAAGCGCAGATATGGTCTCGAAGTTTTTTCGCGCTGTTACAGTCGCATTTTCCAGCATTTCTTCATCAAGATGAATCATTATATCAACCATCCCATCTTTAACAGACACAGCAGCTGCCTCATCAGAATCAACAGAAAGTTTTCCGTCATATACATGCAGATGAAAATATAATGGCATATATCCGATATAAAGAACTTCAAGAGCATAATCAAGATTTTCCTGTATATGCATTTCAGCCAATCCTTCTTCATTTGTAATCGTACCTATCGGCTCTCCCTTTACCATAACCGCAGCACCCTGCAGCACCTCCCCGCTTTGAGCATCTCTTACGATAAAAGCAACATTTGCATCATTTTTTGCCCCTGCCTCAAATTCATCAACAATAATAATCGGCAACACCAATGCCGCAACCATTAAAAACTTTGTTATTCTCATATCGGCGGCAAATATAGACTTGAGAAATTAAGGCTTTTTTAAATTCTTGTTACGTTAATGTTAATAAATCCAGATTCTGACAGGGCGATTTAGGGATTCATTTTAGAAGTTGGCAAAAAGCAGCGCGAAAGGTATACAATAGTGCTTTTTTTATAGTAAATTAGCATTTGCAAAACTTTACTTATTTTGGATATTACTTCTAAACCACAAGGATTATGTACTCCGACAAACAACTTAGGCAAATAGCCACGCAATTTGCTATCAGCAAAGACATTATAAATATATGCCCTCTTGGCTCCGGGCTCATAAACGATACTTTCAAAGTGGAGACAAGAGATAAAAACTATGTTTTACAGCACATTAACAAAACTATCTTTCCCGATGTCGACCTCCTTCAGCAAAACATAGAAAATGTAACCGATCATATACGGAATAAACTCATCGAAAGCGGAGAAAAGAACATTGATAATAAAGTACTAAACTTTATCAAGGCCTCCAAAGTTTCCTCCGATGGCCGACAACTCTCCTATGTCAAAGATGAAAATGGAGAATTTTGGAGACTATCCCACTATATAGAAGGAAGTGTAACTCATAACCTTGTAAACCCTACTTATTCCAATTTCGCAGGAGAAGCATTCGGCCAATTCGAAGCTATGCTCGTAGATCTTAAAAAACCTATAGGCGAAGTTATTCCTAATTTTCATAATCTGTCATTTAGGCTTGCGCAACTTGATGCGGCCATAGAAGCCGACCCTGTAGGGCGACTTAAAGAAGTTCAAGACTTGGTAGATTTAGTAAACATCTATGCAGAAGAAATGACAGTCTCCGAGCGCCTTTATCAAAAAGGGCTGCTACCTAAACGTATATGCCACTGTGACACCAAGGTTAACAATGTCCTATTCGATAAAAATGGACACGTGCTTTGTGTGATAGATCTAGACACAGTCATGCCCTCATTTATTTTCTCCGATTTTGGAGACTTCTTGCGTACTGCAGCAAATACGGTAGCTGAAGATGATCCTCATTTTGAAAAAATCGATTTCAGAATGGATATTTTCAAGGCTTTTACTGAAGGATATCTTAAGTCTGCCCGAAGTTTTCTTCTTCCCATAGAAATAGAAAATCTCCCTTATGCAGCCAGACTATTCGCCTTTATGCAAGGCGTTCGATTCCTTGCAGACTACATAAATGGAGATATCTATTATAAGACCTCTTACCCTGAGCATAATAAAGTCAGGGCTCGAAATCAGATGACTCTATTCCTTAAAGCAAGCGAAAAGGAGAAGGAAATGAAACAATTCATTTCCTTCTGATCATTCTCTTCAGGCCATGAGTTTTAACTGCTGCGCGATACTTACGTGCGGCTAAACTGGTAGAAATGTCACTTTTATCCTCTGCTGCAGGTATTACACCTGTCCAAGTACCAGAGAAGAGATTATACTGCGAATCCACAAATTCAAAGGAAACTGTGGTTTTATCGCCGTCTTTAGCCAACTTTACCCAACCATCGATTGCAGCAGCGAATCCGTAAATATAGCCTTCCTCGTCCAAAGTCGACAGATCCCAGTACCAAGTGCCTGATTGGCCCATAGCACTTGATGCGCCAGGTACTACACCTACCGTGCTGTTATCCGAACTGAAATTATACTGCTTTTCTGGAAGCGGAATTTCTGTCGTTGAAGTCATCTCTGTGAGTAGTTCGATATCTATAGCATCTGCTCCTTCGTTTTCAAGAGAAAGAACCCAATTAGCCAAGCCCACTCCATAATAATCGCCATAATAAACTAAACCTACAGTTGTGCTCTCTGAAGGAAGAGTTAAAGTATAATCTCCAGTTAAAGTCGTATTAGTCTCCTCCGCTGGTGAATTATCTTCAAAATCAAACTCACCGGCATAGGTTCCCTTTACCAATTTTCCATTATCCGCCACCAAATTAAGTTCTATCTTATAACCGAAATCACCATATTCGCTTATGGTTACCTCCCCAGATGCAATAGGACTCTCTTCAAGAGTATTACCATCAACATCAACCATTGCTGCTGAAGATCCCCAGATTTCTCCCATTAAGGCAAATCCCATTTCCACTGTTCCGGCAGCATAGCTATCAGCTACTTTATATACGCCGGGTGCAAGATAAATCGATGAGCCTGCCTCAGTGTAGAAAGACAAATCTACCCAAGCACCACCTGTTGTTGCATAACCATCCTCGTCAAGAATTTGAGAGGTAAGTGAAATAGTGTAATTGTCAACGCCTGAATTATAAGCATCACCATAATAAATACCTAAAGCATAAGTAAAGGTCGCATCAATATCACTTGAAAGTTCCTTAACCCCCTCATCAGGTTCAGAACCAGCATTCGGATCGCCAAAGACAAGCGCGCCTTCATAAATGCAACTAACAGTAGAACCATCCTTTAGTGTAAAGAACGCTGTAAGCACCTTTCCCTTTGATGAGGTTTTTACATCAAGGTATCCATCCACGAAATCGACACTTTTCTGTTTACCTTCTTCGTTAATCTGCATACGGGTATAGTAGTTATTCAAAGTCCCTGCAGCATTTGTCTCAGATAAATCATACTTCCCATCTGGTAGTACGGCCGTATCAAATGAATCAGTTCCTTCCGAAGCGTATATATCAAAATATATAATATGTCCACCACTCGCAGCAGCGTCGTCGCCATCTTCATCCTTTATAAATTCCATATCACCGAGTCCTAGGAAATAGTTATACACACCTTCAGTTTTGCGATCTCCATAATAGAGAACCTTAGTGGTTCTATCCATAACAAGCTGTAAATCAGCATCAGGAATTTCTATTTGACCATCTGGTTTATCAGGTCCAGAAGGAGTAGGTTTATCTTTGTTACATGCAACTAAAGACAAAGTCGCAATAACCATAGCATAAAAAAGAGATTTTTTCATAAATAACACTATTAACATTAAAAACAAAGGAAATTGCTTACAATAGTTCTAAAGGAACAATATACCCTAAAAAGAACCGAACATAAACAAATATAATTAAAATAATATACAAAAAAAAGATGCCCGGGTGAAACAAATCACTCGGGCATCCGAAAAGCGGCAGCGGCCTACTCTCCCACCTGGTGGGGCAGTACCATCGGCGTTAGTG
>DJPX01000031.1 GCA_002438635.1 Bacteroidales bacterium UBA6401
ACTGTCAAGTTGAATTAGGCTTTCACCTTTATTCTTTCACTATTTATTTTGTTCTCAATCACAGGCATTTTGCTTTTCTTAAGCGTCAAAAATAAAAACAAACTTACTCATCAACTCCGTCACCTTAAAGAAGAAAGAAAAAACACATATCAAATCAATGAAGGCACAGACAAGGTACTTAATAAAAGATTAACCCTCCTTAATCAATTTTTTTGGGGATATTCGCTTAACAATGCAAAATTATATAATAAAGCTGAAAATAACCTAAAGAATTATCTAAAAAACAAGGATAAATTCATTCAAGATAATAGATTAATTTTAAACATATTATACCCGAAGTTATTTTCATTGCTCAAAACAAAAGATTTAAATGAAGTAGAAATCGACTATATCTGTTTATATGTTCTCGGTCTAAATGGAAAAGAAATTAGTGAACTATTGGGATCTTCGAGTCATTATAATTTAAGCAGCGCTATAAGAAAAAAACTAGGCCTAACATCAACAGATACTAACCTGTCGATTTATATAAAAACCATAATGCAGGAAGAGGAAATACCTAGTTCGTAATTTCCTTACTCACATCTGGAGCCGGAAGTTCCAAGCCCTCGGCTACATCCTTACGCACAAGATAATATGTAGCATTAGGAATACCACCTCTATCTCCATTTAATGAATAAATAGGATTATCGGATATATACTTGCCCTCTTCGTTCATACCACATACCCACAAACTTTGTATATACACATTCATAATATCATACTTGAATGTGTTCGCCAGGATCTTTATCACGGTCTTATTGGCATTGGCCACATATCCTCTAAAACCCTGTTTCCAGCCATTGGATTGAGGATCGTATTCAGATGCCAATTTATCGTAATCGTAATCATAAGGAGCATAATCCATCACATCCTCCACGCCGGAGTCATCTATCCTAGTAAAGGATGCCCAGCTCGTATAAGCCCACTTAACACCCTTTTCGGTCTTTATCTCCTGCGGAAGAGAAATCTTGAAATGCTCATTTTTATCTGAAGTAGCATCTGCATAATCCAAAACTATAGGATAAGACGAATATTGATTGTCAGTTCCGCCCCACCCTGTCATATTAAAACTTCTACCTTCTTCTCTTGGCGTGATGTTAACAGAAAACACCTTTGCATCTTCCAGTTCCCATGCACTATTTCTATATTGAGAAACATCATAAGGTTTCACAACCCACTCCCCAAGATAGTCCGAATAACTGCACTTGTGGCTAATCTTACTCTCAGCATTCTCTGCATGGAAAGGATAGCTGATACTTACTTCGGATACTACATTAATCTGCGTCTCACCCACACGCTCAAGAATGCCGGCTGTGAACATATAAACATCGCTTCCCTTAAAAGCGAATACACTTTCCGCATCCCCTTTTACTATATATCCGCCATCAAGCAATGATGTCCAAGTCTGACCAGCCTCAAGAGCATCTGCAATCTCATCCTCCATCCATAGTTTCGCATCTACTTTCTGATCATAGGTAACAGAAGCTATCCAATAGTAAACATCTTTAACGGATGGTACGACCTTAGCCATATAATCGATATGACCAGTCGTATTATTGTACACTTCGTATGGGGCAATTTCAAAAGAAACGTCAAATTTCCCAGTAGATTTTTCTTCAGAAAACCAATTCGAAGATGCCTTACCTCCCCTAGTCGCAGCTATCCTGATAGTATACTCTGTCTCTGGACGAAGAGCCTCTACACTGATTGATGTACTGGTTGTATTCGTCTTAAGAATATCCACATTACGGCCTCCGGCAATATATGTCACTTCACATCTATATCCTTCGGCACCCGGCACCTCATCCCAAAACATTGAAAACGAAGCCGTGCCATCCACTATAATCACTTGAGGAGCAGCGAGTTCTCCTGTAATAGGGGCATCATTTCCATTTTCCTTATTACACGAAACTAATGCCAACAGCAAAGCCCATGGCATCATAATATATTTAATTTTCATTTTTCTTATTTTTAAAATAGCAACTTTCTTATATAGAGCAAACTAGGAACTAAAACGAAGCCATGGCCCTCACTTTATAGACTTTTCCCTTATCCATGTCAGATGGAACATCCAAAACTTTCCCCGATGCCATATCAAACGCGTATGCTATACTAGGGCCCACTTCGCACGAGGTCCAATATATAGCATCACTGATCGCAACGCCCCCATTGTCTGTCAAACATTTATTAAACCACTCTTTCCTAGACGCGCCAACACTTGTCTCCTTATTATAAGAATCCAATTCCTCACCCGTTGACTCATTTGGAGCTTCTCCTGTATATGCCGCATAAAGCGAGGCGATTTCACTCGCTGAAGGCAGAAACCAATCCTTCAAGGAACCCACATTGGCCGATGTGGCCTTTTCAAATGCCGGATAATATTCTTTCCATCCATCGATTGACTGCACAAGTGATGTATTATATTTTCCATCACTTGGCTGCCCATCCATCACATTGTCATGTCTATATGACCAAGCAGCGTCATACTCTTTCAATGAAACCAGCATTCCGTGCTCACCCTTGTCATCAGTGCTCACTACTATGCCCTTGACAAAACCCTTGGCATAGTAGTCTCCAACCGAATAGGTTTTTTCTTCTGGCTGGGGCTTTTCGCCCGGCTTAGATGGTTCGTCTAATGCATTACATTTTCCACAGCCGCTATAAAGAACAACTGTGGAAAATATCAAAAAGAATATCTTAATCAATGCTCTCATTATCTGGATATAGCAATAGTTTCCGTCTTATCAATGGCAACACCCACTCCCATACCGGTATTTGATGAGCCCTCGGCCCTTGACTCATGGGTCACTTTCAATATATCCGTAGACACGATATCAGTATCAACGCCTATAAAATACACATAGAATTTAGTTCCCCTTTCCACTGTAAGATTTGCTGTAGCAGAGCCATACATACCAGAAGGCTCCTTTTTAAGAAGTTCCTCTATTTCTGTTGCACTCTTGCCTGCCCACTCATCTGTGGCGATAAAGCTCTTACAATAAACTCCCCTGACACTGGCATAAGGAGAGCCCATTGCGCTCACGGTATAATTAGTCTTGTTCGGATATATCTCATCATACATCCAAGCCGTCATACTTGCAGAAAGAGTAATTTTACTCTTTGCATCCGCGATGGTGGTGAATTCCTTTTTAAAAGGCTTCGTTGTATATGTGCCATCAGCCTTTATGCCTATTACATACGCATAATATGTCGTACCAGCAGTAAGTCCACCTATATCTATATAGTTACCCACCCCAGTCTTTGACTCATTGGGCAGAAGTCGAGAAAGAAATTCCTTTCTATCCATTTGGGAGTAAGTTTCATTCCATTCGTCCAATTTTTTATCAATCAACTCGTCCATATGTTTTTCAAGAGCTTCACTTTCACCCATCGAAGTCATATACTTCTCAAGGTCTGCCTTTGAAATAAAGTTCGTAAGGAATGTCTGGCCTTCTCCAACAGCGTTTACTGACACAGATATTTGAGCTGTAGTCTTCGCCACATTAAAAACATCTATACTATACTCAGCGCCAGTATTTGTTGCTACATTTGTCTTAAACTCGTGTATCTTTGTATTGAACTTTTCCCCTGTCTTCGGTTTCCCATCAAGAGTACAAGCAATCATAAATAGGTAATAATCCTCATTTGGAATGAGGTTCGTAAACTCTGCTCTGGTCCTTCCTGTGCATAAATCATCCGTGAATACACCTTTTCTTGCCGCAAGAAGATCATCTACCATCTGCTCCGTAGTCGCCCCCTCAAAGTAATATTTTCTTTCCAACACTAATGCATAAACTTCATCATACGCAGGTGTTACTTCCACATTGTATTGGATATCTGTTATCTGTTCATCGGAAATTTGCCACTCATTTTTCGGAGTTTCCGCTGTTTTTACCATTACAACGGTAGCATTGGTAGTAAAAGTGCCATCATTTGCTATGCCAATTGCAAAAACCGGATATTCCGTCTCCGGTAGAAGCGAATTCGCAGCTTCCGAAAGTGCAGTATCATATTCCGATTCCCCCTCTACAGTAATATAACTTATGAATTCTGCCATGGACATAGCAGCATAAGTATCGTTTTCACTTTTTAGAGACGATAAATACTCTGTCATGTATGCCGGAATTTTCGCAGGATCGCTGTCACAATACTCCTCATATACAGAAGGCACCAAAACATCATAGTAATAAAATATAGAAGGATCACTGCACTTAATCTTAACTTTGAAATATGTCGTCCCGACTTCCACCGGATCGATATTGAAAGTAGCATCAACATTAAGCGATACTGCCGGCGTGGTAAATGGAACTATTTTCAGTTCCGTGGTTGCAACCCCATTATAATCAACCCCATAAACAAAAAAGACATACTCTGTCTGAGGTACGAGCGAACGGAACTGATAATTCTGCATACCTGAAAGCAATGCATTCTTCAAAAAGTCCTCTAAAGACAGGCTACTCTGCTCGGCCAATTGCGTGAACCACGACTTATATGCCTCAATCAAAGCATTTGCGTCTTCCTTATATGTCGATTCCCACTCCTTTTTTGTTATGACACTAAAATAATATGTGTTTTCATTATCCTTCGGAGTCACCTTTACATCAAGAGACCCTTGGGTCAAAACCTTCTGTTCAACGGAAAAATCCGGAGTCTCCACCTCTGGGCTGGGAGTTTCATTTTTCTTCTCGCACGCTGCAAGCACAAAAGCAGATGCAAGTAAAATACTTAAAACATGTTTCATAGCAAGATTAATAAAAAATACACTACTAACTACATTCATCCAGAAACGTTCAAAAAGTCTACCTATATTATTTTTTCGGTCTATTATTTTCACGTCTCTAAAACTACAAACGATATCAGCGAATATAAAAAATATCCATCAATTTTCCGATTACGCATATTAAATTTTTATTAAATTTCTTCACTCTTTCCCCGTTTTTACATAATGGAATACCCATGGAATAGGCAAATAGTCTTCATTCTACGCATAAGAACATACACAAAAACAAAATTGTTATATTTGTGGTATAATGGAAACCTCGTTCACATATTATAGAAGAGCTAGCGGTAAAGCTTTTATCGGCAGAAAAGCTGAAAAAGAAGCTATAAAAACCGCTATAAGACAGGGCATAGATATAGTTATATACGAGCGCTCGAAAATAGGAAAATCTTCTTTGGTAAAACAAAGCCTTAGCGAATTGTTCATCGAAGGGTCTAAATTCACGGCCATCGAGATTAATCTCTTATCCGTAAGAAGTATTGATACGTTTCTAAATACACTAACAGAGTCTGTAATATCGGCCGTCACGCTAACGCCTCAGGAAAGAAAGGACATCATCGAAGCCTATATTCCAGATAAAAGCCCCGAATCAATACTTGCTTTACCCGAGAAAATAGCATCTAAGACAGGCATTCATATTATATTGCTATTTTTCGAATTTCAAAACATAATCAAAGTCCCCGGATGGGAGTCTCTTCTAAGAAAAATAGAAAACAATAACTCCACGCTATGCTGTAGTCGAATATGGATGGGCAGTGGAGTAAATGGAATGAAATTTATCTTTGAAAAGCACAAATTTCTCTATCGCAAAGTCCAACATATCAAATTAAACACTATAAGTTACAAAGAAGCACTAAGTTTCATTACAAAGGGCTTCCTGAGTAATGGGAAAGTGATAGAAGAAACTGCTGTGGAACTCGTATACAAACTGTTCCAAGGAGATATCTATTACTTAACCCACTTTGCTGCAATATGTGACAGCCTTAGTCGAGGATTCATTACGGATGCTGTGGTAGATGAAAGCATAAGGGCAATAATAAGCATACACGAGCCAGAATTTACAGCTTTAGTTTATGACCTTACCGATTTTCAAATCAATTTTATAGAAGCTATCCTCCAAGGGGAAACGAAGTTCAGTTCAGCTGCAGTCATCGAAAAATATAATCTTAGTTCCTCAGCCAATGTAAAGCGCCTTAAGGAGGCTTTGTGCAAAAAAGAAATCATCACCTTCGATGACAATGACAAGGCAGTGATATTAGACCCATTGTTCGAGTTTTGGCTTAGAAATCATTATTTTAACTTTACTGCTAAATAATCCGGCCCATCAGGCAACTTGTCACGGCATTTTTTCATCATCCACACATACACTTACACTTGGAAAAAGAATAATTTTTCATATATTTGCAGTCCAATTTTTCAATGACTCTCATAGGGCATTGGATATTAGAGAAAAAGGGGGTGATTTAAAGAATGATTATCGTACCAGTAAAAGATGGTGAAAATATCGAAAAAGCTCTGAAAAAATTCAAGAGAAAATTCGAAAAGACCGGAGCTATTCGCGAACTTCGTGCTCGCAAGAACTTCGAAAAACCTTGCGTTAAAAGACGTATGGCTAAGATGAAAGCCATCTATGTACAGCATCTTCGTCTTGAAGAAGAGCAGTAAAATCATCTCACCCTTTACATTTTGGGATCTAAAGAGAAACGGGCTAACCATTAAAAGTTAGCCCGTTTCTCTTTAAGATAATTCCTTATTCAAGAAGCTCTCCTTCAGAATCATAGAATTCATATTGCAAGACTGAAAGACCAGTATCTTCTATTAACTTGATCTTACACTTATATTTCTTCTTCCATTTCGAAAGATAGGAGTTATTCCATAAGCCACGAGAAAGATAAGCGCCCAATATAGGACTCACTTTCAAAGTGAATTCACGGCATCCTTTCTCGGTAACATAATATGCGAGTTTACGCTCTATCTGTTCGTCAATTACCACCGAAGAAGCAACTTTCCCCGTGCCATGGCACAACGGGCACTGCTCCTGCGTATTAATTTCTGTAACAGGACGTATTCTCTGACGTGTTATCTGCATCAAGCCGAATTTAGTCAGCGGCAAAACATTATGCTTAGCCCTGTCAGAAGCCATCAAGTTCATCATGTATTTATGAAGTTCATTACGATGCTCTTGTGAATCCATATCTATGAAATCAACTATTATAATTCCGCCCATATCACGAAGACGAAGTTGACGGGCAATTTCCTCAGCGGCTATTTTATTGACTTCAAAAACATTCTGTTCATAATCTGAAGTTTTAGCCCGGGTACCACTATTTACATCGATAACATTCATAGCCTCGGTACTTTCTATAACCAGGTACGCGCCCTGCCTCATAGGTACCACTTTCCCAAATGAACTTTTTATCTGGCGAGTAACTTCGAAATGATCGAAAATAGGCTCTTTCCCTTCGTAAAGTTTTACTATTTTTTCCTGTTCCGGGGAAATGAGGGAGATATATTTTTTTGTCTCTTCATAAACCTTCTCATCATCCACATATATATTTGTAAATGTATCATTGAGAAGATCTCTAAGCATAGTAGTGGTCTTTGAATACTCGGTAAACAGTAGCTCGACAGATTTACATCGAGCAATTTGCTTCCATGAATCCTCCCACTTTTCTATAAGAGACTTTGCTTCTGCCACTAGTACTGCCGCATTCTTACCCTCAGATGCAGTACGAATTATCGCGCCATAATTGTGGGGCAAAATATTTCTAACTAGTGTTTCGAGTCTTTTTCGTTCTTCTTTCGAAGATATTTTGGAAGAAACACTCACTTTCTGTGCGAAAGGGAGCAATACAATATTACGTCCTGCCAATGAAATCTCAGCAGTCAAGCGAGACCCTTTTGTGGAAATCGGTTCCTTTACGATCTGACATATCAGCATCTGACCAACCTGCAGTTCGTTTTCTATATGACCTTCTTTTTCAAGCGCCGGGCCAATGGGAATAGACGAATACAACTGCTTGAGATCACAATTTTGATTACTCTTCTTTACGAAAGTATCAAAGGAATGAAAATATAATCCCAAGTCCAGATAGTGGATAAATGCTTCCTTTGCGTCACCGATATCTACGAAAGCAGCATTCAATGCCGGCATTACCTTCTTTACCTTTCCCAAGAAGACATCCCCGACAGAATAACTGTGCCCCTGACTTGACTCTCTGTTATACTCTATCAACTTATGGTTTTCCATAAGTGCGAGTTTAACTTCAGTAGGTCCTACGGACACCACCAAATCCTTCTCCTGCTTTTCAATTTCTGTGGACATAAACAAAAACAAAAAGGCCCATCGGACTACCGAGGACCTCTATGCGACTTACTTTTTCTTGTGTCTGTTCTTACGCAAACGCTTTTTACGTTTGTGTGTCGCCATCTTATGGCGTTTGTGCTTTTTACCGTTCGGCATAATTATAAATTAATTAAAAATTACTTTCCCTGAACAAGTTTCTCGAACTCATCGCAAGGTTTGAAAGCCGGAATATCGTGTGCCGGAACTATGACGGTAGTCTTAGCTGTGATATTACGAGCAGCTTTCTGTGCACGATGCTTAATAATGAAACTTCCGAATCCACGAAGATAAACGGCCTCGCCCTTTGAAAGTGAATCTTTGACAGTGTCCATAAATGCCTCTACCACTGCCAGAGTAGTTGCCTTCTCAATGCCTGTTGCCTTTGAGATGCTGTTAACAATTTCTGCTTTAGTCATAAGTTTGTTTAATTTTTTAATGGCGCAAAAATAAAACTTTTTTAAATAAGAAGCAATACTATAAAAGCAAAAACATTTAATTTTGAGTGAAATAGTATAATATTATTTAACAGCATCATTAAAATTACATAAAAAGGGCGTCCAATCTCACTATATTTATGAATACCGAATGAGCAAACACTACTATTTATTAAGACCACATTATTTTTGACTACCAATCCGCAAAAAACCACCCCCATACATTGCAAAGATTTTCGAGGATAGATTTCTTTTCGAAAAAGAAGTGTGCCGGTGGCACGAAGGTTGACCTATACTTTCCGGTCAGTTTGTACTGACATTTTGGCGAAAATAGTTATATTTGAAGTTTGATTATGATAAAAGATAAAGATTATTTTTCAAGGGAAAACCCTGCAGAAATAAGCGTTATTCCTGTAGTTCAGGGAGATATTCCTTTAAATATGGATGAGAAAGACTTCCCGGAAGTGGTTCCCATTTTGGCTTTGAGAGGTGCCGTTTTGTTCCCCCATGCTATTTTCCCCATAACAGTGGGAAGGGCAAAATCCATTAAGTTAATTAAAGAAGCAGAAAAACACGGCAGCCTTATCGGTGCAGTGCCGCAACTGGATGCTAATGTGGAAGATCCGGGTGAGGAAGATTTATATAAATTCGGGACCTTGGCGAAAATTCTGAAAACTATTCAGATGCCGGATGGTAACTATACAGCCATCCTCCAAGGCGTCAAACGTCTATATATAGATAGTGTAGTGGATTTTGAACCTTACATAAAAGCAAGAATCCATTACCTTGACGACATTTTGACAAATGAAAATGCTTCTGATGTTAGAGGCATGATTTCGACTCTTAAGGATGCTGCTAGTCAAATAATAAGCGCCACCTCTATGGGAAGCAAGGAAGTGATAGGGGCGCTACGCAGTATAGACGATCTGCCTTTCCTGGTTAACTTTATAGCAACTTCCGTTGATACAGATAATTTCGAAGGAAGAATCGACCTGCTCCAATACGATGACATTAGAGCACGTGGTATGAAATTGCTTACACTCCTGGATAGTCAACTCCAACTACTGAACATAAAGCAGGAGATAAACTTAAAGGTTAAGCAAGATATGGATCAGCAGCAGAGGGAGTATTATCTTAACAGTCAGTTGCGTACCATTCAAGAAGAACTTGGAATGGGTGGAGCCGACGATACTGCCGATCTAAGGGAGCGTGCTCTGAAAAAGAATTGGCCTAAAGAAATAGCTAAGACTTTCGACAAAGAACTCGCAAAGTTAGAGAAATATAATCCTAACTCGCCGGATTACTCTGTCCAGTATAATTATCTCGAATTTATGCTCGATCTACCATGGAACGATATGAGCAAGGATAATCTGGATTTGAAACATGCTCAGAAAGTATTGGACAGCGACCACTATGGACTGGAAACGGTGAAGGAAAGGATAATAGAGTATCTAGCTGTTTTAAAGCTAAAGGGGAACATGAAATCTCCTATCCTTTGTCTTTATGGCCCTCCGGGAGTGGGTAAAACCAGCCTTGGCAAATCGGTAGCTAAAGCGCTTGGTAGAAAATATGTTAGAATAGCACTAGGAGGCATGCACGATGAAGCCGAGATTAGGGGACACAGAAAGACATACGTTGGGGCCCTTCCTGGTCGTATACTTAATGGCATCAAAAAAGCCGGAACATCTAACCCTGTTATAGTGCTCGATGAGATAGACAAGATATCTTCCGATTTCAAGGGTGACCCATCTTCAGCTTTGCTTGAGGTTTTGGATCCGGAACAGAATGTGACGTTCCACGACAACTACCTCGACTTGGACTACGACCTGTCTCACGTTCTTTTCATAACCACGGCTAACAGCATTTCACCCATACAGCCAGCGCTTCTGGATCGTATGGAAATTATCAATGTCACCGGATACCTGGCAGAGGAGAAGATGGAGATTGCCAAGAAGTACCTCATCCCTAAGCAATTGGAAGAGCACGGATTGGCAAAGAACTCTTTAAAAATCAGCACTAAGGCACTTAAAGAGATAATTGACAATTATACACACGAAAGCGGTGTTCGCTCTTTGGAAAAACAAATTGCGAAGATTGCCCGTGTTACGGCGAAGAAAATAGCCCTGGGGCAAGAGTATCCAAAAACGATTGAACCACAGCATCTTAAGGAGTATCTAGGCTTGCCTAGCGCAATGCACGACAAGCAGGAAGGCAACGAAGGTGTGGGCGTAGTAACGGGATTGGCATGGACACAGATGGGAGGAGAGATTTTATTTGTAGAAAGTTCCATTTCGGAAGGGAAAGGCGCTCTTTCTATGACCGGAAATTTGGGAGACGTTATGAAAGAGTCTGCTACCATAGCTTACCAATACATAAAGGCCCATCCGGAAATAGCCGGACTTAGCGCCGAAGAGTTTTCTAAAAAAGATATCCACGTGCACGTCCCTGAGGGCGCTACGCCTAAAGATGGACCATCCGCAGGTATTACGCTCGTTAGTTCTATGGTTAGTGCGCTTCGTGGTGAACCTGTTAAAAAACATATTGCCATGACAGGAGAAATGACACTTAGAGGCAAGGTACTTCCCGTAGGAGGAATAAAAGAGAAAATTCTTGCTGCTAAGCGCGCCGGAGTTACCACTATCGTTATCAGCGAAGATAATCGTAAGGATGTGGAAGACATAAAGGAAGTCTACATTAAGGGATTAACCTTCCATTATGTTAAAAATATAAACGATGTCATAAATTTTATATTTTGATTCTTCCCTCTAATATAGAATGGAGAAAAGCTCTTCAAGGTGAGTTCGAAAAGCCTTACTTTGTGGAGCTTTGCTCTTTTATAGACAAAGAACGAGAGGCTGGAGTAACTATCTATCCTAAAGATTCAGAAGTCTTTAAAGCTCTTGATTTATGTCCCCCTCAAAACGTAAAGGTCGTTATCTTGGGACAAGACCCTTATCACGGCGAAGGCCAAGCAACTGGACTATCTTTCAGTGTTCCAAACGATGTCAAGGCGCCACCATCCCTAAAAAACATACTTAAGGAATTAACTTCCGATTTAGGAATTCTTACCAGCGGGGCTACCGACCTCTCAACGTGGGAGAAACAAGGCGTTCTACTGCTGAACTCTATATTAACTGTTCGCGCCCACGAGCCAGGAAGCCATAAAAATATAGGTTGGGGCCAATTTACAGATTACGTAATGTCCTATCTCAGTGCTAATTATAGCGGAATAGTCTTCCTTTTGTGGGGAAATTACGCACAAGGCAAAGCCCCACTCATCGACACCTCAAAGCATCTTATATTGAAAGCTGCGCATCCTTCTCCACTTGCACGAGGCGCTTTCTTCGGGAGTCGTCCTTTTTCACAGGCCAATGCTTTCCTGGAGTCTATAGGCAAAAGTCCTATTGACTGGAGCCTGTAAGTTTGCTAAAAAAGGGTCGGTGGATTTTGACCTAAGTCGGTCAACAATTTCTCCATTACAATACTGCGCATCATGGAAGACTTGGAACTTATCTTATGACTACGACAATACTCCTCTATTAGAGAAAGTTCCCTATCATTAAAAAGTACTACCTTTCGATGACGGCGCTTCAATGCGCGTCGCTCTTTTTCTATTAAACTGATGTCTATCGACGACTCAGCTTTTCTCTTTTTCTTCTTCCGACTGGCCATAATAATATGATTCGTATATAGTTAGTATCTGTTCAAGGGCAGTTTTGTCTAAGCGTCTACCCCTTATTATGTGAGCGTCATCTATAAAGAACAGTTTAGGAGTACTGGTAACTCCATACTTCATCTGATAATCCGAATCCATCTGCGGATCCCATAAATGCAGGACTTTCACCGTTTCCGAACCGCCATAAAAAGAATGCGCAAACTCGTGCCACTGAACTTCATCTGTACCACAATATACTGCATAAAAGACAAGTGGAATATGAACACCAGCCAAAACCGAAGGTAACCACGCTGAAGTTAACTTGCATTTAGCACAAGAGGTGTCGTAAAAGTACAATACACTAATACTTTCTCCCGGGACGATATACTCCTTTCCATCAGAGTCATATAAAGTTATCTCTGGAGCCTGCATATCGATCATACTCTGATGGTTAAACTGATAGAAAGCATTGGCCTCAAAATCCTTCCAACTATCGGCGATTTTAATCTTCCCAGTCATAAACCACTTTTCATAAATATATATAGCAACCGATTCTTCTCCCATCAATGGAGGATCCATATAATGCTCAAGTATTTTTGTAGCCACAAACTGCCTCACAAGAGAATCCTTACACGACTCTATAAGATAATCGCATTCGCTTTCTTTAACTGCGTTATCTTCAAATAGCATAGCATCATAGTACTGCTCAAGCATATCGGATAATTTCGCCATAGAGCTTGAATCCACTTGGGCGAATAGGCTTAAAGGCAATAACAAAGCACTATAAACTATGAAAGTAATTTTTCTCATTTTACTTAGGCAATTCTACGCCAGGAGCCATAAATAAAGTAGTATCTCCTCCATGACGAAGGATATCCCTTACTGCAGAAGAAGAAATATGCGCAAATTCCTGAGCTGTCGGGATAATGATAGTATCGATTTCGGGGGCAAGACGCCTATTGGCATCAGCTATACTCCGTTCTGTCTCAAAATCTATCATATTCCTCACTCCTCTAACTATATGATTGATTCCCAATTCTCTACAGATATCCACAGTCAAGCCGGAGTATTCTATAACCTCCACCCCATTCAGTCCCCTACAAGTCTGCTCAATGATTTTAAGCCTCGTCGGATTATCATAAAATCCCCTTTTGTCTCCATTAATACCCACAGCTACCACCACCTCATCGAACATAGCAAGCGAGCGCTTAAGTATATTCAGATGACCTGCCGTAAACGGATCAAAAGATCCCGGGAATAAAGCTTTCCTTTTCATTTCTTTACTATAAATTTCACACATAAGGCCAATACGAGCATAACCGCCATCATCGTACATATCCTCCCTATTATGTCGCCATACTTCGCGAAAAAAGTCTGATATAATGTAAGATTAATTTTAGACTCTAGCACATCGGGGGTCCACCATTTTGACTGCTCAAGCACATCACCTCGCTGATCTATAAAGGCAGAAATACCCGTATTGGCACAGCGTGCAATATCTCGGCGAAGCTCTATCGCGCGCAATCTAGAATAACTGAAATGCTGCCTATATCCGGCAGTATTACCCCACCACCCATCATTGGTTATTACACAAAGAGCCAGCGCTCCCTTTCTAATGTATTGGGCACAAAATTCCGGATAAATGGATTCGTAACATATAGGAACACCTATAGGAATAGTCCTTTCCACATAACCATCTTGGGAATATTCCACTACATGAAGATTCTTAGCATAGCCTTGAGGTACATCTCTTCCCATAACTCCGCCTAAAGCGTCATCCAAAGGCACGAACAATTCCGGATATGGAGTTAATTCCGAGCCCACGACCAATTTGGATTTATCTGTGCGTTCTATTCTTCCTGTTCCATCAAAAATAAATGCGCTATTATACGAAAGATACCATCCGAGGCCGTCACGAAATCTACGTGCATGTATGTCTGGGGCATTGTCTGTCAAAAAAGCTTCGTGCGTGCTAGCTCCAAATAGCAAATTAGTATTAGGATATTTCCCTATTAGCTCATTCTCGAAAGATTGCCAAGTCGGAGAGTCTTGTGGCGAAGAAAGCCAAATATCCGAACAAAATGTCTCCGGAAGCACTAAAAGAGAGACCTCCGAAGGATATACGTTCAGCGAATCTCGCATGGCGAGTTCCTTATGGAAAAGATCTATGACCTGTCTATTTTGAAGAGACTGAGGAATACTCTTTAACTTTTGATAAGGGTCGAAATTAGATTGAGCCATAATCACTTCCAATTGCCCCTCATCTGCGCGCTCGCGATACCTTGAATATATTGCCTTAGAGCAAACTATCGGCCCTAGTATCAACAAGGCTAGTCCGAAAGCCGCTGAATAACGGGCTTTCTTATTCCACGAATAAAAACTGCCATCGGAAAGGCTTACGAGTATTCCGAAAATGGATAGATTAGCCATCCATACCCATAAACTTCCCCCCAGCAAGCCAGTATATTCATACCACTGCACAAGGCCGGTAGTACGCCCAAATGCATTTCCGAATACCAGCCAAGGCCAGCTTATCTGAGCTCCTGTAAGATAAAACCGCTCCCACGCTATCCATACCGATGCAAGCAGCAGATATGGCACTACTCCACTAAAGCGCTTTTTACTCAAGCGAAATATAGCGAATATGGCTGACATAAAGGCAGAATTGGCCAATACAGCGAAAATACCACCACCCACCGTTGCCTTACATACCCACCACGTTGTAAAAGCATTGAATAGCACGAAGGCTGCATAATACCACCAGAAAAACCTCCTTATACCATTAATAGAGGCCAGCCTTTCCGCACATAGCAAAGGGATCAATGCTATAAGGGCAACCGCTCCCATAGAAGGGACTAAAAAAGGCACACTCATCAAAACCGAAAAGATGAGCAACAATAAAACCACCAATCTATTCTGTTTCATCTGGCATATTTTTACAATATTTTCTCCATTTGTCTAATAACCGTGTCATATCTTCAGGTAAAGGCGAATCGAAACTCATGAACTTATGCGTGCTCGGATGCACAAATCCTAATGTTTTAGCATGCAGAGCCTGCCTTGGGCATATCTCGAAGCAATTATTAATAAACTGTTTATATTTAGCGTAAATCGTTCCTTTTCTAATTTCACGCCCACCATAACGCTCATCAGAAAAAAGAGGATGACCAATCGATGACAAATGCACTCTTATCTGATGCGTGCGCCCTGTTTCTAACCTGCACTCCACAAGAGTAACATAGCCAAAGCGTTCAAGTACACGATAATGCGTGACTGCATGCTTACCCTTTTGGGGATCATCGAAATTACGAAAACGCAACCTGTCATTAGGGTCTCTCCCAATATACCCTTCTATACGGCCCTCATCTTCTTGTATATTCCCCCACACAATAGCGTTATAACACCTCTCGATACTATGTTCGAAAAACTGACGGGCCAACCGTAACTGCGCCTCATCATTCTTAGCTACAAGCAGCAGTCCGGAAGTATCCTTATCTATCCGATGCACCAATATCCCCATGCGCTCGTCCTTTGCATCCGGGCCCTGACTTATACCTAGATGATAGGCCAATGCATTTATGAGCGTACCCTCAAAATGCCCATGTCCGGGATGTACTACCATTCCTGCTGCCTTATTAACGACAAGCACATCGTCATCCTCATACACGATGTCCAGCGGAATGTCTTGAGGTAATATTTCCAATCCTCTTCTGCGATATGGCATTATGAAGCGAATCACATCTCCCGGACGGATTATGTAGTTAGCTTTCACCACCTTATCGCCTACATGAACATACCCCTCTTTTATGGCCAATTGTACACGATTACGCGATGTGTCCTCCAAATGCTCGGACATATATTTGTCAATGCGCATAGGAGTCTGGCCAGCATCCACATTTAACCTGAAATGCTCGAACACTTCAGGCTCTTCCTCACAGGCTGCTTGGCCAACATCCTCCAGTTCTTCCTCAAACCAATCCTCTGCCATTACTTCTACTCATATAAAGATAAAGAATCAATAGGCTCAGGCTTTGGCAATCGGCCCCTGTCAAGCGTAAGATACAATGTTACTCCCCTTCCCATAGGTGTAGGAGCATCTGTAGAGACAGGAAACTGTCTATAAACAAAAGCGGCCACTGAATCTGAATAGGACCTTACGCTATCATCAAAAACAAGTCGTTCAACATTTAAATAACTATCTTGAACGGCATTAACTGCCTTATGATATGATAATTCCACAAAAGACGGCACCACCGTATAGGCATCAGAAGGGTTGGCCCCGACTTTTAGATCTACAATAGAACCCGCATCCACCTTGGCACCGGGAAGGACCTCTACTCCATCCAAGAACTGAGCTAGTACATTATTCGTGGCAATATCTTTTACATACGTTAAAGTGCCAAGTTGCAGACCATTGGAAGAGAGTTCCACCTTTGCCTGCCTTACGGTAAGTCCTACCAGATTAGGCATATTTATCTGCCTTTTTTTCAAGGCATTAATGGTTACGTATATTTTTCTGCCATTTTTTACTTTTGAAAAGGCTTTAGGGTTTTGAACATATACGGCACCTGGCTTAAACCTTGTCACAAAAACAGAATCGGTGACAATCAGTTTCAAATTATCACCCGAGGCCATAGTTTCAGCTTCATACAAACTTTTCCCCACAAAATCAGGGACTTCCACCATCTTATCGTGCTGCGTAAATGACTTTAAAGCAATATTCACTGCAGCAAACACTGCCAATAGAACAAAAAGGGCTATAAGCAAATTTCTAACTACCCAATTACTGAATATTTTCCTCAAAAAACTCATAATCCACGAAGTTAACCATTTTCCGCGACATATCCGATAGTATCAAACACTTCGCTATTGTGCTTTATAGTTACTTGGGCTCACGCCAAAACGCTTCTTGAAAGACTTGGAAAAAACTGAAATATTGCTAAAACCGACCATATCAGAAATCTCAGAAATAGTATACTTCCCCTCCTTTATCAATTCTGCAGCTCTATTAAGTTTATATGTCTTAAAAAACACACCCGGATTCTCTCCAGTAAGGCCTTTCACTTTATAATAAAACTTCGTCCTTGACATATACATACGTTCGGCAATCTCTATAATATTCAGCTCAGAATTGGATAACTCCTTTTCCATCAACTCATAAAGAGCATCAATAAATTTCTTATCTCTTGGTGAAAGTATGTTGTCATCCATATTCTCCGTCTGTGTAGATGAAGAAAGAATGCGATGGATATTCTTCTGATTCTGTATCTGAGAGCGCACCATAGCCAAAAGATATTCAGGATCAAACGGCTTGGCGACGTAAGCATTGGCCCCAGAATCCAACCCCTTAACCTGGCTCCGCGAAGCCACATTGGCAGTGACAAGAATGATAGGCAAATGGCACAATTGCACATCAGAACGCACATTGGCACAAAGTTCAAACCCATCTTTCCCCGGCATCACCACATCACAGATTATACAATCAGGTGCGTTTTCACGAATCGCCTTCAGGGCGCTATCCGCATCGAATCTGCAAGTTACTTTATAATAAGGAGATAACAATGTCTTTAAATACAGTGCGATTTCTGTATCATCGTCAACAACCATAACCGAAGGGCACTCATCATCCACATTTGAACAACTTTTCTTCCCTATTGGCAAAGGAAAAACATCCGACTGTGATACATTACGCTCCAATTTAGCATCTGCATCGTAGGCTTGCTCATCAACCGGGAAGGCGAAAACAAATTGAGCGCCGTGCATTTCTGGCTGAACTGCCCTTATGAAGCCGTGATGTAGTTCTATGAGCCTCTTTGCATAGTAAAGGCCAATTCCGGTGCCCATATTTCGACTCTGCGAAGACTCTTCCTTCACTTGATAGTATCTCTCGAATATCTTCTCCATTTCAGATGCCGGAATGTCTGTGCCAGAATTCGTAATAGAAATCTTTACATATTTACGCCATTTCAAAACATCCTCTCCGAATAAAGGCACCAACTCGCTAGAGTCTGTAACATCAAAATCGATCTCTATTCTTCCACCTTCAGGAGTAAATTTAAATGCATTCGACATTAAATTGCCGATAATCTTGTCAAGTTTGTCTTCGTCTAGCAAAGTGAAGAACGAATCAGCAAAGCCTGTGGTTTTAAGTGTAATCCCTTTATTCGCTATGTTATAACGGAATACATCCACTAGTTTCGAAAGAACCGACACCGCATCCTCCAGACTTACTTGAAGTATCAGGGTATCTTCTTCCAACTTATTAAAATCCATCATCTGATTCACAAGCTTCAGCATCCTGTCCACACTTCTTCGTACAATTGTAATCAGATTCTTATCACTTTCTTTTAAGTTGCCGGATTCTAATAGCTGCGAAACCGGACCGGAAATCAAGGTCAAGGGCGTTCTAAATTCATGCGACACATTTGCAAAGAATCTCATATTCATCTGATTGATAAGATGTTCTTGCGATTTTTCCCTTTTTGCTTTTTCTGCACTTCTTCTTTCCTCCCTAAGTTTTAAACTTATATTTATCAGGAATATAGCCACTCCACCCACGATAAAGGCATAAATCAACCACGCCCACCATGAAAGCCAAGGCGAGGGCATCACCCTAAGCTTAATAGATTTCTCAATAGGCTCTATCCCACTATCATTACTTGAAATTCTAACATTAAAAATGTACTTACCTGCCGGAAGATTAGCATAATAGGCCTCTCTATTGTGCCCGGCTTCTACCCAATACCTGTCAAAACCTTCCAACATATATTCATAACGGACCCTCTCGAATTCACTATAATCAAGAGCCGCAAAAGAAATCCCGAAACTATTCTGACTATGCTGTAAACAAATGCTCGGACTATACGCTAACATCTTTTCTATGCAACCATTCTTTTCAGGAACTATTGACACGTTATGAACTTTTAAATCTTCAAAAACGAGCGGTATTTTCACCCTCTGCCGACTATCCTTAGGATAAAAAGAAGTCAGGCCGTGAGTGCCACCAAAAACCAGACGACCATCCGACAACCTACAAGATGCCCTGTCATAAAACTGATTTCCACCAAGTCCGTCCGTTGCAAAATAATTAGTATATGCCAATGTCTGTGGGTTAAGTTTAGAAAGACCATATAGGGTTCCTATCCATAGACAGCCCGAATCATCCTCTTCTATGGATGATATATCTGAGCAAGCAGCACCCGGAACTGATATGAGGCTTCCCTGCTTCGTGTCGTATCTAAGTATCCCATTAGCTACTGTTCCTATCCATATATAACCATTCTTATCATAATGCACATCCACAGGAATAAAAAAAGGACTCTTCATACAGGCATTCCAATCCTCCTCACTCACAGGCAGATCTGAAATCTCAAACGTCTTAGTGTCAATTAATTTCATCCTATTCCCAAATCCACACACAAGCATTTTCCCTTCATTATATCTAGTTATAGAGGGAATGAATGTATATGTGTCGAAAATTTTTATTCCCGCAAAGCCTGACATGCCAGGTGACATATATAATATATACTGGCTTGCCGTAGTTATCCATAATGTCCCATCATCGCTTTGAGCCATAGACATAGGAGCAAAAACCGGATAGGATGATATTTGAGAAAATCGACCTGAAGCGATGGAATTCTTCTTTACACAATCCACCTCCAAGGTCCATAAAAATCCTTCGTTATCTATGAAAGTGCCATATATTTCCTTATTTTTTTCAGTTTCTAACTTCCCATCAGCAGAGATCTTGGTCGTAATTCCAGAATGTACATTATATTTAAACAAACCATATAGTGTAGTGGCAATATATATATTATTACTATCGGCCGACACTGACTTTATCGACTTGCCCGAAAAAGCGGATTTCAAAGCGTTATCATCGTTAAATCTTTTCTTGTAATGATATATAGTCTTAAATCCCTGGTCTACCGAGCCTATCCATAGATTCTTGTGTGAATCCGTAAACATAGTGCTGACCACAAATCCCGGTTTTTCGAATGGAAATCCTGAATCCTCATCGCTTATCAAAAGCCCTTTATGCCTGTCATAACAAAAAATCCGCGCATCGGAAGTACAAAAAAGTATGTCATCATCTTCATACTTATGAGACAATATTACTTCAGAGGAACTAAAATCCTGATTGCGAATAAGGGCATCTGGAAGATGTATGAATTCTTTACTTTCTATATCGTATGCCCTCATTCCGGATTCCGTATAAAGCCATAAGCAACCATCGATAAGACCGGTGCATCTTTTGTTCCCATCAAGATCGATTACATGCTCAATATGAAAATTATCCAGTCTGTAGCACCTAATTTGACGATTATCGACTACCCACAAATTACCATTCCCATCCGGATATGTCTTTATGTAAAAAGTCTTGAGTGGATCCAAGTTTTCTACTACCTTTTCCGCGCTACCCGACTCCGGATTCAAAAGATACAAAGCGGGATATGATACTATGACAAGATTACCATCTGAGCGTTCAAAAACTTTATTTATATAATGATTTTCGTCGGGTAGTTGTACAGGCACAAATGTGTCCATATCCGTATATTGGCATAACCCATTGATCGTGGCTATCCATACTCGCCCCTTTGAATCACAGAGAATATCATTAACTTGGCTATCGGATATGCCTAATGATGAGTAATTTTTAAAATATTGTCTAAACTCTTTCCCATTATATCTATTAAGCCCCCTGAAAGTGGCTATCCATATATATCCGTTTTTATCCTCTGCTATATCTTTTATCTGCTGATTCGATATATCATACGACATTACCGAACTATCAGGAGACTTTTCCTGTGGGGATATTGAAGACTTGCAAGAAGAAAATAAAATGGCAACTGCAATAAATGGCAATATAGTTTTCATTTCGGTCATCAGTTTTTCAAATTTACATTATTCCTGAAAAAAAACATCTATATATAAGAAAAAGAAAATAAGTTTTTATTCACTTTGACAAATTTTTAAACTCATAGACAAGTGAAACAAATAATTGAACAACTAAATTGTATCATCGGAAAACTGAACCACTATTATTAAATGTAACTTTGCATTTGATAATTGGAGCGCTTGTAGCAGAGCAACTCCTATGAAAACTTTATTATAACCAATTTTATGAAACCACTAAGTATCAGTAAAACCATTTTGTCACTACTGTGCCTAAGTATCTTTTCATTCGCTTTGTCAGCTCAAAGCACGATAAAGGTCACAGGGAAAGTGACAGACAAACAGAATTTTCCGATGTTCGGAGTAGGTGTGTTCGAAAAGGGAACGCAGAATGGAGTTATAACCGATATGGACGGTAACTATTCCATAAACGTTCCACAGGGCGCGATAATCGTGTTCTCAAGTATTGGATTCACAACACAAGAGAAAATCGCCAATACCGACAACATCAATGTTGTTCTCTCTGAAGATCAAGAACTTCTTGATGAAGTAGTAGTTGTAGGATATGGCGTACAGAAAAAAAGTTCAGTTACTGGAGCCATTTCTCAAGTCAAATCTGAGGACATGCAGAATCGAACAATCACAAGGCCTGAGCAGGCTCTCCAAGGAAAAACGGCTGGCGTACAGATTTTCCAATCTTCCGCTTCACCCGGCGCTTCACCCACTGTACGAATCCGAGGTATTAACTCTAACGGATCCTGTGATCCTCTTTATGTGGTCGATGGTATCATAACAAGTGATATCGGAGGCATTGACCCTAATGATATCGAATCCTTAGAAGTCCTAAAAGATGCAGCATCTGCAGCAATATATGGCGCAGCAGCAGGAAATGGTGTTATTCTCATAACCACGAAAAAGGGTAAAACAGGACACGGGACCATCGTATACGATTATCAGTTATCCATCCAAAATATAGCGAATACTCCAAAAGTTATGAATTCCGAGCAGTATATCGACTACATGACAGAGGCTAACTATATTTCTATGGATAAAATTAACGCCGAATGGGACTTCAAGACTAACACCGACTGGTCA
The DNA here is from genome assembly GCA_002438635.1 of Bacteroidales bacterium UBA6401. Lineage (GTDB taxonomy): Bacteria > Bacteroidota > Bacteroidia > Bacteroidales > UBA932 > Cryptobacteroides. Next base: position 22,245 of record DJPX01000031.1, read on the forward strand.
AAAGTAGCGTTCGAGCCTTCAAAGATGCAGAAGCACAATCTTGCATTCCAAGGAGGAAACCCTGATGGAACCTACTATCTTTCTCTGTCTTATCTAGACAATAACGGATATGTCGTAGGAGACGCCGACATATACAAGCGTCTGACCGCAACCATCAACGCCGATTACAATATCAAAAAATGGCTTCAGGTCGGAACTCATAATCAAATAGAATACTACTCTCGTAGGGCCGTAGCAGAAGGCTCGGAATATGGTAGTCTGCTTTCATCGGTTATGCTGCTTGATCCTCTAACTCCAGTAAAGTATGCTCCGGATAACCTACCTGAACATATGCAGACTATGGTCGATGCCGGAAAACACTATCTCACCGATGAAGATGGTAACTATTATTCTACATCAGCCTTTCTTGAGACAGAAGACTACAACCCTCTAATAATGAGAGATAAAAGCTACTCAATAAACAGCGGATATAATATTAATGGTTCCATATATGCCAATCTCAAACCAATAAAAGGCCTAGTCATAACTTCGCGCCTGGGATATAGATTATCGGCATCAAGAAGTTATACTGTAAATAACGACTTCTATGTCACTACTACTATAAACCAGAGCTATATGTCCGTCAATGCGAGCGCATCCACCCCGATGTATCTCCAATGGGAAAACTTCATAAACTATATGAGAAGTTTCAATAAACACAACTTCACATTTATGGCAGGAACATCGTTTATTGACAATTCCTCATTCTATGTAACTGGAAACGTGACTGGTGGCGATGGTGATTTCGGTTTCAAAAAAGATGATCCACTCTATGCATACTTCGCCTATGCCACAGCAAACGCTGTTAAGTCAGTAAGTGGGGGCGAAGAGATTATTGGAAGGAAATTAGCCTACTTCGGAAGATTGAATTACGACTATGCCGGCAAATATATGGCACAGGTTTCCCTTCGTGCAGATGCGGCGGATTCTTCTGTACTCCCTATCGCCAAAAGATGGGGATATTTCCCGGCAGTTTCATTAGGCTGGACAGCCTCACAAGAAGATTTTATGGAAGGCACAAAAGGCTGGCTGTCACATCTGAAATTTAGGGGAAGTTGGGGACAGAACGGCACGACATCAAGTCTCGGTTCATACTCATATCTATCTTCCATATCGTCTAATGTCTCATACCCATATACCAACGAGCTTTCATATTCAACAGGCTCTATGCCATCCTCTACTGGAAACAACGAACTTAAATGGGAAACTTCCGAGCAGATTGACCTTGGAGTGGATGCAAGATTTCTTAACGATAGACTTTCACTTACGGCAGACTGGTTCTCTAAAAAGACTAAAGACCTTATAGTTACCGGCATTACGCCTTCTACAATCGTAGGTAACACAGCCTCTCCTGTCAATGCCGGAAATATCGAAAACAAGGGTATTGAATTGGAACTTGGATGGAAGGACAATATAGGGGATTTCCATTATGGAATACGCGGTAATCTGGCTACCCTAAAAAACAAAGTAACCCACGTACATGAATCCATTGATCGTATCAATGGTGCAAGTTTCCACACGACCTATGGAATCACAGTCTTCGAAAAAGGTTATCCTGCATGGTATTTTAGGGGATATAAGGTGGACCACATTAACCCGGAAACTGGAGACCCTGTATTCGTGGATGTTGATAACAATGGAACCATCAACGACTCGGATAAAATGATGATAGGAAGCGGAATACCTGATCTTACCTATGGTATAACCCTCAACGCCTCATACAAGAACTTTGATCTAACTGTTTTCGGCACTGGAGTACATGGTAATGATATTTTCAGTTGCAGTAACCGTGGGGATCGTCTTCAAGCCAATAAAATGAAATTCTTGTATGCTGACAGATGGACACCTGAAAACAAGAATGCATCAAGGCCAAGAGCAGGAGCAACCGATATTGACAAATATTGGCTCAGTAGCGGAATGGTATTCGATGGTTCTTATTTCAAGATCAAGCAAATTCAACTCGGATACTCTCTGCCTAATTCGATTCTAAAAAAAGCAGGAATAAACGCACTACGACTATACTGCTCATTTGACGACTTCTTTACATTCACCTCGTACCCAGGATTTGACCCGGAGGTTACAGGTGTAGGAAGTTCCACTGGTATAGACAAGGGGTACTACCCTTCTTCACGTAAAATCGTATTCGGACTTAACCTTACATTCTAATACCTATTACAATGAAACATATTGGAAAAATACTAATAACACTACTGGGATTATCAGTACTGCTCTCATCTTGTAACGGATTGCTTGACATTCCTCAACACGGAGCCACATCGCCTGATACTTTCTACAAAAATGATGAAGAAGCAGAAGAAGCCATAACTGCAGTGTATGCTAAATTTGCTAGTATATACTTTAACTACTATTTCGTAAAAAATATGCTTTCCGACGATTTCTGGGCAGGCGGTGGCGGAAGAGGAGACAATACTGATATCGAAAAGCTGAACGAATACACTTTCAGTGCAGATCATCCTTTTATAAGGGACTTATTCAAAAACTACTATGAAGTCATATACCTATGCAATGTAGTCCTTAAATATGTTCCTGAATCCTCTACTATACAAAAAAGAGCACGCGCGGAAGCCAAAGTTTTAAGAGCGTATGTTTATATAGATCTTATTTCAATGTGGGGGACGCCACCACTTGTGGACGAGCCGCTCGAACCATCTCAATATAAAAAACCTAATGGAGACCCTGCAGCATTATGGCAACTAGTGGAAACGGACCTATCAGAAGCTATTGAATCTGGTGTACTTTCCGAAAAGTCTAACATAAACGATAACTCTTCATACAAAGTCAAACTTCAGTTCGCGAAGGCCCTATTAGGAAAGGCATACGTATTCCAGAAAAAATGGGAAGAAGCCTGCAGTACGCTTGACGATATGATAGATGATGAAAAATATGACCTCTATCGTGGTAATTACGAAGACATTCTAATGTTCACGGCCGAGAACAACAGCGAATCATTATTCGAAATTAATCGTCTTAACGACCCGAACAACGCCTTTACTAACTGGTCCCTTTTCTCGGCTATGGTGGGATGGCGTGGTGATAGGATGAACATCACATCCAATGTTTATCCTAACTGTTGGGGATTTAGCAACCCTAAAAAGGAACTATATGATGCCTTCGTAGCAGAAGAAGGAGCTGATGGTTATAGACTAAACGCAACTATGAAATCCTATGACAAATTACTTGCCCAGGGAGATAAAATCATAGATGGCAAGCAGATGTATGACCATGAAGGATATTTCTGGTGGAAAAACAGAGTACTTGCCGATGAAATGATTCTCGGAGGATGGTTTTCATCTCACAATAACTACCGATACATGAGATATGCCGAAGTCCTGCTTCTTGCTGCCGAAGCACACCTAAATGGTGGCGACAAATCTAAGGCTACGAAATATGTTAACCTTATAAGAACACGCGCACACCTATCCGAACTCGGAGATGTCACTATGGAAGATGTTATCACAGAAAAAAGGCTTGAACTCTGCGGAGAAGCAGTAAGATTCCAAGACATTCAAAGATGGGGAATAGCAGCGGAACTACTAAAAGATCAGGGGAAACAAAATCCAAGTTTCGCAGCTAATGGGACCGTGACATGGGATGTGTTCAACCCAAAAGTATATGGATACAAAACTGGCAAACACGAGCTACTTCCTTTCCCTGAGACTGAAACATCATTAAACAAAAACGTGAAACAAAATCCAAACTGGTAATCATGAAAAAGCATTTACTATTAGCACTAATATCTCTATCGGTAATCGGATGCGACGAAAGCGCTATAGATCCCTTGACCGGAAAGTATCCAGCTCCGGAAAAATATGAATTTAGTACTGTCGCGGATAGAAGCGAAGTCAAAGATGATAATGGCTTCAGAGTCTTTTCGCTGAAATTCGAATGTCCAGAAGGTAGTTTCAACGCCAATTTTGTCGCTGACAAATACTATCTGGTTCCTCAAACATACACATATTCGGCAAGCGAAGGCACAAATGGCACCTATTTCAATACGACATGGACGGCTAAGGATGGTGCCTCATCACAAGTAAAAAGCGGTGATATCAAAGTATATAAAAATGACAACTCTTATGAAATAAAAGGCGCCTTGACACTTTCCGATAGCAAAGTAATACGGATCCATTTCAAAGGGGACATTATCTACGAAGAAATCATTGAGGCTTTAAGACTTCAAAAACTTCTTTCGGCCTCTGCACAACCTCAAGAAAATGGGACTAACCTAATTACCATAAAAGCCGGTACTGCAGGTATAACAGCAACTCCAGGGGATTATGGGTTGACAATCGGAGGCGATGGTAATTATATCTCTATCGATTTTTGCTGTGGATCTGCATCATTGGAAGAAGGCACATACACCCCAGCAGCAAATGGAGAGACCGTTAAAGGTAATTTTGTTAAAGGCTACGACACTGAAATGTGGGGTATGACATTCACAAACTGGGGAACATGTTGGTTTACAGTAGCAAATAATGCAGCTACTGGAATCCATATCGAAAGTGGAGAAATAGTAGTGTCAAAAAAAGATAACATTTACACTATTACCGTAAATAATGAAAGTGCATTCGTCGAGTATGTAGGAGAGATTAATTTATGATGAAACGCATATTGGTTTTATTAGCATCGTTAACTGCAATTTCTGCGATGGCACAGACTCCAATAATAAAGACGACCTCCGGTGAAATAACCGGAGTCGTCGAAAACGGGGTCAATGTCTACAAAGGCATTCCCTATGCTGAGCCACCGGTTGGGGAATTACGCTGGAAAAAACCGCAGAAAGTAAAACACTGGAATGGAATTAGAGCCTGCGACAAATTCGGGCCAATATCACTTCAAGAAGGCTCTGCCGAAGGAAGTTTCTATTGGAAAGAGTTTTATCAAGGAGCTGCTCCCGCACAAAGCGAAGACTGCCTATATCTAAATGTATGGACACCAGTTAACTCCATAGGGAAAAAACTTCCGGTAATGATGTGGATTCATGGTGGAGCGTTTATGAACGGATATGGACACGAAATCGAATTCGGTGGAGAAGCATACGCTACCAAGAATGTAATACTCGTAACCATCAATTACCGACTAGGGATGTGCGGTTTTCTGTCTCATCCCCTGCTAGATGAAGAAAATAGCGGTAAAGGCTCCGGGAATTACGGGCTATTTGACCAAATAGCTGCACTGAAGTGGATCCATGAAAATATTTCCGCATTCGGTGGAGATCCCCAAAACATCACTATTTTTGGACAAAGTGCGGGTGCAGGAAGTGTACAAGCCCTTATCAGTTCACCACTTACGAAAGGTCTTGTCAGCAAAGCAATAATTCAAAGTGGAGGAGGTCTCGGTGGCATTATCACCACCACTCCTCTCAAAGAAGCTGAAGAAAAAGGGAAAGCCATGTGGGATGCAAATGGTATCACGACACTAGAGCAAATGCGAGCATACCCAGCGACTGATTTCAATAAAGTACTAGGAAACTACATGAAGCAACAAAAAGCCTTCAACGGGCTGCCATTCGGCCCATGCATAGATGGTACCTTATTGAAAGACAACACCGATAATGTTGCAAAAGAAGGGAAAGAGCTTAATATACCATATATGATAGGTTATGTCTCCGAAGATCTTGCGCCTGAAGTCATGAAGAAAGCAGCCACGGACTGGAGTCTTCTTCTTGAAAAACAAGGACGACATCCTGCGTATGTGTATTGCTTCAGCCGAGATCTTCCTGGTGAAGATACCATTCAGTCCAACGGGTTCTCCTCTATGAAAGGAGCATTTCACTCCTCTGAACTATGGTATATGTTCGGAACACTTAGTCGTTGTTGGAGGCCAATGGAGAAGCACGACTACGAATTAAGTGGGAAAATGGTTACTTACTGGACCAATTTCGCAAAAACCGGTAATCCAAACGGAGATGGTCTTCCAGAATGGAAACCTTATACCCAAGAAAACAATTTTATAATAGAACTAAAATAAACAAACTTATTATGTTAAAGAAAATTATAACTATCGCAGCATCTTTTGTGCTAGCTACAACAACTTTTGCGCAACAAGCGCTGTGGGGTGGGTCTCAGATAATCTCCCCTGAAGTTAATCCAGACAACACCGTAACTTTTCGATTTGCTGCCCCTAAAGCAGTTAAAGTGCAGGTAACGGGAGACTTCCTACCTACACAAAAAATTGACACTCCTTATGGCGTGTTCGACGGCCCAGGAGTAGCAGACCTTAAAGAAGGAGAAAACGGAATTTGGGAATACACTTCCGAAGTGCTTAACCCTGAGTTATATAGCTACTCATTCATAGTAGATGGACTAAGAGTAAAAGATCCGTCCAATGTCTATATGATAAGAGATGTCAATTCCGTAACCAACATATTCATAATTAAAGGAGGAGTAGGCGATCTGTATAGCGTGCAAGAAGTTCCTCACGGAACAGTATCCAAAGTATGGTATGACAGCCCTACACTTGGAATGAAACGCAGAATGACGGTTTACACTCCATCCGGCTACGAAGACAATGCATCTAAAAGATATCCTGTATTCTACCTGCTTCACGGTATGGGCGGTGATGAAGAAGCCTGGATGGACCTTGGAAGAGCATCACAGATACTGGACAACCTGATTGCTGAAGGTAAAGCCGAACCGATGATCGTGGTCATGACTAATGGAAACGCATCACAAGAAGCCGCTCCGGGAGAATCTGCACTTGGCCTGGTTCAACCTAACATGCAACTTCCTAAGACTATGAATGGAGAATTTGAAGCATCGTTCCCAGACGTAATAAAATATGTGGATAGCCACTATCGCACTATAAGAAAGAAGTCTAGTCGCGCAATCGCCGGACTATCTATGGGAGGATTCCATTCATTACACATTTCTAAACAGAACCCTGATACTTTCGGATACGTAGGATTATTCTCTGCTGCAATACTACCTCGCGATGGCGCTGATTCTCCTATTTATCAAGATTTTGACAAGAAACTCGCTATACAATTTGCAAAAAAACCTATTCTCTATTGGATAGGTATCGGAAAAACAGATTTCCTTTATGATGCCAATACTGAGTTCCGTAAAAAATTGGACGATGCAGGATACAAATACACCTACTTTGAAAGCGAAGGTGGCCATATTTGGAAAAACTGGAGAATATATTTAAGCGAATTTGTTCCTCAATTATTTAAATAACATGAAACATAAAACCATTATATTCACTTTGTTTGCAAGTGCACTCACTATGGCTTGCTCGACTAAAACGCCTCAACTGGGAAAGACATCCATCGATAAGGTTATCGCTGCTATGACCCAAGAGGAAAAGGTACACCTACTCATAGGTACCGGTATGGAAGGATTCTCTTCTGGTGACAGTGCGGTGGTCGGTGCCACAAAAAAACTCGTTCCCGGAGCTGCTGGAACCACCTACCCCATACCTAGACTAGGAATACCATCCGTAGTTTTAGCTGACGGACCCGCAGGACTAAGAATAAGCCCAATTCGAGAAGGTGACGCCAACACATATTATTGTACACACTTCCCTATCGGAACACTATTGGCCTCCACATGGGATACGGAACTTGTTGAAAGTGTCGGGAAAGCCATCGGAAACGAGGTTCTCGAATATGGAGTTGACGTCCTCTTGGCACCTGCCCAAAACATACACAGAAACCCTCTATGTGGTAGGAACTTCGAATACTACTCTGAGGATCCTCTAGTTTCAGGTAAAATTGCTGCATCTTACGTAAAAGGAGTACAAAGTAACGGAGTTGGCACATCAATCAAGCACTTCGCCGTTAACAACCAAGAAAGTAATCGAATGAACAACGATGCTCATCTTTCACAGAGAGCGCTAAGGGAAATATACCTGAAAGGATTCGAAATCACCGTTAAAGAAAGTCAACCTTGGACTGTAATGTCATCGTATAACAAAGTAAATGGTACATACACATCACAAAGTCACGAATTATTGACTTCAATTTTGCGCGATGAATGGGGATTCAAAGGTATGGTGATGACTGACTGGTTCGGAGGAAAAGACCCTGTTGCTCAAATGGTTGCAGGAAATGATATGCTTCAGCCAGGTCTTGACAAACAATACAATGCCATAATCGAAGCTCTAAACTCTGGTAAGTTAAGCCAGGATGTTATCGATCTGAATGTTAAAAGAGTGTTGGAAATGATCGTTAAAACACCTCGTTTCAAAGGGTACCAGTACTCTAACAAGCCAGATCTTAAGAGCCACGCCCAAGTTACCAGACAATCAGCAACTGAGGGTATGGTGCTCCTTAAAAACGACAATTCAGCGCTTCCATTCACAAAGGAACTCTCTAAAATAGCTCTCTATGGCTGCACCTCGTACGATTTTATAGCTGGAGGAACGGGGTCAGGTAATGTAAATCGCGCATATACCGTTTCCCTTATCGAAGGGCTAGAGAATGCCGGTTATACTGTAGATAATACACTTAAAACAAAGTATACAAAGCACATAGACGATGTTCATAAGGCACACCAACAGGCGATAAAAGGAAACCCTATAGCAGCCTTTATGCCAGCGCCAAGACCTTCTGAAATCCTACCTACTAAAAAAGAGCTTGAGGCCAATGCCCGTAATTCTGATATAGCTGTAATAACCATTGGCAGAATGTCAGGAGAATTCCTCGATAGAACCGCATCTGATTTCGAACTAAACGCCGAAGAAAAAGCTTTAATCAGCAGAGTCTGCACCGCATTCCATGCAGCAGGTAAGAAGGCTGTCGTAATCCTTAACATAGGTGGCGTTATCGAAACCGCCTCTTGGAAAGACCAACCGGATGCAATACTTTGCGCATGGCAAGCAGGCCAAGAAGGTGGAAATAGCGTAACCGACATCCTAAGCGGGAAAACCTCACCTTCCGGGAAACTTACCATGACATTCCCTATTAAATTCCAAGATGCAGCCTCATCTGCAAACTTCCCACTTGATGGAGCCAAGAGCAGTATGGACTTCGCAAATATGAAGGAAGGTGATGGAACCAAAAAGAACTGGGATTATACCGACTATGACGAAGATATATTTGTAGGTTACAGATACTTCGATAGCTTCGGAAAGGATGTTTCATATCCATTCGGCTATGGTCTCTCTTATACCACATTCAAATATGACAATGCTCGCGTTAGTTATGATAATAAAACATATACCGTGAGTGTCGATATCTGCAATGTCGGAAATACTGATGGACGCGAAGTGGTTGAACTCTATCTTTCTTCTCCTGATAGCAAAAAAACCGATAAGCCGGAAAAAGAACTCAAAGCATTTGCAAAAACGCCTCTTCTAAAAGCAGGTCAGACATGTACGGTAAACCTGATCGTTCCAGAAGAAAGCCTTGCCTCATTTGACACAGCTTCGTCATCGTGGAAAATCGGTAAAGAGCCTGTCAATTTCCTAATTGGTGCTTCGTCAAGGGACATCCGTGCATCACTGAAAATAGAGCCAAAAGCCCACACGCGTATGGTAGGTGACTACTTAAAACCTAATACTCAATTGGATATTCTTACTAGATAAGATTAAAATACTATAACAAAAATGGAGGCTACCTCAAATGAGATAGCCTCTATTTTTGTGCGGGCGAAGGGAGTCGAACCCATACACCTCACGGCACTAGATCCTAAGTCTAGCTTGTCTACCAATTTCAACACGCCCGCCTCTAGAAAGACAAACTGCTTTAATGTTTCTAAAAGCAGCTCACCCTACTATATTTCAAATCGCATATCCGCACGAGTATAATGCACAAGGATATATCAGTGCGAATATACGACTATTCCATTAATTTTCCAAAAAAGTGCAGACTATAACCCGATTTTTTTAAAAAAATCGTTACCCTTATCATCTACAAGGATAAATGCCGGGAAATCTACTACCCTTATTTTCCATATAGCCTCCATCCCCAATTCCGGGTATTCCACACATTCTATACTCTTTATATTATTCTGGGCCAATATTGCAGCCGGGCCACCGATAGAGCCAAGGTAAAAACCACCATGCTTCTTACAAGCATCTGTAACAGCTTGGCTACGATTACCTTTTGCAAGCATTACAAGAGATCCACCATGCGACTGGAATTCATCTACATAAGGATCCATACGCCCCGCCGTGGTAGGTCCAAGAGAGCCACAAGGCATCCCAACAGGCGTCTTGGCCGGTCCGGCATAATAGATAGGGTGATCTTTAAAATATTCCGGCATAGGCTCTCCCGCATCCAAACGTGCTTTAATCTTAGCGTGAGCAATATCCCTGGCTACTATAATAGTTCCGTTAAGGCTTAATCGAGTGCTGACAGGATACTTGGTAAGCTCTTTAAGAATACCACTCATCGGCTGATCCAAATCTATTTTCACGGCATCTCCCTCTCCGGCATTACGAAGATTCTCTGGGATGAGTTCGTATGGCTTATCATCCAATTTCTCTATCCAGATGCCATCGAAATTAATTTTGGTCTTAATATTTCTGTCGGCAGAACAACTTACACCTAAACCAATAGGACAACTTGCACCATGGCGTGGAAGCCTTACCACTCTTACATCGTGAGCAAAGTACTTGCCCCCGAACTGGGCTCCGAGCCCTATTTTCTGCGCTTCCTTCAAAAGGGTTGCCTCCAAATCTATATCTCTGAACGCACGGCCGGTTTCATCTCCTGAGGTAGGAAGCGAATCATAGTAATGGGTGGAGGCCAATTTGACCGTCAATAAATTTCTTTCGGCTGATGTGCCACCTATCACAAATGCTATATGATATGGTGGACAGGCGGCAGTACCTAAAGAACGCATCTTTTCTACAAGGAAAGGCACCAAAGTACCTGGATTTTGAATACGTGCCTTCGTCTCCTGATAAAGATAAGTCTTGTTAGCTGAACCACCTCCCTTTGTTATGCAAAGGAAACGATATTCCTTGCCTTCCGTGGACTCAATGTCGATCTGAGCAGGCAAATTACATTTAGTATTTACCTCATTATACATATCGAGCGGTGCATTCTGGGAGTATCTCAAATTCTCTTCAGTGTATGTCTTAAAGACGCCTAATGAAAGCGCCTGCTCATCACAGAAGCCTGTCCATACACTCTGGCCCTTTTCACCATGTATAATAGCCGTACCCGTATCCTGGCATAAAGGAAGCTTACCTTTGCAGGCCACCTCGGCGTTACGAAGGAAAGTAAGTGCCACATATTTATCGTTTTCTGAAGCTTCAGGGTCACTTAATATCTTAGCCACCTGCTCATTATGGGAGCGACGAAGCATAAAACTAACATCCCTGAAAGCAGTATTAGCCATAATAGTCAAAGCCTCGGGACTCACTTTTAAAATTTTATGACCTTCAAATTCCCCTTCGCTCACGAGCATCTCCGAGCCAGGAATTTTATAATACTCCGTCCGGTCTTCGCCGAGTTGAAACATAGGAGCATACTTAAATTCTACCATAAATCGAAATGTATTAATAATGATATTTATACCTTTTTCATCAAATATTCTCTCATAAATGGATTTAAATCTCCATCCAATACGCCTTGAGTGTCTGCTGTTTCATATCCGGTACGCACATCCTTGACCATCTTATAAGGATGTAGAACGTATGAGCGAATTTGAGAGCCCCACTCGATTTTTTTCTTTTGACCCTCAAGCTCAGCCTGCTTTTCACGACGCTTCTGAAGTTCTATATCATAAAGCCTCGATTTAAGGATACGTAGTGCATTCTGCTTATTGTCCTGCTGGCTACGAGTCTCTGTATTCTCAACTGTTATACCCGTGGGAATATGCCTTACACGCACCCCGGTTTCAACTTTATTCACATTCTGCCCGCCGTGTCCCCCGGAGCGGAAGGTATCCCACTCGATATCAGAAGGATTAATCTCTATATTTATGCTATCATCGACTAAGGGATACACGAATACAGAACTGAATGTAGTCTGGCGCTTTCCCTGTGCATTAAATGGTGAAATTCTTACAAGTCTATGAACTCCCGATTCGGACTTTAAGTAACCATACGCATAATCTCCTTCAAATGAAATAGTTGCGCTTTTTATGCCTACCTCATCACCTTCCAGATTCTCGGTTATTGTCATTTTGTATCCGTTCCTCTCTCCCCACCTTAAATACATTCTCATCAACATAGCGGACCAATCATTGGCTTCCGTGCCACCGGCGCCTGAATTTATGGTAAGCACTGCCCCGAGATTATCACCTTCTTCACTAAGCATATTCTTAAGCTCTAACGCCTCAACACTTGAAAGAGCCCTAGTATATGCACTATCTAATTCGGCGGAATCCTCTTCCGAAGAAAATTCCTGAAGGACATCCAAATCGTCAACTTCCCCCTTTGTCTTATCAAAAGAAGAAACCCACGACTTTACAGAATTTAAAGATTTCATAAAGGACTCAGCTTTTTTAGGATCATCCCAAAAACCTGGAGCCTGACTCTGGACCTCCTTTTCTTCAACTATTTTCCTCTTCTCAGCTATCTTTAGGCACTCTTCAAGAGCACCTATTCTCGAATGCAAATCTTTTATCTGTTCCGTAGTCGTCATATCGCACAAAATTAATAAAAATATCGGTATATTTGTGTTCGTATGGCTACTATTGGTATCTTCGACTCCGGGAGCGGTGGATTAAGTGTCTTGAAGGAAATTTTACGCATTCTGCCAGGGGAAAATTACATATACTATTCAGATAACGCATTCTGCCCCTATGGTGGCAGAAGTAATGAATATATCATAGGTCGCAGTACCATCATAGTAAAAGAACTTCTGTCTAAAGGAGCACAGGCTATAGTAGTCGCGTGCAATACAGCCACAGGGGCAGCTATAAAAACACTACGAAGCGATTGGCCAGAAATACCATTCATAGGGATGGAGCCAGCAGTAAAGCCAGCGGTAGCTATAAGCAAAACAAAGGTGGTAGGCGTTTTGGCCACCGAAAGCACTCTTCACTCCCCAAAATACATTGAAACAAAACGACGATATTCCGAAGGTGTAAAGATAGTGGAGCACTGCGGAAAAGGATTCGTGGAACTAGTGGAAAAAGGGCAGACAAGTGGTCCAAATGCCGAAATGATTGTCAAAGAATCGCTAAAGCCTCTATTGGCTCAAGGCGCAGATACGATAGTCCTTGGATGTACGCATTACCCATTTCTTCTTCCAGTTTTGCAAAAGATCGCAGGAAATAATGTCCTGTTCATTGACCCGGCACCCGCTGTAGCAAAACATCTAAGAGAAGTACTTTCTCAAAAAGGAATTTCACTTGATAAAAAAGAAAAGCCACGAATAGAAATAGAAAGCAGCGGGTCCAGTGAAACTGCCCGCCGCCTGTTAAATGATATATTATTATCGCTGAATCTGTCCTAACACTTCGAAAACCGGCTTTCCTTCGTTTATAGTCAAACGATACACAGTATCATCCACGAGATAATACAAATTACCATCGTTTAATCGCACCTCTTCATAATCTTCCGGAAGATTTTCTACTATAGCTCCAGCAGGTGGTACTATTGTTTCATACTCCCCCCTTGAATTCAAGATAAAAAAGACGCCGTCATCATAGTAATAGTTTGTGCCAAGTGCAGCATAACTTTGAACTAGGCCTAAACGAGTAGCTAAAACATAAGATTCCGCACTACGCTGTGTATTCCCATTATTGTTGTACGAGGCTAATGACGCATTTTGAGAAGCCAATACCGCGTTATTTCTAGCTATCTGCTGATTCTGCTGGTCTATAATTCTATAGTTCTCATTTATAATATTATATGAACGATCCCAAAAATTATAAAACGCAAAAGCACATATTACTGGCGCATACGAATAAAGAGATGGAGAAAAATAGTAACCATAAGGAGGACGGCACACATAGTATGAACCATTATATAGTCTATAATACACTCCATCACATATATAATACTTCCTTCCCCAGAAAATGTCTATATGATGATCGTGAGGTAACCGGTTAATTCTGTACCCGTAATAATGATGCCCGTGATCATAAAAGCGAGATGGATGACGATGATTAATAGGACGACGTTCAAAAGGATGTGGCTGTGGTCTCGGAGGACGCCCCACCGCGCCATGATGCCCTTGGTCAGGATTAGGACGATGCTCAAATCCAGCACCACCGGGTCTATCATTAGGTCGCATATCTCCTTGCTGAATAGGCGATGGCCGTCTACCTACATTGGAAGATCCATTATTTGATGGCCTACGACTTGGCCTTTGATCCGAAGCCGAAACCCCGGCTTGCTTTGGTGGCTTAGGTGCTGATGAAGAGCCGTTAAACATTGGCTCTCTTCTATTAGAAGACGAAGGTCGCGTCTGTGATGAGGGTCTTCTATCTTGCGAAGATGGCCGAGCCTGTGGTGAGGGCTTTCTCCCCTGTGATGATGGCCTGGCCTGTGGTGCGGGTCTTCTATCTTGTGAGGGAGATTGAACTCGCGATGACGAACCTCTTCGCGAAGAGGAAGAATTCGAATTAGATTTAACTTCTGAACGGGTAGTATTTTGTGATCGCGATGGACGAGACTCCCGACGAGTCTGTGCAGACGCATCTATCGAGCAAATAAGCAGCATAGATAAAACTGCGCTCATTGTTAAGTTAATTAGTTTCATAACCTTTTAGTTTAATTGTCCCCAAGTGATGTCTATAGCCTCGCGAACATATTTTGAAATATTTACAGACAATCCTTCATAAGGATGAAGGGTCGTCGAGCCACCCATTATGGAACTTCTCAATTTTATAACCTCTCCTTTAAGAAATTCAATATCCTTCTCCTCAGGGAAACTCTGTGATAGTACGCTTAGCATATAATTTTCAATGCCGATCCTGTTTGTAGCACGAACCGTGCCATTCTCCACCGTAAAAATGAGGGAACCTGCAAACAATAAATTCTTTAAACCACTCTCAATCACAAACGAAGGCTCTCCGAACACTTTAGAACGCGTCACGCTATCGAAAAACAACTCGTCATAGAGCACCCCACCATAATCTATTCTTCCATCTGAATATTTCACGGTTTGTATTCCAGCCCCATCGGAAATCATCTCAAAATTAATCTGAGAGCCTGTAAGGATAGGAACATTAAGTTTAGGCTGACTGCGTGTTAGACGCCATGCCACCATCTTTTCATCATAGGCAGATATAGTAACCTCGTCCAATATTTCTTCCAATAAATTAGAATTTAACTTCAAGAAGTCTTCTTCCTTAGGGCATACAAAAAATCCGGCCATATCCGCGGCACCAGGAGTCATAGTCAAATGATCCTCTGCCTTGCTGTAATAATGATGGGAGCGCACCTTGGAGCGTAAAACTACGAAACAACGATATTCGTTCCCATAACAATAAATATATAAGTTTAATCTCGGCTCGGGTTCGTCTTCTATTATTGAAGCGCAATCCACTAGGCGATAGAATAGCTTCGCCAACGATTTAGGTGTGTCAGAGCGAAAGGCATATACACCACGACAAAAAAGAGGAAAGTGATACACACGGGCATCTTGTCCAGAAGTAAGTGGCTGCGGATTATTATCCAAAAACTCATTTATAGCATTTTGAAGTGGCAGCAAGCCCTGTGGAATTGCTTGAAAATGCATATGGTCTGGTGCTGAAGCCCCACTATGTGGACCATTATAAAATACCAGATAATCCGGATACTTCCTGGCGAAGTCCATCATATCCACAAAATTATGCCATATCGATTGAGGTTGATGAACATCTCGCGCAATCACAAAATGATTAGGGAAAATAGGATAAGGATTAACCTGTATATTATAATGCCTGTCCTTTCTGCCTTCGTATTTTATATGAAATTGCTTGGCTGGACGGTGTTCTACGCACAAAAAACAAGGACGAGCCAAAAGCGAAGCAGCATCCGTTTCAGCAGTCGAGGATGCGATACGGCAAGGATTATACTGAACTTTACACTCAACTCCATTAACCATAAGTGTCTTAACTCTAGCATATTTCAAAGCCCTAAAGTTACTCGATGCCAAGGGCCATACGGAAAGCTGATCCTGTAAAAATTTAGTTATTTCGTTCATTATAATAGCGCCAAAATCTTATCTCTATATTCCATATATTCGGTCTCAAAATTAGGAGTAAATACCCCACTACCTAGTGAAGACTCTATTTCTTCTATGGTCCAATATTTACCATCCCTCACCTCATAATTGTCTGGGGTAAGATGAAAAGAGCCCACTGCGACATATAAATTAACCATTTCCAATTCCCCACCCCCTTCATATATATAATTCGACAGATACTGCGGATTAAAGCGCGAGAAACGAAGTTCTTCCCATGCTTCCCTATATAAGGCTTCCTCGAACAATTCGCCATACGTAACATGACCACCCACTGCCACATCCCATAAAAGTGGATATTTTTCCTTGTTTTCGCTTCGCCTTTGAAGATAAAAACGAGAATACCTATCTACAATCTCCAAATGAACAACCGGATGCAAAAGTGGCTCTCTCGGATTATGGCAGTTGGCCCTAGAACTCTGTGCATAAACTCGACCAACATTATCCACAACAGGAAGCATTTCCATTAAAGGAGCTTTTTCCCCCACTACAGGAGCGGACTCAAACGGATAAAACAGCTCCATCATAAGCCCACAGAATTCAGTATGTCTAATTCTTCTGGAGTATATAAAACCTTATCTATCAGCTCTGGGCAAAAGTGGGCCAATAACATAAACCCTCCCAGCATGACAAACAAGGCACACACAAGCCATAAAAGAACTTTCCACCATTTAGATTTTTTCTTCTTTGGATAAAGTGGAACCTCCTCCTTTTCTATAACTTCTTCCACTTCCGCTTGAATAGGTGTGGACACTACTGGAACGTCAAGAGAAGCAACCGGACGATTTTTAAAAGAGACACTCTCCAAGCCGAAGCCATCGGGATACAACTGAGCTTCTTTGTCCACTATAAAAAACACAAGACCATCACTCATAATGTGAAATTTACCTAAACCAGGCAATTCACACACTTGATCCGAATTCAAAGATTTTCTTATTTCACGAACGGATTCATCTATTTCTCTGGAAGCCACTTCCTTATCTACGCCATAACGAACTGCATATAATTGAACTATTGACTGATCGGAAGTGTCATCACTCTCTTCAAAATCAAAATCTATTTTTCTATACGGAGGATTTATCGTAAACCCATTATCCGAAATGCTTGCAGGCTGAAGACTAGCCGTAAAAATACCCAATCCGGGTATAGACACACGATCTTTTTCGCCTACTATCTCCTCTAAAAAGGATGTGAATAATTCCAAAGTCATAGTCACAAAGTTAAAAATTTTAGAATAATTTTTTAAATTTATTTTGTGTATTTCAAAAAATGTAGTACATTTGCAATCCCGTTCGATGCGGGAGGAAAAATTCCTCTTTAGCTCAGTTGGTTAGAGCACCTGACTGTTAATCAGGGGGTCCTAGGTTCAAGTCCTAGAAGGGGAGCGAAAGGTTGGCCATTTTGGTCAACCTTTTTTATATAAAAAAATTCCGCAAACCCCAAGGCCTACGGAATTCCAAATTCTTATTACAAATAACTAAATATCAAATACTCCCTTCACTGAAGTATGTATCTTCCTAAGGTTAATACCACCTGCTATCAGCATCACTCCCACTACAATAAGAGCCACTCCTGTTAAAATAGTTACAGCACCAGCACCGAAAGAGAACGGTTTGAATGTAATGAAGAAAGAAAGGATAAGCAAAAGTATACCACCGAATATTCCCCATCCTGAACCAGGAACATTGAAAGAATTGAGATCTCCAGCAAAGCCTATAATCATAAAACTATGATACATAAGCCAAATACCCAAAAGAACCGGAAGAGCGACAGCTGTAAATGCAGGATTGGCACACAACAATATACCTACCAACAAATCCAAAATGCCACCGACGATGTTATAACCGCGCATCATGAAATAATTGCGACTAGTAAGCGCAACTATTAACTCTGCCGCACCGACTAAGAGAATAACTATTCCAAAGAGTAACGTAAGAGTTAGATAGCCCTCAACAGGATAGCAAAAAACTGCCACACCAGCGCCTGCACAAAGAACTCCACACAAAACAAAGAGCCACCAATTATTAATAGTACGAGTAGCTCTATCTGCTAATTTTGAAACAAATTGACTCATAATATCAAAATTTAATTAAACTGATAAGAACGGAATCATCCAATTCTATGCCACGACAAAATGTCACTTGTCAAACGTTGGAAGGTCCGTTGCTTCTCAAGTTCTCGTTCACCTATTGTGCACGTGCCATCGATTTCACTAATAATAAGAGTGAGTCCATATACAGGATGGTAATCGACATTCGCTATTATGATTATCGATAAACCCTGCACCAATTCCTGCCCTGTAGCCTGTGTGAAATTCCTTACAACCTGCTCGTTACTGCGCCAAATCCTCGCAGAAGCCTTACAATCACTTCCCCATTCTTTTGCTTTTCTATAACATTAAGGTAATGATGGCCGCCGACAATTCTGTGTGTTTCAATCTCAACCTGAACCCTACGCTGAATAAATCCAATCCTTGACTTTATTTCGCCTTGCAGCTCAGATAAATATATATATGTTCTCTTTAATTCCAAACATATTTTAAAATTAGACAAAAAGCCCTAAATTTGCAATCGATAAAATATATCGCCAAGTCGTGTGGCTATAATCAAAAGAGAATATGGCGATTAAAACAAACCATAGCAAATGCTTTACAACATATATTCGAAAGAGTACCTTTGCCTTCGAATTTTAAGTAAGAATATTATGAAAGCATTAGTTATCACACTTGTATGCCTGGCATTGGCACTTTTTTTAAGAATAGCAAACGATTTTTCACATAAAAAAAGAGTGCAAAGCACCAGCGCCAGCATCGACGCCCAAGGGCTAGGACATTATAAAGACTTGATAGACTAACAAACATTTATGGAACTTAGGCAGTTAAAGTACTTCGTTAAGGTAGCTCAAACCTTAAACTTTTCTGAAGCAGCTCGCGCCCTGTGTGTTACTCAAAGCACTTTATCTCAACAGATTAAAAGCCTAGAGCAAGAACTTGACATAGAGTTGTTCCAGAGAAGCAGTCATTCTGTAAGCCTGACTGAAAGCGGAGAGCACCTGCTGCCGATTGCCCTAAAAACCATACAGGATGCCGATCTCTGCCTTACTCAAATAAGCGATTTAAAGCAGATGCTTAGCGGCGTTCTCAACATAGGTATAACATACACTTTTGCACCTATACTTACCGAAAGTGTTAAAGAATTTTCGAACCAATACCCCGGTGTAAAACTAAACATTGTTTGTGGAACCATGAGCGATGTTCTTGAAATGTTACGAAAGAGAGAATTGGATTTCGTATTATGCTTTAAACCAGACATATTGGACGATGATATAGACTCTCACGTCCTATTTGACAATCATCTTAGCCTTATCGTAAGCAAAAACCATCCTCTCGCGCAGCGCAAAAGTGTAAGTATGGAGGACATCTGTAATCAAGTTTTCGCTATGCCAGCAAAAGAGACTCAAGCGCGTAACGCATTTGATAGAATATTTCCCGGAATGTACGATAAACTAAATGTAAAAGTAGATATAAACGAAGTGAATGTACTTCTTGATTTGGTCTCCGTCACAAAGATGGTTACATTTCTATCCGAGGCCACCTTACTTCATAAGGATGGTCTTGTCGCAGTTGCACTTGATGCGCCGGCCACCCAAATGGAAGGTTGCGTTCATACTATAAAGAACGCATACCGCAAAAGAGCGGCTGATGAGTTTATTAGAATTCTCAGTCAAAGCAACGCTGTAATGGAACGAGCATATAATTGGTTAAATAAATGAGTATAGCATTATCTATAATAATCCTCAGCACAGTTATAGCCTTAGGTAAGATCCTAGGCAAATGTAAAATATTCGGAATCTCACTAGGGGTTACTTGGATTCTTTTCGTAGGAATAGTCTTCGCACATTTCGGATATGTACTTGACGCTGAATTACTACACTTTACTAAGGAGTTAGGACTAATACTCTTCGTGTACTCAATCGGTATGCAGGTCGGGCCAAGTTTCTTTTCAAATTTTAGAGCAGGAGGCGTTAAATTGAATCTATTGGCATGTCTGTATATCCTTCTAGGCGTGTTGACTACATGGCTATTGATACGTCTTAGCGGAGTAGACGCTCCTACTATGGTGGGAGTAATGTCCGGAGCCGTAACCAATACCCCGGGACTTGGAGCTGCACAGCAAGCTTTTTCAGATGCTACAGGGGGCGACCCTTCTAACATAGCGCTTGGATATGCGGTTGCCTACCCTCTTGGTGTGGTCGGATGGATACTATCATTCATTGCACTCAGGCCAATTTTCTCAAAACCACTTAACGGCGTTACATTCACAAGACCGGAGCCCGTGGAGAAAAAGACACAGGCTCCTACTATTGAAACTATTGGCAAATTAGTTCAAAAGAAAATTATCATTTCCAAAAATAAAGTCAATGGATTGTCTCTAGGTAAATTGGACTTCGATAAATATCTGGGTGTACATGTCCTGAAAATTCGAAGAGCGGGCATTGAACTTAATGCAACACCGGAGACCATCCTCCAATTGGGCGATATCCTCACCGTAGTAGGTAGCGAAGACGGAATAAAAGGAATCACTAAAATTCTTGGCAATTCATTTAAAAAACTGGACGAGCCCAACCTTATATTCATTTTCGCCGGGATCGCACTCGGTGCCCTTTTAGGAATAGTGCCAATACATATTCCCGGCATTCCACAACCAGTTAAACTGGGGCTTGCAGGCGGCCCACTTATAGTATCCATACTTATAAGTCATTTCGGTCCAAGGTTTCACTTGGTGACATACACCACCACCAGTGCTAACCTTATGATAAGGGAAATCGGTATTTCACTATTTCTTGCATGTGTCGGGCTACAAGCCGGGACTGGATTCGTAGATACGATAGTGAACAAAGGTGGACTAGTATGGATTCTTTATGGAGCCATCATAACCATAGTACCGCTCATACTCTGTGCCTTTATAGGTCGATTCTTTTTAAAGGTTCCTCTCAATACACTTATGGGAGTTCTTGCGGGTGGAAGCACAAATCCACCAGCCCTTGCATTTGCCTCTGATACTGAAAAAAGTCTTTTGAAAGATGGTAATTCTGAGCTTAAAGACGATGGTGCTGCAGTGGGATACGCTACAGTCTATCCTTTGTCTATGTTCCTAAGGGTAATAGCGGCGCAGCTTATGATATTATTTTTAGCTTAATTATAAGGTGGTTACACATATAGTAACCCTAAAAAAGCGCACCTCGTGATGAGATGCGCTTTTATTTTTCGTGTAGAGCACTGATTACTCGGCAGGAACTATGGCGCCAGTAGGACAAACATCAGCACAGGCACCGCAGCCAATGCAAACATCCGGGTCAATAGAATAAACATCACCTTCTTTAATAGCGCCAGAAGGACACTCCCCCTGACAAGTACCACAAGCAACACAAGTGTCTGCTAAAATCTTATAAGCCATAATAAATAAAAATTAAATTTCGTTTTGCAAATGCAAAAGTAATAATTTGTACTAAATTTGCAAAGATGAAATCAGGTTTATTATATATCTTCTTAAGCGTTCTGCTAAGCACGAAGTTCGCTGGTATAGTACAGGTCGACAAAACAGTTCACGACTGGGGTGATGTTACAGTAAACGATGGACCATTGAATTGCACCTTCACCATAACAAACATCTCGAACAAGCCTCAAACCATACGGCGAGTTCTAAAAACATGTGGATGCACGAAAGTTAGTTGGAGCACAAAACCCTTAAATCCCGGAGAAGAAGGATTTATAAATGTAACTTACTCTAACGACGAGGGTCCATACCCATTCGACAAGACACTTAACGTTTACTTCGATGGTGTAAAAAAACCGCTCTTACTTCATATACGCGCCGATGTGCACAAGGTAAAATTACCTATCGCTCAAACATATCCCATCCATTTTAAAGGCTTGGGTGTCAAATCAACCGATATAAAAGTAGGTAACCTTCTTCAAGGTGAGCAGAAAAGTAACGAATTCACCGTGGCCAATGTTTCCCAAACCCCTATCGTTCTTGGTTGGACCGACTTAGATCCACAACTTGGCATAGAGCCTCGAAATCAAACCATAGAACCCGAAAGCACAGCACGTGTTGTTGTTACAGTAAATGCGAATCGAGCCAGATGGGGAAAGAATCATTATATAGCTACAGCAGTGGTAAACGGGGAGAAAGCCGATTGGCATATAGATTTCACAGCCGTCACTATAGAAAACTTTTCAAATTGGACACAAAAACAGCGCGACGATGCTCCAAAGGCAGAAGTCGAAACGACGATGGATACCAGCCCTGTAAAACGAGGGGAAAATATGAATGCGGCTTTCGAGGTGAGCAATGTAGGAAAATCTCCCCTAATCATTTACAAAGCAGACTATGGCAACGATATTATAAAAAGTCTTGATAGCTGCAATACGATAGAGAGCGGAACCAGTCAGATTTTTAGATACGAAATAAACACCTCTGGCTTTAAGCAAGATAGTGAAAACACATTGGTCATAACGCTATACACTAATGACCCTACTCACCCTATGCTTCATTTCTATATTGACGCCATAATCTTGTAAGAGCGGGTCTATTAATTCCTATCGCTATTTTTTGTAAATTTGCGGTTCATTCATTTTATACATTATGGCAGAAGAACAGGTACATTATACAGATGACAACATTCGAACAATAGAAGGCGTCGAACACATTAGAATGCGCCCTGGTATGTATATAGGAAGACTGGGGGATGGTAAAAATCAAGACGATGGTATCTATGTGTTACTTAAGGAGATTATCGATAACTCCATCGACGAATATGCGATGGGATTTGGCAAACAGATAATAATCGATATATCGCAAGAAGGTATGGTCAGCGTGAGGGATTTCGGACGAGGCATTCCTCTTGGTTCAGTGGTTAAAGCCACTAGTGTACTCAATACCGGAGGTAAATTCGATGATAAAGCTTTCAAAAAAGCCGTTGGCCTAAACGGAGTGGGTTCAAAGGCAGTAAATGCACTATCTGAAGAATTCTATGTCTGTTCCTATCGCGAAGGGTTGAGGCATTGGGCGAAATTTGCAAAGGGAATACTAATCGAAGAAAATGAAGAGCCTAGCAAGGAGAAAAACGGAACTCTAATCAAATTCCTGCCAGATAAGGAGATGTTCGGGGACTTCTCTTTCAATATGGATTATGTGGAGGCAATGGTGAAGAACTATTCCTACCTAAAGAAAGGCCTAACCCTCATTCTAAATGGCGTTAGTTACAAGTCCGAAAATGGATTGGCCGACCTCATAAAGGAAAATCTAAGCGAACCTCCCCTATACCCTCCCATACATCTAGAAGGTGAGGATATTGAGATCGTACTTTCACATACAAATTCCTATGGGGAGAACATCTCTTCATTCGTGAATGGGCAAAATACAAGAGATGGAGGCACTCATTTAGCTGCTTTCAGAGAGGCTATTGCCAAGACATTTAGGGATTTCTTCAAAAAAAATTATGAAGCGGCCGACTGTAGACAAGGGATAGTAGGTGCTATCAGTATACAAATCCAAGAACCTCGATTCGAAAGTCAAACCAAGATCAAATTAGGCTCCAACTATATGTGGGAAAAACCTAATGGAGATGTAGGACCTTCCATCAGGTCCTTCATTAACGATTTCGTATCTAAATCGCTTGATGACTACCTTCGAATTCACAAAGATATAGTCCCCATCATTGAAGAAAAAATAAAAGAGTCTCAAAAAGAGCGGGAAGAAATAGCCGGAATACAAAAGAAAACTAGGGAAAAGAACAAAAGAGCGAATATCTACAACCGCAAACTTCGTGACTGTAAATACCATTACAATGATAAAGTCACCGAAAAAACTCCAGAGCAAATTCAGGAATTCATAAACGACTCTTCCATCTTCATAACCGAGGGCGATTCTGCATCAGGAACCATCACGAAAGCCAGAAAAGCAAGCCACCAGGCAGTGTTCTCTTTACGAGGAAAGCCTATAAACTGTTATAAAGAAAGTCGTAAGAGAGTCGCAGAAAACGAGGAATTGAATCTTCTAATAGCCGCACTAGGTGTTGAAGATGACTTGGCCGACCTCAGGTATAACCAGATCGTAGTGGCAACTGATGCCGACGATGATGGCATGCACATTAGGATGTTGGTACTGACCTTTTTTATGAAATACTACCCGGATCTTATAAGAAGAGGACATGTACACATTCTTCAAACTCCACTTTTCCGTGTTAGAAACAAGAAGGAAAACATCTATTGCTATGATAAGGCAGAAAAAGAGACAGCCGTTGCAAAACTTAAGGGAAATTGCGAGATAACTCGATTCAAAGGATTAGGAGAGATATCCTCCGACGAATTTGCGGATTTCATAGGAAAAGACATCAAACTGGATAGAGTGAAACTCACAGAAGAAGAATCCATTATGGAGATTATGGAATTCTATATGGGGGACAACACCTTAGAGCGTCAGAATTTTATACGCACGCATCTAAGATCTGAAGAAGAACTTGAGGATATAGACATATAAGTAAGATATGAGCACTCAAATTGCCAAATTCCTATTACAAAAGGTGCTTGGATGGCACTTCACTGAGGGAGAAGATAGTATTCCAAGCGAAAAAAAAGCCCTCTTTCTGTTCGCTCCACATACTTCTATATGGGATTTCGTAATTGGATTTCTTTACTTTCGCTCTCTTGGAGGGAAACTTCACATTATGATAAAAAAAGAGGCATTTAAAGGAGCGCTTGGGACCTTACTAAAAAAATTAGGAGCCTTCCCTATTGATAGGAAGAACCCCTCAGGAGCACTTATTCCCCTAATCCACGAAATCAACAGAAGCGATTCCTTCTATCTTGTAGTCTGTCCTGAGGGTACCCGAAAGCCTATCCATAGATGGAAAACCGGATATCATACCATTGCTGAACAAACAGGGATTCCCGTTTTTCTTTCCCACGCCGACTATAGAAAAAAAGAAATAGGGTATGGAAGGCCCTTCCCTCTCACCTTGGATGCTAGGAAAGACACAGAACAAATCCAACAGAAATACAAGGAAATGAAACTTGTCGGTCTAAGGCCTGGTGGGTATGTAACCGAGTGATTTGGAATTTTAAAGGAAAATTATTATTTTTGCGTCCCCTTTGAGGGTGATATTTTATTAATTTAATTTATAAACAAATGATTAAACAGTACGAAACCGTTTTCATTGCAACTCCCGTTTTGTCTGATTCACAGATGAAGGAAGCGGTTGCCAAGTACATTGATCTCATCAAAGCTAACGGCGGCGAGGTCGTGTACGAAGAGGATTGGGGGCTTAAGCAACTTGCTTACCCTATCCAGCACAAGACATCAGGATTCTACTACCTGATTGAATTTAAAGCTTCTCCTGAGTTCATTGCGACTCTTGAGACACAGTACCATCGTGACGAGCGCATTATGCGCTTCCTTACCGTATCACTTGACAAGCATGCTGTTGCATACGCAGAACACCGTCGTCAAGTTCGCGCAGCAAAAGCTGCAGCACCTAAGGTTGAAGCCCCTGTGGCACCTGCACCTGTAGATGAAGATATTGAAATAGAAGAAATCAAGGAGGACTAATAAATGGCTAATGTAGAAAACAGCGAGATCCGCTATCTGAACCCTCCTACCGTAGAGGTTCGCAAAAAGAAATATTGCCGTTTCAAGAAAGCTGGCATCAAATACGTAGATTACAAAGACGCTGAATTTTTAAAGAAATTCCTTAACGAACAAGGTAAAATTTTACCTCGTCGCATTACCGGAACTTCTCTTAAATTCCAGAGGAAAGTGGCTCAGGCTATTAAGAGAGCCCGCTCACTTGCCCTTCTTCCATTCGTTACTGACCTCCTTAAATAATTATTGAGAGTATGAAGATCATTTTGAAAAAAGAAGTTATCGGTCTAGGAGAGGCTGGTGATATTGTAAATGTGAAAACAGGTTACGCTCTCAACTATCTCGTTCCACAGGGATTTGCCACGGTTGGCACCCCTTCTGCGATTAAACAGCACGAAGAAACACTTAGGCAAAGAGCACATAAAGAAGCTAAACTCGTTGCAGATGCACAAGCAGTAGCAGCAAAAGCAGCTGCTGTGGAAATTAAAATCACTGCAAAAGTGGGCGACAATGGCAAACTCTATGGTGGCATAACAACAGCTCAAGTTGCTGATATCCTATCAAAGGCTGGAGTTGAAATCGAGAAACGTAATATTACGCTTCCAGAGATTAAAGCTGTAGGAGAATACGAGGCTACTGCTAAAATATATAAAGGCGTAACTGCTAATCTCAAGATTGAGGTTATAGGGGAATAAGCCTTTGGTGCAATGGGGTTCGGATAAATTATTCGAACTGAGTAACACATTTAAAATAATAAGACAATGCAACATTTTGAATTAAAAGGCAAGCTCCGTGAAGTCGGTGGCAAAGCTACAATAAAAGCTTTTAGGCGTGAGGGTTTAGTTCCTTGCTCCCTTTATGGTAATGGCGTACAGAATGTACTCTTTACCGTAGATGCTAAGGAATTGAAGGCACTAACAGATACTCCTCAATCTTTCATCGTCGATCTTGATATCGATGGTAAGAAGTACACTGCAGTTCTCCACGAACTTCAGTTCCATCCTATTAGCGATGATTGTTTACATGTGGATTTTCTCGCTGTTAACGACCAGAAACCTATCACCATAGATGTTCCTATCACCATTTCAGGACACTCTAAAGGTGTACAGTTGGGTGGTAAGTTCGTTCAGAACGCTCGCTCTTTACGCATCTCTGCACTTATGCACAATCTTCCAGATAGTGTTAATGTGGATATTTCTGATTTGGATATCGCGCAGAAGATTAAAGCAGGCGACCTTCACTACGATAACCTTGCTATTGTAACTGATAAGAATACTGTTATCTGTCAGGTTCGGCCTACACGTAACGCAACTGCGGCTAAATAAATAGACCATTATGGCTGGTGAGAGTTACCTGGTAGTAGGACTGGGAAATATAGGTCCTGAATATGCAGATACCCGCCACAATATGGGATTTATGGTATTGGATGCTTGGGCTCAGGCATCCAATACTCTTTTTTCAACCCACAGATACGGAGATCTAGCTGAAATACACATTAAAGGAAAAATCGTATATTTGCTTAAGCCTTCGACATATATGAACCTAAGTGGTAATGCCATACGATACTATCTGCAAAAACTTCCCATTCCCGTAGAAAGACTTTTAGTTATATGCGATGACATTAACTTGCCGTTTGGCACACTTAGAATGAGAAAAAGTGGTAGCGATGGTGGACATAACGGGTTAAAAAGCGTGGCTCAATGCATAGAAAGCACGGATTATGCACGAATTAGAATGGGCGTAGGGCACAATTTCGACAATGGACACCAAGCTGATTATGTCTTAGGAAAACTTGATGGCGAAGAGAAAAAAGAAATGCCTCTTCTCTGTGATAAAGTCATCCAAGGAGTTAAAGACTGGATTTTCATAGGTGCTGATAGGGCAATGAATAGCCTAAATGCAAAAAAATAAATATTTTTCTTGCATAAATCTTATTTGTTATTTATATTGCAGCCTGTTAGTAAGCATTGAAAATTAGACTAGTAGGAATTTGGTGATTTTTAAATAGCCTGAAATTGATAAACCTACCATCTACACACTAGAGTATTTAAAGGCTTACGTTAATATGAGTATAAAACATTAATAATTATAAACCAATAAAAACATTAAGTCATGAAAAATCTAGTTGAAAAAATCAAGGGCGAAATTGAAGCATTCAAGACAAATGCTGAAGCTCAAATCGAGAAAGGTAACAAAGCTGCCGGAGCACGTGCACGCAAAGCCGCTCTCGAACTTATGAAAGATCTAAAAGAATTCCGTAAACTTTCCGTTGAAGAAGGGAAAAAAGCTGAATAATTTTCGATTATTGTGCAACAAAAACCTAAGTTTCCGCATCTATATTGCAGGTTTAGGTTTTAGTACACATTTTAGGGTCGCTCGCCGTGAGGCTGTGGCCCTTTTTTTATGGTTTGATTTATCTTTGTTTTTTCACCATTCGTCTTAAAATTAGATTTATTGTTTTGTCATTAGAAGTTATATAGACTATTTTTATAAACAAAAACACATAATATGCTACACAAACACTTCTTCGTATTATTTGCATTGTTCTTTACATTGCTGAATATCTCTTCTTGTTCTCCAGAAAAAACGCCATCTTCCGAACAAGAAATACCAGATAATAAGGAAGATAAAAAGGACGGAATGAGTTATGTGTGGGATTTTAATGCCATCCCAGAGATAACCATTAATTTCAGTTTACAAGAATGGAATGAACTTCTAACCGAATATGATAAAAACAATAAGACAAAAAAGTACTTTCACTGTAATGTTACATATAAGAAAGGAGCGGATGTATTCGAAATCACCAATGCCGGAGTTCGTTTAAGAGGAAATACCTCTCGACGAAGACCAGAAGTCGGCAGCCACAAGTCGGAAAATGCCAATTGGCAACACTGCCACTTCGGACTTAATCTTAGAAAATATGAAAAAGATGACCAACATCAAATTCACGGCATCAGGAAAATGAATTTAAAGTGGTTCAATAATGATCCAAGTTATATAAGAGAGCCATTTAGTTTCGATCTCTTTGAGCGTGCCGGGGTATGGAGTGCCTCAAAGATATGCTATGCAAGGCTGTGGATAAATGTCGAAGGCGATAAAAAGCCAGCCTATTTCGGCGTGTATTCTATGATCGAACCCTATGATAACAAATATATTGAAAGACGAGCAGACAAATTCATCAACACCGAAGGGAACCTGTGGAAATGCACCTATACATCGAACGGCCCGGCGGATTTAAGATCCACAAATGCCAATTTTGGCCAAGATGACAACATTAATGAATATACTTACGAACTAAAGGAAACGGAGATCACTTTTGATGAGGCCAAGGCCCAACTTCAAGATTTCATAGCAAAACTAAACGGCAAAAGTGACGAAAGTTTCAAAAAATGGATAAGCGAAGTATGCGATGTTAAACTACTGCTTCGCACCTATGCGGTCAATGTGGCTCTGGGGATGTGGGATGATCATTGGAATAATGGAAATAACTACTATCTCTACTTTGATAGCACAGATAAACTTAATTATAAAGTTTATTTACTGCCATACGATTATGACAACACGCTAGGAACGAGTAATTGTTATGATCCAGCAAAACAAAACCCAATGCAATGGGGCAATATGGGGAGATTAATGGATAGGATGATGCGTATCGATGAATTTAAACAGATATACATTGCGGAATTGAAACGTCTGATCGATCCTTCGAATGGGCTTATGGACCATGAAAGTGCTACAAGGAGAATAAAAGATTGGCAATCAAGAATTAAAGAATATATATCGAACGATACCGGGGAAGATATGAACATAGAAGACAAATGTGCATCTTGGAGCAACTACCAATACCGTTTACTTGAGCCTTCGAATAACTATTTCAAAGTGAAAGCCGAGAGCATCAATAACATAAAGGGCTCAGTTGATTGAATCGTTAATTTTTATTATGTTTGTAAAAATTAAAGGAAAAAATTATGAAAAAAGTATCTTTATTATTTACTGCCGCTATTGTACTTTTGGCCGCAGTTTCTTGTAACAACAATCCCAAAAAGAATGCGCAAAAAACATCTGACAAGACTGAATGCATAGAATGTCCTGAACATCAAAATGCTGAATGCGCTCAAAGTCACGATGCCTGCACACAAGAAGTAAAAGATTGCTGCAAGGACGCTAAGACCTGCGACAAGAAAGACAAAGATTGCTGCAAGAAAGCTGGCGAGAAAAAAGATTGCTGCAAGGACGATAAGACCTGCGACAAGAAATAAACCAAGTAAAAAAGCCGATTTTTCGGCTTTTTTTACTATTCAACTATCTGTCACAGAATCAAAATTCTAAATCAGCGATTGGTTTAGTAGCTTAACTATATAAATCAGGTATTCCATAGGTGCGTGCGTCAATCAAAAACAGGTGTGGCTCTTGATTTTTATCCAAACCGGGCTAAAATCGTGAGATTTTATCTAAATTTGCATCCTTTGAAATTGTTTGACAATGAAAATAGGTGATGTAACAAGGAACATTCGTAAGGCAAGAAAAAACGCTAATTTAAGCCAAGAGAGAATGTCTGAACTTTTAGGCATATCACGTCAAGCATACAATCATGTAGAAATGGGTAAAACAGTGTTAATAAGTAAACACTTGTTTGAAATAGCACAGATACTGAATATTAGCGTGGAAAATCTACTTTTGGGAGATGATTTTGAGCACAATTTAGATTACATGTCAGAACAATTGCATAAAAAAACTGATAAGTTGATTAAATCCGA
Organism: Bacteroidales bacterium UBA6401; assembly: GCA_002438635.1. Taxonomy (GTDB): domain Bacteria; phylum Bacteroidota; class Bacteroidia; order Bacteroidales; family UBA932; genus Cryptobacteroides. The sequence goes on from DJPX01000031.1 coordinate 52,778, forward strand.
AAATGAAAAGTTGGCCTTAAAGACTAAACTTGAAGATATGGAAGAAGTCATTATCAGTCAACGCGATCACATTGCAACCCTAAAAGCACTTCAAAATTATCTTTTCCATCAAGCAAAGTAACTGGTACGGAAGTAAACTCCACAACTTCTTAAAGTCAATTATGAAGTCAAAAGTTCATCGCTTGATATATTCCACTATCGGTTCAATATATTTTTTATCAGTCCAGTCGCACTTATCCCCAGCTTCCATTATTGCTTTTTCCCATACTTCATACTCGGACGGATCTTTCTTTGCCGTAGCCTTTTTTAGTAAGTTACATAATGTTCTATCCTTAAACGACATTGCTTCCATATTCCAAGCACCACGGCAATAAAATAAAGGTATATCGGATAGTTTATCTTTCAAATTATGCTCCTTTACTTGTTGAAAAGCATTTTCATCATACGAAGATGCACAACAAAAAAATACAGCAATCTTTTTGCCGGCCAACTTATTGATATTCTTCTTTAGAAACGATAGGCCAGCAATACCAGAAGCATATATTCCACCACCTAAAATGATAGTGTCATATTGGCTAATCTCTTTAATGTCAGCCTTTTTTGTTTCCACACATTCAAACCCTGTTTCTTCTGAGAGCCATTCGGCATATTTCTTTGTAGCTCCATATTTTGATTGATATAGGATTATTCCTTTCATAAATGTATCTCCTTCAAATTACGATTTGTAGCTCTATATTAAGAGCATTAATATCTTTATAAAACACTGTTTCTAAGGCATGGCCTTACATTAATAGAACTATGCATATTAGAGACCATTCAAGACACTAAGGTAAACATTCTTTTTATATCTACAAAAAAATTCGATATATCCAGCAAGAAAACTACATATCACATTATCATACAATATTTTATAATATATAGTTTCAGTGTTAGTCCCATATTAACCTAGCCTTCTGCATATCGTGCAGCAATAGTGTTGCGAAACGAAAACATAAGGGAGACAACCCATAAAACTCTCTTTTAAAGATGGTTGCTATAAATTGATATTGTATTGCGTAAATATTCGCAATCCACTGCGTAAAAGAGCAGAATACCAGACAATTAAGAGCCACTTCTCTGATAGATGACGAGGACCGATTCCAGCAGTATATTCAATCGGCCATCATTGACCGCAGGTCGTGAGAATGCACGTTCGAGTCCGGAATCGGCGCATATCTTGTCAGCCATGCGTTTATCCACCGCTTCGATGTTTTCTACTGGCGCAATCGCAATGACGAGGTGGATTTCATCCTCCGAAAGAAGAACTCTTTGGCGGCGATTGATGTCAATGTCATTGCGGAGAAACGTAATGAAGGCCTGGATAAGTTCCGCGAGATTTTCAAAGCTACGTCGTCATTCATTGTCGGTGACGGCGGCATCAAGACCGAAGAATTCATATCGATGGACTTGGTGGAGTTATTTTGAGCCTATCTCTTTTCATCTCCATATCATATCGATCATAAATGCGTATTTACGCAATTATTTTCTTTATGGTACATAATATAACAAGTTCTAATTGGTCAAACAAATTTTTATGAGATTTGCTGAGTTCCTAAAAACATGAGGGCGTTGACACCCACATCCTTGATCCACGCGACACCTATGATGTTCTGACCAGCCTGTTTTTTATCCTACATCAGAAAATCCTTGAGGCGAGAGCGCCAAGGTACAGGAATATCAAGCCGAGGGCCAAGCCCAGCACTGTGTATAACAACGAAATGAAAAATTCTCCGCCTTGAAGCATGGACATATTCTCGTTTATGAATGTCGAGAATGTGGTGAAACCACCGCAAAAGCCGACGGTAAGGAACATAAGCATATCCTGCGACATCGTGGTGTGGCGGGAGGCTATTCCGTAAAAAAGACCGATCATAAAACAGCCGGCAACATTGGCCACCATTGTGCCAATCGGAAGTGTCGCGGCAGGAAACAACTTGCTGCAACCTACCTTCACCAAATATCTCGCGATACCCCCGAGGAAACTTCCTCCACCAATTAAGAGTAATGTGCGTATCATTTGCTATCTCTCCTCTTCATAAAAAATCTCGAATATGCCCCTATACCTTTCCGGATCGTGTATTATGTCCCTTAATGCCTGAAGACAGGTGATGTGCTTCCCTGCCATCGATGAGGCCGGTGTCGTGGAATGCAGCAGAGGCATAGCGAGAAATTATCTCATACTCAACATACTGCACACGTTCCTGATTCAACATATTCATAGATTATTGCCACTTTTGTCATTCATCAGTGAAGCCAACAGTGCCTTGCAGCCTTCGGTGATGTCTCGATAGGTCTTCTCGAAGTCTCCGGTATACCATGGATCGGAAACATCGGAAGCCACGCCGGCATATTCCATCATCATGTGGACTTTGGACATATTCATAGGGCTGAGAATCAACGAGAGAAGCCTCTTGTTCGACGTGTCCATGATGACAATGACATCATATTCAGAAGCCTCAGCATCAGTCACCCTATGGGCGTAGTGTCTCCCGAACGGGATTCCGTGAGCGCCAAGCGTTCGCTTTGCCGGCGGGTAGATGTCATTCCCTTCCTCCTCGTAAGTCACTGCCGCTGAACCGACCCGCAAAACCACTCCAGCCTTCCGTGCCATGTCTTTCATTATGAATTCCGCCATCGGACTCCTGCAGATGTTCCCATGGCAGATGAAAAGTACACTCTTCATATTATATGCAGCGCCAAATCTAATTTATTAATATTAAATCATTTACAAAGCCATACCCACCTAATACAGAGGGCAGCGTTTTTATAGTTCACTCATTTTGCAATTAGTTACAAATCACACTTTACATATGCAAATTTACACAAAAAGTTGCGCTTTGCCATCCATATTAAACACTTGTCCTCAGGAACATTTTAGTACGATTTCATCCGTTTCTTGAGGGAGTAAAAACAGCCCAATCGTACCCGAGCGATAGTTATATGTACATTAATGTGCAGGACTTTCTTCTTGATGCGATCGATAGATTATAGACACGAGTTATCCCCGTTTTATGTGATTTTACGATGAAATAACTTGACTTCGTTGCTCCATTTGAGCGGCCAACCGACCGCCAACTCATGGTTTATGGAAATCAAAATACAGAATTATGCTAAAACAGCGGGTGGCACAAGATTGAGGTGTGGATGGTCGTCTTATGTAAATATTTGATTGATAGTTGAATCTTGAATGCGATTGTGAACATCTTTGAATATTTCCTAAGCGGGCCTTCGTCTTTGTCGCTCTTCCTTATCTCGCCCATGACTAATGACTTCATCTCCGACGGCGAAATCGTACCGATGCGTCGCTCGGAATTAATGCTCGTTTCTCTTGTGTGACGAAACCGACCATAGGTCATCTCGGTGGCAAAAACGGAAATTGTGTACCAAAAATGTACGATATACCATACTCATCTGTCCAAGGGAGAGTGTCATCCTTGACAACAACCAACTTTTGAAAAGAGTCATCAATCCTCTGCAGAGAATTCAGTTCCTGATCTATTTTGGTTGGGTTGCATCTGTAAACGCAGACTGGATGCTACTCTTATTTCCAGGAAGATTTGCCATTTCACTGAATAGTAATTGGGTAGTTTGAGCCTGTTTTTAGCCCGAAAAGGGGCATTTTCGGCACAAAAAAAGCACCGGGACTTCCCAGTGCTTCAATCATAAATTATTGAAAATCAATCAATAATGTTTCAATAATGGGTTAATACTCCTCCACATTAAATCAGCCTATGTTTTCTTGTAATTGTCTTGCAATCAAGATATTATCATTACGACTTACCGTGTCGGGGCTGAAATGGGTAGTCTGTTTCACCTTTGAAATGGCTGAAACCAGATAATGACTATCCATTGTCCGAAGGCTCAATGACCAGTGAATAATTTGTACTTCGACCACCTTCATCATTTTTCTTCAGCATACCCTTGTTTACAAGATCACGAATATCATTGAGAGCTGTGTCCGTCGAGCATTTCCCGATTTTCGCCCACTTGCCCGATGTCAGTTTGCCGAAAAATCCATCGAACTGCATATTGATAATCTTACG
>DJPX01000021.1 GCA_002438635.1 Bacteroidales bacterium UBA6401
TGCACTTCTATCTTGAATCTTTACCAGTGAATCCAAGATAGCGCCTATAGCCGGCTTTTCCGACCACGACACCTTAACGCCTTTCTGTCCGGATATCGGATGCCCTAAAGGGAAATACATTACATCCTGTAATAGGAATTCAGCATCAACATAATCAAAATCAGAATCATTTATTTGAATTATAACCCCAGGTACTTCGGAAAACAAAATACGTGTAACATCTGCTGTGGGATATGCTCTTTTCAGCTCTGATATATCTATGCCCGCACCAACACTCCTAGAGGTCATCTTATCTAAAGCCGATAAAAGCCCTCCCCTGCCTACTGTAGAAGCACTTAACAATATTCCATCTTCAACAAATTCTCTAAGCACTTCATAGCAATCCATAAAATAATCAGGATCCTCCATTTTTGGAGAAATGCCACCTCTAAGCCCAAGCGCTGCACTTAAAGCAGAACCACCAAGATGAAAATCATCTGTATCAAAAGGCATATAAATAATCCAACTATCCTCATCCGAAACAAGCTTTCCTCCCACAGCGACATCTTCCTTAGGACCATCTACATTAAAAGAAATTTTCGGCACCCCCAACTCAAATCCCCTGTTTACTATAGGAAGATCCATATCTGATGCTAGCTCTCCTATGGCTTCCGCAGTTTTATATAACGCAGTGCCATCACCCAATTTCTCTATTTGCCACCTTAGATGTACCCCCAATTTAAGATCGTTTAAAACAAAGGAGCCTTTATGCCATAACGAATCTATTAGAGAATATGCCAGATAGCACCTAGATAAAGAAGACGCATAAACCAATTCAAAAGATTCGCGCCCCTTACGCACCGCCCTTAGGTATTCGTTAATCTTATCATCTTCAAAATGACATCCGCCCGGTGATGGATCTAAAGTCTCGTCTATGATAGGGTTAGAAGGTAAAGGACTATCTTCACCACCTAACAACTGGGCTGGTGTATATGACATAGCCAATCCATCAATAATGTATGCGGAATCGAAAATAGGTATTGCTGCCATCTTAATTCTATATTATGCCAAAAATAACTATTTTTGCATTTGTATGCAATACGATGAATTAATAGAAGATATATTCCGAAGACACCCCAGTGTCCAAAATGCAGGCTTCACCAGCTCTTCGTATAAAGCGGGTCTCAAAGCTATGGAATCATTTGATACTATACTTGGACATCCTTGGAAAAATTTTCCTTGCATTCACGTAGCGGGGACAAATGGGAAAGGATCTGTAAGTTCTATGCTTGCCGTTAATATTGCCGCTGAAAAAGGTGGTCCAATAGGGCTATATACATCTCCTCATTTATTAGATTTTAGAGAGCGCATTAAAATCATCTCAGATGAAGGCGAACTCCATTATGAAATGATTCCCAAAGAGGATGTCATGTCATTCCTTTCAAAATACGCAAAGGAAATATGTGATCTTTCATTTTTTGAAATCACTACCGGAATGGCTCTATGGTGGTTCAACAAAATAGGCGTTAAAGCCGCAATAATAGAAGTAGGACTAGGAGGACGATTGGACTCGACAAACATAATATCTCCCGTTCTCAGCGTGATTTCAAGCATTGGCCTAGACCATTGCGCCATGTTGGGCTCAACCAGAGGTGAAATTGCAAGAGAAAAAGCTGGGATATTCAAGCCTAACAAAGCAGCTCTAATTTGGGGTAAAGATCCCGAAACCATGGGGGTATTCATTCAACAAGCAGAAAAGATTAGATGCAGATTGTATTTTGCCGATGAACTATGCAATACGATTCCTCATATAGAAATCGACTTGCATGGTGATTACCAGCTACCGAACATACGAACAGTACTTGGAGCACTTACGATATTAAGGATTCCCTTTAATCCTAACGCCATTAGCCGCACCTCACATATTAGTGGCTTACGTGGAAGATGGGAAATAATCTCCACTAATCCCACTATAATATGTGACATTGGCCATAACCCTCAAGCGTTAGAATATAATTTTAAACAATTATCTAGCTACCACAAAAGAACTCATATAGTATATGGCGTAATGAAAGACAAAGACTTGAATTCCATTGCTACTAAAATGCCATCTGACGCCGACTATTACCTGTGTGCAGCAGAAACAGAAAGGGCACTTCCAGTCGATGAACTCTACATTAAACTTCATCAACTAAGGCCAGACCTTAAACTTCACCCATGTCTTGCCGATTATGACGAAACCAGCGTGAAGCGCGCCTTACGATTAGCGAAAGCCAATTCTTCGGCTGATGATATAATTTATGTCGGTGGAAGTAATTTTGTAGTCGCTGAAGTTCTTAGTAACGTGAGAAAATAGGTCGCGTCAGATTAGAATGAGATTTTCGAGGATGGATTTCTTTTCGAAATCTGAAGGTTGCCTAAATAAACATAAAAAAAGGAGGCCAAGATGACCTCCTTTTTATTCTTTTCTGAAATTATTACTCAGCTGCCTCGATGATTACGGCGCGGTTAAGTTCAATAGTTGTAAATACATTAGTATTTCCTTCTGCCTTTACAACGAACTGATCCTTGCTAAGATTATACTTGCCAGTAAGAAGCTTAACTATGTAATTAGCACGCTGCTTTGCAAGTTGCTTGTTACGACGAACTGAACCAGTGTTCTTGTCTGAATAACCGGCTACAGTGAAAGTAATGTTCTTACCCTGAGCAACCATAGTCTTTACAATATGATCAAAGTGAGCAAGTTCCTTAACACTGAGTGTAGCCTGACCAATCTCAAAGTATACACAAGCAGGAGTGTTCATAAGGTTCTTAACGATAGCCTCATTTTCTGCTGCTGCACCTGCAAGTTCGCCCTTAAGAGCTTCATTCTCCTTAAGGAGCTGCTCTTTTTCAGCTGCGAGAGCCTGAGCCTCAGCTTCTGCTTTCTCCTGAGCTGCATCTGCCTCAGCCTTTGCAGCTTCTGCTTCTGCTGCAGCAACTGCAAGAGGTGCAGTCAAAGCAGCTGCAGTCTGGAATGTGGTGGTCTTGCCGAATGTATACTGAACGCCAATAAGAGCAAGGACAGACGCACATACACCACTACCATTACCAAGAAGAAGAGCATCACCATATCCGTTAAAACGGAAATCAGGAACGATAGCCCATTTCTGAGAAAGTGCAATAGGGAACTGAATACCAGCGCCAAAGCCAGCACCACGACCTTCACTCTTTACATATCCTGCGTGAATATAAGGAACTACTGATACTACGCGATCTGGATTATAACCAGCAAATGTAGCAGAAGCATTCCACATAAGGTCAACACCTGCACCATAATAAGGGAGATTTCCATTACCAAGAGATGTGCCAATACCAGTAAGATCGAAACGGGCACCGAACTCTGGAGTAAACCATTTACCTACAGTAAGTTCAAGGCCAAGACCTACGCCAGTCTGCATTTTGCCGCCATCAACTGCACCATAAAGGCCGTCTAGACCAACATTTGCACCAGCGCTCAACCCTACAAAAAGATTACTGTTAAAGGAGTTAGTTACATAAGACTCCTGCGCATTCGCTACTCCTGCAACGAGGAGAGCACTAGCGATAACTAAAGCTTTAAGTTTCATGAGTGTTTATAATTTGTTACTTCTTTTCTTTTTCGATAGTCCACACTACCATCCGCAAAGATAGTAATTATTCCTTAATTGTCAAATAAATTACTTTTTTTCAACAGCACTTCGAAAAAAAACGCTCAAATATAACCAAAATTCTTACCTCGATTTAGAAGCTTTTAGATGACTTCCAAATCGGATTTCGGCGCCCATCCTTGACGACCATCCGAAAGTTCGATTTTATACCATTCCCCGACTTCTTCCAAAATATGACTTTTCGTTCCCTCGTGAAGTATGAATAGATCTACTCCGGATTTATCATCGGGTGAACTTCGAACAACAGAAACTGCGGACATCACCACGGCATGGCTTTCATCCTCGGAAACATTTTTCAAGGAAACCGAGCAAAAAAAGCTCCATAATAGAAGAAGAAATGCCAAAATTGAAATTACAAAAGAAATAATTTTCGGTTTTTTCCCATCGAAAAGCAAAAGCCCACATATTCCGAATAGTAAAACAGCGAACATTACAAGCGAGATAGCTGCCCATACGTCGGAACCGAAAATATTTCTTGCACTTTTAATCCACGACACGAAGAAAAACTCAGGGACTGAATCGACTCTATCTTGGAGGAATTGCGATACGAATTCCAAGTTATGACGAGCATCGGAATAACTTGGATCCAGTTTCAAAGCACGCTCAAAATACAAAACCGCCTCTGCAATATTGGAACATTTGTAACTTGCACAGCCCAAATTATAATAAAGTTCTGGACTCACATTTCCACTATCCTCTATCGAATGCCAAATAGCGTATGCTTCTGCATAATTTCCGTCGGCATATTTATCGCACGCGCTTCCCCAATCCTGGGCTTTTAGACTTGGCACGCACAGCAATAAGAATGCTAAAAAAGAAACAAGCTTGTTTTCCGAACCATTTTTCTGTTTTTTCCCAAGCGCAGAAATAACGTCTAAAGCCTTCTGATAATGCATATTCATCTGTTGATCCTGATTATCTGGAGCATAACGAGCATATTCGCAAGCATCTATAAGCGATATATACTCTGATGCCATCTCCTTAGAAACGCCCTCTTTTTCAAGTAAATTATATATACTCTCCTTATCCAAATCGGACGCCTCCAATGTGTATTTATCCGCCACAAAGCCTAGCAAAGCCTTATGCAATTCTTCATAAAAAGCCCCTGACAACCCTTGCTTTAAATAAGATTCCGCAATAGACAATTTCTTTTTTGCAAGTTTTGACGCGCCTCGTTTTCTGGCCCCCACAATGTCTTCCTGCTCTTTTCTTGTTATTTTTACAACGCTGAACACAATTATAGCAACCAAGAGAATAATTGTAAGCAGGACAAAAAAGGTAAGAGAAAAAACAAAATGTTTGCCTATAGGTTTAAGCTTGGAGGTATTAACTGCAATATACCTAATGTCAACGCCTAAATTCTTAACATCCTTCCCCCCATTGCTGATGACAACATTTGTGGTTGAGGAAATATCGGAATCTGCTCCCTTTTCGACCACCAATGATAAAGAAGTCGAACTTAAAGTCTTATAAGACTTACTTTCAATATCGTAATAACTAAACTCTACAGGTCCTAAACTATAATTTCCATAATAACGTGCTATGAAAGGATATTCAAAAACACGCATACCATCCTCGTCAGAAGCTTTTACATCATATACTTCGAACTCTGGAGGGAATTTAATCTTCGGAGCGTCCAATAGATTTAGATTTCCTTCTCCTTTTATCTTTACTATAAGAGATGCAGCATCGTGCATTCGAACAGAATCACGACTCAACTGAACAGCCATAGAAAATTTACCAACACCTCCACAATACGACGAAGGCTGTGGTTTAGGCAAATCCTCAACTGATAAAGTTACCGATTTCGTCCGTACACGCTTCCTTATTATATTGTAATCATTTTGAAAAAAACTATCAAAAGGATTGCCTGTAGATGCCGAGCGATTTCTTACCTGAACCTGACACACCATCTCCGCAGGGTCTATAACCAGGTCACCTATTTTTTGTGGAATAAGCTTATATGTTCTCAAAATTGCAACCTCATAAACTTCCTCACCTATTGATTCCCTCTGAAACTCTACATTCGTAGGGTTATATATCGCCTGGCTCCAAAATCCATCGAAAGAAGGGAATTTTACATCCTCAAATCCTGCTATAGAAACTCTTGAATACAATTTGAGAGTTGCAGTAATAGGCTCTCCCAAAACGACCTTTCTCTTATCCACTTGCAAACGCATAAAGAGATCCTCCCCACTAACATCCCCAGAAGAAGAAGACGCCGAATTAGGCACAGAGCCTTTAACCACCTTTATAGTAATAGGTTGAGAGCTTATCGAATTACCTTTCACCTTTGCACTACAAGCGGGAAGAGTAAAAACACCCTCCGTCTTCGCCATAAGCACGTAAGTGTATGATGTACTAACACTCTTTGAGACTTTTCCGTTAATTATAGTAGTCTGCGAACTAGTTCCTGTCTGTGGCCCCCAATTAATATCGAAATCATTGCTACCAGGCCAATTAAAATCCTTTACTTTATCTCCTTCTATCTTGAAAGTTAGATTAAATTGTTCTCCAATAGAGACTACTGTAGGCACTTGCACAGATATGGAAGCCTGTGCAGATGCGATAAAAACTACATTTATTAATAGTAAAAAAATGAAAAGTTTCCTCATTCTGTTCATTACCAATTTTTTTCTTTCTGACGTGTTTTAGCCTTCTGTGCCTTGGCCTTTTCTACCTTCTCTTGAGTTTCCTTCTCCTTAGCCTGAATAGCGCGCAACATCTGCTGGGCCTGCTGAGCCGAAATTTCCTGTTGAGAATTATCTCCTTCTTGTTGTTCCTGTTCCTGCGGCTGATTTTGGTTATTTTGATTTTGATTCTGATTTTGATCTTGCTTATTATCCTGCTGCTGTTTATCGTTATCATCAGAATTCTTATTCTGCTGCTTTTCTAGCATTTTCTTTGCATAAATATAACTTTCCTTAGCTTGAATATCAGAGGGATCACGTAGCAATGACTGTTTAAAATCTTCTACCGCACTAGCATAATCTTTTCGCTGAAGTGAAGTATTCCCCTTGTTAAAGAAATATCTATCTCCATAGACATTATCACCAGCCTGCTCCGATATCTTGTCAAAGGTGTTTTTCGCTCCTTCATAATCCTTTTGAGCATATAGAGCATTTGCCAAGTCATAAATGGCCGCAAAAGATGTAGAATCCTTCACCATAGCCTTTCGATAATGGATTTCTGCCTCTTTATAATTGGCCCTTCCGTAGTCCGAATTACCTTTCCTTACTTCTTTTTTATCTTCTTGAGCCCATAATCCACAAGAAAACGCACCTAAGGCAATGCAGCAAATAACTAACCTACTGTATCTCATTAGAACAATCTCCTTCTATTCTTATTCTCACCTATTAAACAGCACAAAGCAAAAAACACGGCGGCAATCCCGAAAAAGTACATAAACTGCTCGTCATACTCTTCAAACACAACTGATGAAAATTCTTCTTTTTCCATCTTTCGAATATCTTCGATAATAGGATTTAATCCGAATTCATCGTTCCCAGCATGTACATACGCGCCACCAGTCTGTGCGGCTATCTGCTTGAGTACTTTATCGTCAAGTTTAGTTACCACTATGTTTCCATCTTTATCCTCAAGCAAAGAACCTCCAATAGGAATAGGCTGTCCTTGAGCAGACCCGACTCCTATCGTGTATATCTTTATTCCCATTTTTTCGGCCTCCTTGGCAGCAGCGACCGCATCGTCCTCGTGATTTTCTCCGTCCGAAATAAGGATAATTACCCTACTTTTTTCACTCTGGGCACTAAAACTCCTTATAGCTGTAAGAATGGCATCTCCCAATGCCGTACCCTGTATCGGAACTGAATTAGTATCAATTGATGATAAAAACATCTTGGCAGAGACATAATCGGTAGTTATTGGCAATTGCACAAAAGAAGTTCCAGCAAAAACGATAAGCCCTATACGGTCATCTCGCAACTTGTCCACAAGTGAAGAAATGGCCAATTTCGCACGTTCCAATCGATTCGGAGAATAATCCTGCGCCAGCATGGAATTAGAAACATCCAGGCAAATCATGATTTCCGCACCCTTTCCCTGCCTTGTGCTCAACTTAGCTCCGATTTGAGGTCGTGCAAGCCCTATTACGAAGAAAAAGAATCCAATGGAAAATAGAATCACTCGGATCCAACCCTTGGCCGAACTGTAATTTGGCATTAAAGATTGCGCCATCTTACTACTAGCCAAACGTAAAACTCTTTTTTTATGCAAGGACTTCTTTATCGCATATACAATAGGAAAAAGAACGACCAACAAAAGCAACCACAAAAACTTATGTGCAGCAAATACTATCATACTACGGCAACCTCTTAACTAATATAAAAATAACCACACACGCTATAAGGCAGGCCAATGCCCACACAGCAAATCGAGGGAACAGTTCTTGGTATACCGGGAAAGAATCGATAGTCGTTTTCGTTTTTTCCATCTTATTTATCTCCCCATATATTTCCGCCAACTTCGTATTATCAGTAGCTCTAAAATATCTACCGCCGGTAGTCGTAGCCATCTCCTTTAACAAATTTTCATCTATCTCTACCTGCATCTGACGGGTCTCTATCCCCCACGGAGTAACCACAGGATAAGGTGCCATTCCATTAGCCCCTATCCCTATGGTATAAACTCTTATACCATAATTCTTAGCAATCTGTGCAGCCGTTAATGGTGCTATCTCTCCACGATTATTTACGCCATCCGTAAGTAAAATAACAACTCGGCTAGGCGAATCTGAGGAGGATAATCTTGCTACTGCTGTAGCCAAACCATTACCAATGGCTGTTCCATCTTCTATTAAATCGGTTTGAACCTCTTTCATAAGGTTAATTAGAGTGGCCCTATCTGTAGTAAGTGGGCATTGTGTGTAACTTTCTCCTGCGAACACTACTATTCCCATACGATCAGAAGGGCGTTGCGAAATAAATTCTATGGCTATATCCTTAGCTGCGCTGATTCTATCTGGAGTAAAGTCACGCGCTAACATGCTAGTAGACACATCCATCGCAAATATGATATCTATTCCTTCCGTGTCTATCTTTTCGGATTGTGATGAAGAACGAGGACGGGCAATACATATTATGATAAGCGCCAAAGCGACTATCAATAAAAGGAACGGAACATGCACAATAAAGCCGTAAAAACGACTAACGCCTCCACTGCACCATGGATACCTATTACTTACCCTAAAATGTGGAACACTCCCTCTAAGCTGCCTTAGTATATACAAGGCAAGCAAAGCAAGCGGAATAAACAATAGCCACAAAAGGTATGGATACTCAAAGAACATTTTTACTCTCCTCCACTGGTTGAGACTGATAAGTAGTAGTCACAAAATTAACGCACAAAGGCAAAGCGCCTGCATTCTCCTCATCTGAAGCTACATACTTAGCAAATTTCACAAAATCTGCCCTTTCAAATAACTGCTTTAAGGACTCGTACATTTGAGGCGTTATGGAATCGCACTTTTTCAAGTCCCCGAATAATTCAACAGTTGTCATCTCGGGAGCATCTATTCCAAATCTCTGATCTATATAATTTTTCAATATGTCGGTTATTCCAGAATAGAAAGCTTTCTGATGTGATGGCGTCCAATATTTGTCACTTCTATATTTTTCCAGTTCCCTTAAAGCTACAATATGTGCAGGCTCGCTTTCTTTAACTACATTCTGTTTTTTATTGAAAATTCGTCGGAATACAAATATCAACAAGGCGATCAATGCCACTGCCCCCAGACCCACCAAAAAATATGGAACCAACTCTTTGAAAGTTATCGGATAATTGATCTGCTTTTTGAGAGGATAAACCTTAAATGTAGCAGTATCCACAGGCATAGTCTTCACATCCAACTGCACGCCAGAAAAACTAAGGGTGTCAACTGAACCATCCACATTTCGTCGCAACACCAACAACGACGGCAAATCGTATTCGCCCTCTTCAAATGGAGCCACCACCACTTCAGCTTTCACATCACCATTTTTCAGCGTATCTACTTGCCAGCCAGAGACTAGTACCAATGTGTCGTTACATACCTTCGACATATCGACTAGACCCAATCCGTCCCCTGCGTCACTCTTTTTCAATTCAAATCCATATCCGAACTGATCCCCTACAAGTGCCGAATCTCGCTGTTGTCTAGGCTGCAAATAGGCTTTCCCCATAGGGATAATGTCCAAGACACAAAATAAGAATATAATTAAACTTCTCATCTAAAAAGCCCCATTAAATCTTTAACATAATCCCCTTCCGTGCTAATATCTATGAAATGCACTTTGTATCTGTTCATCAAATCTTTTCCTCGTGCGCTAAAAGTAGAATTCCATTTAGCATAGGATTTACGCACTCGTGAAGAATCAGTATTAATCCACGCACAACTACCGGTTTCACTATCTTGTATATGAACTATTCCAACAGGGGGCAACTGGTAATCCAGCGGATCACTTACCCTTACGACAGACAGATCATGCTTACCTACTGTAATCTTCAGAGCGTCCTCATAACGAGGAGCAGCCTCACTGTCGACATCCATTAAATCGCTTAGAAGGAATGCATTACATTTGCGCTTAATTGCACCTGTCAAGAACCTAAGAGCAACACTTAAATCTGTACCCTGCGATGTGGGTTCCAACTCCAACATCTCCCTTATTATATGAAGCAAATGCGAACGCCCTTTTTTAGGAGGAATGAACTTCTCGACTTTATCCGAAAAAAACAATGCCCCCACCTTATCGTTATTGATGCTTGCACTGAAACTCAACACGGCAGCCACTTCTGCGATCCTCTCCCTTTTCGTGAAAGACCTAGTACCGAAAAGTCCACTTTTAGAAACATCTATCAAAAGTACCATCGTCAATTCGCGTTCCTCCTCGAACACCTTGACATAAGGACTTCGCAAACGCGCAGTTACATTCCAATCCATGGCACGCACATCATCTCCCCACTGATACTCACGCACTTCGCTAAATGTCATTCCACGGCCTTTGAATGCAGAATGATACTCTCCCGCAAAAATCTGGTGGGAGAGCGCCTTTGTACGAATTTCTATCTTGCGAATCTTCTTTAAAAATTCAGTAGTAGAAGACTGCGAAGAACCATTATGGGACAATGACTGCATTTATAACTTGCTCTATAATCTCGTCTGAAGTAATATTTTCCGCCTCCGCTTCGTAGGTAAGACCTATTCTATGACGCAAAACTTCGTGGCATACAGCTCTTACATCTTCTGGAATAACATATCCACGCCTCTTTATGAAAGCATAAGCCTTGGCTGCTGCACATAAACTGATACTTGCGCGCGGAGATGCACCATAGGCAATCATATTTTCGAGCGAAGACAAATTACACTCCTTAGGTGCACGCGTAGCGAAAACGATATCTACTATATATTTCTCTATTTTTTCGTCCATATACACCTCACGAACTATCTCTCTGGCACGAATGATATCCTGCGTCGTAACTACTGGATTTACTGTGGGAAACTCCCCAGTATTATTCATCCTTATTATCAGTCTTTCCTCATCCTTTTTAGGATAATCGACTAAAACCTTTAGCATAAAACGATCTACTTGAGCTTCCGGAAGAGGATATGTTCCTTCTTGCTCTATAGGATTCTGGGTAGCCATAACCAAGAAAGGATCTGGAAGTGAGTATGTAGAATCACCTAAAGTTACTTGCCTTTCTTGCATAGCTTCCAAAAGTGCGGACTGTACTTTCGCTGGAGCGCGGTTTATCTCATCGGCGAGAACGAAATTAGCGAATATAGGCCCTTTATGAACCTCGAATTGTTCCTTTTTCTGGCTGTATATCAATGTTCCCGTTACATCTGCCGGCAATAAATCTGGAGTAAACTGTATTCTAGAAAATGTTCCTGTGACGGCCTTGGCAAGTGTACTTATGGCCAAAGTTTTTGCCAATCCCGGCATACCCTCCAAAAGAATATGTCCGTTAGAAAGAAGAGCTATTTCCAAATTCTCTACCAAATGCTTCTGCCCCACGATGACTTTCCCCATCTCCATAGAGAGTAAATCGACAAAAGAACTTTCTTTCTGAATCTTCTCATTCAGATCCTTAATGTTTACGCTATCCATATATTTTCTTTAATTTTGCAATGCACAATACAATCCTTATGCGTTTTAAACTTACATTATCATACAATGGGGCCTTTTTCTGCGGATGGCAGATACAGCCACACTCACCCTCTGTCCAACAAACCATTAACGATGCCCTTTCTACTCTACTGAAAGAACCCATCTATGTGGTCGGGGCTGGCAGGACAGATACTGGTGTGAATGCCCTTAACTATATCGCTCACTTCGATTATGCTAAACCATTAGACACCGGCGCACTAATATACAAATTAAATGCCATATTACCCCATTCCATTGCCATCCATTCCATTGAAAATACCGACGAAAACTTTCACGCTCGGTTCAGCGCACGGAAAAGAGAATATATCTACCACATACACCGAGAAAAAGATCCATTCGCGGATCAATTCTCTCTACAATGCTCCTACCCATCATTAGAATTTGACGCCATGAACGATGCTGCTTCCCTCCTAACAGGCACTCGCGATTTTTCCTGCTTTGAGAAAAAAGGAGCGGACAATAAGACCTCTATCTGTACCATATACGAAGCCTACTGGGTAAAAAAGGATGAAACACATTGGGAATTTCATATAACAGCAGATCGCTTCTTGAGAAATATGGTTAGAGCCATAGTAGGGACTCTTCTAGAAGTGGGGCGAGGAAAAAGAACGGTAGGTAGCGTTTCCGAGCTTATAGAAAAAGGAGATAGAACCATTGCAGGAGAAAGCGTGCCAGGAAAAGCTTTGTTTCTTTCAAAAATAGAATATTTTGAGTAAATTTGCGCGATAGTGTTTGGTGTCAAGAAATGATAACTTCAAGATTTTGCAGTCAAGCATAATCTTCATAATATGAGTTGTTTACGCACCATTGTTTTAATAAAAGAATAACAAAATATGGTTGAAACTCAATCTATTTCCATCTTAGAGATGGCTACAAAGGGTGGCTGGATAATGATCGTGCTACTTCTCCTTTCCATTATCGCTTTATACATTTTCGGAAAAAAATGGTGGATTATCTCGTCAGCGAGTAAAATCGACAGGAACTTTATGAAAGACATAAAGGACTACCTGTCTGATGGCAAGGTCAAATCCGCAAAAGCATTATGTGGGAAATTCGACTCACCAGTAGCTAGAATGATAGAAACCGGGATAGCCAGGATTGGCAAGCCTCTATCAGATGTTCAAACAGCGGTAGACAATGTAGGAAATGCTGAAATTGCAAGGCTTGAAAGTGGCCTTCCATACCTGGCAACCATAGCCGGAGGAGCCCCGATGCTTGGATTCTTGGGCACAGTAACCGGTATGATAAAAGCCTTTTTCAATATGTCCAATGCCGGAAACAACATTGACATCTCGCTTCTATCAGCCGGCATCTATGAAGCCATGATTACCACCGTAGGGGGTCTTATAGTGGGTATCGTTGCTTACTTTGCATATAATTTCCTCACGGCCAAGGTTTCCAATGTGGTATTCAGCATGGAAAATGCAACCATAGAGTTTATGGATATGTTAAGTGAGAATCCTGATAATCAAGTTGACTCAACTGAAATTCAGTAATTTATATGGCGCTTAGAAGAAATACCAAGCCAGATCCGAATATATCTATGTCTTCAATGACAGACATAGTGTTTTTGTTACTGATCTTCTTTTTAGTTACTTCAACTCTTGTGAACCCTAACGCACTCAAGTTGTTACTACCTAAAAGCACTGGTCAGGTCAGCGCAAAAGCCACTGTTTCGGTATCCATAAAAGACTGTGGGAACGATATTTACTCCTACCACATAAATGGCGAAAAGCAAAGCGTTCCTTTCGATGAAGTGGAAGATGATCTCGTGGAAGAACTTTCATCGGAGGAGGATCCTACTTTTTCCATTTATGCTGACGAAAGCGTCCCCCTCAAAGAAGTAGTGAAAGTAATGAATATAGCTAAGAGAAATCACTATAAAGTTATCTTGGCTACATCGCCGGAATAATGAATAGTCAAAATACATACATAGAACGCAGAGAGAATTCTAACAGGACAGGGCGGCTCATCGGAGCAGTGCTCGTTCTTTGTGTTCTTGTGTGTTCTTTCACATTACTTTCTTTTACAGGTCTAAGTTATATTTATCCACCTCCTGAAGAAAGTTCATTCCTTCTTGATTTTTCATCCGAAGTAAATGATATTGACCTAAAAACAAGTAAGGAACCTGTTTCAGAGAATGTCGATAAATCGAAAGAAATAGAACTTGTAAAAAAGAGTGAAAGCCCTATTGAACAGAACAAGCCTAATACTACCGAGCAATCAGCCCAAGACGACTTCGGAGATGTAGAAACCCCTGCTCCTCAGGTAGAGCAACCCGTAATAAATCAAAAGGCTTTATTCCCGGGGATGAGCAAAAAGCCAAGTTCTTCGGATTCACCACATTCTGCCTCAAAATCATCGACGAATTTCAGCAATGGACAATCTGACGGGAACTCTAAGAACAACACCTCAGAGGGCAGAGCCAATGCACATCTAAAAGGGCGTAAAGATGTGGGAGGATTGGCTTTACCTAAATTCAACAAGCAAGAAGGCGGTAAAGTAGTGGTGCGAATATGGGTTGATGCGTATGGAAATGTCACAAATGCAATCGTAGACGCATCTGGTACAACTATTGATGATAAAACATTATGGAATGAAGCGCGGAACGCAGCGATGAAGACCCACTTCACCAAATTAAACAATATTACAGAAGATACTCCTCTGCAAGAACTATTGCAGGAGGGTACAATCACTTATTATTTCACATTAAAGTAATGGAAGATTTTTCAAAAAACGGCCGAAAACTTAGACCAAGAAGAGCCACTGGCGCAGCATCAACAGGAGCACGCCGCGAAGAGGGACCTGCATATAGCACGTCCTCTAACTTTCGTCACGAAAGAACCGAAAACGGTCCTTATGGCGAACATAGAAACACTCACCAAAATTCCGAGCGCAGAGATTATGGTGAGCGTAGAAATACTCGCACAAACACTGAAGGCAGAAGTTATGGCGAGCGCAGAAATACTCGCACGAACTCTGAAGGCAGAAGTTATGGCGAGCACAAAGGCTATGGCGAGCGCAGAAATTCACATCCTAAGAATGACTTTTCAAACAAGCCAGTCTATGGACAGTCAAAATTTGCACGTAAACCTATGTCCAAGAAGGCTCCTATAAACAGAGCCTCTGAAGAAGGTATCAGCAGGATGCTCTCACGCAAGCCTATACTAAGTGAGATGAAATACTCTGACAATGACTACGTTAAGACTCCTATTCAGGAAGAGGTGCGACTTAACAAGTTCATCGCCAATTCTGGTGTATGTTCAAGACGAGAAGCTGACACCTTGATTCAGGCCGGGGTCGTTACAGTAAACGGCAATGTCGTGACTGAGCTCGGGACGAAAGTCAACATCTACAAGGACGAGGTGAAATTCAATGGCGAAAGGTTAAAGGGGGAGGAAAAAGTATACCTTGTAATGAACAAGCCTCGCGGTTATGTAACCACCGCAAGTGACCCACACGCAGAAAAAACTGTTATGGAATTACTTAAAGGCTGTCCATTTAGAGTATTTCCAGTAGGAAGACTCGACAAGAGCACTACAGGCGTACTTATGTTTACCAATGACGGAGAATTGGCTGAAAAGCTTACACATCCATCATACGACAAGAAAAAAATCTACCAAGTAAGTCTTGACAAGCCTCTCAAAGAAGAAGATTACGAAAAGATTCTTGCCGGCGTGGACTTAACGGACGGAAAGATGGCGGCCGACGAACTTGAATTCATAGATGCCGATGATCACCGCAAGCTTGGAATAGAAATCCATTCAGGCAAAAACAGAATAGTTAGACGCCTCTTTGAAGCTTTAGGATATGAAGTTAAGGCTCTGGATAGAGTATATTTCGCCGGACTCACTAAAAAAGGTCTTAAAAAAGGCGAATGGCGTAAGCTTTCAGATGGGGAGGTAAATATTCTCAAAATGGGAGCTTATGTTTAAGTCTGGATTTGTAAACATAATCGGGAACCCGAATGTAGGCAAATCCACGCTTATGAATGCGATGGTGGGTGAGAAACTCAGCATCGTAACAGCTAAGGCTCAAACTACAAGACACCGGATTATGGGAATCGTGAACGGAGAGAACTATCAAATAGTTTTCTCCGATACCCCCGGTATCTTAAGACCTAATTACCGTCTCCAACAAGACATGGTAAATTTCGTAGATACCGCCATAGGAGATGCAGACATAATTCTCTATGTCACGGATACTGTAGAAAAGCCGGATAAAAACATTGAATATATAGAAAAACTCCAGAAACTCACTTGCCCTATAATCATTGTTATCAATAAAATAGACATAAGCAACCAAGGCAAAGTGATGGAGTTGATGAATTATTGGAAGGAAAAAGTGCCAAGTGCCCAGATAATTCCAGCATCTGCCCAAGAGCACTTCGGACTTGACAATATCCTCCACAGCATTATCGACAATTTACCAGTCTGCCCTCCGTGGTATGATAAAGATGCCTTCACTGACAAAAACCTTCGTTTTTTCGCTGAAGAAATAATACGGGAAAAAATCCTGCTTAACTACAAAGAAGAAATCCCTTACTGCTGTCAAGTGGAAGTGGAATCCTTCAAAGAAGGGGCCGAGCGCTACGATATAAGTGCCGTTATATATGTAATGCGCGAATCCCAAAAGGGAATAGTTATAGGTAAAAAAGGTATGGCACTAAAAAAAATAGGCACCGCTGCACGAATTGATATGGAGGAATTTTTTCAGAAAAAAGTATTCCTACAATTATTCGTCAAGGTGGCACCAGACTGGAGAGAAGACAAAAAAGAACTCCGAAGATTCGGATATGAAGGCTAGTTTATGCGCGAAGATTACGAAGACATAATTGAAGAAGATAACGACGAAGAACTTAATGAGGCGCCTCTCGAGGGGGAAGGTTCTGACGGACGATTCGACAAATTGCTAGAAAGCGACTCTAAGAAATACAAACTTTCCGGCATGTTCAAGGAATGGTATCTGGACTATGCGTCCTATGTCATTCTTCACCGCGCCGTACCCCATATAGTAGATGGACTAAAGCCTGTCCAACGTCGCGTTCTTCACGCTATGTTCAAGGTAGATAATGGCTCGTACACTAAAGTAGCCACACTCGTGGGTGAAGCAATGAAGTATCACCCACACGGCGATGCATCCATATTGGGAGCGATGGTTCAGATTGGCCAAAAGGGATTTGCCATTGACTGCCAAGGAAACTGGGGAAACATACTTACTGGCGATGCCAATGCCGCACCGCGTTACATAGAAGCCAGACTAAGCAAATTTGCCAAGGAAGTAGTCTTCGACCCTCGAATCACCAACTGGATGAACAGCTACGATGGTCGAAATCAAGAACCCACCGAGCTTCCGGTAAGATTTCCATTGCTACTGGCCCAAGGGACCGAAGGAATCGGGGTCGGTATGTCATCGCGCATTCTTCCACATAACTTCAACGAACTTATAGATGCGTCCATCTGCATTCTTAAGAACGAGCCGTACGAAATTTACCCAGATTTTCCAACTGGAGGTTATGCCGATTGCTCGAAATACATGCAGGGAAGGCGTGGAGGTTCCGTAAGAATTAGGGCCAAGGTAGAAAAAGTAGATAAAAATACTATCTCCATTACCGATATTCCATACGGAAAAACAACAAAAATACTTACCGAATCCATACTCAAAGCCAAGGATAAGGGTAAGATAAAACTAAAGAATATCGAAGACCTTACAACAGATAAGGTAAAGATAATAATTCATCTTCCGTCCGATGTCTCTCCAGATAAGACGATAGATGCATTATATGCATTTACTGATTGCGAAACCACTATCACGCCTAACGCCTGTGTAATAGTGGATAACAAGCCTGCTTTCCTCTCAGTGCACGATATACTGGAATATAGCACCCAGCATACAAAAGATCTATTACTCGCACAGCTCCAGTTTAGGTTAAACGAGTTAGAAAATAATTGGCATTATACTTCACTGGAAAGAATCTTCTTCGAAAATAAAGTATATAAGATACTCGAAGAAGATTTCGAGAGTTGGGATGCGCAGAAAGAGGCCATTCTAAACAGAATGAAGGAGTACGAGAGATCTCTTCGCCGTGAAATATCTATGGAAGACATAGACAAACTCGTGGACAAGCCTGTAAGAAAACTCTCAAAATTCGACACGAAAGTTCTCGACGAAAAATTACTTGCCATAGAAAGCGAGATTTCGGAAGTACATCACGATATAGACCATATCGTGGAATTCACTATAGATTGGTTCACACACCTAAAACAAACATACGGAGACAAATTCCCTAGGCTGACCGAAATAACAGGATTTGAAACCATAACCGCCCAAAAAGTCATAAACAACAATGCAAAACTTTATGCAAATCTAGAAAAAGGATTCGTGGGCATGTCCTTGAAAAAGGATGACAATGGGACATATATTTGTGATTGTTCCGATCTATCGGAAGTAATAGTAATCCGAAAAGATGGGAAGTTCAAAGTATCCAAGATCACAGATAAGGCCTATTTCGGAGAAAATCTGCTTTATGTAGGACTATTCAACCGAGGCGACAATCGCACCATCTACAATGTAATCTATCGAATGGGTAAGACAAGCATATACTATGCTAAACGCTTTGCCATAACATCGATTACACGAGATAAAGAATATGATATAACCACCGGAGATGAAGGTTCGCAAATAGTATGGCTAAGCGTTAATCACAACGGAGAGGCAGAGACAGTTAAAATCCAGCTCAAGCCCAAAGCGAAAATCAAAAAAATGGTTTTCGAATATGACTTCAGCACTCTAGCCATCAAAGGAAGATCGTCTCGAGGGAACTTGGTTAGTAAAAATGTCATTCATAAGATAAGTCTTAAATCGGCCGGGGTATCGACGATTGCAGGGAAAGATATTTGGTACGATGCGGATATCCAGAAACTGAATGATGAACAAAGAGGACTCTATTTAGGAGCCTTCGGAACCGATGACAAGGTTCTGGCTATTTTCAAAAATGGCACATTCTACACAACTTCATTCGATGTTTCTAACCGATATCCGGGAGATTTACTTAAAATAGAGAAATTCGACCCGAATAAGACATACACGGCGCTCTATTACGATGGGGCATCAAAGACTTACTATGTTAAGAGATTTTCCTTTATCTTAAGCGACAATACTCCTATGAGTTTTATTTCCGAACACCCTAAATCAAGACTTGTTGCTTTAAGCGAAGATACTCGTCCACAATATCTTGTGATATTCGGCGGCAAATCAGAACATAGAGAGCCGGAAGCTGTGGATGCGTCCGCTTGGATTGCAAAAAAAGGCATAAGCGCTAAAGGTAAAAAGTGTCACGATAGAGAGATCAAAGAAGTAAAATTCATAGAGCCACTAGAGGAAGAAGAAAACGCAGCCTTAGATAGCGAGGAAAAAGATAATTCACCCATCGTCAATTCTATCTTAAATGAGGAAGCTGACACTCCTTTGGATAGTTCTGACGAGAATATTGAAGAACCGACTTTATTTTGATTATTAGTTTAACCGGTTTTATGGGCTCTGGCAAGAGCAGCGTGGGAGTTAGACTCGCCACCTGCTTGGGCTATGAATTTATCGATTTAGACTACTATATAGAAAAAAAGATTGGCCTTTCAATAGATGAAATATTTAAGGAGCAAGGCGAAGACGGATTTAGGGCAATAGAAGCAGAAGCATTAAGGGATGTAGTGATAATGCACAAGCTCACTGCAGAAAATCTGGTTCTTGCACTTGGAGGTGGAACACTTTCAATAGGGGGTGTTACTCATCTCATATTTGAAGACACTACCTGCGTGTATCTAAAAGCAAACGAAGAGACTTTAAAAAGAAGAATTGAAAAAAGTGACAACAAGATAAGGCCTTTATGGGACACGGAAACTCTTTCGCAATTATATAAATCAAGAAAGGATTTATATGAATCTGCGCCTATCTGTGTAGAAACTGACGACCTTAGCGAAGAGGAAGTGGCCGAGAAAGTGGCAAAACTGATTAAAAAGGAGCATTCCATATGATAAAAGAAAGCAAATGGGTTCTTAAGGAAGCCTCTGACAGAGAAAGTGTTGAGAGACTGAGCACAGAAATAGGCATTGACAAGGTGCTTGCCGACCTTTTGCTAAAACGTGGAATAGACTCCATCGAAAAAGCAAGAGCTTTCTTTAAACCTAACCTCGATAACCTGCATGATCCATTTCTAATGAAAGATATGGATATGGCTGTTGAACGCCTGCATAAAGCCATAGCCTATAACGAAAAAATAATGATTTATGGAGACTACGATGTAGATGGAACTACAGCCGTGGCTCTGTTATATTCATTCATAAGCCGATTCACAAAAAATCTTGATTTTTACATCCCGGATAGATACAACGAAGGGTATGGGGTCTCCAACAAAGGAATAGATTACGCCGCCGACTCAGGAGTAAATCTAATCATAACCGTGGACTGCGGCATAAAAGCGGTGGAAAAAGTAGAAAAGGCTAATTCACTAGGGATAGATGTCATTATATGTGACCACCATCTTTCAGATGAAAAACTACCGCCTGCAGTTGCAGTGCTCGACCCCAAAAGGGATGACTGCCATTACCCGTTCGACGACCTGTCCGGTTGCGGAGTGGGGTTTAAATTGGCCCAAGCCTATAGCCAAACATACGGTGTAGAATTCAACTCTCTTCTCCCGCTACTTGACCTACTTGTTGTCAGTATAGCCTCTGACCTTGTAAGTATGACAGGCGAAAACAGGGTTCTTGCCTATTATGGACTTAAAATTCTAAATGCAAACCCACGCAAAGGATTGGCAGCCATGATAGAGTTGTCCGCACTAGAGCCGGGACATCTTACGATTGACGATATAGTGTTTAAGATTGGCCCGCGAATTAATGCGGCAGGGCGTATGGAGACGGGACGATTGGCAGTGGAACTACTTACTGCTCAAAGCCAAGAAGAAGCGCTACGAATTGGCAAACAGATTAACAATAATAACAACGAGCGTAAAAGCATTGACCGCGAGATTACCCAAGAGGCCATAGAGATGGTAAACAGTGGGAAAGCATTGGCCACAAAAAATGCAACCATCGTATATAATGAAAATTGGAATAAAGGTGTCGTAGGTATAGTGGCGTCCAGGCTAGTTGAAACATTTTTTAAACCCACAGTAGTACTTACTAAATCCAACGGCTTTGTAACCGGTTCGGCTCGTAGTATTCAAGGATTTGACTTATATTCATCTATAGAAAGTTGCGCTGATCTTTTGGAAAATTTCGGTGGGCACATTTATGCAGCCGGGCTTACCATGAAAGAGGAAAATGTACAGGAGTTTGCCAAGCGTATGGATAAATTTGCAGAAGGAAAAATAAGTAAAGAACTTACTACTCCGACTATCGAGATAGATGCAAAGATTAACTTAAGCCAGATCACTCCAAGATTTTTCCGTTTTCTAAAACAATTTCAACCATTCGGTCCAGGTAATACCAATCCGGTATTTATGACTGAAGCGGTATGCGATGAAGGAAGAGGACGCAAAGTCGGAGCTGGCGGGAAGCATCTAAAACTAGACCTTATACAAGAAGACTATTCGGTGACCATCCCAGCCATTGCCTTTAATATGGACGAATACTTCGAGTATATCAGCGAAGGTAATCCCTTTGACGTATGTTACTCCCTAGTAGAGAATTATTTCAGAGGGAATAGCAGCATTCAGATAAGAATCAAAGACATTAAAGAAAGACACGAAGAAATAATAAAAGATAACTATGATACAAGAATTTAGCGAACAGGAACTTATCCGCAGGGAATCTCTTGCGAAACTAAGAGAACTCGGGATTGACCCTTATCCGGCCGCCCTTTATCCAGTAAACACAAATGCCGCTCAAATAGCTGCAGAGTTCGATCCTCAAAAAGGCAATTTTCAAGATGTCTGTATAGCAGGGCGCATAATGAGTCGCCGTATTATGGGTGCCGCCTCTTTCGGTGAGATTCAAGACGAAAGTGGTAGAATTCAAATATATGTAAAACGAGATGAAATCTGCCCTGGAGAAGACAAAACCATGTACAATACAGTATGGAAAAAACTGTTAGACATAGGTGATATAATCGGAGTGAAAGGATTTGCCTTTTATACTCAAACCGGCCAATTAAGCATTCATGCAAAGGAGATTACACTTTTAAGCAAATCGCTTCGCGTACTTCCTATTGTAAAGGAACTTGATGGCCAAGTATTCGATGCCTTTACCGACCCGGAGATGAGATATCGTCAAAGATATGTAGACCTCATCGTGAACCCTTCAGTGAGAGAAATCTTTATAAAAAGGGCTCAAATAATCGCTACTATGCGCGAATACTTTAACGCCGCCGGCTGCTTGGAAGTGGAAACCCCGATACTTCAAAGTATCCCCGGAGGAGCTACGGCACGCCCTTTCATAACACACCATAACGCTCTAGATATTCCACTATATCTTAGAATCGCTAACGAGCTCTACCTAAAACGCCTCATTGTAGGAGGATACAATGGCGTTTACGAATTTGCAAAGGATTTTCGTAACGAAGGCATGGACAAAACCCATAACCCGGAGTTTACCTGCATGGAGATTTATGTAGCCTACAAAGACTATATATGGATGATGGACTTCATCGAAAAACTGCTCGAAAAAATCGCAATAAAAGTAAACGGAAGTACCAAAGTGAAGATAGGCGAGAATGAAGTCGATTTCGCTGGACCTTACCGCAGACTCCCTATTCTCGATGCCATCGAAGAGTATGCAGGAGTTAATGTAAAGGGCATGAATGAAGAACAACTCCGTGAGGTATGTAAAAATTTGCATGTAGAAGTGGAGCCGTCTTTCGGAAAAGGAAAATTAATCGATGCCATCTTCGGTGAATACTGTGAAGACAAGCTCATCCAGCCTACCTTCGTAACCGACTATCCTGTCGAGATGTCGCCACTTACAAAGCGCCATCGTAATGACAGTTCGCTAACAGAACGGTTTGAACTCTTCGTAAACGGAAAGGAATTGGCCAATGCCTACTCCGAATTGAACGATCCTATAGACCAATTAGAACGCTTCGAAGAACAAGCAGCGCTAAAAAGCAAAGGCGACGACGAGGCTATGTATATAGATATGGACTTCGTACGTGCTCTTGAATATGGAATGCCGCCGACCTCAGGACTAGGCATGGGAATAGATAGACTGACCATGTTCATGACTGGTCAAAGCACTATTCAAGACGTGCTGTTCTTCCCTCAGATGAGACCTGAAAAAATGAATTAAGAGCCTCTTTTTTAGCCTCTTTAATAGCTTTAAAGTTGCGTTCCAAAAGCAGGAGCGCAACTTTTTCTTGTGCCCCCATAAAGCTGACATTCAGCGCCATAGCGCCGCCTAAAATACCACTAATATAACACTTTGACATTATCTGGCATACTATTCCACATATAGCAAGCGCATTAAGGGCCGTATATTCGGCCCCTGGTAAAGGTTCTTCAACATATATAAAGCCGGCCGGTACGATAAAAGTTAATCCCATGGCTAACCACTCATTCTTAAGCGATGGCTTATTTATAGTGATATCAACTCCGACTTCTTGAAGAAACGACATAGCCGTGTCATAATCCCCTACCATATATGCAAGCCAGGACTTTTTTACGCCAATCTCCTGTCTTCTTTCTGAAGGGACAGCGTATAATCTAACGCGATTCAATGTATTTAGGGAAGCAGCGTAGTCCCCGGCCTTCTCTAGCGCGATAGATTTAGCCCATATAGCTTCATTGAATTCTATGGGATTCTTCGCATAATAAGCATCTCTTTCACATAATGAAGCCATTACTCGAGGATTCTCCTCCGTTTGGGCTTTACTTGAAAAGACTACGCACAGGAACGTGAATGTTAAACACGATAGTTTGATTCTGAGCATTTTTCAAATAATCATTATATAAACCCACTGATATATAACTACCATAGATATTACTTATATGCAGTAAAGAAGCCAAGGTAGTAAAAAGTATTGTCCGCCAATCCTTTGCCCCCACCTTCACCCAGCTTTCCACTGCAAAGGCAGTAAAGGATGCGCCTAACAGTAACGATGCTGCTCCCTCACCATAATTTCCCACATAGAATTTACCTAAGCCCGGGACTACCGCAGATAAGCCTGCCGCCACCCAAGGGCTTTTCCCCTTCTCGACAAATCTCTGCTTATATATATCGTCAAAAACTTTTTCACCATCTTTCATAGTGTATGAGCTATAGGTAAAAGCCTTACTATAATACTTATACCCCTCTCTATCATCTTCCAATAGACTTATGGCTGCAAGTTCGTAATTCAGCAATTCAACTCTCTCTCCTTTATAAGTACTAAGAATAGACTTGGCCTCAGTATAATTATTTTGATAAACATCGCAGACCGCAGCATAAAAAACTGAAGGCTCAAAAAAAGTAGAGGTCTCAGGCACGTTCTTAAAATAACCCGAAGCCTGCTGCAAACCGCCTGAAGTATATAAAGACAGTCCTTTGTAATAGTCAAGCGTATCTGAAGGAGCGATATTAACCCCAAAGAGATAATACACTGCATCAGAGGATAGATTATTCCCTATTAAATATCTGATAAACTCTTCGTCTTCAGAGAGGCTTCGATACTCTCCTCTCGGAACCAACCCATCTAGTTGAAAAACACTAAAACTAGACGATACCTCCATAGGGCCAAAAATATCTTCATGTATCAGCCCATCTTCCCTAAAATAGTGACAGCCGGCTAGGCCAATCTGCGTGTCTCGCACCACCCTATCTGTAGTGGCCAAAATAGCGCACACAAGACCTTTTTCTTTTACTGCCTGCTTGAAAAACTCAGTGTGGGATGGAGTAAATCTGGAAATCCTGCCATAAGACAGAGTTGAAAGCAAAAGAAAAGCCACACAGGTACAAAAAATTCGCGCACTACGTGTCATTTATTTTTACTGGCCGTTAAATCCATAGGCTTCGCATCTTCAGGAACCTTGAAATCGAACATGGAATCCGTTCCGTCCAGAACCAGATTAGAATAGATAGTTCGTACTATAGTGGAATCCTTAGACGAATTATAAATAATCTCCGTGCTTCTAAAAGGGAAAGGACTATATCCTACCATTTTGTAATTAGAATAATATACTTTAACTGAAATATGTCCATCTTCAGTCAAAGCTTCACTATAAATAGGAAGATACTCACTATTATATACGATCTGCGCCCGCGGTGGAAACCCTTCTCGTTTAGTTTTATACGATTTTTTCATCATCCCATCCTCAAGACTTTCTGTCCTCTCAAGTGTATATCCAGAAAGCGAAAGACCCAAATCGTCCATTCTTCCCGCAAGAAATATAGAAAGCAATTCATCCGTGGAACTAATCGTGCGAGAATTATCTACATATACTTCGTTAGTGCGAGGAAAGAAAAACTGACATTCTCCCATAATATCAGTTTCCATCACATACTCCATCGGAGTATGAAAACAAATTACCAAGCGTCCATTGTTAGAACAATAGACGCTTTTGGTAACTGTCGTTACATTTTTTCCCGTTAAAGTCTTGACCTCAACATCGGCAGAAATGCGCCTTTGAGCAAATCCCCCTTCCGAAATTAAAAGAAAAGCTAAAAGGAAAATATGTTTTAATAATTTCAATTCTAGAACTATATAATATTAGCCCACATTAGCCAACGAGGGTTATTACAATACTGCCCTATATTATTATCTAATACGCCGAGAAGCAAACATACCCAATCGACCACATAAACGATACCGAATCCCATACCTGTCACAATATTAAGAATGACGGCAAGAGCAGATGTACCCATATACATACGGTGAACAGCAAGCCAGCTAGTTACAGGGATAACTGCAAGCACAAAAGCAATAATAGGCTGCGTATCATTACCGAACTTGATAGTAGGATCTTGAAGACCAGGAGTTGCAGCCTCCAAAGACATAGGAGTAACTTCAACTGCGCTCTCGATCATAGCGTCTATTCCTTGCTCATCAATTGAATAATTTGCTGCAGACGCAGCGATGCTCATGCCAACTATGGCAGCAATGCATAAGATTAATTTTTTCATTTTACTGTTGGTTTATAATAAAATTAATGTTTTAGTTCACATTTTGAGCAAATATAAGTATTTTTACCATAAAAAACGAGATTTATGACGAATTTATTTATATCGAGCACACACAACCCCAAAATAAAAAACTTACTCCTACTTCAACAGAAATCTTCTGAAAGACGCGCACAAAATAAATTTGTCGCCGAAGGGAAACGAGAATTAAGTCACTGCATAAATGCCGGACTTAAAATTGATTCTATATTTTATTGCCCAGCAATACTGGGCAAAGGCGAAAATGCAGATATCTTAACGAAACTTTCGAATTCAACCACCAGATATGAAGTAAGTGAAGATGTATATAACAAATTAGCTTACAGAGAAAATACCGAAGGTATACTAGCGGAAGTATTCACCCCCAAACAAGGTCTAGAAAATTTAAAAATTGGCCCGAAACCTCTAATAATAGTAATGGAAAGTGTCGAAAAGCCGGGAAATTTAGGGGCGATCCTTAGAAGTGCCGATGCCTGTGGCGCTGATGCCGTGATAGTGTGCGATCCACTTACGGACTTATACAACCCTAACCTTATTAGAAGCAGCATAGGTGCCATCTTTACAGTGCCCTGTATAGCCTGTTCCTCTGAAGAATGTATCGAATATCTGAAAAGAAACCATATTCAAATATTAACTGCTCAACTTCAAGATTCAAGTGTATATTATGACACAGATATGACTTGCGGCACTGCCATAGTCGTAGGAACTGAATCTACAGGGCTCAGCAATTTATGGAGAGATGCAGCAGATAAACACATACGAATCCCGATGCGGGGCAAACTCGATTCTCTTAATGTATCAGTAAGCGCTGCCATATTACTTTTCGAAGCTCTAAGACAAAGAAATGGATAAATTTGCACTAATAGGCTATCCCATAAAAGATTCATTAAGCCCTCTACTTTTCAAAGCAGCCTACCACGGGAAATATGACTACGACCTTATCGAATATCCTGAATTCGATAAATGTTACTCTATTTTTAAAGAAAATAACTACCGAGCCGTTAATGTTACAGCTCCATTTAAAACGCAAGCCCTAGAAGCCGCCGACATTTTATCAAAAGAATGTCTTGAATGTGGCGCCGCCAATATCCTTCTAAAAACAGAAAGTGGCATAAAAGCGTTCAATTCCGATTTTCTAGCACTTAAAAAGTTACTAACTGGTAGTAAAAGTGTTATAGTAATAGGAGGTGGTGGTGCAGGTAAAGCTGCATTGGCCGCGGCACGCTCCATTGGCATTACTCCCCTGCTGTTACATCATGATGAACTCCAAGGACGCAATATAGAGGCAGACACCATAGTATGCACACTTCCCCATTATGCTCCGGGCATAGAAAACATACATTGTAATACCCTCATCGAGGCTAACTATAAAACTCCATCCTGCAACTCATTAAAGAATGTAAAAAATTATATCCCAGGAACCACTTGGTTAAAAGAGCAGGCTATCCTAGGATATGAACTAATGTGTGGCGAGCAGCCAGATACTGATGCTATACGAAAGTCTATTTAAGAATCAAACCGACAGGGCAATGGTCGGAACCCATTATATCCGTATAAATCTGTGTAGAGTCAATATGCGACTTTAACGACTCGCTAACTAAAAAATAATCTATACGCCAACCGGCATTCCGAAATCGGGCACCTCCACGATAAGACCACCAACTATATTTTACTTCCTCGGGGTGTTGATATCGCCATGTATCGATAAATCCAGAATTCAGCATCTGAGTCATCTTTTCCCTTTCAGCATCAGTAAAGCCTGCACTTTGATGATTCGAAGACGGATTTTTAATATCTATCTCATTGTGAGCAACATTAAAGTCTCCACACACCACAACAGGCTTTCTTTTGTTTAATTCGCCCAGATAAGCCCTGAAATCATCCTCCCACTGCATGCGATAATCAAGACGCCTCAAACCCTCTTGAGAATTAGGGACATAAACATTGACCAGGAAAAACTCGGCCAATTCTAACGTCTCCACACGCCCTTCGTGATCGTGAATATCCATATCCATCCCGTTGTGAACGGATATAACAGGTAATCTGCTATATACTACTGTTCCCGAGTAACCTGGACGGTCGGCATAATTCCAATACGAAGTATAGCCGGGGAATTCCAAATCTATCTGCCCCTCCTTCAACTTTGTCTCTTGCAAGCACACGAAATCGGCATCAAACGAATTGAAAATATCTGCGAATCCTTTTCCTACTATGGCTCTAAGTCCATTCACATTCCAACTGATCAACTTTACAGGCTCCATTCAGATCCGTCTTTAGTGTCTTTAACTTTAATGCCCAATTCTTTAAGTGTGTCCCGTATATGATCTGACGTAGCCCAATCTTTATTCGCCTTTGCAACAGCTCTTTGTTCGAAAATCATCTGCATCAGCCCATCTATAACACCGGTATTGGCGCCCATACTTTCCTCATCCCTTAGGCCAAGCACACCGAAGACTACATCGTCAAAAATCTGGACAAGCGTCTTTATATCACCTTCGGACAATTTTACGCTTCCTGCTTTGGCTCCATTTATAAGCCTAACGGCTTCAAAAAGATAGGATAATGTTCCAGGGGTATTTAAGTCATCACAAAGAGTATCGTACACGCCTTCAAAAACAGATTTTACCTCTGGCGAAGTGGCCGGACATGTATCTGGAGCGATGGCCGAAGACAAGTCACCATAAACATAGTCAGGACATTTACGAGAGACTAAAGCATAAAGCGTGCGCGCCGCCTGCATTAACTTTTCCAACCCTTTTTGCGCAGCCTGAAGAGCTTCATTGGAAAAATCCAAAGTCCCACGATAATGCGCCTGTAAAATAAAAAATCTTACTGTCATAGGGCTATAGGCCTGAGTTAGTTTCGGATGCTGACCGCTAAACATCTGAGGAAGCGTTATGAAATTCCCCAGGCTCTTTCCCATCTTCTGCCCATTAATGGTAATCATATTATTATGAACCCAGTAATGCACGCCCTCAGTTCCACGACAAGCCACATTTTGGGCGATTTCGCACTCATGGTGTGGGAACATAAGATCCATACCTCCACCATGTATGTCGAACACCTCGCCCAAGTACTTCTCTCCCATAACGGAACACTCTAAGTGCCACCCCGGGAAACCTTCACTCCATGGTGATGGCCAATGCATAATATGCTCCGGATCTGCCTTTTTCCATAGCGCGAAGTCATAAGGAGCACGTTTGTCCTCTTGTCCATCCAATTCGCGCGTTCCTTCCATGGTATCTTCCAGATTACGACCACTCAATACTCCATAATGATGATGCTCGTTATACTTTTTAACATCAAAATACACACTGCCATTACTTATATATGCATATCCTGCATTCAAAATACGTTTTACGGCCTCAATCTGCTCCACGATATGTCCACTCGCACGAGGCTCGATACTTGGAGGGGCCACATTTAATTGACGCATGGCTTCGTGATATCGAAAAGTGTATGTCTGAGCTATCTCCATAGGTTCAAGCTGCTCCAGACGAGCCTTCTTCGCTATTTTATCTTCTCCTGAGTCCGCATCGTGTTCCAAATGTCCTACGTCAGTTATGTTACGAACATATCGCACTTTATAGCCTAGATGACGTAAAAGCTTGAATAGTACATCAAATGTCACTCCTGGTCTAGCGTGTCCTAAATGCGCATCACCATAAACGGTAGGGCCACACACATACATTCCAACATGGCCTGGATCTATAGGTTTGAACACCTCTTTTTGTCGTGTCCTTGTATTAGTTAAACGAAGTACTCTCATATAATAAAGTCAACTTAATTTCACAACCTACGAAGATACGAATTTTATTGCTATCTTCGCAGCGTGATTTTAAGCGGAAAAGAATTATCTGATAATATCAAGTCGCAATTAGCTCAAGAAGTAGCGACTTTCCCGGCCAAATATGGACGAGTACCACATTTGGCCGTAGTACTCGTAGGCGATGACCCGGCGAGTGCCACTTATGTTCGCAATAAAGGTAAAGCTTGCGAAAAAATTGGCATCCATAATACTACCATACATTTACCAGCTGAAACCAGTGAAGAAACGCTTTTAGAACAGATTCGCCTACTAAACGAAGACGATGGCGTGGATGGCATACTGGTTCAACTACCACTTCCTCCACACATCGACGAGTTAAAAGCACTTTATGCTATTGCACGTGAAAAGGATGTGGACGGATTTCATCCGGAGAATGTAGCCGCCCTATGGAGACGACGCACAAAGCCCGAAACTAATCCCCAATACTGTGTACCATGCACACCTCGAGGGATTATAAGGCTTTTAAAAGCGGCCAATGTTGACATTGATGGGAAAAGAGCCGTTGTGGTAGGAAGGAGCAACATAGTGGGACTACCTGTTGCGAAACTTCTACTTAATGAAAATGCCACGGTAACCATTTGCCATTCTCACACAAAAGACTTGGCTCAGATAACAAGAGAAGCTGATATTCTGGTAGTCGCCGTAGGGAAACCTCACTTCATAACGTCGGAAATGGTAAAAAAGGGGGCCGTAGTCATAGATGTCGGTATTGATCGTACTCCTGAGGGCAAACTCTGCGGAGATGTCGATTTCGAAAGTGTGAAAGATAAAGCCAGCGTCATAACTCCAGTCCCAGGAGGGGTAGGGCCTATGACAATCTGCTCTCTTATGGAAAATACGATAGATTGCTTTATTAATAGGCAATGACTACTCCCTAAGCACAACGGAAACAGCTAAATGATCAGAAGCCTGCTCTGGGGAGTTGCCATCAAAATCCTTTACCATCGAGCTACTCTCACACCTTAATCTGGAATTCTTTAACACAAATACATAGTCGATGCATGCTCGCGGTGCATCACTGGGGTAGCTATACTCTAATGGACTTACTATTTGCCAATTCTCCATAAACATAGCTATGACTTCACTTTGTGGCGTCGCATTAAAATCCCCACATAAAACCACTTCCTTGCCGCTGTTTTTTGCACGCGAGCGTAAAATTGAATCCACGATATGCCCTTGCTCCATACGTGATACTACGCTCGAAAACTCCAGATGCGTTACTGCAAATATAATATCTTCCGTTTCTGCTATACATAAAGCACGAGGTTCACTTCCCTCTCCTTTAGGAAGATGTACAAGCTCCGAATTCAAGATTCTATGGCTTGGCCCTACAAGCAATCCTATTCCATATTTTCCTCCCTGAAAAGGCATCGAAGGAGCAAATACCATCTGATATCCAGCAGGGAGTTTATTCTTTAATTCCTCTAACTGGAACACTCCTCCTGTTCTAACAGTACAACTGTCCAATTCGCAAAGCCCGACATAATCAGCATGATGCTTTCTCAACATATCAGCAATCATCTCTGTACTATTTACTTCCGACTTGGAAAAAACACCCACATTATAACTGACTATATTAATAGTCCGTCCACAAGAGCAGAACAAAAATACTACGCTCAAAAGCGTCACACACTTATTTTTCATAACAGAGCGAATATACTATCATTTCGCGGGAAAACAAACTCCGGTTCCTTATACCATTAAACTCTGTGCCTTACTTTATCCACCAAATAAAACAACATTTGAGTTTCGCTATACGCACGACCATTTACTTGAAAAACCTTAGTTAGACTATCGTCAAGAGGAACCAAAAAGATTTACTAAGATGATGCAGGTTATTTTTTGAAAGTTACTATAAAAGTGCAGGCAAAAAAGTCACAGACAGGGGCGTTTCACGGGAAATTTCTTAAATTTGGATTATGGAAAATAAAAGACTTGAAAGCCTCGATGCCTTTAGAGGTTTTGATATGATATGGATAATGGGTTTATCCTCAATCGTGTATGTCATTTGCTCATTATTCCCTGGTGGAAGTGACTGTTTTTTAGCGCAACAGATGGACCACGTGGACTGGAACGGATTGGCCTTTATGGATTTGATATTCCCCACATTCCTATTCATAGCCGGCATCTCATTTCCTTATTCACTTGCCAAACAAAAGAGCCTCGGACATAACAATAAAGATATACATCTAAAAATATTCCGACGAGCTTTTACTCTTGTTCTGTTCGGGCTTATTTATAATGGATTCCTATACGATTTCGACCTCTCCCAACAGCGCTGGTGCAGCGTACTGGGAAGAATAGGATTGGCATGGATGATAGCAGCACTTCTCTACATCCATTGTTCAAGAAATGCTAGAATCGCTATATGTGCTCTGCTCTTAGTTGGATACTATCTATTAATGCGATTCGTCAAAGTACCTGGAGCTCCGCTCGATGCGGATCCATTTTCACTTGAATGGAACTTGGCCGGATATATTGACAGAAAAATTATGCCTGGCGTACTTTATAGGGACATATTCGACCCAGAAGGGCTACTGGGATTAGTACCGGCAAGCGCTACTGCTATGATGGGCATGTTTACAGGAGAATTCGTAAAAGAGCACAAAGGAGATGGTGGTAAGAAAACCCGGATAATGCTCGCTTCTGCGGCTGCATTACTACTCATAGGACTACTTTGGAACTTCATTTTTCCTATAAACAAAAACTTATGGAGTAGTAGTTTCGCCTGTGTAGTTGGCGCGTATTCATTGGCCCTGTTTTCTATATTCTATTATATAATAGATGTAAAAGGACATCGTAAATGGGCCTTCCCTTTTAAAGTGGTAGGGATGAACTCCATCACCATATATATGGCTATGGTATTTATAGATTTTAGTTACACAGCAAGACAACTCCTTCACGGAGTAATGGGACTGCTCCCTAATGAAACAGCATCACGGCTTGTCCTTATTATGGGAATGTTCCTACTAAGATGGTTATTTGTCTATTTCCTCTATAAAAAGAAGATATTCCTAAAGGTCTAGACGAACTCCTTTATCTCCTGCTCTCTATCTAATGGACACACCAGAATGCGTCCACCCTTAACTGCTATAATATAATTATTTAAGCCTACAGCTATAAGACGTTGGCCTTCTTCAATCGCACAAAAACAATTTTTACAATCATGAAGTTCAATAGTCCCGACATTCTGACGATACTCCCTTAATGAGCCCCACGTGCCCAAATCACTCCATCCCAAATCTTCAGCTTCCACGTAAATATTCTTAGACTTCTCCATTACGGCGTAATCTATAGAAATCTTTTCACAGGTCGGGAATAGCTCTCTCAATTTTTGTTCTTCTTGTTCTGTATAGAAATAAGGGGCCAACTCGTCCATTACACTGCATATTTGAGGAGCATGCTTTTCTAA
Source organism: Bacteroidales bacterium UBA6401 (assembly GCA_002438635.1). Taxonomy (GTDB): domain Bacteria; phylum Bacteroidota; class Bacteroidia; order Bacteroidales; family UBA932; genus Cryptobacteroides. Next base: position 33,201 of record DJPX01000021.1, read on the forward strand.
CTCGTACAAAATCGTACTTACTTTCCAGACAAAGATGCCAGCATTCCAAAAATATCTTCCCGATGCCAAATATGCCTTAGCCGTCTTAAGGTCAGGCTTCTCGCAAAACTGCTGAACCTTAAGTATTTTCCCTATCTCAGGCTTATCTGCACATATATAACCGTATCCTGTTTCGGGCCTTGTCGGTTCTATGCCAATCGTCACAATTCTATTCTCTTTACTCTCGGACACAAATCCAACAGCATCTCTTATTACACGAGTAAAGACATCGGTTTTCAAAACCATAGCATCGGATGGAGCCACTACAACAGCCGCATCCGGATGATGAAGAGCTATTTTACTACAAGCATACGCTATACACGGAGCCGTATTCCTTCCGATTGGCTCAAGTAAAATGTGTTCAGTGAGAATATCGGGCAACTGCTCCCTGACAATATCGGAATAATGCTCTGATGTTACTATCCATATATCGTTTATAGAGCATACAGGCAAAAATCTATCGACAGTCATCTGTATAAGAGTCTTACCTACTCCCAAAACATCCACGAACTGTTTAGGCAAATCCGGGGTGCTTAACGGCCATAGACGGGAACCTATTCCCCCAGCCATTATGACTACTTGAACATCCGACATTATCTTCTATCTAAGACTGAATATTTAGAGTGATTACTGATAAATTCCGGAACAATCTTCTTCATCTTCCCTACGATGGCCATATCATCATAGGTGTTAGCCTCTTCTATGAGCGAAGCGATTTCCTGCGCTATTACATCGAATTCATACTCACGTACGCTGGCAATCCTGATTTTCTCGTGGAAAGATGGTTTCGTAGTCTCCTCGACATTAAGCAATTCTTCATAAAGTTTCTCCCCATCACGAAGTCCGGTGTATTCTATCTGTACATCACGAGCACCACTTAAAAAAATCATTCGCTTCGCCAAGTCCGCAATCTTGACTGGTTTACCCATATCAAAAACAAATATCTCACCGCCTTTCCCTTTAGTACCTGCTTCCAAGACTAACTTACACGCTTCGGGGATCAACATAAAGTAGCGGATTATATCCGGGTGTGTAACAGTCACAGGTCCCCCGGCCTCAATCTGTTTTCTAAATATAGGAATTACCGAGCCATTAGAGCCTAACACATTTCCAAAGCGAGTAGTAACAAACTGTGTATGGCCCTTAATTTTACCCTCTTCTTCAGCTTTATTAAGACTCTGCACATAGATCTCGCATATACGTTTAGAACATCCCATCACATTGGTAGGATTCACGGCCTTATCCGTAGAGACCATCACAAACTTATCTACTCCATATTCTACAGACAAATCAGCTATATTCTTTGTCCCTCTTACATTATTATGTATAGCAGCACTAGGATTATCTTCCATCATAGGCACATGCTTATATGCTGCCGCATGAAAAACATACTGTGGCCTATATGTTTGGAACAACACATTCATACGATTTCTAGAATCGATAGATGAAACGATAGTGTGCGCCTTTATATCCGGGAAATCGGCAGCCAGCATACGCCGTATATCATGTTGAGGTGTCTCCGCTTGATCAATGAGTATTAATTCTGCAGGCTTGAATGAAGCAATTTGACGAACGAGTTCGCTACCTATACTCCCTGCGGAACCGGTTATCATAATACGCTTTCCTCTAAGTTCATTAGAAATGGTATCCATATCCACCTGAATCTGTTCGCGGGGTAAGAGGTCCTCGATCTTTACTTCTCGTATCGCATATTTGCCTAATTTTTCGGCATCTGATAGAGACTGCTCCATTAGTAGCCTGACGCCAGAGTCAATGATACAGTTATGAAGTGCTTCATTAGACTTAACTTCTTCTACCCTGTTTATTGGAACAAGTACTGCCTTAATATTATTCTTCGTCAAAACATCTCCCAAGGAAGAATCTGCTTTATAAACTTTCTCTCCAAGAAGTGAATCCGTTCTTATAGAAGAATCGTGCGAAATAAAACCGCGCAAAAGATACTTAGCGGGCTTTTCACTTCTAATTCTCTTTGCTAGAGATACACCACCATCTCCTATACCATAGACAAGGACATTTTCAGCATTGTCCGTGCGAAAACGGTCATACATTATCTTAACCATTATACGCATTCCCCACATCAAGACGATGGCAGAAAGTACCGCGGTGATGATAAATCGGAAATTAAACAGAAATGTCGATGGTCTACCCCATAAGTATTGAACCATATAACAGCAACCGGCTGATAACAACATTGATATTCCGACACGTAATAAATCCGAAAAAGACGAATATCTTATTATGCCGCTGTATGTTCTAAAAATCCTAAAGAATGCTATATGAATTACAAGAAATACCGCTAAGGTCTTGAGCAATGAAAGACCATCCAAATCCAGTGCCCTTCTATTGTAAAAGAAAAATGTCAAAAAATATGCTACTAGCACTATACAACAGTCTAGTAGCAATATAGTCCAATGTGGAAGTGACCTGTGATTAAAATACCAGTCGGAAATATGGAATAACGATTTCTCCGTTTTTTTCATTTGTCTACAATTTTAGTACATCTCTCACAAAGGTATAAAAAAAGGCTTATTTTTCAAAAAAAAAAAAAAATAAGCCTTTCAAAATAAATTATTTAACTTTACAACTCGTTAAGTTCTGCCGCCATATCATCTTTACGTCCTACGACTATATCTTGGTAGTCCTTAAGTCCCGTTCCGGCAGGAATCAAGTGCCCACAGATCACATTCTCCTTAAGGCCTTCAAGATGATCGACTCTACCTCTAATGGCCGCCTCACTCAGAACCTTGGTCGTTTCCTGGAAGGAAGCCGCAGAAATAAAGCTGTTCGTACGTAGCGCGGCACGAGTGATGCCCTGGAGCACCAATTTTGCCGTTGCCGGTCTGGCCTCACGAGCAACCATTGGCTTAAGACCCTGACGTTCAAGCGATTCGTTTTCACTACGAAGTTCACGTGCTCCAATGATATTTCCAGCCTCATATTTTTGAGAATCTGCGGCATCCTCGATATAATATTTACCGAAGATGGCATCATTTACATCCATAAACTTCATCTTATCCACGAGCTCCTCCTGAAGGAATTCGGTATCACCTGAATTAAGAATTTCAACCTTACGCATCATCTGACGGACTATAATCTCGAAGTGCTTGTCATTAATCTTAACACCCTGAAGACGATAGACTGCCTGAACCTCATTCACGATATATTCTTGAGCCTTAACAAGTCCAAGTATATTTAGAATGTCTGAAGGAGAAATTCCGCCATCTGAAAGTGGAGTTCCCGCTTTTACGTAGTCATCTTCCTGAACAAGAATCTGTTTGGTAAGAGGCACAAGGTAATGTTTCTCCACTCCTGAGCGGTTCTTCACTATAATCTCGCGATTACCTCTCTTTATCGTACCCATAACTACCTGTCCATTTATCTCAGATAGCACTGCAGGACTGCTGCTTGGATTACGTGCTTCGAAGAGTTCGGTAACTCGAGGAAGACCTCCCGTAATATCACTAGCCTTACCAAATGCACGAGGAATCTTTATAATGATGTCCCCGACCTTAACTTCAGCACCATCCTCGACCATTACATGTGCTCCGACAGGAAGGTTATACTGCTTAATTATAGTGCCTGTAACATCTACAATGTCAACAGCAGGACTCTTGGTTCTATCCTTGGACTCTATGATAACCTTATCGTTTGAAGTAGAGAATTCATCAGCCGAGTCTTTACGATATGTTACACCCTCGATCATATTCTCAAACTTCAAAGTACCGGCAGCCTCGACGATGGTGGTAGCATTATATGCGTCCCATTCGCAAATACGATCGCCCTTCTTAACGATATCGCCATCCTTAAAGTATAGTATTGAACCATAAGGAATGTCATACTGAGAGAATGTAATTCCGGTATTTTCGTCTACTATACGAAGTTCCGTCATACGACCTACTACGACAGTCTGTATGCCGGTATCCGTTTTTCTTTCAATAGTACGAAGCTCGGAAAATTCCAAACGTCCATCATACTTCGAGTCGATACTTGAATCCGCTCCAGATGAAGATGCTGTACCACCGACGTGGAAAGTACGAAGTGTCAGCTGGGTACCAGGCTCACCAATAGATTGAGCCGCGATCACACCGACAACCTCACCCTTTTCTACCATACGGCTTGTCGCAAGATTACGTCCATAACACTTGGCACATACACCCTTACGGCTTTCGCAAGTAAGCACTGAACGTATTTCGACGCTTTCTATAGGTAGCTTGTCTATCAATTCAGCCTCTGCCTCACGAATTTCTTCACCGGCACGAATAATTAGTTCTCCTGTAAGAGGATTGAAAATATCATGAACGGATGTGCGGCCTAGGATTCTTTCTCCCAAAGACTCAACCACATTATCCTTATCTTTAATGGCTGTAGCCACAAGTCCACGCAACGTACCACAATCATCTTCAGTTATAATGACATCGTGCGATACATCAACAAGACGACGAGTCAAATATCCTGCATCTGCCGTCTTAAGCGCAGTATCGGCAAGTCCCTTACGTGCTCCGTGAGTACCGATAAAGTATTCAAGCACTGTCATTCCTTCCTTAAGGTTAGAAATGATAGGGTTTTCAATAATGTCCGCCCCTGAAGCTCCGGCTTTTTGAGGCTTCGCCATCAAACCACGCATACCGCAAAGCTGCTTAATCTGTTGGGTGGAACCACGGGCTCCTGAATCAAGCATCATAAACACCGGATTAAACCCTTGCTGGTCAGAGGAAATTTGTTTACCGACTATGCTAGTAAGGTTATTATCCACTGCAGACCACAAGTCGACGACCTTATTATATCGCTCTTGATTAGTAATGAATCCGAGTGCGTAATTACCCTTAATCTCTTCTATCTTCTTGTAAGCATCCTCGATAAGAGTCTTCTTTTCTGCCGGTATAATAACATCACCTAGATTAAATGAGATACCAGCACGGAATGCCTGATAATACCCAAGGTTCTTTATATCGTCCAAGAACTTCGCCGTACGGGTTACGCCCGTATGCTTAATAACCTCAGTAATAATCGTACGAAGCGGTTTCTTTCCCAAAATAACGTTCACATAAGGAACCTCATCTGGAACATACTGATTTACAATTATTCTACCGGCTGTAGTCTCTACAAGTTCGTATCCCTTTGACAAATCCTTTTTATCCTTAGGAAGACGGACCTTAATGAGTGCATGCATATCAATCTTCTTAGCATCGTAAGCGACGATTACATCCTCCGGTCCATAGAAACACATTCCCTGTCCCTTGGCATCTGGTCTAATCTTAGTAATATAGTACAGACCCAGCACCATATCCTGAGATGGCACAGTGATAGGGGCGCCATTGGCAGGATTTAGAATGTTCTGTGAACCAAGCATAAGAAGTTGCGCCTCCATTACTGCTGCATTTCCCAATGGAAGATGAACTGCCATCTGGTCACCATCGAAATCTGCATTAAATGCCGTACAAGCAAGTGGGTGAAGCTGAATGGCCTTTCCTTCTATCATTCGAGGTTGGAAAGCTTGAATACCCAATCTGTGTAGTGTAGGGGCACGGTTAAGCAACACGGGATGACCCTTCATTACATTCTCAAGTATATCCCAAATAACTGGATCCCTGCGATCAACTATCTTTTTAGCAGATTTTACGGTCTTTACTATGCCACGTTCTATAAGCTTACGGATTATGAAAGGCTTATAAAGTTCGGCGGCCATATACTTAGGCAAACCACACTCGTGCATGTTAAGTTCAGGGCCAACCACAATAACGGAACGGGCCGAATAATCGACACGCTTACCGAGGAGGTTCTGACGGAATCGGCCCTGTTTTCCCTTAAGTGAATCGGAAAGAGACTTAAGAGCCCTATTCTGTTCGCTTTTTACAGCCGATGACTTCTTCGAATTATCAAAAAGGCTATCAACGGCCTCCTGAAGCATACGTTTTTCATTACGCAAGATAACCTCTGGAGCCTTAATCTCTATCAATTTCTTAAGACGGTTATTCCTTATTATAACACGCCTATATAGATCATTGATATCAGATGTTGCGAAACGTCCTCCATCTAGAGGAACGAGTGGGCGAAGATCTGGAGGTATAACGGGTATCACCTTCATTATCATCCATTCAGGACGATTCTTACCATTAGATTCTTGGAACCACTTTACTATCTGAAGTCGCTTCAAAAGATCGGCTTTTCTCTGTTGTGATGTTTCTACTGAAAGACGCTGACGAAGTTCTTTTGCAAGTTCTTCAACATTTATTTCACTAAGAAGATCGTAAATCCCCTCAGCACCCATCTTAGCAACAAACTTCTCAGGATCCGAATCTGAAAGATATTCGTTTCCAGGAATTCGACTCAAAATATCCAAGTACTCATCCTCTGAAAGAAGTTCCATTTTAGCCACACCACTATTGCCTGGCCTAACTACGATGTATTTCTCGTAATATATTACAGACTCAAGCTTCTTTGCCGGAAGTCCAAGAAGAGCCGAAATTTTGTTCGGCGCACTCTTGAAATACCAGATATGCGCTACAGGAACGGTTAGAGCGATATGTCCCATCCGCTCACGCCGAACTTTCTTTTCGGTAACTTCCACATTACATCTATCGCAGATGATTCCACGATAACGGATACCTTTGTATTTTCCGCAGTAGCACTCATAGTCCTTTGTAGGACCAAAGATCTTTTCACAGAAAAGTCCGTCTTTCTCTGGCTTATAAGTTCTGTAATTAACCGTCTCCGGTTTCAAAACCTCTCCGCAAGACCTTTCCATAATGTCTTCCGGAGAAGCCAGTGAAATGCTGATTGTCTGGAAATTACTTTTTACCTTATTTTCTTTATTATTGAAAGTAGGCATATTTCTATCTAATCAAATTACGTTAATTAATCAAGTGTAACCTTAAGACCTAGACCACGAAGTTCATGCAAAAGCACATTCAATGATTCAGGAACACCGGCAGGTGGCATAGGATCACCCTTAACTATTGCCTCATAAGTCTTACTACGTCCTGTAATATCATCTGACTTAACGGTCAATATTTCCTGAAGCACATTTGCCGCGCCGAATGCCTCAATGGCCCAAACCTCCATCTCTCCAAATCTCTGACCACCGAACTGAGCTTTACCACCAAGTGGCTGCTGAGTAATAAGAGAATATGGTCCAATGGAGCGTGCGTGCATCTTGTCATCTACCATATGTCCTAGTTTAATCATATAGATGACACCCACGGTAGCACACTGGTCGAAATAATCACCTGTACCACCATCTCGTAGTTGGGTCTTACCGAATTTAGGAAGGCCCGCTTTGTCTGTCAGGTCACATATTTCATCTATACTTGCACCATCGAAGATAGGAGTGCTGAACTTGAGATTCAACTTGGCGCCTGCCCATCCTAGCACGGTCTCATAGATCTGTCCAAGGTTCATACGGCTTGGCACACCAAGAGGATTAAGAACAATATCCACAGGGGTACCATCAGCGAGGAATGGCATGTCCTCACGACGCACTATCTTAGCAACAATACCCTTGTTACCATGGCGTCCTGCCATCTTATCACCTACTGTAATCTTGCGCTTCTTGGCTATGTAAACCTTTGCTAACTGCATGATGCCGTTAGGAAGTTCGTCTCCGACTTTTATCTTGTCGATCTCACGCTTACAAGCAGCCTCTTCTGATTTGAGTGTAAGGCAGTAGTTGTTTATAAGGTCACGAATCATCTCGCTGTTATGAGCGTCGGATGTCCAATCACTAGAATTGATATTTTGGTAATCAATGCCTTTCAGTACATCAGCCGAGAATTTCTTATCCTTGCCAATTATCTCTACGCCGTAGAGATCGAATACACCATTACTCTTACGATTCTTAGTAAGGGTAACAAGCCTTTGAAGAAACTCCGTACGAAGTCTTTCGGCTTTCTGTTCAAACTCTGCTTGTCGCAAACTTATGCGAGTCTGCTGATCTGCCTTTGCTGCCGTGTTCTTTCTGCCAATCTTTTCTGTAGGCTTAGAGTATAGAGCAGTCTTAATCACAGTACCGCTTAGCGAAGGATTAGCTTTCAAAGAAGCATCCTTTACATCTCCCGCCTTATCGCCAAAGATGGCTTTAAGCAATTTTTCCTCCGGAGAAGGATCACTTTCACCTTTAGGTGTAATCTTACCTATCATTATGTCGCCAGGCTCAATATGAGCGCCGACCATAACTATACCATTATCACAAAGCCTCTTAGTAGCATCATCACTGACATTAGGGATGTCATTTGTAAGCTCCTCTGGACCACGCTTTGTTTCACGCACCTCAGTTAAGTACTCATCGACATGTATTGAGGTCAGAATATCCCATTTTACCATCTCTTCTGAAAGCACAATGGCATCCTCATAGTTGTAACCTTTCCAAGGCATGAACGCTACCATAAGGTTACGCCCTAGTGCAAGTTCTCCACCTTGCGTAGCATAACCATCGGTAAGAACCTGACCTGCATGCACTTTATCCCCTTTACGAACAAGCGGATTCAAATTAATGGTTGTACTCTGGTTAGTACGACGATAATTAGGCAACTTGTATACGGTTTCTTCTGAAGCGAAACTTACGAATCTCTCATCGTCCGTTAAATCGTACTTAATTCTAATTTCATTAGCATCAACATAAGACACTACTCCATCTCGCTCTGCTACAAACTGTGTACGACTATCCTTACATACCCTTTCTTCCAGGCCTGTACCCACAATTGGCGATTCCGGCTTAATAAGAGGAACTGCCTGACGCATCATGTTGGCACCCATAAGTGCGCGGTGAGCATCATCGTGTTCAAGGAACGGAATAAGAGATGCAGCGACTGATGCCATCTGATTAGGAGCAACGTCCATATAATCGACTTCCTCCTTTGTAACTACAGGGAAGTCAGCCTCCAAACGGCACTGGATACGATCCGAGAGAATATTTCCGTCCTTGTCCATTTTTACATTGGCCAATGAAACCAGTTTATTCTCTTCCTCTTCAGCACTCATATAGCTATACCCCGTATCACTTAGATCTACCTTTCCGTGTTCAACATGGCGGTATGGAGTCTCAATGAAACCCAATCTGTCGATGCGCGCATAAACACACAAAGAAGAGATCAATCCGATGTTAGGTCCTTCCGGAGACTCGATAGGGCAAAGACGACCATAATGAGTATAGTGCACATCTCGCACCTCGAAACCTGCGCGATCTCGGCTAAGTCCACCTGGGCCGAGTGCGGAAAGACGTCTCTTATGCGTAACCTCAGCAAGAGGATTCGTCTGATCCATAAACTGAGAAAGCTGGCTAGTGCCGAAGAATGAATTAATTACAGAAGACAAGGTCTTAGAATTAATCAAGTCTATAGGCTTAAACTGCTCAGAATCCCTAACGTTCATTCTTTCACGAATAGTACGAGCCATTCTGCTAAGTCCAACACTGAACTGGTTAGCAAGTTGCTCTCCGACGGTACGAACTCTACGATTGCTTAGGTGATCTATATCATCAACGGAAGCCTTACCATTAATAAGTTGAATTAGGTATTTTATAATCTCTATTATATCCGTGTTAGTCAAGACACGAACACTAGGATCGATATTCAACCCAAGCTTCTTATTAATACGATAACGACCCACCTCACCCAAGTCATATCTCTTTTCAGAGAAAAACAACTTGTCGATAACATCACGTGCGGTGTTCTCATCAGGTGGTTCCGAATTACGTAACTGCTTGTATATGTAACTTACTGCTTCAAGTTCCGTATTTGTAGGGTCTTTCTGTAGTGAGTTGAAAATAATACTATACTCGGCAGTGCTTGCCTCATCCTTTTGAAGAAGGATGGTTTTAGTATCTGTATCGAGAATGGCTTCGATAGAATCATCATCGAGAACCTCTCCCCTTTCCACTATAGGATTTGTTCGCTCTATAGGAATAACCTCACCTGTATCTTCGTCTTCGAAATCTTCTACCCAAGTCTTAAGAACTTTTGCAGCAAGTTTACGACCTTTGTTAGCCTCTAGGGACTCCCTGCTTACTTCTACTTCGTCTGCAAGATTGAAGATATCGATAATATCTTTATCTGAGTTATACCCTATAGCTCTCAACAGAGTAGTAACTGGAAGTTTCTTTTTACGATCGATGTATGCATACATGACATTGTTGATGTCTGTAGCAAACTCAATCCACGATCCCTTGAACGGAATTATTCGAGCCGAATAAAGCTTCGTGCCATTAGTGTGCATACTCTGGTCAAAGAATACACCTGGCGAACGATGTAACTGCGATACGATAATACGCTCCGAACCATTTATCACAAATGTTCCGGCAGGAGTCATATATGGGATGTTCCCCAAGAACACATCCTGTACCATGGTATCAAAATCCTCATGTTCAGGGTCTGTACATGAAAGGCGAAGTTTAGCCTTCATGGGAACGCTATATGTTAAGCCTCTCTCGAGACATTCTTCAATAGAATACTGAGGCGGATCGATAAAATAATCGATAAATTCGAGTTTATAATTGTTCCTCGTATCCTCAATTGGGAAAATTTCCTGGAAAACCTGATACAAGCCCTCATTTTTTCTATTCTCCGGGGTGGTCTCAAGCTGGAAGAAATCGCGGAATGATTTCAACTGAACTTCCAGAAGATCAGGATAATCCAATATTTTTGATGTGGCGAAATTTATGCGCATTGAGAAAAAAACTTTTAAGACGGAAAAAAGGTTTAGAGCCTATTACCCTAGCTCTAAACCTGTTGAGTTCCCTTTTTTCAAGCAGGGAAGGGGCTGAATTTACTTAACTTCAACCTCTGCACCAGCCTCCTCAAGAGTAGCCTTGAGTTGTTCTGCCTCTGCCTTTGAAATCTTCTCCTTGATAGTAGAAGGTGCACCATCAACGATGTCCTTTGCCTCTTTAAGACCAAGGCCAAGAGCTTCCTTGATAACTTTGATAACCTGAAGTTTAGCGGTTCCTGCTGCCTTAAGAACAACATCGAACTCTGTCTGCTCAGCCTCAGCAGCTGCGCCATTTCCACCATCAGAAGCTACAACAACTGCAGCAGCTGCAGGTTTAATACCATAAACTTCCTCGAGAACTTGTGCAAGTTCCTGAACATCTTTTACAGAAAGATTTACCAACTCTTCTGCAAGGGCTTTTACGTCTGCCATAATTATATCTATTTTTTAATTATTAATAATACATTTTATTATGCTTCTGCAGAAACTGGAGCGGAAGCAATCTTTTCATCCTCTGCTTTTCCTTCAGCAGCATTCTGAAGAGCAGAAACCACATTACGCATAGGTGACTGGAGAAGACCGATGATATCACCGATAAGCTCTTCCTTAGTCTTGATAGCAGCGAGCTGATCAAGCTTATCCTCACCTAGATATGCACAGCCCTGAACAAAGGCACCCTTCACTACAGGCTTTGTAAAACCTTCCTTAAGAAGCTTCTTGATAAGCTTACCGGGAGCAGCAGGGACATTTGTGTACATAATAGCGGTATTCCCGACAAGCGCGCTTGTAAGAGATCTTATCTCTTCATTTTCACTTGCAGAAATAACATGATTAAACAATGTATTCTTTACAACACAAAGTTTAACACCTTGATTAAAGCATTCACGACGAAGCTTGGTTGTCTGGCTAGCGTTAAGACCTGCTATATCTGTGATATAAAAATCAGGATACTCACCAAGTTGCGCTGAGATGCTTTCAATAATTTGATTTTTAAGTTCTTTCTTCATAATATTGAATTATTACTCAGCACCATTAAGGAATGCTTTCAAGTCAATTTTAATACCAGGACTCATAGTGCTACATATAGAAGCACCCAACATATAGTTACCCTTCAAAGACTGAGGCTTTAACTTGCTGATAGCATTAATTACCTCAGCAGCATTCTGCTGAATCTGTTCAGGAGTAAATGACACCTTTCCGATAGCTGTATGAACTATACCTGTCTTATCTACCTTAAAGTCGATCTTACCGCCTTTAACTTCCTTAACGGCGTTACCAACTTCCATAGTCACGGTACCGGTCTTAGGGTTAGGCATAAGTCCGCGAGGTCCGAGAACCTTACCTAATACACCGACCTTACCCATAACAGAAGGAGTACAGATAATAACATCTACATCTGTCCAACCATTCTTGATTTTCTCGCAATATTCGTCGAGACCAACATAATCAGCACCAGCAGCCTTCGCTTCATCTACCTTGTCAGGTGTACAAAGAACTAGAACTCGAACTGTCTTACCTGTTCCGTTAGGAAGAGTGACGACACCACGAATCATCTGGTTAGCTTTACGCGGATCAACCCCAAGGTTAACCGCAAGTTCCACTGAAGCATCGAATTTCGTGAATGAAATTCCTTTTAAAAGACCACAAGCCTCAGAGAGAGAGTATGCTTTTGATGGCTCATATGTAGCCAACGCAGCTTTTTGATTTTTTGTTAACTTACTCATAATAATGCTTGTCCTTTTAAATATCCTTAGGGAATTCACCTGTTACGGTAATACCCATACTTCTCGCTGTTCCTGCAACCATCTTCATAGCTGATGATAAAGTGAAGCAGTTAAGATCAGGCATCTTGCCCTCTGCAATTGTCTTAACCTGATCCCAAGTTATAGATGCAACCTTGTTACGATTTGGCTCACCCGATGCGGTAGTAATATGAGCCGCCTCCTTTAGAGACACTGCCACAGGTGGTTGCTTTACTTCAAAAGTGTAAGACTTATCATTATAGACAGTAATAACGACAGGAAGAATCTTGCCTGCCTGTCCCTGCGTAGCAGCATTAAACGCCTTGCAGAAGTCCATAATGTTAAGGCCCTTTGAACCAAGAGCTGGTCCTACCGGAGGTGCTGGATTAGCAGCTCCACCTTTAATTTGAAGCTTAATATATCCGGTAATTTCTTTTGCCATAATACTTTGTTATTCTTTAGTTACTTGTGTAAAGCTGAGCTCGAGCCCCGTTTTTCTGCCGAAAATAACAACGCTCACTTTCACTTTGCTCCTGTCCTCGAGAATCTCATCAATGGTACCACTGAATCCGGCGAAAGGACCATCAGTTATCTTAACAGACTCGCCAACCTCATAGTTGACAACTGTCTGTGCAGCACTGTCGGCATTCTCGTCTTGAATTCCAAGTATCATCTGGGCTTCTTCATCACGAATTGGCACAGGGATACGCTCGGTTTGAGTACCGATGGTCTTCTTTTCAGTTAAAAACCCGGACATTCCCGGAACTAGATTACGGATAATATTCACAAGTTTAGCGCAAAGTTCGCACTGGATAAGGACATAACCAGGATACAATAACCTATCAGCTACTGAACGCTTGCCATTACGAGTGACGATCTCTTTCTTGACAGGTACAAGTACCTGACCTACTTGTGAAGTGAGGCCGCTTCTTTCTATTTCCTTTTGGAGATATTCTGCAGCCTTTTTTTCTTTTCCGCCTGCCGTCCGCAGAACATACCATTTCATTTCGCCCATAAAAGTACGATAATTACAATGTGTAGATTACAGACATCAGAGATTGGAAAGCAAGGTCTATAAGCCAGAGCACAACAGCAAGAATAACCGTGGTGACCATAACAAGGATAGCAGAACTTTGAAGTTTGCTCCACGATGGCCACGTAGTCTTCTTAGTCAGCTCTACAAAAGACTCTTTAAAATAATTTGTAAACTTACCCATCTTTACATTTAATGGACATGACTATTTGGAAGCGGAAAGCCATGTCTGTTAAACAACGATCAAAGCGTAACCTTTGACTTTGCAGGGGAAGCAGGATTCGAACCCACATCGACGGTTTTGGAGACCGCTGAACTACCCTTGTTCTATTCCCCTAAAAGAGTGGATTCCCCACAATTTGAGAAACCCACTTTATAAAATTGATTACTCGAGAATCTTAGTAACCTGTCCTGCACCAACTGTACGTCCACCTTCACGAATAGCGAAACGAAGACCTTCATTAAGTGCTACTGGAGTGATAAGCTTAACATCGATTTCGACATTATCGCCAGGCATAACCATTTCAACACCCTGAGGAAGAGTAATCTCACCTGTTACGTCAAGAGTACGGATAAAGAACTGAGGACGATAGTGATTGTGGAATGGTGTATGACGACCACCTTCTTCCTTCTTCAATACGTAAATCTGTCCAAGGAAGTGAGTGTGAGGAGTAACAGAACCTGGCTTAGCGATAACCTCACCACGTCTAACATCCTTCTTATCGATACCACGAAGAAGAAGACCTACATTATCACCTGCTTCTCCTTGCTCAAGAAGTTTACGGAACATCTCGACACCTGTTACGACAGTCTGCTTAGGCTTATCGCTGAAACCAACGATTTCTGCTGGGTCGTTAACATGGATAGTACCTGTCTCGATACGTCCAGTAACTACGGTACCACGACCTGTGATAGAGAAGATATCCTCAATAGGCATAAGGAATGGCTTCTCGTTCTCACGTACAGGAAGCGGAATGTATGCATCAACAGCATCCATAAGTTCCATAACTTTCTCTTCCCACTTTGGTTCTCCATTAAGAGCACCTAGTGCTGAGCCACGAATAACTGGAGCGTTGTCACCATCGAAATCATATTTGTTAAGAAGATCACGAACTTCCATCTCAACGAGATCAAGCATCTCCTCATCATCTACAAGGTCAACCTTATTAAGGAAAACGACCATCTTAGGAACGTTAACCTGCTTTGCAAGAAGAACGTGCTCGTTAGTCTGAGGCATAGGACCATCTGTTGCAGCAACAACAAGAATAGCACCATCCATCTGAGCGGCACCAGTAACCATGTTCTTTACATAGTCAGCGTGACCTGGGCAATCGACATGCGCATAGTGACGATTAGCGGTCTCATACTCTACGTGTGCTGTATTGATGGTAATACCACGCTCTTTCTCCTCTGGAGCGTTATCGATCTGATCGAAAGACTTAGCTTCGCTCAAACCTTTTTCTGCCAGAACCTTAGTAATGGCAGCGGTAAGAGTTGTCTTACCGTGGTCAACATGGCCAATTGTACCAATGTTAACATGAGGTTTCACCCTCTTAAATACTTCTTTTGCCATAATATTATGTTTAAAGTTTTATTCTAAAAAAAAATTCAATTTCCACCATACACAAAAAGAGCCGATGATGGGAATTGAACTCATGACCTCATCCTTACCAAGGATGCGCTCTACCCCTGAGCTACATCGGCAATCTTTATTTAGAGCGGGGTAGGAGAATCGAACTCCCATTTCCAGCTTGGAAGGCTGGCATAATAGCCATTATACGAACCCCGCATGGAGAATTACTCCCTAAAGAGGTGGGCAAGGATGGATTCGAACCACCGAAGGTACAACCAGCAGATTTACAGTCTGCCCCATTTGGCCACTCTGGTACTTGCCCTTAATGCCAATTAATCGCTGGCATAAAGCGAGCCGATGGGGGGATTCGAACCCTCGACCCCGAGATTACAAATCACGTGCTCTGGCCAACTGAGCTACATCGGCAAAATTATGTCAATTACCTCTCGCTTCACCGAAAGGGATTGCAAAGATAATAAACTTTTTCTTATTTCAAAAATCTTTCGAAAAAAATCATAAAAGTTTACGCAAGACATTTTCAATACCATCCTTGTCAAGACCACAAAAATGTCGCTGCTCTGCCTGGCTTGCATGGAAAATAAATTCATCCGGGATGCCTATGCCCTTAACTTTTATAGAACAAGAATTAGTCTCAATATATTCACACACAGCGCCATATAATCCACCCTTCAAACATCCATCCTCTATTGTTAGAATAGTCTCAAATTGGGACACAATTTCATCTAGGCGCTCCGTATCGATAGGCTTCAAAAAACGAAAGTCATAAACTGCCACATCTTCTCCAAAAGGTCGTGCAGCCTCAACTGCTCGCCAAACGAATGGGCCTAATCCTACTACTGCTATTCTCTTCCCTTCTCGAACACATACAGATTTACCGACAGGAAGAAGGATTGGAGCCTTTGCCTGCCACTCGACACCCTCTGCAAGCCCTCGTGGATATCTTATTATATAAGGCCCGGTTGTAGACTCCTTAGCTGAATACATCATATTCTTTAGCTCACTTTCATTAGAGGGTACGGCTATAACACAATTAGGAATACTACGATATGCAGCCATGTCGAAAGCCCCATTATGTGTAGCCCCATCCTCTCCCACAAGTCCGGCTCTATCTAGACATAGCACTACAGGCAACTTTTGTAAAGCCACATCGTGAACTATCTGATCGTATGCCCTTTGCGAAAAAGAAGAATAGATATTGCAAAAAGGTTTCATTCCAGATGCGGCTAGACCGGCCGAAAATGTAACCGCATGTTCTTCGGCTATTCCCACGTCAAAAAAACGCGAAGGAAAACGCTGTGAAAACTCCACCATCGAGCATCCGCTTGACATCGCAGGCGTGATGCCTACAACCCGTGGGTCACTTTCTGCCATTTCACATAAGACTTTTCCGAAGACATCCTGATATCGTGGAACATCGTGCTTGACCACCTTTATTTGTCCTGTTTGAAGATCGAACCGACCTGGTGCATGCCATAATGTAGGATTCTGTTCAGCAGGAGCATATCCCTTTCCTTTCCCCGTTATACAATGCAAAACACGGGCACCCTTCATGTCCTTCAACTTTCTTAGAGTTTGTACCACTTGTTCGATATCATTACCATCTATAGGGCCAAAATATCTTAATCCTATGGCCTCAAACAAATCGCCTCCCCTGCTTTTAACCAGCCAAGACTTAATCGAGCGAACCCATCTTTGTAAAAAACTCCTGAATCTATTATCTCCCAAAACCTTCCAAGCCCTGTTTTTAAAAATGTTATAATTAACGCTTGTGGTAATTCTAAGCAGATATTTATGCACTCCACCTACAGCCTTGTCTATAGACTGATTATTATCATTTAATAATATGAGTAAGTCGGATTTAGATACTCCGGCGTTATTCATAGCCTCGTATGCCAGTCCACCACTTAACGCACCATCTCCAATAAGCGCCACGCTCTTAGCGCCAGTGCCCTTTATCCTTGCAGCCTCAGCAAAGCCCAAAGCAGCACTAATAGAGGTAGAAGAATGACCCACGCCGAAGGCATCCCAGATACTTTCATCAATACAAGGAAAGCCACTAATCCCATCTTTTTTCCTCAATGTACGGAAGGCTTCTCTTCTACCAGTCAAAATCTTATGCGCATAAGCCTGATGTCCAACATCTATCACAAACTTATCCTCCGGAGTGTCAAACACATAATGAACTCCGACTATCAACTCTACCGCACCTAAGCTTGACGCCAAGTGTCCAGGATTATCCGAGCACACCTCCACCATATATGACCGAATCTCCGAGCATAACTGACGAAGCTGGTTCATATTTAGTTTCTTTATATCTAAAGGATTATTAATTGTATCTAAAATCTGCGACATAGACCGCGAATATACTGATTTTTTGTCAAATATTGCGTATCTTTGAAGTTCGCTTGCGCTCATTGTGAAAAACAATATATAACAATATGGCAGAAAAATTACAGAAATTGATGAACGACTCTCCAATTGCAAGATGGAGTGTTCTTATTCTGGTGGCGCTGATGATGTTCTTCGCCTACATGTTCGTCGAGGTAATGTCACCTCTCAAATCCTTAGTTGAGAATTCACTTGGATGGAATAGCGAAGTTTTCGGGACATACGCCGCATCTGAGTATATCCTCAATGTATGCGGTTTTCTAATTATCGCAGGAGTTATTCTAGATAAACTCGGAGTTCGCTTTTCAGGCATTTTATCAGCAGGTCTGATGGTATTAGGCGCTGGCATTAAATTCATAGCCGTCAGCGACTGGTTTCAGGATACACAATTTGCACATTGGCTAGGGACATGGTGGGTAGAGATGCCAGCAAGCGCAAAATTGGCATCACTCGGATTCATGATCTTCGGGTGCGGATGCGAAATGGAAGGTACAAATGTTTCCAAAATCCTCGCGAAATGGTTCAAAGGAAAAGAAATGGCACTTGCTATGGGACTTGAAATGGCCATTGCGAGAATTGGCGTGTTTGGTGCTATGTGGATTTCTCCTATGATTTCCAATAAATTCAATGGCTCCATTATGGCGCCTGTCGGATTCTGCGGGGCATTACTTGTCATAGGGCTGATTAACTTCATAATCTTCGGAGTAATGGATAAAAAATTCGATAAACAATTGGTACAAGCAGGATTAGCTACCGAAGAAAAATCACCCGAAGACGAATTTCACATTAAAGACTTGGGAGCAATTTTCAAGAGTAAAATGTTCTGGATTGTGGCGTTACTTTGTGTACTCTATTACAGCGCCATTTTCCCATTCCAAAGATATGCTCCAAATTTCTTGGAGGAAACTCTTCACATCGCGAGCGACGACGCGGCCCATCTTTTCAGTTGTTTCCCGATTTTGGCCATGGTGCTAACGCCTTTCTTGGGCATGTTTTTGGATAAAGTCGGCAAAGGCGCCACTATGCTAATGATCGGCTCCATAACCATGATCGCATGCCATTTAAGTTTTGCATTCCTCCTCCCAATACTTCCTTACAAATGGTTTGCACTTCTTCTAATAGTAACTTTAGGCGTTAGCTTTTCACTTGTTCCTGCAGCGCTTTGGCCATCCGTTCCTAAAATTATAAATGAAAAAATATTGGGGAGCGCTTATTGTCTAATTTTTTGGGTGCAGAATATAGGTTTATGTCTTGTTCCTGTACTCATAGGAAGTCTTCGTCAATCAACTGGCGGATACCTTGTCCCGATGATTACTTTCTCTATCTTCGGCGTATTGGCATTCATTTTCAGTCTACTTCTAAAAAAAGAAGATAAAGCTAAAGGTTATGGACTTGAACTTCCGAACATTAATAAATAGAAAGTTTCATCAACGATAAAAAGAGTGAATAAAAAAAATGAGGATGACTTATTTCATCCTCATTTTTATAAACACATGATCCATTAGAATGGAAGATCATCTGTTTCTCCATCGATATCCTGTGGCTCAGAATAAACTGGCTGAGGTGGCTCCGGCATCGATGGCTGAACTTTTGAAGGAGATGGTGCACCAGGCTGAGGAGCCGAATATTGAGGAGTAGCGGTCGGAACGGCCTGTGCAGATGCATCATCACCTTTACGTCCGACAAACTGCACACCATCAGCCACTATTTCTGTAACATATTTCTTTACTCCAGCCTGATCTGTATAGTTTCTTGTCCTTATCTTCCCTTCTATGAATAGTTGAGACCCTTTATGAACATATTTTTCTACAAAATCGGCCAAATTACGCCATGCGACAATATTATGCCACTCTGTATTCTCCTTATTATCCCCATTACGATCTTTATAACGCTCTGAGGTCGCAAGAGAAAATGAAGCCACTTTAGTATTCCCTTCAAGGTAACGCACACTAGGTTCTGATCCCACGTTACCGATTAACATTACTTTATTTAAAGACATATCACTGGTATTATTTAAAAACCTTTTTATTAATTACCGGATTCAAACTTCTTCACCCAGCCAAGTGCAAGTTAGCACTAATTTTTCACAAAGGCCTTAAGATTCGTATTTTTTTGAAAGATGCTGAATGAAAACCACCAAACCGGCGCCCATCACCATTGCCAATATAGCTTCAATAATTTGAAGTCCGTGTCCTGCACTTTCAACAGCTTCCATATCCGACCATGGCCACACTTTCAACACTGTTCCTATTACAAATCCTACAAGTAGCAGCATAGTCTGCTTTTCATAACGAGACAGTAGCCACTTTAAAAATTTCGAAAAAGCAACTATCCCGACAGCAGCTCCTATTGCAAATGGAATCAAAACGCCCCAATTCAAATTCATCACATCGAGGGATTTCATTATAGTGTCATAGTTCCCAAATATTTGAAGTATAAAACTTCCGGAAATACCTGGTAATATCATTGTACAGATAGCCACAGCGCCACTTACGAAATAAAACCAAGCCGCTTCCGGTGTGTTTGTGGGGGTAAGAAAACAAAAGGCCAATCCTAAAGCCACACCCACGACAACCCACAAAATATCTTTTATGGTTTTTCCCTTAATTTCTACCAGCATATATATGGTAGACACGACTATTAACCCAAAGAAAAAAGCCCATGTAATGACTGGATATTCATTTAAAGCCCAAGTAACGAGTTTCGCAAGAGTTAATATACTGAAAGCCAAACCACAAAATAAAGCAAGTAAAAAGCCACCATCCACAGACTTCCACCACGCTTTAAAATCTCCTCTAAATAAGATCCTCCATGTATGTACAGATGCAAAGGAGCTTATAGCACCAATCAGCCTTGAGTAAATACCTGTTATAAGAGCAATTGTGCCTCCAGATACTCCAGGTACAACATTGGCCGCACCCATACCAAATCCTTTTAATGCTGTCGATAAAAATTGTTTCATATTATAGATTTGATTATGTTAGAAATTTGATTGAAAATCTGTCCTTGGGAAAACCCGTCTGTGTTTGAAATCGAGAGATCATTAATATGGTCAGATGTATCATAAATCCCTATTTTAAATTTTGCTGGGGAACAAACCGATATATAATAAGCGGTGAAATTATCTAATGGCAATAGATTAATCAAGATATCCTCATCACCAATTACCTTGGGGCTCTTTTTAGATCGCCTAACGCGTCCAAACCAATTAACATTCTTTATTGTCAAAGTCTTGGCTCCACTAATAGTCACTGGTGCAGCGTCCTTTTGCGTATTTATTACAAAAATACGGCACTGTATATTCCTTTCCCTAAAAAATTTTTCCACAGAGTCAGAACACTCTTGAAGACCGGACTTCGACCCATCCAAAAGCACCAAAGAACTTCTGCACTGCGATAACGGGCATATATTATGAACAGATTTAGAGCGATGCCTTGCTAAAGCAATTTTTCTTGCTATTTGAACAAAAAGATTCATTTCCCACTTCGAGTTTCGTTTATAAGTTCATCGATTTCACGATTAGCCGCCTTCCACCTATTTACATCCATCTTAGTGCCTACAACTTCCACTACTTTTGCAGCTATTATGGAGCCAACATCCCCACATACCCTCAAAGGCATACCTAATGAATGAGCATATAAAAAGCCTGCAGCATAAGTATCCCCGGCTCCTGTGGCATCTACCGGCTCTGCAGGCCAAGAAGGAACATGGTACTCTTCGTCGCCAGACTTAACCCAAGAACCATCCTTTCCCACTTTAACGATAGCTATCTTACAATGTCTTGAGATTTCTTCCAAAGCCCTTTGTGGGTCGTCAATTTTTGTGAAAGCTTTAGCCTCAGTTTCATTAGCAAATACTATATCCACGTAATTATCAATAATATCGTGTAGAAAAGCATTATTACTTTCGACCACATTATAAGAAGCCATATCCAAGGAAATAATACATCCCGCCTCACGGGCCAATTTTACCGCTCTTCTAATAAGTGCCTGATTCTGCACTAGATATCCTTCGATATGGAAATAATCATGTCCTACAAAATATTCTGGACGCAAATCTTCTGCCACCAAATCAAGAGCTGCTCCCAAATAAACAGCAAAGGTTCTTTCTGCATTTCCGCCACTTACGAAAACTATACTTCTTCCACTTGAATGAGTGCTTTTAAATAGCAAAGATTTTACGCCATACTGCTCCTGGTCACTCTTAAAAAGCAAGCCAAGCTCGTCATCACCTATTTTTCCTATGAAAGTGGACGGCATTCCAAAAATAGAAGTGCAAGTAATGGTATTGGCAGCACTACCTCCAGCCACATACTTTACCCCCATAGGCTTGATAGCCTGCCAAATTCTATCCCCTGTTTCCATATCGACATGTTGCATGCTACCTTTAGGCAAATGGTACTTCTTTAAAAGCGTGTCATCGGGAAGTATGGTCAATATATCCGTTAATGCATTCCCTATTCCAAGTATAGATTTCATCTCTTTACACATAGAAAGCAAAAGTACATAAAAATTATGTTAAATTTGCAGCCTTATGTCAAAGAGGGTCCTAAACATACTCAAATATGTGTTTGCAACTTGCCTGGCCATCGTGTTGATTTACCTGGCATTCCGGGGAATCGATTGGTCCGTTTTTATGGAAGGCCTGTATGAGACCAAATGGATATTTGTGGTTTTTTCTCTAGGATTTGCGATATTGGCCCTTGTAATAAGAAATGAAAGATGGCGTCTAATTCTTAAACCCATAAACCCTCAAATTAAACGAATAGCCATGTGGGACGCAAGCAACATAGGAAATCTAGTGAGCTTGGGCGTTCCGTGGATAAGTTTTTTAGTAAGGTGTGGGGCCATTTCCGATAAAAAAACTCCTTATGAGAAAGTAGTTGGCACCATCATAATGGAAAAGGCTTGGGATATGTTCACAGTGCTTTCCCTTATGGTCATAACCATCATCATAAAATCGGATGAAATCGCACAATGGTTTGTAGAAAATATAGCCAAAAGAATTGCGGGTCGTATAAGCACTAATATCATCGTCATAGGCATTATACTGCTCGTTGCCGTAACGGCCTTTATAGTAGTAACTTATATTTTCAAAAACAGGCATCCAGCATTTAAAAAGATGGCTGGATGGATAGACGGCACACTTGAAGGTTTCAAATCCTTAGGAAAAGTTAAGTACAAGACGCCATTCATTCTTTATACCATCATTGTATGGCTCTCCTACGCAATGATGTGTTATAGTATATTCAAAGCCATTCCCTCACTTGAGCATTTGGATATTACAGATGCCCTTTTTATTTCTACCGTAGGTAATCTTTCTTCCCTGTTGCCTGCACCGGGTGGATTTGGCGCATATCACTATTTCGTGGCTCTAGCCCTTTCTCATCTCTATGGAACCTCTTGGGAGATAGGCATTTTATTCGCTACTCTTACACACGAAACACGCTCCCTAATGCTTGCAGTATTGGGAGCGATTTCCTTGATAAGATCTCAAAAAAGAATTAAACTTTAAGATACTCTTTAATGGCAGCAGCGGCTTTTCGCCCTGCACCCATAGCCAAAATTACTGTTGCAGCGCCCGTTACCGCATCGCCCCCAGCGAATACACCTTCTCTTGTGGTAACGCCATCATCCGATGCCTTAATGCAAGCACGGCGCGTCGCTTCAAGGCCCACTGTAGTATTAACTATTAAAGGATTAGGCGAAGTTCCAAGCGCCATTATAACTGTCTGAACAGGGATTTCAAACTCAGAGCCGGGTATAGGAATAGGACTCCTTCGTCCACTCTCATCTGCCTCGCCCAATTCCATTCTCACACATCTTAACGCACGCACTTCCCCATTATCATTGCCTAAAACTTCTACGGGATTAGTAAGCAATTCAAACAAGACGCCCTCTGCCTTGGCATGCTGCACCTCCTCTCGACGAGCGGGAAGTTCCTTTTCTGTACGACGATAAATTATATGGACATTTGCCCCCAGTCTCAATGCCGTACGTGCAGCATCCATCGCAACATTTCCTCCACCCACAACGCATACTTCTTTCCCGATATGGATCGGTGTCATATAATCAGTCCGATATGCCTTCATAAGATTATTTCGAGTAAGGAATTCATTGGCCGAAAAAACACCATTGAGATTCTCACCCGGAATGCCCATAAATTTAGGAAGGCCAGCTCCGGTCCCTACAAATACAGCTTTATATCCTTCCTTTTCGAATAAATCATCTATAGTAACTGTCCTTCCTACAATGACATTAGTTTCAAATTCCACTCCTAACTTTTTCAGTGTTTCAATCTCCCTTTTTAACACTTTTTCCTTAGGAAGCCTAAATTCAGGAATACCATATTCGAGCACACCTCCCAGCCGATGAAGAGCCTCGAACACTTTCACTTTCAGGCCATATTTTGCCAAGTCGAACGCACACGCAAGCCCGGCAGGACCTGACCCTATTACCGCCACCTTCGGAGCATTAGGAATGTACTCTATCTTTATTGTAGGAGCACAATCATTTTCAGCACAATAATCAGCAGTAAATCGCTCCAAGCCACCTATAGCCACACTTTCCCCCTTTATTCCAAGTACGCAACTACCTTCACACTGACTCTCTTGTGGGCAAACTCTTCCGCACACTGCCGGCAAAGATGAATCATGTCCAATTATTTCAGCCGCCTCTGTAATATGCCCTTCTTTAATCTGTGCTATAAATCCCGGAATGTCAATACCTACCGGACAAGCAGATACACACCTAGGATTTTTACAATGCAAGCAACGAGACGACTCCTCCATAGCCTCATTCAAATTAAATCCCAAACATACCTCGTCAAAATTATGTGCTCGCTCCTGAGGATCCTGCTCTCTCAATTTTGTTCTGTGTGTTAACATAATGACTCCATTGCGGCCAATTCTTCCGCTTTATATTGTTTCTGACGTCGCATCGCCTCATCGAAATCCACCAAATAGCCATCAAATTCAGGCCCATCAACACATGCAAACTTAGTAACTCCCCCCACACTTACTCGGCACGCACCGCACATACCTGTACCATCCACCATCAAAGTATTCAGACTAACCGTTACAGGTATATTCAACTTTTTGCATGTAAGTGTACTAAATTTCATCATTATCATAGGGCCAATGGCAACAGCTCTGTCAAAATGCGCCCCTTCCGAAACCAATTTTTCCAGCATAGCAGTACCGACTCCGTGAAACCCGACAGAGCCATCATCCGTACAAATATGCAGACGATCGCATACCTGTGCCATCTTATCGGTGTATATAAGGAGATCTTTATTTCGTGCACCTATAATCACCTCTACATGAGCTCCGTGTTCGTACAGCCATTTCGCTTGAGGATAAACCGGGGCCGTACCCACTCCTCCCGCAATGAATACGTAACTTAGCTTTTTAAGTTCCGTTGGGTCTATATTCATAAATTCGGATTCCTTCCCCAAAGGTCCAACCATATCTGCAAATGACTCTCCCACTAATCGAGATACAATCTTTTTTGTAGAAGCGCCCACCACTTGCGTTACTATACTTACCGTGCCTTTCTCTTTATCAAAATCACTTATTGTAAGTGGAATACGCTCGCCTTTTTCATCATTTATCACCATAAGAAATTGACCCGGCTTTGCAGCATGGGCAATCCTAGGGGCTGACACTTTCATGTGACAAACATTAGGTGTCAGCATTTCTTTTTCTAAAATAGTATACATACTGGGAGCAAAGTTACTTATAAATTCAAAAAAAACATTTATATTTGCACTCCTATTTTTACGGATGGTTCCGTAGCTCAGTTGGATAGAGCAACAGCCTTCTAAGCTGTGGGTCGCGCGTTCGAATCGCGCCGGAATCACAAAAAGAGGTGGCCATCGGTCTTTTGACTTTCGGTCACCTCTTTTTATATTAAAACCTTAGTAACATTCAAAAAATAACCTGCATCATCTTAGTAAATCTTTTTGGTCTATATTCCTTTTCTCATCAGTTATGTGCCACCGGCACACTCCCTTTTCGAAAAGAAATCTATCCTCGAAAATCTAGTGCTAATCTGACGCAACTTATTTTTTTCACGTTACTTGATTACTCTAAAATAGCAGCAATACCAGGAAGGGTCTTACCCTCAAGAGCCTCAAGCATAGCTCCACCACCAGTACTTACATAACTTACCTTATCGGCAAATCCCATCTTGGTCACAGCAGCGACAGAATCTCCACCGCCTACGAGTGTATATGCGCCCTTTTCTGTAGCTTCAGCAAGATCTTTTGCAATCTGAAGAGTTCCCTGAGCGAATTTCTCAATTTCAAATACACCTACAGGGCCATTCCACAGAACCGTCTTAGAGTCAAGAATAACTTTTCTCCAACGCTCAAGCGATTTAGGACCAGCATCTACGCCCTCCCAACCATCAGGAATCTCGTGTGAAGGAACAAGCTGAGTATTTGCATCCTGAGAGAAAGCATCGGCAACAAGGGTCTGTACAGAAAGATAGATATTTACTCCCTTCTCCTTGGCTTTGTTCATTATAGCAGTAGCCTCTGGAATAAGATCGTCTTCGTGAAGAGAGTTTCCGATCTTTCCGCCTTCTGCTTTAATGAAAGTATATCCCATACCTCCACCGATAATAAGATTATCTACCTTATCTAGCAAATTCTCAAGTACCGCCAGTTTAGAACTTACTTTTGAACCGCCGATAATAGCAGTGAATGGACGCTTAGCATTCTTTAAAACATTATCTATAGCCTTTATCTCTCCTTCCATAAGATAACCAAACATCTTATCATTAGGGAAGTACTTGGCAATAAGAGCGGTAGAAGCGTGTGCACGATGAGCCGTTCCGAATGCATCATTAATGTAGCAGTCAGCATAAGATGCAAGGGTCTTAACGAATTTTTCCTGAGAGGCTTTCAAAGCAGCTTTAGCAGCTTTTTTCTCTTCATCCGTAGCATCCTCTGCGAGTCCTCGAGGTTTACCCTCTTCTTCTGGATAGAAGCGGAGATTTTCGAGCAAAAGCACATCTCCTGGTTTCAATGCAGCCACCTGTGCTTGAGCCTTTTGACAATCATCGGCAAACTGAACTGGAACGCCCAGCAATTCACTCAAACGCGGAAGAACATATTTAAGGGATAGTTTCGGATCTACCTTCTTAGGTCTTCCCAGGTGAGACATAATGATAGGAGAACCTCCTCCTGCAAGAACCTTCTTTAAAGTAGGGATTGCAGCACGGATACGTGTATCGTCCGTAATCTCGAAGTTTTCGTTAAGTGGAACATTGAAGTCCACACGAACAATGGCTTTTTTGCCCTTGAAATCGTAAGAATCGATAAATTGTTGCATAACTATTGTTTTTTCAATTTGTTTCGCGTCGCAAAAATACAAAAAAAGCACCTTATTTCAAACAATGGATAATCATCCGCTCGATTGCCCTTGTCGAATTATAATAATCACATGACTAATTACCGCTCAAAACTAAAAGTATTCCCTATGCGCTCGAAAATGATGTCAAATATCTTTTGAAGGTTTCTAGGAATCAAATCGATATTTAGAAAGCTATCTGCATAAGTCATGGTGACAGTTATATTATAAGGTCATTTAGAGATGTTACTGATGGATGTTCTTTATCATAATTCTTATCATTGTAATGTTAATCGCGGAGCCATATCTTTTTCTTTTGGCAAGCAAAATAGTTCTTTGATATGATGTGTGTAATGAATAAGATATTATTTGTTGATGGTTGTACATGGTGCTTACAAATAACATTATAGCATTTGGCTTTTGGAAGTTTTTGCTCAAAATAGATTAGGTATATGGTTAATTATGCCAAGATGTGCATTTTACTATGTGTAATACATTATTAAATAAATAAAAAGTATTACTTTTGCATATTATATGATAGGTTGATTATTGCAAAGTCATCACAACATAGTTGCTTTGCATCTTAAATTGATGTAGTAATGGCAAAGAATACAATGGGAACCAAGCTTCCCCGAAAATTGGAGCAAAAGATGCAGATTGTAGGTGAGCAGATTAAGTTAGCTCGATTGCGTCGGAATCTAAGTGTGGCTCAGGTGGCTGAACGCGCCACCTGTTCACCGCTTACTGTGTCCAGAATAGAAAAAGGGATTCCTACTGTTGCAATAGGGATCTATCTACGTGTTTTGTATGCATTGCAACTTGACGATGATATTTTATTGCTTGCCAAAGAAGATAAACTGGGAAAAGCTTTGCAGGATTTGAGTTTAAAAACAAGAGAACGTGCATCCAAGAAAGAATAATCTATGAAAAAGTTGTATGTATATGCCGATTTCGATTGGTTCAAAGAAGTGGAACTCATAGGCGAATTGAGCTATGAGTCTCTTCGTGGGGCGGACAGCTATAGTTTTACGTTCAATAATGAATGGTTAAGGCAGCACAGCGATCTGTTTTTGAGCGACGACCTGAATAATTACCCGGGGCAACAATATACACAACCGGACAAGGATATATTCGAATGTTTTTCCGATGCTTTGCCGGATCGTTGGGGACGTACTTTGTTGCTACGTCGTGAGCAAATTGCAGCGGTGGAAGAAAAACGACCAATACGAAGATTGTCTTCATTCGATTTCCTAACTGGTATCGATGATTTCTCCCGAATGGGTGCTTTCCGTTTTAAGGAAGATCCCGATGGTGAATTTATCAATGTGAGTGAATCGTTGAAAATTCCACCTCTTACAGCTATTCGGGAGTTGATTTCAGCCAGTTCTGAGATTGAGAAAAGCGAAGAAAACAATATACTCCCCGATAAAAAATGGATTGCACAACTTGTGCAACCTGGGACATCATTAGGAGGTGCACGTCCTAAAGCCAATGTTGTAGATACGGATAAAACTCTTTACATGGCTAAGTTTCCATCGAGCAAGGATGACTATGATGTAGGACTTTGGGAACATTTAAGCCACTTGCTTGCTACAAAAGCAGGAGTAAATGTAGCAAAAACCAAAGTGCTGGCAACTGGAGAAAAATATCATACATTGCTGTCTCAACGTTTCGATAGAACAAGCGATAGCAAACGTATTCATTTTGCATCTGCTATGACCTTGTTGGGATTAAGTGATGGAGATAATGCAACGACTCAGCATGGTTATCTGGATATAGTCGACTTTATTATTCAAAGCTGTACCGATGTAGAGCGAAACCTGCAGGAACTATACCGTCGTGTGGCTTTCAATATTTGTATCGGCAATACCGATGACCATTTCCGCAATCATGGTTTTCTGTTGACTGCTAAAGGATGGACATTGTCACCGGCATACGATATGAATCCAACGCTGAATGAATATCAAAGTCTGCTCATCTCATCAACTTCCAACAAGGCGGATTTAAGTATCTTGCTTGATGCCTGCGAGGATTATATACTTAATCGAAACACTGCGGAGAAAATAATTTCAGAGGTGATTGAAGCGATAAAAGGGTGGCGCGAATTAGCAACACGATTAGGAATTTCCAAGAGGGAAATGGATATGTTTTCAGGAGTGTTTGATAAACAATAGATAGTATTCTAAGAATCAAATCGATATTTAATAGTCTCCGAGACTTGAAAGCCATCTGCATAAGTCATGGTGACAGTTATATTGTAATCTTGCGATAGGTCAAGTGGTAAATACTTGAAACTAATTGAAGTCCCACATTCAGCACACATGAACAAACCATCTACTGTACCTTCTTCGTCTAGTGAGACTTTATATCTTCGATAGTCATAACCCGAGTTATATGTTTTATACCCGTCAGTAATGAATTTTTTATATGAAATATATTCAAATATTATAAGGTCATTTAGAGATGTAAATGCTGGATGTTCTTTATCATAATCCTTATCACATGTAATGTTAATAGTGGTAATCTCAGGATAGGTCGAAAGTGGATCTCCGTGTCCGATATTTCTTTTTTGGTTATATGTCATATCGTTATTCTCCTCACAAATCCTATCATAAAATTCTTTATCAGTGTATTCCGATATGAAATTTTCTTCAGTAGCAATAAAATCAATCCAGATTTTATGGTTATCATCTTTTTCTAATTTGATCGGAGCATGATATAGGTAACCATATATAAACGAACGATAAAAATAATATATACGATCGCACGAAGAAAATGTGATTATCATTAAAAACCACACTATTAATTTTAACATACTATCTCGGCGCATCATATATTATTATTTTTAAATAGTTATTATAAATAGTATTATCCCTTTTGCCACTAGGATTATCCAATTCCCCAAATTAAGAAGCTGTTTTGAAATGGTTCCCAAATTATATTATGAGGATTTTTCGAGGCAGTTTCGACTTTGGAAGAAGGAGTGTACTGGAGGTACTCGACTGATGACAAAGATGAAAATGGCCGGAAAGGACCATAAGAGAAGAGACGAATCATTTCAAAACAGCTTCTAAATACTCCTGAAGTATAATAGCCATTACAACGACCTCTCCATCCAAAATTACAATGAACCATCATCTCCGGGTCCTTAGACATCCTCGTCGTTTATTTATAAACTCCATTCTTATATGGTAACATTTTTATAAGCCGCGTTTTGACCCGGGTTTTTGAGGTCTGACGATTGCCGCTGGTTTTTTACGCCTGCAGGACCATATCCATATCGCCACTCCCGCTATTATAAACGGAACGCTTAACACGTGACCCATATTGATAACCACATCCCCTATGGTAAATAATGTAACAGAAGGCTCTTTAGTAAATTCAAGTAATGCCCTACACCCAAAACAGAAAGTAAGGAAAATCCCGAAAAATTCACCACGATACATCTTGTCTAACTTCTTTTTATATAGGTACATCAAAACCACCCCGAGTATAACATAACAAAGAGCCTCATAAAGCATAGTAGGATGTTTAGGAAGAGGATCTCCTGTGCGCTCGAAGATTACACCCCAAGGCAAAGTGGTATGATATCCGTATATCTCCGAATTAAAGAAATTACCAAGACGAATGCACGCTCCTGCAAAACAGACAACTATTACCAACCTGTCTGCGAGCCATAAAAAATCGAAGCCTTCTTTCTTGCCATATTTATTGGCATACCACAAAAGCCCGAGCATTATTCCAATAGCTCCGCCGTGGCTTGCCAACCCTCCCTTCCAAGGCTGGAACACCTCTAAAAACCCTTGCCAACTACCGAAATAATACTGTGGATCATAAAAAATGCAATGCCCCAATCGGGCGCCGATTACCACACATATCAGCATAGCATAGAGGAGCGGATCGAGCAAATTTTCATTGATTCCTTCTCTTCGATAGAACCACCGAAAAATATAATACCCGAATATAAAACCCGAGACAAAAAGCAACGAATACCATCTAATACTCAACGGACCTATGTGAAATAACACAGGATCCACATTCCAATGTATAAATAGAAAATCTAACATAACCACAAATATATAAATAAACTATCTACCACCAAGCCATATTTTGTCCATACTACTGCACTACTCTTTGACTATCAAAATAGAAAGTTCGTATAACAAATAAATCGGAAGGAACACTACCGCCAATGTAAAAGGATCCCCGGTAGGAGTAATTACAGCTGCCACTATCAACAGTATAACGACAGCGTGCTTCCTATACTTTTTCAAAGTATCCTTATGCAAGATCCCGAGCGAAGACAATAGCCACGCCAGCACAGGAATTTCGAAAACAAGGCCCATTATAAAGACGATAGACAGGAACGTGGACATATACGAATCTAGTGAAATCTGCGTCGCAATGTCTTGTCCAAGTTGATATCCAGCAAGAAAACGGAAAGTCAGTGGGAAAACTAAAATATAGCCCACGACACATCCCATATAGAATAAAAACGCCACTCCCAAAAAGGCAACCCTTACACCTTTTTTCTCGTTATCATATAGCGCCGGGGAAACGAAACGCCAAATCTCATATAGCAAATAAGGAAAAATAAACAGAAGAGCCAGCCAAAACGACACTTTCATATGCGTAAAGAAAGGCGTCGTGACATTTATATTAATTATATCAATATTAAAGTCAGAGGGAAAAATCCCACTTAGCCATCTATATACGAAAAAATCGGACTTCGATGCAGACATTATAACAGAATCAAAGATGTGTGGCATAAATGCAAAGGCGATGATAAAGACCACCACCAATACTATCAACACCCTAAAGAAAGACCATCTAAGAACTTCTAAATGATCCCAAAAAGACATCTCGGAATTTTCTGACATCTTCCCTTTATTTGTTATCCCCTGAAACCTCTTTATCTATGTCTTTTATCTCTTTTTCGACATCTGACATTCCATCTTTGAAACTCCGCACACCCTTTCCTAAGCCCTTCATAAGCTCAGGTATCTTTTTTCCGCCGAACAAAAGCAGAACGATTAAAGCGATAATCAGAATTTCCCCAGTTCCCAAATTTCCTATCAAAAGAATATTATTCATATACATAAAATATTAAGAATCTAACTTCAATACTGCCATAAATGCGGACTGAGGTACCTGTACCGAACCCACTTGGCGCATACGCTTTTTCCCCTCTTTCTGCTTTTCCAGCAACTTTCTCTTTCTAGAGACATCCCCACCATAGCACTTAGCCGTCACATCTTTTCTTACCTGCTTAACCGTCTCTCTTGCAATGATTTTCGAGCCAATGGCTGCTTGTATAGGGATATCGAATTGATGCCGCGGAATGAGTTCCTTTAATTTAACGCAAATCTTACGCCCGAAGTCATAAGCATTATCTTCATGAATTAGAGTTGAAAGCGCATCGGCAGGTTCTCCGTTTAATAATATATCCAAGCGAACCAATTTGGCCGGTCTAAAGTCGGTTACATG
Source organism: Bacteroidales bacterium UBA6401 (assembly GCA_002438635.1). Classification (GTDB taxonomy): domain Bacteria; phylum Bacteroidota; class Bacteroidia; order Bacteroidales; family UBA932; genus Cryptobacteroides. The sequence continues at coordinate 65,561 of DJPX01000021.1, forward strand.
ATAATCAAAAGAGGCGTAACCCTTTGATATGGTCTTTAATTTGTCATAGAAATCGAAAACTATCTCTGCAAGTGGCATATCGTAGTTGAGTTCTACCCTGTCGGCCGTTATATAATGCTGACTGACAAGTGTCCCTCGCCTGTCTATACATAGTTTCATAATTGGCCCGAAAAATTCTGTCTTTGAAATAATTTGGGCCCGAATATAAGGCTCTTCTATGTGGTCGATCAACGTAGGAGCAGGTAGACCCGAAGGATTATGAACATCAATCACCTCGCCCTGCGTAGTATAAACTTTGTACGACACGTTAGGAACTGTCGTGATTACATCCATATCAAATTCTCGGAAAAGTCTTTCTTGCACTATCTCCAGATGTAGAAGTCCTAAAAACCCACATCTAAAGCCGGAGCCAAGGGCGAGAGAACTTTCCGGTTCATAAACGAATGAGGCATCGTTAAGCTTGAATTTTTCTAGGACAGTACGTAATTCTTCGAATTTGTCCGCTTGAACCGGATACATACCGGCGAACACCATCGGTTTAACCTCTTCAAAACCAGCAATAGCTTGAGTACAAGGGTTATCCACGTGTGTTATGGTATCTCCCACCTTCACTTCCGTGGCACTCTTTATGCCTGTTATGACATAACCCACATCGCCACACGAGACTTCCTGTGTAGGAACAAGTTTCATTCTCAACAGACCCACTTCCTCCACATCATATTCCTTACCAGTTGCAAAGAATTTTACTTTATCCCCTTTAGCTATACTTCCATTCTTGACCTTAAAATATGCGATAACGCCCCTAAATGGATTAAAGACAGAGTCAAATATCAGGGCTTGAAGCGGGGCATTCGGATCCCCGGTAGGGGCAGGTATTTTTTCAACTATAGCATCAAGCAAAGGCGCGACACCCTCTCCGGTACGCGCTGAAACTTTATACACATCTTCTGGAGAACAACCGATCAAATCACATATTTCATCCGTCACCACATCCACTTGAGCAGACTCCATATCGATTTTATTCAACACAGGAATAATCTCTAATCCATGATCTATAGCCATATACAGATTAGAAATCGTCTGGGCCTGCACCCCTTGTGAAGCATCCACAACTAAAAGAGCTCCTTCACAAGATGCTATACTTCTAGACACCTCATACGAAAAGTCAACGTGACCCGGAGTATCTATAAGATTTAATTTATACATCTGGCCCTTATAATTATAAGCCATCTGAATGGCGTGACTCTTAATAGTTATGCCTTTTTCCTTTTCCAGGTCCATATCATCCAGAACCTGATTATCCATATCTCTTGCAGAAAGCGTGTCTGTAAGTTCCAAGAGCCTATCGGCCAAGGTGCTTTTTCCATGGTCGATATGTGCTATAATACAAAAATTGCGGATATTCTTCATTAAAAGCAAAGATACTAAAAAATTTGCTATGGAACGGGATCATATCCACTTCCGCCAAAAGGATGACACCTTAGAATACGCCTTACACTAAGATATAAGCCTTTAATGGGTCCATAACGACGGAACGCCTCCAGCGCATACTGCGAACAGGTAGGGGTAAAACGACAAGACGGGGGCGTCAAAGGAGAAATGCACTTCTGATAAAAGCGTATCAAAAAGATAAATGGTGCATTAAAAATTCGTTTCCAGACTTTCATCTTGCGGCTATTTTTGTAAGGATATATACTATGTCTTCCTCCACATTCGTGTAAGGCATCATGCAAGGAGAAGAATATATAAACATAATGTCATAAATTCCATCTCCCAAAAGGGACTTATTTTTTCTATATACCTCCCTTATCCTACGCTTTATAAGATTACGCCTAACGGCCCGTTTGAAATATCGCTTAGGCACACTCACTAAAATACGAGTCTTTTCTGCGCCCGATGGTAAGTAGCAATACTTTAAATGCGATGCAGCTCCCCACCTTCCCTTATCCATAAGATTAGAGATGGCCATTTTACCACACAGCCTTTCAGCCTTAGTGAATGTGTTGGAGCCGACATTTTCAAGCATTATTAATTTCCTTAAGAAAAAGTTCCAGAGCCTTTGCAACTGATGGTGCTTGAGGGGTAGGAGCTTGTAAAGCAATGCTTAAGCCCGCATCTTCTATAGACTTGACAACCGATCTACCATAAGATATAATCTTTATGTCGCCCTGTTTAAAATCAGGATAACTATTAAAAAGTGACTCTACATCTGAGCGATTATATAAAACAAGCACATCATACGAAGACAAATCTATACTTGTAAGGTCCTGATAAACAGGCTTTACTAATTCCGCTACCGTATAATCTATATTAGCACTATCGAAAAGCGATGTAATCCCTGAAGCATTTGAAGAATCCAATGTGGCGATAAGGAATTTCTCCCCCTGGTGCTTGTTTCCTATAAGTTTTACTATAGATTCCGGTGTACCATCGCCTGAAAATATCTTGCGTTTACGAAAAACTATATGTTTCTGCAAATAATTAGCTACCAGTTCGGTAGAGCAAAAATATTTCATGGTTTCCGGGACTTTGAATCGCGCATCTTCGCAAAGAGTAAAATACGCATCGATAGCCACACGGGAAGAAAAGACAACGGCCGTGTATTCACTAAGATTAATCCGCTGTGAACGGAATTCTCTTGAGCTTAAAGGTTCTATCTTAAAAAAAGGAAAGAATTCGATTTCCACTCCGAAATTTGCCTTCAAACCATCATAAGCCGATGTGTTTGCCGGAACATTCTGCGATATAAGTATCTTCTTTATAGCCATTTTCTAACTCACAAACAAAATTACACATACCAACCCTGCCATAGGGACAATTTCGAGGGCGCAAAGATACAAAAAAGACAGGAAAGCACCACATTGAGAAGATAAAATTTCCCTTTGACGGATAAAACTTAACAAAATACAAAATCCTGCCTCCACCCCTAAAATCCATCTTTTTATCTCTATTGGAATGTTTATAATTAAAAAAAAGCCCACGGAAAAAAGCCACAGAATAGTCAGTAAAATAAAAAACAGCGTGGCCGCATTCCTACACGAACGCCATTGTTCACTACCCACTTTTCTATGTGGCACAAGAACATAGATAAGTCTTTTAATAACATAATATGCCGCTATTCCACCTAATATCTTTAAATAGGAAACTCCCCACAAGCCGGACCACTGCAATATCATAACACTAACTGGTAAAATGCACAAAGCTATGTGGTCCCTAAGCTTAGATTGATGAATATTATGTTCCAACGCTACCAACGGTTTCCAGCGCTGTATACATGGGCCCATGGAAACGCAGATATTAAGGATGTCCTTTAAAATAAAAAGGAGCACAAAAGACTCCACTATAACAAGAGCTATGTTTAGAGGGCTATCTATCCAATTACCCACTACTATATGGGTATCAAAAGATTGAGCTTCTCTACCCATACGAAGAATCCCATTAGGAAAAAAACGAAGCATATTCAGTTACCTCGCTTAGCCTTATAACCCATATCATTAAGTAGAGATACTACCTTGTCTCGAAGATCTCCCTGTAGCGTTATTTCTCCGCCTTTTGAAGTTCCTCCCACTCCACACTTTACTTTTAACAACTTTCCTAAGGAAGACAAGTCCTCTTCACTTCCTACAAATCCCTTTACTAAAGTAACTTGTTTTCCGGCACGCGCCCTTCGGTCTATTGATACGATCAAGCGCTGTTTTTCTGGATCTAGCGTGGTAGCCTCTGTAGCATAATCTTCCTCATATTTATAATCCGGATTCGTTGAGTACACCACACCTAGTCGTTTTTTCCAATCATTTTCTGCCATAGTGCACAAAGATACTAAATTTAGAAATCTCTTCGTATATTTGTAGGTTATGAATACTAGACAATTCAGCATTTGGAACAAGTTATCCGCGACCCTTGTTTTCGTAATATCTGCGGTAACTTACCTACTTACGATAGAACCCACTGCGTCTTTTTGGGATTGTGGGGAATTTATCGCGTCTTCATACAAATTAGAAGTAGGACACCCACCGGGAAATCCGGTTTTCCAGTTATTTGCTAAATTTTTCACCCTATTTGCTGATGCGCAGCACGCCGCGGCTATGGTAAATGCTTCCAGTGCCATCTGCTCTGCTCTTACCATACTGCTGTTGTATCTCACATTGGTCTGGTTCATAAAGCGAATAATACGCCCACAATCAGATGGAACATACAGCACCATCGCTGCCTTGGGGATAATGGCAAGTGCTATGGTGGGATCTTTATGCTACTGTTTCTCGGATACATTCTGGTTCTCTGCAGTAGAAGGTGAAGTATATGCGATGTCAAGCCTATTCACCGCTTTAGTTTTCTGGCTTATGACATTGTGGTACGATAAGGCAGATGAGCCACATTCTCTAAAGTGGATAGTGTTGATCGCCTTCCTGATGGGATTAAGTATAGGTATTCACCTGCTTAACCTTCTTGCTATTCCTGCACTAGTCTTTATGTACTTTTATAGATATAAAGACCAATACGACACTAAAGATTATCTAAAGATTTTCCTTATAGGAGTAGGAATATTGGCCCTTATTCTATTTATCATCATCCCTTGGTTACCTAAATTAGCAGCTTATTTCGATCTGTTCTTTGTAAATATTTTAGGGTTACCGTATAATAGCGGAGCTGCATTCTTTATGATAGCCTTGCTAGGATTATGCTTTTGGGGAATATTTGTCACCCTTAAAAAAGGTAAAGTTTTTCTCAATACCGTTCTACTTAGCTTTACCGTAATCACTATTGGTTTCTCGATTTTCACTATAGACATTATTCGTTCTTGCGCCAAGACTCCGACTAACGAATATCAGCCAGATAATGCCTTCACGCTCGTTAGATACCTTTCTAGAGAACAGTATGGCAAAACTCCCCTTATCTATGGACAATACTACGGAGCAGATTATGATATTAAAACATCAAAATATTGGGCACCGGTAGATGGAAAATATAAAAAAGTCGATGGTCCGATTGATGCAGACTACCTGCCAAGTGGAAAAATGCTCTTCCCTCGTATGTGGACTGATTCGCCCGATGGTAGCTATAGTAAATTTTACCAATACTACACAAATGGGAAAACAGGAAAACCTACGATGGGTCAAAACCTTAAATATTTCTTTGATTATCAATGTAATTGGATGTATTGGAGATATTTTATGTGGAATTTTGTCGGAAGACAAAACGACATTCATTCTCCCGTTCCAGGAAATTTATTTCACGGCAACTGGGAAAGTGGCGTAAAATTCATCGACAACGCCAGACTTGGAGATCAAAGTGATGCCCCTGAGATATTATCACACAATAAAGGCAAGAATCACTACTTTTTTCTGCCTTTGCTACTGGGTATAATAGGGCTCTGTTTTCATTTCAAAAAAGATAGACGCGGGTGTTTTCTCAATTTCCTGATGTTCTTTATGACTGGTATAGCTATAGTTATTTATCTAAATCAGCCACCTTATCAAGTGAGAGAAAGAGACTATGCTTACGCAGGCTCATTCTACTTTTTCAGCGTCTGGATAGGATTAGGCGTTGCGGCACTATTCAACGCTCTAAATTCTAAGAAGAAACTACAGTGGGCAGGATTGGCCGTAAGTATTCTATGCCTTGGAGTTCCGACACTTATGGCGCAACAGAACTGGAATGACCACGACAGATCTAACAGATACACAGCCGTAGAAATAGCGCGCAACTACCTAAATTCTGTAGGTAAGAATGGCATATTGATAACTCATGGAGACAACGATACATTCCCGCTATGGTATGCTCAGGAAGTGGAAAGTATCCGCACCGATGTGCGCATCGTAAACACCTCGCTACTAGGAACCGATTGGCATATAGACCAGATGAAATATGCTGTCAACGAGTCTGCTCCACTGCCTTTATCTGTTCCTTACAAGCAATACCTCTATGGAACAAACGAATACATCCCTATAGTGGATAGCCGAGATGAAGCCATGAACATACACGATGTTATGCAAGTATTCAGGCATCCTAAGGCCAAGGTGAGCATGTCTAGTGGTAAAAAGGTGGATTATATTCCTTCGAGGAAAATAGTAATTCCCGTAAATAAAGCCAACGTGCTAAAAAGTGGTATTGTAGATGAGAAATATGCAGATAAGATTCAGGACAGCATTATCTTAACTATTCCAAAAGGAAAGGATTATCTAACAAAACCAGAGTTATTTCTTTTAGACTTCCTAGATGGTTATGACTGGTCTAGACCACTCAATATGCTTAATATGGGCGGAGAAATAAATATTGGTCAAAAGGATTATCTGACTTATAATGGATACTCCTTTGAATTTATCCCATTCAAAAACAAGCCAAGTACATTGAAACCTGGGTGGGTTGATAGCGACGACCTCTATTATAAAATGACTTCCGTATATAAATTCGACGCGGTTTCGAGAGATGACTATTTTATCGACTACCAGAATTACTATACGCACTTGGGAGTCATGAGTATAAGGCAATTATTCGTAACCTGCGCTAAAGTGTTCCTAGAAAAAAAGCAAAACGAGCGAGCTCTTGAAATGTTGAATAAGATGGCACAAGTAATGACTGTATACCCACTTGACGCTATTCCTATAGGATTTCAAAATAACAACTATATGGTAGTGGAGGCTATTAACCTCTATTTCGAATTAGGAGAGCACGATAAGGCCATCGCACTTGCCGATAAATTATCAGCAGAATTAGTACATGGTGCCAATTTCTATCTTAAATTCGGAAGTCTTGCTCAATCAGAATGTGAGGATTATGCGCAGTACATATTCCTTTTAGCGGATAGGCTTAACCAGCATGGGGAAAAAGAAATGTCTTCAAGTCTTGAGAATAAACTTAAAGAACTGATAGACATCCATTCTTAATCGAAAAGGGGCTTGATAAGCCCCTTTTTTTATCCTAACGACTAAGTCGTACCACGATGGAAAGCGGAAGATTTTTACCGAAGCTGTCACGCAAGGCAAGCTCCTCGCTTTCTATTTTATAATTGACCCCTAATTTAAAAGCCTGTTTTACAATAGTTTCACCTAGAAGAGCACTATATCCGTTAGAATAAAGGTTCAACACCATAAAACTATTTATAGGAGAGAGAATCTTGTCCACCTCGCATAACATATCAAAAAGGCAATCATCCAATTTCCATCTCTCTCCATCCGGGCCATGCCCATACGCTGGTGGGTCCAAGATTATGCCATCGTATCTGTGACCTCGCTTAGCCTCTCTTCTAACGAATTTCATAGCATCCTCCACGACCCAGTGAATCCCATCCATTTTACTTCGTTCCATATTAGCCCGAGCCCAAGTAACGACCTGTCGTACAGAGTCAAGATGAGTTACATCTGCTCCTGCTGCACGCGCCGCTAGACTAGCCGCACCGGTATATGCAAATAAATTCAGCACCTTCATACCTGTGTGACAATGAGAATAAATATATTCCCAATTCGGAGCTTGCTCTGGAAAAACACCCACATGTTTGAATGATGTAAGGCCTAATCGTAGGCTAAAATTCAAGCCCTTTTGCTGACCCGGGTATCTTATGAACCACTGGTCATCCATCTGTTTAGCCCTTTTCCATGTACCACTATCCTCTTTCCCAGCTTTTCCAAATCCTGCCCCTGGGACAAATCGTGTATATGCCAATCGATCCCATTCTCCTTCCGCTAAACTTTTATTCCACAAAGCCTTAGGTTCAGGACGGGCCATAACCACCCGCCCGAAACGTTCCAGCTTTTCTCCATTCCCACTATCAAGTAGCTCATAATCGGCCCACTGGCTCGAAGGGTACTCTACCATTACTTTCTACTTATTACCTTATTCACCTTTTCAACTATAGCATCAGCATTCAAGCCATAAGCGGCCATAAGCTGGGATGGGGTTCCTGATTGGCCGAAACGATCCTCTCCATTCACAAATTCCACAGGACTTGGCAGTCTACGGGCCAATACTCCTGATACGGCCTCGCCTAAGCCTCCTGCCATATTGTGCTCTTCGGCAACTACCACGCATCCCGTTTTTTTTACGCTCTCGACTATAGCGTCCTCCTCTAATGGCTTAATGGTGGCAACATTTACAACCTCTGCTCTTATTCCTTGCTCTTCAAGTCTTTCTGCTGCCTGAAGCGCTTCCCACACCATATAGCCACATGCAAGAATGGTTACATCATGTCCCTCGTTTAGAACATACACCTTTCCTATTTCAAAATTCTCGTTTTCTGGAGTGAAATTAGGAATAGATGGACGTCCGAAACGCAAATATACTGGTCCATCATAAAGAGCTGCCGCAATAGTGGCATTCTTTGTCTGATTATAATCGCATGGGACTACTACTGCCATACCCGGGAGAGCTCGCATAAGCGCTATATCCTCCATAGTTTGATGTGTCGCGCCATCTTCTCCAAGTGTTATACCAGCATGAGATGAAGCAATTTTTACATTTGTATGTCCATAAGCCACCTCTTGACGCAACTGGTCATACACTCGTCCTGTTACGAACTCTGCAAATGATCCTATAAAAGGCACCTTTCCAGTAACAGCCAAACCTGCAGCAACTCCTACCATATTAGCCTCTGCTATACCACACTGAACAAAACGCTCCGGAAAAGCCGACGCAAAGGCATCCATCTTGACAGAGCCTGTTAAATCTGCCGTCAGAGCCATAACTTTCGAATTGATTTTTCCGGCTTCCAATAGACCTATGCCAAAGCCACTCCTGGTATCTTTATTCCCTGAATTTATATATTTTTTCATACTAAAAATCTCCTAAGGTTTCTTCTAATTGAGAAAGTGCCAATTCACACTCCTGAGCATTAGGAGCTTTTCCATGCCACTTATGATTATTAGCCATAAAGTCAACACCATGTCCCATCTCCGTATGGAACAGAATCATCTTAGGCTTTCCGTTGTGATTGTGTGTAAATTCAAAAGCCTTTAACACGCTTTCCATATCATTTCCATCGGCATCTATCACATCCCATCCGAAGGCCAACCATTTGTCCGACAAGTCATTAATTCCCGTTACCGATGTAGTAGCGCCATCTATCTGTAAGCCATTCAAGTCTGTAAAGGCGACTAGGTTATCCACCTTATGATGGGGAGCCCACATCGCAGCCTCCCAAATCTCTCCTTCTTCGCTTTCACCGTCTCCACATAAAACATACACGCGATTAGGATCTCCTTCTAGCTTTTTACCCAATGCCATCCCTGCGGCAACCGAAAGGCCTTGGCCAAGCGAGCCCGAAGGCATAAAGACGCCGGGAAGATGGTCTGTCACACAGGGGTGTCCTTGAAGTCGAGAACCAAATTGGCGTAAAGTACCTAATTCCTTTGTTGGAAAATAACCACTACGGGCAAGCACGCTATAGTAAACGGGAGCTAAATGCCCAGCAGAAAGCACGAACATATCCTGGCCTTTACCATCTCTAGTCCAAGTCTTAGGATTGTGTCTCATCTCATTGAAATATAGCGCAGTCATTACATCTGCAATGCCTAAAGAGCCACCCGGGTGTCCGGATTTTGCCATGCTAACCATGCGCACGATATCTCTTCGTACTTGGGAAGCTATTCTTTGAAGATTCTGTATATCTGACATATATATTAAATTAAAAATTGGTTTTACGTTATATCCCACAAATTTACTAATAAACATTTAAATATACCCTACCCTGTTGTCCATTCTAATACTTGGTAACATAAAAAATAAATTGCGTCGGATTGGTATGAAATTTTCGAGGACAGATTATTTTAGAAGAAGGAATGTACCAATGTGACTGATGACATAATCAAAGGCTATCAAGTTATTTTTTGAAGCTTACTTAATATCCAAAAATGGCTCTACCATAGAAAGATACTGCGCTGTGAATTTTCCATCCTGCATCATTACCACTTCTGAGGTGTCGCACTGAGGGCGAAGTGTTGACTTAGTAAAATTAGCCACTATCCTTTTAATAGGCTTTCGAGAAGTCGTGCGAATGTATGTTATCTGCTTGGGGTACAAGTCGAAACTTACCGCTGTACGAACGAGCTGCCTCTCCACATCCGATGGCAGCACCATAGCTAGCACGCCCCCATTCGATAACGAGCCTGAGGCATAAGCACATATATTTCTATAGGATAGCGAGATAGTATGTCTAGCCAAGCTCTGCCTTTCGTCTGGATTTTTCAGTGAATCATCATAAAAAGGAGGATTGGACACTATAAGATCATACGCATTCTTCCTAATAGGCCAATCGTGTAGCGAGCATTGGCATACAGACAAGCGCTCTGCCCACGGCGAAGATGCGAAATTATAGCGAGCCTCCTGCACTGAAGCAGGGTCGATATCAATGCCTTGAATGTGCAAAAAATTAACGCCAAGACGCTGTGCGAGCATCAGGGCCACCACCCCAGTGCCAGTACCCACATCTAGCGCACGCTCTACCGACAAAGGCAAAAGAGCACAAGTTCCCAACAGCACGGAGTCCGTTCCCACCTTCATCGCCGAAGTGTCATTTCGAACATCAAAGCGCTTAAAATGAAACACCGACATATTTAGACAAATCTACCATCGCACATTTCCAACTCTCTATCGCATAGCGATGCCAGAAGAGGGTCGTGCGTTACTATTACTATGGTCTGAGACAACTCTTCACGAAGAGTAAACAGCAACTTGTGTATTTCAGATTTAGTATTAGAATCCAAATTACCAGTAGGTTCGTCTGCCAAGAGAACATCAGGTTCATTGATAAGTGAGCGTGCTATGGCAACCCTCTGCTGTTCGCCACCTGAAAGTTGAGATGGTTTATGATCCAACCTGCCTGACAAGCCCACTTTTTCAAGTAACTCCACTCCATGTCTTTTTGCTTGACCTTCCTTTTCTCCTGCTATCAAGGCCGGCAAGCACACATTTTCAAGCGCAGTAAACTCTGGGAGTAAGTGGTGTGACTGAAAAACGAAACCTAAGTGCTTGTTTCTAAACTCTGATAACTCCCGCTCACTTCCCCTTAAAGCATTAATTCCAGCGATTTCAAGAGTTCCTGAATCTGGAGTCAACAGCGTGCCAATAACCTGAAGAAAAGTGGTTTTCCCGGCTCCAGATGCCCCTACGATTGAAACTATTTCTCCTTTTTCCACTTGGAAATCGACATTCTTTAGAACTGCCAAGTCTCCATACGATTTACAAATATTTTCAGCTTTAATAATCATTATACTCACTTTTTGCAAGTCGTCATTCATTCCATAAGACGGCATAACTGATGTTGATTGCAGTTATCCTTTCATTTACTTAACTGCAAAAATAACAAATACTCCTCACTTATTTGCATAAAGGACCACCCGTCTCTAAAAACGCTTATGTAGTTTCAAACACCAATCACATCAAAAATCAAGAATGTGAAATAATGGTCATTTTGCACACCTAAATATTCCATCCAATTTCTAAATGAAAGGTTAAATTAATTTTGCAAAATAAAATAATTTATATAATTTTGCAATCCCTTTCTGGGAAAGGAGAGGTGGTAGAGTGGTCGATTACGGCAGTCTTGAAAACTGTTGAACTGAAAGGTTCCGGGGGTTCGAATCCCTCCCTCTCCGCATAAAAGCCCTAAATTCTTAATATTCAAAGAGTTTAGGACTTTTTCTTTTACATAAGATTCACCAACAATTTAAAGATTTCTTTTCACCGACCAAATACAGAACGATACTTCTTTTGAACCTGAAAAACACCTTTGAAGTCAATGTGCCTTGTAGGGTATTCTATGAAGGGTAGCAGGTAAAGGTGACCATTTTTTGCTATCACCTTTAGACCTTATCCCTTCTGGAAGTGCGTAAAATGAGGGTCACGCCTAAAGGTGAATTTCGAGTTAGAATAAATATCCTTATGCGATATGATTCACCCCCAAGTTGTCAAGCACAACAGGTTTTTCCGTCAAGTAAGAATTCATTCAACAACAAGTCTCTATTTCATCCTTTTGAAATGTTTTCCGTGACGTAATATATAGCCCGCTCGTTATCCATATTTTTGCTGAGAATAAGCAAGTTCTGGAACCAAGGCAAAACTGCTACGGACCATAGCAGAATTTCTTTATAATCTGATTCGATGATATTTGTGATGTCCCGTGTCTTTCCCATAAAATCAAAATATATAACTCTTGCAAATTTAAACATTTTACGAAATTTCAGCCGGCTATTGATACTCTTTTGATAAAATAACTTATCTTTGTGCCGTTCAGCTAGCCCGACACTCAAAACAGTGTATCTACTTATTGATCTTGATGCTGCTGATTTGATTGCAGGGATGGGTGGGCAAGACATATTAAGACGTTACTTGACGTTTTTCTTCTATCATCAAACTTGGCAATTTGATTAATCGTAAAGAAGAAACGGCAACGGGAGCGTCCACTTATGATGACAATTCGGTCATCCACGCTTGTGTAGGCGTGGTGTCGTACTGCATATCATCTTGACGTGGGCTAGCTGCGGTTGCTTATCCTTTACGATTGGCAGCCAAGGCCAGATGATGGGATGAGCAAAAGTATGACTCCCACGTCTTTTTTTGTACACGTTCGGATTAGGGATGTCACCGAATTACAATTATTTATTATGTCAAATAGAAGAAGTTCTTATGTATTTCGTTCTGAAAGCGACTTTCAAGACGCGAAAGATCATCTTTATCGCCTAATGCGAGATGATTATTATGATTCTAACAAGCTGTATTTTTATGGATACTGGGGCAGCTGCTCTCGATTTGATTGGGATGAATGCTATAAAATTGAAATATGGAGTGACTGTTCAGATCCGTCTCTTGCGGCATCTATAATTGCAGAACATGGCGGTCGATACTACGATGAATAACCTGATAGCTGTCCAAATTATGAAAAAATTATTACTTACTCTATTGGTTTTCATGTCTACCACAAATATGTTTGGCGCATGTCCCCATAATAACTCATATAATGAGGTACCAAATTTCTCCACATATTATACAAGAGAAAAAACCTGCTTCAATCTTGTTAGCGCAGAAAGTGGTGAAAGCAATATACTAAACAATTACAAACACAACTACTTTTATCTATATCCCAGCGGGAAAATCGAAATCCGTGTTGTAATGCGCCAAACATCTCAAGAATTTTTATTTTATGGATATTATTCCATTAATTCCACGAATAACACTATTTCCATAACGACCCAAGATGGTAAGCCATATTATTTTATAGCCCCTAACGAATACACTAATGTTAGCTCTAGTTCCAACCAAATAACAATAGTAGGAACGATTAATGGGATAATGGTTAAGTTCGAGTATCATTTGTATGAAGAATCCTAGTATATGATGTCTATATTATTAGTAATTGTTGCGTGCATAATAATTGGCGTTTTAATTGGGATTAGAAATGATGCCAAGGTTAACAAAGAACTAGAAGAGGATTATAAAAATAAGGAGCAAATGGAAAATGCTGATATAACACATCCGCCTTATAGCATGGGAGAATACTACAATGATGGAAAAAATCAAGGTTATGTATTCAGCATAAAGGAAGGTGGCTATCATGGTAAAATTATTTCTTTATGTGAATGGAATGGTCAGTGGTCTTTGACAAAGGAATCCTATGGTTCAACATTACAACCGCCAGTCCTTGCTTCGTCATATAAATCTGGAAAGATAAACAAACAAATTATCCAAAAATTAGTACTAACAAGTGACTACCCTATACTTTGGAATATTGAACATTCCTATGCTTATACAAAAACGGATTGGTATTTGCCGGCCATTGAAGAATTAATGGAATTGGCCAAATACAGAATATTGATAAATAGCAATATCCGGAACCATCGGTATACATATGTCCACGCACATAGTATAGGGGATCATGAATATTTGTCTTCTACCGAACTAGAAAATAAAATCTTATGCTACAGTTTTTTATCAAATTCCATATGGGAAGAGAAAAAAGATTACGAAACATCCTATAGACTTGTATTTGAATTTTAGCAATAATGGATTAGGCATATGAGTAGAAATGAAGAACTATATAGAAGCAAACGCAAGTTAGCTTTAATCGGAGTGCTGACTTTAGGTTTGTCTATAATGGCAAAGATGGGGATAAAAGATACCTGGCAGAGTAATATATTTCAAAGGACATCGTTTAATCGTGGTGGAATTGGTTTTGTTATGAAAGTTATATATTTTTTGCTTATAACAACATTATGTGCTGTACCATATTTTGTTATATCGCCAATTCAAGTTAATAGTGC
>DJPX01000029.1 GCA_002438635.1 Bacteroidales bacterium UBA6401
CACTGTCAAGTTGAATTAGGCTATCCTTTTTTCGTCTTATATATTATAGTATAATTTTAGGAACTGCAAAAGAATAATAGACTCAAGGATTATTAATATGAAAGAAAAAAGATATGGTTATATTGACCATACTGGTAACTTTATCATTCAGCCAATTTTTAAAGCAGCTTGTTCCTTTAGTGAAGGATTAGCTTTTGTCTCATTAGATGGCGATAAATTTGGATGTATTGATAATACAGTCAGACTAATAATATCTGCACAATATTCAAACAAAGCAAGTTTTCATGAAGGCCTCGCTTCTGTGTCAACCGATAACACCTCGTTTTTTTACATTGATAAAAATGGGAATACTATTTTTAGACACGCATTCTGCATTGCTGAACCATTTCACGAAGGACTCGCTTTAGTAATGAATTACAATCGAAAGTATGGCTTTATAAATAAGAATGGAGAATATGTTGCTGATCCCTGCTTTTATAAGGCCAGCAACTTTCATGAAGGTCTTGCATCCGTCGTTTATGATAATTGCAACAAAAAGCGACTTGGGTACATTGATCGGACTGGTTCCTTCATCGTGTCACCGATATATAAAGATATTCCTCTGTTTTTATCAGATTTTCATGAAGGCTTGGCTGTCATCTCTATAGGGAATGAAAATGGTCCATCTAAATTAGATCGTTATGGGTTTATTGATAAGAACGGAAAAATTACTATCCCTCCAATTTATAATTATGCGGAACCTTTTTTTATGGATAGGCTAAAGTTAACTTAAGTGGTATAATCGGGTATATTAATCCTACTGGTTCTTTTATATATTTAGAGAATTCTCCAGGTTTTATTATGGAGAATGAATGGTATTCAATAGAAAAGAAACATATACCTATTACTCCTATATACAACTGGGATATAAAAAATTCGGGTTTATAACTCGTCAAATGGAAATCGTAATCAGCCCCCGTTTTGAGAAGGCATCTGGTTTCAAAGAAGGTCTAGCATGTGTTAAAGAAGAAAAGAAATATGGTTATATAGACACCAAAGGAAATTATATCATTAAGCCTCAATTTGATGATGCTGGAGATTTTTATGATGGTCTAGCCAAAGTACAAATTGAAGTTGAAATGTAACCCTCCGGAGAGGCATGTATTGCGATTTTGTGTGATTGGACCTTTCTGTGCACAGAATTGAAATCAAAATTTTCATCATCGTGCTAATCTTATAAAACGAACAAGGGGAGGCCGATGCGGGCTCCCCCTCTATTAATATCAAGTACCGATTCAACTATTATTTATCTACGGCATTACGTTTTTTCCATTGAGCAAGAGCCAATTGCTGCATATCCCTTACAGAGTCACGCTCGTCGACAATCTCACTTCCCATGATAGTCTCTATGACATCCTCAAGAGTTAAGATACCCTGAAAACTACCATACTCATCGATAATTATCGATATCTGCTCATTATGTTCGAGCATCTCATCCCACACCTTATCCATAGGTGTATCCTTGTCAAAACTTGCGATTGGCCTTTTTATCTCCGATAATGTCTTGTCAAATTTATCCTCCGCCACTAATTGCAAGACATCCATACGAAGAACATAACCAGTAATGTATTCGTCGTTATCCGTATAAACGGGAATACGGGAATGCGCCTTGAAATGCTTATCTTTAAAGAAATTACGTAATGTCATAAACTCGGAAGCAGTCGCACAAACCACACGCGGAGTCATAACATCGCTCGCCTTAATTTCGTCAAGATTAATAACATTTTGAATAATTTCATTCTCGTCTTCCTCCAAATCGCCAGCCTCTTCCGCCACATTTGCCATAGCAGACACTTCGTCTCTGGAAACTGCATTCTCGTTTTCTTTAGGCGTTATCAGCTTTTGCAGCTTCTCTATAAGCCACACACATGGGAACATGATGACTATTAAAATACTAATAGTGGTCGTAGCAAATCCCATAAGAGAGCGCCAACCATGAGTTCCTATCGTTTTAGGCACTATCTCCGAAAATATCAAAATGAGAATCGTCGTTATTGCGCTCACCAGGCCGAACCACTCACTTCCAAAAACAAGCGTTGCCTGACGGCCAACACCTGCCGCACCAATCGTATTGGCAATAGTATTAAGTGAAAGAATAGCCGCAATGGGCCGCGACGAATTCTGCTTAAAATCCTTCATCTTCTTCGCAGGACCATAGCCTTCCTCCTCTCGCATAGTAATGTAAGATATTGGAGTAGACATCAATACCGCTTCCAGTACTGAACACATGAAGGACACGGTCATCGCGCCTAAAAGGAAAACGATTAATTCAACCATAATTTATAAACCCCACTCCGATGCCGAGAAACTCGTTTTAGGAGCATTCGGGACATTTTCAAAATACTTAATTCCTGTAATTTTTTCCAAATCGGAGATTGACATCATCTCTCGAGAGGTAACCTTTTGACCCTTTAAATCATTTGTATGCGAACGCACAAATGCAGCACACTTCATTTCAGAAGCGGAGCAATTCTTTAATGATTTTTTAGTATTACCTTTCTTGGTCCTAAGAAGAGCATAATAGAACATAGTAGGCATGTCTACATCGTTACGACCGCCAAAGGAAATAGTTTTAGGCGATACCGTGTTGCCGTAGCCGTCTGTAAACTTCTCGAAATAACAGCCTACAACTATGTAAAGAGTGTCAGAACATACCTGACCATCAACATATTCCTCCAATGTATTCCATCCGCCACCTCCGGTATTAAAGCCACTCTGTAGTTGAGGTGCTATGTTTGTATAATAAAACACCTGTTCATTAGTTTTTCTTGAGGCCAATCTCTCAGCAGAGCCTAGCATATGACCTTTATTGCATCCTCCACCCGTGGTTTTGCTATGATATTGGACATCTGAAGGGATTTTAGGATCTACTTTATATGCATTTGTCCTATTGGTACCCTTATTTTGATACATACTATGCCGCGGAGCAGCTACCCATATAGGACAATGATGCTCACCGCTAAAGCATACAGTATAATTACGAGCATCTCCACCGCTAGGCGATTTCAAATCGGTAAAATGCGTAGCATAATAAATATTAGAATCATTATCGTGCACCCCATTATTATCCTCATCATACATCAAAGGCAACTCCGCCCAAGAATAGCGATTTGACGATGGGCCCGGATTAGGATCTGGATCTGGATTAGGTTCTGGATCCGGGTCTGGCTCTGGATCAGGATCTACAATCTCCGATGGGACATACTTTGTAATTACGAAATTAACATTATCGTATTTAGGCGCATATCCTATGGTATAACCATATATCGTCACATCCCCATCTGGAACTGCGATATTAGAATAAGTATATAATACTTCTGCGCCTACACTTACTTTATACCCATTCTTAGTCCCGACCGCCTTGCCATAAGTTATCGTCGCTTTTGAAGCTTGACTTCTTATGAAAGCCTCTGTGATTTCTTCAGGTTCAGTATAATTAAACTTACGATCGGACGACACGAGCTCCATACTTGGTTTATTCCACTCCGGCACTCCGTTAAATTCCTTAACTTCACCATCTAAAGAAAGTTCATCGCCAAGCGAAATCGTCTTATCTGGATCATATAACAGCATATACGCCGTACCATCCGTCACCACGAAATTAAAAGAACCTGCAGCCACAACTACAGCAGACTTCACTTCATAATTGCCTGATCCTTTTTCTATTATCTCTGAAAATGTAATAGACGACGGATGAGGCTTTATGGGATCTATATCAGGTTCAGGATCCGGGTTCGGTTCTGGGTCCAGACCGGGATCGGGAGGAACTATAGTACCCGGATTTTCCGGATCATTAACCGGCTCACAGGAGGTAAAACTCAAAGAGAGAGCCGCAATAATTAAACATAACTTTGGTATTAGTTTCATAAATATTTAGTATTGATTAGTTTTTTCATCCCGGATTAGATCTTTACCATTCCAGAAAAACCGAAAAAGGCCATAGCCATAATACTCACCGTAATTAAAGCTATAGGAAGGCCTTTAAATGCCTTAGGCACGTTATTGCCACTAAGATGCTCTCTAAGACCCGCAAATAAAATCATCGCAAGTCCATAGCCCAGTGAAGTAGCTAAAGCATACACAGTGGCTTGCCCCAAATTCAGCAATTGCGCCTTATCACCATTAAGGGTAAACTCTTTAGTAACTACTGTAATCGCCACGCCCAACACTGCACAATTAGTAGTAATCAAAGGAAGAAATATTCCTAAAGCCTGATACAATGATGGGCTTATTTTCTTAAGAACTATCTCCACCATCTGCACCAAAGCAGCAATTACTAGAATAAAGGCTATAGTTTGAAGGAACTCCAAATTAAATCTCAACAGCAAATACTTATTTATAAGGTAAGTAACCACAGTGGCTAGCGTTATTACAAAGCATACCGCACCTGACATTCCTGTCGCTGTGCTTAGTTTATTGGACACTCCCAAAAACGGGCAAATTCCCAAAAACTGCGACAAAAGAATGTTATTTACAAATATCGCCGATATTATAATTAATATGTATTCCATACCCTATTTCTTGAAGAATTTATTAAACAACACCATAAGATAGCCTAAAACCATAAAAGCACCGGGAGCCAGAACGAAAGCAAGAATTCCATCACCCGGAATAAACTTCAGTCCAAAAGCCGAACCGCTTCCCAAAATCTCCCTTATTAGTCCTATTATCGTAAGAGATAATGTAAATCCTATACCTATTCCAAGGCCATCAAGAGCCGAAGCCCAAGGCCCATTCTTACAAGCGAAAGCCTCCGCTCTTCCGAGTACGATGCAATTCACAACGATAAGAGGAATAAACAATCCCAATGTCTGATATATACTTGGGACATACGCCTGCATCGCTAATTGTAAAACAGTCACAAAAGTAGCGATAACTACAATATAAACTGGAATATGAACTTTATCAGGCACTATAGGCGCTATTAAAGAAATAACTATATTAGAGAGAATAAGCACGAACATGGTAGCCAATCCCATCTCCAATCCATTCATAGCAGAAGTAGTAGTGGCAAGTGTAGGACACATACCCAAAACGAGCACAAAAGTAGGATTCTCTTTAATAATCCCCTTTGCTACAAGTGATAAATTTTTTCCCATTTCTACCTTTCTTCTAATAATTTGACAACTTTAACTGCATCATTAACAGCCTTAATATATGCTCTTGAGGTGATAGTGGACCCAGTAATTGCATCTATCTCTCCCCCATCCTTCTTTACTGCGAATGGTGAAGATGAAGCACGATTTCTAAATTGGCCGGCAAAACTTGGATCCGAACTACACTTGGCCCCTAAACCTGGCGTTTCGCTATGAGATAACACCGATGTATCATAAACAGTTCCATCGGATAAAACACCCACCATTAGAACCAATTTACCTCCAAAGCCATTAGCGCTGCTCTTAACAGCATAACCCACTATGTCATTGTTATTTGAAAGAGTATAATACTCATACTCTACACCATCCATGGAGATACTACTCGAAGTGGACAACTCTCCACCCTCTGGCAAGACTTTTTTTATCGAATCATCTACTGCCTTTTGGTTGGCTTGAGCTATTGGCTTCTCCGTAACGACATACACTGTACCAAGGATCGCCGAACAAAACAAGCACACCCCGGTAAGGCATAGAACCATATTTTTCAAATTTGAAACTGCTGCCATAACTATGACCTCCCATATTTTTTCTGATGACACCAATTATTCAATAGTGGCACCGTCATATTCATTATAAGTATTGCGAAACTCATTCCCTCCGGATAAGCGCCGAAATAACGTATCAACATAAGCAGCAGGCCAATACCTACACCATATATAATGCCACCCTTTGTGCTCATAGGAGAAGTCACATAGTCGGTAGCCATAAAGCAGGCGCCTAAAACGACACCACCTGTCAGTAGGTTAAAAAGAGGATCAGTATAAGTAGATGGATCTATCAGCCAAAATATAGCACTAAATACAGCCACAGTCGCAAAAATACTTAGCGTTATCCACGGCTTTATCACTTTTCTAATAAGCAGATATACAAAACCCAACAATAGCGCAAATGTACTGATTTCACCTGCCGAACCGCCTATATTCAAAAACAAAGTATTCAAATAATCTGTCCCCGCCACTGCATCTACTCCACCTTCGGCAAATCTTCCTAAAAGAGTAGCACCGGAAACTGCATCACTAGAATGAATAAATCCAGAAGGAATTGTCCAATCTGTCATATATGTAGGAAACGATATCAGCAAAAACACACGACCCGTTATGGCAGGATTAAATGGATTCTGGCCAATTCCGCCGAAAGTCATCTTTGCCACCCCTATGGAAACCACTGCCCCTATAAAGACAACCCACCATGGTGTAGTACAAGGCAGATTCATAGCAAGCAGCAAGCCTGTCACCACAGCAGATAAATCGCCTATAGTGCTGGGAGCCTTTAACATATATTTAGTAATGGCCCACTCTAATAGCACACAAGAGACCACACTAACGGCCAACACCAACAATTCGCTCCATCCATAAAACAAAATCGACACTATAATCGCCGGAGTAAGAGCGATTATCACATCACGCATGAGTGATCTAGTACTTACTGCTGCGTGGATATGTGGTGATGGTGATACTAGTAAAGTATTTTTCATAATGAACACTTCTATTTTTTTGCGGCAGCCGCGCGTGCTCGCATAATACCCATAACCTGTCCTTTATACTGACGAATATAGTCAAGAAGCGGGATATTTGCAGGACAACTATACAAACAACATCCGCATTCAATACAATCCTGAACTGCATTCTTCTCCAAACCCTCTGTATCGCTTACAGCACCCAACCTCTTCAAGAGGAATGGTTCCAAGCCCATAGGGCAAGCCTCGGCACAACGCCCACACCTTATACAAGCAGATTCCGGCTTACGAAGCGTAGCCTCTCTACTGAGATATAGTATAGACGACGACCCTTTTACACAAGCCGCATCAATATTGGATATAGCTTTTCCCATCATAGGGCCTCCACTTATTATCTTAGCTGCTCCTTCAGGAATTCCACCAGCATATTCAGCGATATAACTTAACGGAGTTCCTATTCTAAATAGATAATTATGTTGCTTTTCTACTGGTAAACAATCCCCCGTAACAGTAAGCGTATTAGTTACGAGTGGCTTATTTTTCTGAACAGCTTCATATACGGCCAATGCTGTCGCTACATTCTGCACTACAGCCCCCACACTTATAGGCAGCCCGCCAGATTTAACCTGACGATGCATTACTGCATCTATTAGCTGTTTCTCACCACCTTGCGGATACCTTTTTTTCAATGTAAGCACCTCTATTCCGTCATAAGAAAGTTCTGCCAATGCGCGCGTCATCGCCTCTATAGCCTCTGGTTTATTTTCCTCTATTCCTATCACGGTTCTACACCCACCTAAGACCTTTTGCATTATGGCCGCGCCTACAATTATCTCCTTTGTGCGCTCCAACATTATGCGAAAATCGCTAGTTAGATAAGGCTCACACTCTGCTCCATTTAAAATAAGACATTCTGCCTTACTTCCTGGTGCAGGATTAAGTTTTACGTGTGTAGGGAAAGTAGCACCACCTAAGCCCACTACTCCGTTATTTTTTACGCGTGAAAGTATAAAATCTCTATCCTGTGGAATATCCGTTTTTAACTCGGGAGTAAGATCTATCCCTTCTGCCCATTCATCGCCTTCTACTGCTATTTCTATGTGTGCGACCATTTTCCCGGCCAAATCGGCACGCGCAGATATAGACTTCACTGTGCCACTTACTGGAGAATGAACAAAAGCTGATATAAATCCTGATGGTTCTGCAATTACCTGTCCTGCTTTAACCTTGTCTCCGACAGAAACTATAGGAGTAGCTGGAGCGCCAAGATGCTGCGACATAGACACATACATCGTTTGAGGCAAAGGCAAAACTTCTATGGCGCAATTCCTGGAAAATTTCGAATCTGCAGGATGCACACCACCGATACTAAATGTAACTTTACGCATTATTTTCCTCCTTTTTCTCTGCTACTGGTTTTACATTGGCCTTTTCAGCGGCAGCAGCTTCACGTGCTTTCTTTGCCCGTTCCGCAATTCTAGCTTTCAATGCCTCCTTATCTAAAGGCTTAGGAAATCCAACACCATGGATGGCACCCGTCGGGCAAACTGCCTCGCACTCACGACATAATTTACATTTATTAAAGTCGATATATGCCAAATTATTTTCAATACTTATAGCCCCATGCGTACAAGTTTTTGCACACATTCCGCACCCTATACATGCAACGCTACAGGCCTTCCTCGCTACCGGGCCCTTATCCTTATTTACACAAGAAACATAGACACGCATCGAACGAGGACCCTTGTTACGCAATTCTATAATCGACTTAGGACAAGCCTTAACACAAGCTCCACACGCTGTACACTTGTTTTCATCCACTTCAGGAAGACCTGTCGTAGGATTCATAACAATAGCCCCGAACATACAGGCCGAAACGCAATCGCCACAGCCCAAACAACCATAAGCACATCCAGTATCTCCACTATATAAAGCGGCTTTTACCTTACACGATTTCGCTCCATCATAAACATTAAGGCGTGCACGGGCAGAACAACTTCCATTGCAACGCACAACCGCTACCATAGGAGCTTGTTCTTTAACCGTATAACCCAAAATTCCGGCCACTTTCTTCATTACTTCATTACCACCGACCGGACAATAATTATTATCCAAATTGCCGGCCTCCACAGCAGCTTGGGCAAATGCTCTACATCCTGCATAACCACAGCCGCCACAATTGGCCCCTGGCATAACCTTCTCAACCTCATCGATTCGAGGGTCTTCTTCCACCTTGAACTTCTTCGCTACCAGAAACAAGACCAGCGCAAGCACCAATCCTAACACTGATAAAACGACAATAGTTAAGATAATCGTATTAGTCATTTCTTCTTAATATAAAAAGTATATTCGTTTTTCAACACGTTACGCAGCAAGTATACAACTAAATAATAACAAGCCACTATTCCTATGGCACCCAATCCGCATATAACCTCGCTTACGCTCAATGCGTTTAGTATCAGCAACACTGCTGTCATCAAAATCAAAGGAAATATATATGCTACCCACACCGCCTTCATGCCTAATGAACGTTTCATATTCACCCAAACCTCTTCTCCCACTTCATATCCTGGCACCAAAGGAACATCTATCTGTTTTTTCTTCAATTCAGACATTCCACATAACGAAGCGGCATGACAAGAAGCACAAGCATCCTCTGCAATAATCTCCACAATTATTCCTTGAGGAGTAATATCCACAATTCTGCCTATATGTTTGATTTCTTCTACCATGGCTGTGGATCTGGCTGTATATCATAGTCCGAAGCAACATTCATTTTCGACTCATACTCCGGAGTGTCTTGATAAAGGGCATCGCTTACTTCTACAAACTTCAAACGCTCTCCCTTATACAACATATCTATGTCCTTTGTCTCCCCGTTACGGTGCTTTGCTATTATAATCTGTGTTTTTTCCTTATCCTGAGGGCCCTCGGAAAGTCCGAGAAAATCCGGCCTGTGAATAAAGATGACCATATCTGCATCCTGCTCGATACTTCCCGACTCTCGCAAATCCGATAGGATAGGCTTTCCACCACCACCCTGTCGCTGAACAGAATTTCTTGACAACTGTGATAATGCTATAATAGCCACATTCAATTCCTTCGCTGTCCCTTTCAACATTCGAGATATAGCGGCGACCTCCTGTTCACGCATCCCTTTGGTATCACTTGGACCCTGCATAAGCTGAAGATAATCGACTATTATCAGCCTTACACCTTTTTGTTTCACGAGAGCCTTAGCCTTAGAACGGAATTCCATAATAGGAAGCCCCGGTGTCTCATCCACATATAAAGGGGCTTTTCTTAGACGACTTAAACTTTGTTCAAGTAAATTCCACTCGTCGTTCTCAAGTTTTACTCCACCCTTTATTTTATCGGCACTTAACCCTGATTCCGAAGTCATAAGACGCATGGCTAGCGAAATCGAAGACATCTCCAAAGAGAAGAATGCCACTGGAATATTATTATCCACGGCCGCATTCCTTGCAACATTAAGGGAAAAAGCAGTTTTACCTACTGAAGGACGGGCCGCCAATATTATCAAATCCGATGGCTGCCATCCGTTAGTAACCTTATCAAGAGAAGGAAAGCCTGACGGGACACCACTAAGTCCTTCCTTACTCTGCATATCATCAAGGCGATCGAGAGCTTGATTAATAATAGAGCCGATATCTTGAACACCCTGTTTATCACTACTCTGCGTAGCCTTGAAAACATCTGTAAGCGACCTATCAACAAGGTCATCCACATTCAACTCTTCATCATACGAATTCTTGAGAATATCGTGAGCCGCCGTAATCAAATCCCTTTGAATGGCCTTCTGTTTCAAAATAGAAATATACGACTCAATATGAGCCGCTGACCCTATCTTGCCAGCCAAATCGGCAAGTTCGGAAGGCCCTCCTATCGCTTCAAGTTTTCCCTGTTGTATTAATTTACTTGCTACCGTTATAGCATCAATTGGCTGATGTTCATTTGCCAAGGCGGACATAGCCTCAAATATGAAGCGATGCCTTTCCGAATAGAAACAATTCGGCTTAAGAGAATCTATAGCATCATCAATACAAGCCGGTTCCAATAGCATCGCACCGAGCACGGCCTCTTCAACATCGAGTGCTTGAGGAGGAGTCATCCCCATCAAGCGTCCGATTTCATCGACTACTACTGTATCAGATATAGATTTTCTTTTCCGCTCAGCCATCTTTATTCTGCGTCAGCAAGAGGATTCACTAAAATACGCCCACAATGCTCGCAAATAACCAATTTGTCTCCAGAAGCGATATCCACAAGCTTTTGTGGAGTAATGGCGTTAAAGCACCCGCCACACGAATTCTCATACACCGGAACAACTGCAAGATGATTATGTACACTAGCACGTATGCGATTATATGCACTAAGTGTTCTCTCATCTAATTTTTCTGTATATGATTTTCTTTTAGCCTCTAGAGCAGCCTCATCTTTAGCGGTGGATTCTACGATATTATCAAGTTCTGACTTTTTAGCGGCCAAGTCCTCTTCCCTGATAGTAATACGATCATTAATAGCCTCTATCGCATCCTTTTTCTCCGAAATAGACATGCGGGCCTCATTTATATGCTTCTGAGCAATCTCACGAAGCAATCCAAGGTTCTCAAGTTCCTTATTTATAGAATCGAACTCACGACTGTTCGTAACCTTACCTAACTGCTCGTGATACCTGGCGATATCGTTATCAAGATCTCCGATATCGTTCTTATTCTTTTCTATCGTAGCCTCAAAACCTGAGATAAGTTCCTTATTAGCAGCTATCTTCGATTTAAGTGAAGCCAACTCCTGCTCTATAGCCTCAACTTCCTGTGGAAGTGCACCTCGAAGAGAGACAATCCTGTCTATCTCTGTATCGGTCTGTTGAAGCGCGTATAGTACACGAAGCTTCTCTGCTACTGAAAGTGTTCCATCTGAAAAGTTCTTCGAGAGAGAAACGAAAGTCTCACGCTGATCGATAGGCGTCTCAACTTTGTTGATTTTAACTTTTTCTGACATATCTTTTATTATTATTTTCGCGGGTCGCAAAGTTATAAAAAAGTTCGCTATTTTCCCATAAATCGCTTGATTTCGAGCAAACGACTTTTTATATCCTTCAAAGTTCGCAATACTTTAACACTTTTTTCTATCCTAGATCGCTCCTCCGACATCTTTTTCTTAGCCCCTTCTATTGTAAGACCCTCCACTTTCAATAAGTATTGTATTAGCCGAAGTGTTTCAAGGTCCTCCTGCCTAAATAGTCTATTTCCCTTTGCATTTCTGTGAGGGTTAACATCTTTAGAGAAAGATTCGCACCAGAAACGGATGCAACTCACACTTTCACCTAATTCCGACGCCACCTCACTCATCGTATAAAAGATCTTTTCCATAGGCTGTCAATCCATTGACTGCTCCGTATTTGAAGCTATATAAAACATATTGGCATACTCATAAAAATCCACCGAAGCGAAAAAGAAATTCACCGGATCAAGATAAACGCCGTCTTTTAGGACCTCATAATGAAGGTGTGGAGCATACGTGGAGCCACTCATCCCCGTAGTGCCTATTTTCTGACCTGCGTGAATGGTACTCCCCCTCTTTACGGTGATAGTGGAAAGATGTGCATAACGGGTTATATAGCCCGAATTATGAGCGATAGTTATAGTATTACCCATTCCCTTATTACTCTTTTCTATTCCCACCACTTTTCCATCTCCCGCGGCCAGGACAGAAGTACCAGTAGGCACTATTATATCTATACCATTGTGTGGAACCCTTGCTTTTAGAATAGGGTTAGTTCTATTACCTATCGAAGCTCCTATCTGGGTAAACGATATATCAGAAAGTGGCAAATGCATAGGTGGAAGACTGCTCTGTGGCGTTGAAGCCACCTTAACCAAGGCTTCGCGAAGATTGGCCTCCACTGAAAACATTTTGATATACATAGAATCCGATTTCTCGGCGGCGTATGATATAAGACTGGTATTCACTATATTATCATCCGGAAAAGCAGTGAGCGACTGAATCGGATCCACAGAAGGGGCGTGGGTTTGAAAAACATCACCATATATCTTTTCATCCTTTAACTCCAAGCCGGATATGACATCCTCAAGAAGCTGCTGCTGAGGAAGTAATTGTGGATATAGTTTTTCATACATCTTGTTCTCTCTTTTGAGTCTGCCTTCCACATCGGTATTAATGGTCAATGCAAATATAGCATAGACTATAAGCGTGACGACAAAAGCACACGCAGCTGCCAGTCCCAAGAATCGCAGCACTCGCTGAAGCGGCTTGTCCGACTCCTTGAATAGAAAATCAGACCCTATCTTATATCGATGATCACCCATTGTCGGAATGTTCTGATTCTTCCTTCACTTTATCAGTCATAGCTTTATATTCATCTGCGCCCATAGTCAAATCCATAAAGGACATAGGATCAACCTGTCTATTTCTATAAAGCACCTCATAATGAAGATGAGGCCCGGTCGAAGCACCGGTATTACCAACCGTACCTATCATTTGTCCGCGCTTTACCGTCTCCCCTCTATTTACCATAATCTTCTGCATATGAGCATAGCGTGTCTTATAACCAAATCCGTGATTTATAACCACTTCATTACCATAACCGAAAAAATTATACTTAACTTTCTCTACCACGCCATCTCCAGTACAGAAAATTTCCGGTCCCACTTTCCCTGTGGCAAAATCTACTCCTTCGTGGAAGATTCTCACTTTTCTTATCGGATGCACCCTATACCCAAAAGGACTTGATATACGATAACTTCCACTCAAAGGAACAATAGGCGGAACAGACGGCATACAAGACGTTAGTTTATCAGCATGCTCCGAGACTAGAGCGACCTCATCGAGAGCCTTACTTTGAATATACGAGCGTTTGGTTAGCACATCCATTCTCTTTACCATCTGTTTCAGCAGAGACGAACCGCCAAGTTCATCAAGATAGGCGTAGCGATTGACTCCACCGAAACCGGCTCTTTTCACATCTTCGGGTATCTCATCAAGACCGAATATTGAACGATAAACATCATCATCTCGTTTTTCGATACCATCCAACGCTGTTTCCGCCAAGTCCATCTCGTGATCTATCATCCGGAACTTCGCCACCCACTCAGCATTCTCCTTTTTCAGGCGCGCCGTTTTAGGCAGATCCAAACGGAGAACCTTAGTGTATATCACAATATACAAAGCCATAAAGACTACTATTACAGCGATAAAGGCGAGTACCTTTAGAGCCACTGTACCCTTTGAGTCCTCGTGGACCTCGTACATCAAGGTCTTCTCATTATAGACGTATCTGCTGAATTTTTTCATCTACTTGTTTCTTAATCGGGCCAATTCCGCCTTCGATGTTCCACAAAGAGCCCGCCACTGTTGTGGATTACGGAACCCATTTAGAAAATCCTCAACCTTCATCCGTTTCTTACCGCTTAACTGCAAATCATCTACGCTAATCGCTCCATCTAAGGTAGCTATGGCCAAATATGTTTTACCATCGGAAATTATAGTACCAGGAACAACTCCATCCTCTTTTTCTATGATATGTGAAGCGTATATCTTTAGAGAAATAGGACTTTCCTCTTCCTTTTGAATCATAGTGTAAGCACAAGGGTATGGACTTAGACCCCTTATTAGATTGTGTATCTGTACAGATGAATCATTCCAATCTATATTTTGGAGTTCAGGTGTGAGTTTAGGAGCAGGCTTAAGAACTTCGCTTCCTTGAACGAAACTGCGCTGAACACGCGTCTCCACACTATGTTCTATTATCCCCTCTACTGTCTGAAGCACAAGTGCCGAACCTGCCTCCATCAACTTATCGTGAATAGTCCCGGCATCATCTTGTGGCGTAATCCTACACTCTTGACGCAAAATAATGCCTCCCGTGTCTATATTCTGATCAATCATAAATGTAGTCACACCTGTTATTTTCTCACCATTTATGACTGCCCAATTGATAGGAGCAGCACCTCTATATTGAGGTAATAGCGCAGCATGAAGATTAAAAGTACCTAATTTAGGCATTTTCCATACTTCCTCAGGCAACATTCTAAATGCCACGACAACAAATAGATCAGCCTTCAAGGCTTTTAATTGAGCCAGGAATTCAGGGTCTTTCAATTTAATAGGCTGAAGCACAGGTATATTATGCTCTACGGCATACTTTTTAACTGCGCTCTCATTAACCTTAAGACCTCTTCCACTCGGCTTATCCGCCACAGTCACTACTCCCACTACCTTATATCCGTGTTTTATAAGGTTGTCAAGCGGAGCCACGGCGAACTCCGGAGTACCCATATAAACAATACGTGTCTTATGAAGCATATTCGAAATTTTACTACTTAACTTTTTGAATTGTAACTTTAAACTTCCCGTTTTCAGTGAAGAATCATGAACTGCTTTCCACGATAGGAACAGCCCTATAGGGAAAAGCACAAGTGCCGAAACAAACGCACCCCAAAATGGAGGGACAGCGCCATCATTGGCCAATTTTGTTCCCGAAATATCTATTACCCAATACAAGACAAAGAAGAGCACAGAGATTATCGCACTCGTTCCCAGTCCGCCTTTTCCGATCAAAGCACCCAAAGGAGCTCCTATGAAAAATAATATGAAACAAGCCAATGCCTGAGCAAAACGCTTCAGTATCTCTACATCTGTTCTTCTAAGATAGAAATGATCGACATAATTCTCACTACTGAAATTATTTAACTCAGAAGCCATATAATTGGCCTTATCCCTTGCTCTTTCAAGTGCGTTTATCTTTGCTCTACGGCTCTTCCACTTACCAAAATCGGCAGATTCAAAATTCTGTCGGCCTTTGTTCAAATAAGAGGTATCCAACTGACCTTTAAAAGTGAAAAAATTATCCTTTGACAGCTTCTCATAATGTTTTTTATACGAAGCCTGTGTTACCATATTCAAGGAATCGTGCTCGACTACAAGAGAGTTCAATCTCTGCGCCTTTATCTGATTACCATATCTCGCATCGTCTGATTTCTCAAAGGCATAATTTGACAAAGGAATCACCAGCTGTTGCTTGTCAAAGGCTATACGCTGAAGTTGATGCTCTTGCGTGCCATTCTTACGATTATTATCTTCTTGATAATTAACGCCATTATACAAAGTGAAAATCAGATAATCCTTTGCCTTAGAAAGTCGCATAGTTGCAGAATCCGCAATGGTTACTGACACATTACCTTTTTTCTTCGTGTGGTCATAAACCATAACCGAATGCATCATGCCATCTTCGCCTTGGTCTTCTACACGTATTACATAATTTTCTATGCCATCATAAAAGGTTCCTGACGGAATTTTAATTTCAGATTTTGTCTTTCCGATATCGTCTCGAAGTGTATAAATCTCATTATAGGCCTTAGGGACAAGATTATTTCCAATGAAAAAAGCTGCTACTGCTATAATGGCCGACACTATAGTCAGTGGCGTCATAACCCTAACTAAAGATATGCCACTGGCCTTTATAGCCATAAGCTCATTATTTTCCGTCATCTGCCCCATAACCATCATGGAAGACAGAAGTGTAGACAAAGGAAGCGCCATCGGAAGGATGGTACAAGTCCCCCACATCAAAAATTCGAGTATAACCTTAAGCCCAAGCCCTTTTCCTACGAGTTCATCGATATATACCCAAAGGAACTGCATAACGAGGATGAACACCACGACAAGCAGAACCGCGATAAACGGTCCCACAAAAGCCTTTAGTACAAATCGGTCCAGCCTCTTCATTCTCTAAATTCAAGACTTTGCAGCTTCCACTAAGGCATCAAAGGCACTAGCCAATCCATCCACATCCTTTCCTCCCGCTGTTGCAAATCCGGGCTGTCCGCCGCCACCACCAGATATAAATTTAGCTGCTGTCCGTATGTCCTTACCTGCATTTTTTCCAGCCTGCACAAGATCGGAAGTGTACATAAGGGCTAGTTGAGGCTTTCCATCTACTTTATACGCAGCGACAAGAGCCGTCCCCTTCTCCTTTTTTTGTAGATAATTGGCAGCTTCTCGCAATAAAACTGGATCTTCACACTCGGTGAGTTTGATCAATTTCAAATTACCTTCAAATTCGACATTTCCGGCCAAATCATCAGCATACAACTGTGCCTTTTGACGAGCATACTCCTCTGCCTGCTTCTTATATAGAGCATTTTCGTCCTGAAGCCTTTGAATAGCACCCATTAAATCCTGAGTATTATTAAAAGCCGCACGTGCTTTTTTTACAGTATCTTGTAAATCTACTACATACTTTTCTGCATCCTCCCCAGTTATAGCCTCAATCCTTCTAACACCGGCGGCTATTGCAGACTCTCCAAGGATTTTAAATAGGCCAATCTTTCCTGTAGATGATGTGTGACACCCACCACAAAGTTCCACGCTCGGGCCGAATTTCACTACGCGAACCTTATCCCCATATTTCTCTCCAAAGAGAGCGATAGCTCCCATAAGTTTAGCCTCCTGCATAGTGGCGTCACGTTTTTCTTCAAGATGGATATCGGCTCTTATCATCTCATTTACACGATTTTCCACAGCCCTTATCTGCTCTTCAGAAAGCTTTTCAAAATGTGAAAAATCGAAACGAAGACCATTTTCATTGACAAAAGATCCCTTCTGCTCTACGTGCGTTCCCAAAATCTCCCTAAGAGCATAATCCATAAGGTGTGTACAAGAGTGATTATTAGCTATCTTCTGCCTTCTATGTGCATCGACACACAATGTGAAATCTCCCTCACAGTTCATAGGTAAGCGATCAGCAATATGAACTATCAGATTATTATCATATATCGTATTTAATATCTGTATTTTCTCTCCATCAGAGGCTATCGCATAGCCGGTATCCCCTACTTCACCTCCCATCTCTGCATAAAACGGCGTTCTATCGAAAACTAACTGAAGCATGGTCTTATTCTTTTGTACCACAGTACGCTGTTTCAGTAATTTCACTCCAGAGAGAGTAGTGTTATCATAACCTTCGAATTTGCTTTGCCCGCTATGGTATTCCTGCCAATCCCCAAACTCATTGGCCGTCGCGTTACGCGCACGCTCCTTTTGCTTTTGAAGTTCTGCTGCGAACCCATCCAAATCGACTTCATATCCGTGCTCTGCAGCAATAAGTTCTGTAAGATCTATCGGGAAACCATAGGTATCATAAAGAACGAAAGCGTCAACTCCAGGTATCACTTTTGTCGCAGAAGACTTACCCATATATTCATCGAGAAGTTTTATCCCCCTGTCCAATGTCCTCAAAAAGGCCAATTCTTCCTCTCTAATGACAGATTCTATCAGCCTTTGCTGACTAATCAACTCTGGATAAGCCTCACCCATATCTGAAACCAACTGAGGGATAAGGCGGCAAAGGAAAGGCTCCGAGAAACCTAAAAATGTGTAACCATAACGCACGGCACGGCGAAGTATACGACGTATCACATAACCTGCCTTTACATTAGAAGGCAACTGCCCATCCGCTATAGAAAAAGCTATCGCTCTTATATGATCCGCGATTACACGCATAGCGACATCTGTCTTTTCTGACTCTCCGTAATGGTGACCACTCAGCTCTCCTATTTTATTCAACATACCAGTGAATACATCAGAGTCATAACTACTATTTTTCCCTTGAAGAACAGCGCACAGGCGCTCAAATCCCATTCCTGTATCAATGTTTTTCGCAGGTAGATTCTCCAGATGCCCATCTGCCATACGCATATACTGCATAAACACTATATTCCATATTTCGATAACGTGTGGATCTGATTTATTTACAAGATCTTTCCCCTCAATTCCAGAAGCTTTTTCTTCCGGTGTACGTATATCGATGTGTATCTCCGAGCATGGTCCACAAGGACCGGTATCACCCATTTCCCAGAAATTATCATGCTTGTTACCCAGTATAATATGATCCTCCGGAAGATATTTAAGCCAAGCATTCTTCGCCTCAATATCCATCTCAGTTCCATCATCTGCGCTACCCTCAAATACAGTGGCGTATAGCAAATTTTTATCTATGCCATAGACACTTGTCAGAAGTTCCCACGCCATATCGATAGCCTCTTTCTTGAAATAATCGCCAAAGCTCCAGTTTCCAAGCATCTCGAACATCGTGTGATGGTAGGTGTCATGCCCCACTTCTTCCAAGTCATTGTGCTTTCCACTCACTCTCAAACATTTCTGACTATCTGCAGCCCGCTTATATGGCGCCTTCATATTTCCAAGGAAGATATCCTTAAACTGGTTCATCCCGGCATTGGTAAACATCAATGTGGGATCTCCCTTTATTACCATCGGCGCAGAGGGAACGATGGTGTGTCCTTTTGAAGCATAAAAATCGAGGAATTTCTGCCTGATTTCTTTAGATGTCATCATATATTCATTATCTTTTAAATTACTACCTAAAGCCTCTATTTTTCCATATTTCTATACCTATCCGGTATTAGAATATAGCACTTTTCCCTTGAGGCATAATCGCGCAAATATAACTAAAATTTAGCAAGAAACCTTAAGACACTGTTTTGAAATGCTTACGAAAAATCAACAAGGCACCATTATTGCTAAAATTACTATCCTTGTTATACTTGAAATCACTAAAAATAATTTCTATGGAAAGAAACAGATTAAGCAGTGCGATCGTTTTAAGCATCGCCATTATAACAGCCAGCATAATGCTACCAAAGGCTGTAAAAGACTACAAATCCTATGACAGAATCGTTACAGTCAAAGGATTGTGCGAAAGAGAAGTAAAAGCGGATAAAGTAATTTGGCCCATTGCTTATAAAGTATCCAGTGATAACCTTACAGATCTTACAAATAACATGGAGTCCAAACGTAAAGCTATAATATCCTTTCTCGAAGAAGGCGGCATCGACGCTTCAGAGATAACGCTGTCAGCACCTTTCATTTCGGATAAATACTCCCAGGATTATGGAGCAGAACGTAAATTTCGCTATGTGAGCCAGAATACCATTACAGTGTGCACGAATAAAGTAGACAAGATTCTCGCTCTCTCCTCTAAGATGCAAGACCTTCTTAAAGCTGGAGTATTGGTCAGCAAAGAAAACTACTGGGATAGCAACATACAATACATCTTCGAGGGTCTAAATGATATTAAGCCAGAAATGATTCACGAAGCCATGGCGAATGCACGCGTGGCCGCCGAACAGTTTGCCACAGATTCGAACAGCAAACTCGGCAAGCTAAAAACAGCCTCTCAAGGAACGTTCAGCATAGAAGACAGGGACTCCACCACGCCTCAGATTAAACGCGTGAGAGTAGTGACTTCACTTACATATTATCTTAACTGATAAAACATACTACAAATAAATGGAGCGCCCCTATAAAAGGACGCTCCATTTATATAACTTCCAAAAGACTTTGCCTACTCAGCCTTAGTCTCTTCTGCTTTAGCCTTTGCTACTTTTTCCAAACTGATATTGAAAATCAATGTTTCAGCAGGACCGATGGCACCTCTTGTACCCTGCTCACCATAAGCAAGTTTATAAGGAACATATATTTCAATTTCGCCGCCCTCGCCGATAAGAGGGAGTGCTTCATTCCACCCTTCTATAACTTGTCCTAAGGTGAACTTGACAGCATCGCTTCCTTCTTTAGTCTCATCAAACACAGTTCCATCCAAAAGGGTTCCTCTATATTTTACCCATACTGTGTCGCTGAGCGCAGGATGAATATCGTTTCCTTCTGAGATAATCTTATACTGAAGACCTGAAGCGGCTACATTTACACCCGGTTTCTTCGCATTCTTATTGAGGAATTTCTCTTCTCTTTCCTTATTTGAATACAGTGTGTATTCACGACGATTCATTAAATAATTATTAAACAAATCGTTCATATCATTGGGATCAACGCGGAATTGAGCAGCGAACTCTTTCGGATCGTCTGTCTGCTTGGCCTTAAGAAAGTCCTCGATACCCTTACGAACCTCAGACATATTCAAATCGCCAAAATTATATCCCTTAATGAAAGAGCCGAAATTCACACCTACAAGATAACTTACATCGTTAAGTTCTTTTCTTGAAGGAAGAAAATCCTTTGCCACCTTTTCCTTAGGAACAACCTCAGAGGTAGCCTCATCTGCAGGTGTTGTAGCTTCTTCAGACTTCTTTTCCTGGCAAGCCACAACTAGCACCCCCATAGAAAGTGCCAATAACAATTTACTAATTTTCATATATTTAACATTTAAAGTTCCCAAGCTAGAGCTGAAGCTCCCAATATGGCAGCATCCGACTCTTTAAGTTGTGAGAATAGAAGCTCCACTTTATCTCTCCATAAAGGAAGCACATTCTCGTTCATCGCCTTGAAAGTAGGCTCATAGATAAACTCTTTCGCTCTTGCGAGTCCACCGAAAAGCACAATCGCCTCTGGAGCGGAGAATTCTATGAAGTCTGCCAATTTCTCACCAAGGATACGTCCTGTATAATCGAAAACATGCTTTGCAAGAGCATCACCTTCCTTAGCGGCATCATAAACATCCTTAGAAGTAATCTTGTCCACTGACCGAAGAAGAGATGGTTCATCCGACATCTCAAGCCACTCACGGGCCGTGCGTGCTACTCCAATGGCTGAACAATATGCCTCCAGACACCCCTGTTTTCCACAGCCACACTGACGTCCATTGTGACGTATTGCGCAAGTATGTCCCAATTCTCCGGCAAATCCATCGCTTCCATAAAGCACTTCACCATTAATTACTATACCACTACCGACACCGGTTCCGAGTGTAATCATTATGAAGTGTTTCATTCCCTTAGCCACGCCATAAGTCATTTCACCCACAGCTGCCGCATTAGCATCGTTTGTAAGTGCCACCGGAATTCCTTCAAGAGCACCGGTTAACATATTGGCAAATGGCACTCTCTGCTTAGCCGCCCACACAAGATTCGGGGCAAATGCTATCTCGCCTGTGTAATAATTACCATTCGGAGCGCCTACGCCAATACCTCTTATTTGTCCCTCCTTTCCTGACTTAATAATAAGTTCCTTTATCGCCTTTGCCAATTCATCGACAAATACCTGTGCATCTTCGTGCCTGTCGGTGCGTATTACGCTTTGAATCAAGACATCACCGCGAGCATCCACTATTCCTATTTTAGCAGTCTGACCACCTACGTCTACTCCTACTACATATTGCTTTTCCATAATTTACTTTTTTTAATGATTAATCTACCGGAATATCTCTATTCACATTCTTGCTACCGGTAAGGGCATAGAAAATCAAATATCCCAAGCATACTATCAGCAGTGTGTAACTAGGAAGAGATCCGACCTTATCGGCAATTGCATTCTGAACAAATGGAATTATACCACCACCGCAAACAAGAGCCATAAAAATGCCTGACGCTGCAGCCGTGTACTTTCCAAGTCCCTCTGCTGCCAGATTAAATATAGCGCCCCACATAATGGATGTACAAAGACCACACGCAACGATAAAGAATAGAGCCACTGGAATACCATCAACAACCACAGTTTCAGGAACCATGATTACGCCAAGTAACAAAAGTGCTGCTAAACTTGATGTAATAAGAAGCATATTCCTACTGCTTACCTTTGCTCCTATTGCTCCTCCAATCAAACGGCCTATAAGCATACAGAACCAATATGCTGCCACAAATGAACCGGCGACAGCTGGACCTATCTCTTTAACTCCGGAAAAATACACGTTGGCAGTATTAGGAATACCCACCTCAATACCTACATAGAAGAAAATAGCTATAGCGCCAAGAACGAAATGACGGAAAGAAAGAGGGGAATATTGAGATTTTTTAGCAACGCCATTCTCTCTATCTGCTCTCTCCTCAGCAGTTTCCATGTGAGGTTCAGGAATTTCGGTAAATGAAATCACCACAAAGGCAATGGCAAATATAGCCATAGCCAATATCATAACCGGAGCGGCTTTCGCCACTGTGGCATTCTCAATAGAACCACCTACAAGCCAGCCCACAAGCATAGGAGCAAGTGTACCACCTATAGAATTGCATGCACCTCCGAACTGTACTAACTGATTACCCTTATTTCCGCCACCTCCCAGAGTGTTAAGCATAGGGTTAACACAGATATTAAGAAGGCACATTGAAAAACCGGCGACGAATGCACCTGCGATATATACCCCGAAAGACTCTGCATAACCAGATGCGAACTGGATAGCGACACCTAATAATCCGATTACGACTGCAAGCCTCGAAGTGAATTTATATCCTCTTCTCTTTAAAATAATACCTCCTGGAATACCCATACATGCATAAGCTATAAAATTAGCTAGGGTTCCCAACTGTGAAAGTGCTTTACTAGCACCGAACTGATTTGTTACAACCACACCCATGGAACCAGCAAGGTTCGTCACGAATGCAATCATAAAAAAGAGCGCAAACATCACCACAATAGCTGGTGTGTAGTTTTGTTTTTTTACGTTTACTGACATTTCTATATCTTAATGTTATTAAATATCTTAATGCTTACTAAGCGATGTGGCCAATTAATCGAGAGCGGCAAGATTCTGTGGATTGATCAGTTTCTTACCCTCTGGAGTGTATGCATATTCTATGCGCTTAGCAAAATGCTTTTCTACCTTTCCTCGTACCACCTTTCCGGTAGAATTAACTAAGCCATTCTTTTCCGTAAATGGTTCCTCACATACTACGATAGCAGTAGGAAGCCATTTCTCCGGGAACTGGCCTGCACGTGAACCGCCTTTCCTATAACTATCCACATCGGCCTGAATAAGACGAAGCTGCGCCTCTTTGTCACCGGGGGCATCTGCCTTTAAAGCCTCCTTGTTAGGAACGACCAGAACTATCGTGTACGGGCACTGATTATTATGCAATATTACATTATCTATGTATTTAGATACCACAGCCAGATTATCTTCATATCCTTCTGGAGAATATTTTTCACCATCTGATGATATAAGAAGGCTCTTAAATCGACCTGTAACATATAGATAACGTGGATCTTCTTTACAAATGTAGCCACGATCTCCCGTATGAAGCCATCCATCTACTATAGTTTCAGCCGTAGCCTCAGGATTCTTCCAATATCCGGCCATTACATTCTCCCCTTTTATGACGATCTCGCCGGTCTGCCCATTAGGAAGAATACGATTCTCATCATCACGTATTGTGCATTCCATAGGACTCACAATTCTACCGGATGATCCGAATCGTGCGTACCCTGGAGCATTTGAACAAATTATAGGAGTGGCTTCTGACAAGCCATAGCCCTGGAAAGTAG
This sequence comes from Bacteroidales bacterium UBA6401, assembly GCA_002438635.1. Classification (GTDB taxonomy): domain Bacteria; phylum Bacteroidota; class Bacteroidia; order Bacteroidales; family UBA932; genus Cryptobacteroides. The sequence continues at coordinate 23,923 of DJPX01000029.1, forward strand.
GCATCCCGATAGCACAGAAATACCTCTGCAATTCTATGTCTAGAAGAGCACCTCCACCCACGCAGAATTTCATCTTACCACCGAAAGTCTCGCGAATTTTCGAGAAAACAAGTTTATCGAAAAGCTTTACAAATGGCTTTCTCCAAAACTGCCAACCGCCCTGGTTATAATAGTCCTTATAGTAGGCCTTGGCATTCTTAAGAGCTATATTGTACAATTTTTCTGTAGTCTTCCCCTTAGCCTTAACTCCATTTTCGATAGCTTTCTTAAAACTACGGCTTATAGCAGGCACCGTAAGCATCACCTGTGGCTTAACCTCCTTCATGGTAGGTAGGATATTACGCAACTGTGCCTGTGGTGTTTTCCCCGGAACCGTCGCTATGCTTCCACCATAACTCATCATAGTGTAAAGTCCGGCTACATGAGCAAAGCAGTGATCCATAGGTAAGATTATAAGCATAATATCTCCGTGGTCAATATTAATGACAGAAGCACCTTGTGCAACATTGGCCGTATAATTTCTGTGAGTAAGCAAAATACCCTTCGGATCGGCTGTCGTTCCAGAGGTATAGCTTATGTTAGCATAATCATCTGGGCCAACGGAAGCCATACGCTCCTCGAGCGCTCCCGGGTGCTCTTTAATAAACTCCTCACCCATCTTACGAATATCGCTTAGATATATTTCACCCTCTTTCAAAGGGATATCATCCATAACTATAACCTTCTCTATTTCAGGGCATTTATCTATCACTCTGCGCACTTTTTCGATCTCCATCTCCGATGCGACGATAAAACGAGAATCGGAATGATTAATTCGGAAAGTCAGATCATAGTCTGATTCAAGTTTATAAGAAAGAGGAACATCTACGCCTCCTGCGAAAAGAATTCCGAATTCTGTAATCACCCACATAGGACGGGCCTCAGCTAAAAGTGAAACCTTATCCCCTTTCTTAAGGCCTAATGCCATAAAACCGGCAGCCAGCAGCCTTGCCTCTTCTCGTGTTTTATTAAATGATGTTTCCGTCCAGACTCCGTTAACTTTCTCTCGTAGATAAGTTTCGTCTTTGTACTTATCCACATACTCATTCACGAAATCGATAATGGTAGTTCTTTTAGTCATATTGAAACATTATTAATTGTTTGAAAATAATCCATAAAGTTGAGCATCAATCATATCCGTAACTTTTGAGAAGTCCTCGGGATTGTTCCCAAACTTTATATGATCAGCATCTATGACAAGCAGATTACCATCATAGCTGTTGATCCAATTCTCATATTTTTCATTAAGTCCTGTAAGATAATCTATTCGAATACCTTTCTCATACTCTCTTCCTCTCTTTTGAATCTGAGAAACCAGATTAGGTATGCTGGAGCGCAAATATATAAGCAAATCAGGATTTCCTACCAGGGACATCATAAGATTAAACAAATCGGAATAATTCTCAAAATCCCGCGTGCTCATCAAACCCATATCGTGCAGATTAGGAGCAAAAATACGGGCATCCTCGTATATGGTCCTGTCCTGTATTATGACATCGTCAGTCTTTGAGATGTCCACTACATCCTTAAAACGCTTATTTAGAAAATAGATCTGTAAATTAAATGACCACCTGGCCATGTCCTCATAGAAATCGGCCAAGTACGGATTGTAATCGACAGATTCGAATTTCGGGATCCATCCATAATGTGCGGCCAACATCTTTGTAAGCGTGGTTTTTCCGCTTCCTATATTACCTGCAATCGCGATATGCATAGCGTATTATATTTATATCCTACAAATTTAGTGAATTATTTGAATAATCCGTAAAGAGCGGCATCAATCCTATCCGTGACATAAGAAAAATCCTTCGGATTTTTTTCAAAATTCAACTCATCCCCATCTATAACAATGAGTTTACCCTGATATCTACTAATCCATTCTTCATACAAATCATTCAATCCAGATAAATATTCTATGCTTATAGACTGTTCATAATCCCGACCTCTCTTTTGAATTTGCGAAACCAAGTGCGGTATACTAGAGCGAATATATATAAGCAGATCAGGTTGCTTTACTAAAGACATCATAAGGTTGAACAAATCCATATAAGTGCCATAATCTCTGTCAGAAAGATTTCCCATTTTATGGTTATTCGCAACGAATATTTCCACGCCCTCCATTATAGTTCTATCCTGAATTATGACATCACGACTTTTCGCAATCTCAAGAACATCCTTAAAGCGTTGTGCTAAAAAATACACCTCCAAATTAAAAGACCAGCGTGGGATATCCGAATAATAATCCTCAAGATAAGGATTATATGTTACAGACTCATAACGTGGAGTCCATTTATAATACTCAGCAAGCATTCTCGTAAGCGTGGTCTTACCACAGCCTATATTTCCTGCGACACCTATATGCATTCCGTGAATAGACTTATTTTTACAAATTTACAATAAAGTTTCTTATTTTTGCCGAGCAAATGAGAAACATTAAGAAATTGGAAGATTTCTAAATAGTTCACAACACAGAGTCGAAGTGTCACCGAAAGAACAGGATTCTGTATAATAAATATAGTTTATAATGCTGAATATTAAAGTATTCGTGTGTAATTCCTACGAGGAGAACACGATGATTGTCAACAAAACAGGCTCTAAAGAAGCCATCATTATAGATCCAGGCTGCACCCCCGGAAAGGAAACGGATAAAATTATCTCCTACATCGAAAGCAACGAACTAACCCCTGTAGCCATATTACTTACCCACGCCCACTCCGACCACACCATCGGGGCCGCAACGCTACAAAATAAGTATAACATTCCTATTTATATGGATCACAGGGAAAGGCCAAGCTTTTCATTTAAAAGCACTGACATCAAAGACGGGCAGATCCTACGATTGGCAGGAATAGAACTGGAAGTGATCAGCACCCCAGGGCATACGCCGGGAGGAGTGTGCTACTTGGATAGAAAAGACAAAATTCTCTTCTCCGGAGACACGCTGTTTGCAGGCACGATTGGCAGAAGCGATCTCGAAGGTGGCGACTATGATAAACTCATCGTTTCCGTTATGGAGAAACTTATGGGCTTAGATTCCGACATAACAGTCCTGCCAGGGCATTATGGAAGCACGACGATAGGAGAAGAAAGAACTTCAAACCCCTTCCTCCAGCCATTCAATGAACCAGAAGAAGAGGTCGACGAAAAGGATATAACTCCTATAACTATTTCCCGCTGACGCAGTTAACAATTACACTCTGATCTCCACAGGCGAATCTGAATTCTCCTGCTTCAAGAACCCAATTCAAATCTTCTCCAACATAAGACAAATCATCTGCGTTAATGCGAAATTCTATGGTTTGGCTTTGACCTGGAGCAAGTTCTATTTTCTTATAATCACGAAGACGGCGTACATCCGGAGTCAAAGACGCATAAAGATCTGAACAGAAAAGTAAAACAGGCTCTTTTCCCGCTACATTTCCTGTATTGCGAACATCTACACTTATGGTGATGACATCGCCTGTACGAAACTCTTGTTTATCGGTGCGCATATTGGAATACTCAAAAGTAGTATAGCTAAGTCCGTGTGCGAAAGGCCATTGGCTTTCTATATTGGCATCATAATTATAAAGTCCACCCATAGTAGCGCGGTTCTCGCAAAGTTTATAATCGTATGTATTAAGCCTATTGACATACTTAGGATAAGTGTATGGTAACTTAGCACTGAAATTCTCCTCTCCACATAGAAGTGCAGAAAGGGCATCTGCGCCATAGTTCCCCGGCAATAAAATATTTACTATAGACATAGCAAGTGGCTCTATCCGATTTATAACTCTAGGTCTTCCTTCATTAAGGATAAGCACTATCGGCTTACCTGTAGAGGCCAATTCCTCCACGAGCTCTAACTGATTAATAGAAAGGGTTAAATCATTTATATTACCCACTGTCTCGCAATAAGAGTTTTCTCCTATGGCAGCCACTATAACATCCGCTCTTTTAGCGGCTTGTACTGCCTTTTTATAGTCCATGCGAACTTCTGCCTGGAAATATCCATTCGGAGCATATTCGAGAACTGGAAGATATTCCACTTTCTTGAATTTATTCTTTAGTGCTTCGTATATAGTATTATACTTTCCGGTAAATTCTTCTTTATCAGCAGCTTCTCCTTGCCAAGAGTAATTCCATCCGCCACCAAGAGTACGCATCGAGTTTGCATTAGGTCCTACCAGCAATATACGGGTATCTTTAGATAGAGGGAGCAAAGAATCTTCATTTTTCAAAAGAACCTCACTTTCCAGAGCAGTTCTATAAGCTGTTTGCTCAAACTCAGGACATGCAAATTTCTCATATTTCGAGCCATTACCGTACGGATTATCAAATAGGCCAAGCCTAAATTTAAGCCTAAGGATACGGCGAACCGCATCGTCCACACGCTCCATTGGCAATTTCTTTTCTTCTACAAGTTCGATAAGATAGTCGCACACTTCCGTACTATAAGGCTCCATAATCATATCCACTCCAGCAGAAATAGACTGACATACAGCATCTTTATATGTAGCTGCAGTGTGATCGCGCTCATAGACGTTTCTAATATCGGCCCAGTCCGTAACTATCATTCCATCCCAGTTCAAGCCTTCTTTAAGCCACCCTGTAAGCAACTCTTTATTGGTATGGAAAGGAACGCCATCATTATTCGATGAATTAACCATAACAGAAAGAGCACCTGCCTCTATACACGCCTTAAAAGGAGCAAAAAACTTTTCCTTTAATTCTCTACGGCTAACCATTGACGGGGTGCGATCTTGTCCGGAAACAGCTGCGCCATATGCCAAATAATGCTTAAGGCAAGCTGCCACATTTTCTGGCCCTATGTGATTAGGATCCAAACCCTGCAAGCCCCTAGTCAATGCTACGCCCATACGGCTCTGTACAAGAGGATCCTCCCCGAAACTTTCCCACATACGCGGCCAACACTGATTTCTGCTTAAATCCAGCGTAGGAGTAAACACCCATGGGACATCACAAAAACGTGTTTCATAAGCAGATATAACACCCATTTCATAGGCCAATTCATTATTAAAAGAAGCTGCTACGCCTATTTCTTGTGGAAAAAGCACTGCCCCCACCGTATACGATGCTCCATGTATTTGGTCCAGCCCATATAAACATGGGATACCCATCTCGTCCATAGAAATATCTTGAATCTGACGAATAAACTCTCTATATGCAGAAGCAGAATCAGCAACATCATCCATTGTATTAAGGATTGAGCCTATTTTATATTTTCTAATAATGCTTTCCCCCTCTTTAGAAACATTATGAGTTCCACTTTGGAGCACGGCCGCTGAGGTAAGTTGTGTCATCTGGCCCACCTTCTCCTCGATCGTCATACGAGAAAGAAGTTTTTCGATCTTCTCTTCGATTTCTTTGTCCGCAGGGATGGCAGGAGTTCGTTTTTCACCTCCACACGAAACTACAGCTAAGAGAAAAGTTAAAATTGGCAAAAAGTTTCTTTTCATATTAATAGTATTAGTTTATAATATTTCTTTCAAATACTTACCCGTTACAGATGCCGGGTTGTTCGCCACGGACTCCGGCGTTCCCACCGCCATAACGCGACCTCCGCCCGAACCTCCAGAAGGCCCCATATCTATCAAATAATCAACCGATTTTAAAACATCTAAGTTATGCTCCACTACTATAACCGTGTTCCCCTGATCTACAAGTTTTTGTAGCACTGATAATAGCACTTTCACATCCTCCGAGTGTAGTCCAGTCGTGGGTTCATCAAGCATATAGAGTGTCTTTCCTGTTGCTTTACGGGAAAGCTCGGAAGAAAGTTTCATTCTCTGACTCTCTCCTCCAGAAAGAGTTACACTTGATTGGCCCAAATGAACATAACCCAGGCCCACATCCACAAGGGCCTTTAGTTTAGGGGCTATCTTAGGATTGGCTTTAAAAAATTCATAAGCCTCACTAATTGGCATTTCCAAAATATCATCTATGTTTTTCCCCTTATATAACACGCTAAGAGTATCTTCTTTATACCGCTTCCCCGCACACGAAGGGCACACGATATTCACGGAAGGCAGAAAATTCATCTCTATCTGCTTAATACCGGCACCTTTACACTCCTCACAGCGTCCACCTTCGACATTGAAAGAAAACCGCCCGGCTTTAAATCCGCGCACCTTGGCATCTGGTGTTTGTTCATAAAGCGCACGAATATCCGACCACACCCCCGTAAAAGTAGCTGGATTTGAACGTGGGCTGCGCCCTATCGGACTTTGATCTATCTCTATCACCTTATCGATATTCTCCACACCTTCTATAGCGGAATAGGCCAATGGTTTCTGCTTTATATGATAAAACTTCCCTTTCAAGATGGGCATCAATGTTTCATTTATTAGGGTGGATTTACCAGAGCCGGACACTCCACTTATACCAATCAGCACACCTAGCGGAAAAGTAACATCTATGTTTTTTAAATTATTTCCGCAAGCCCCACGGAGTGTCATAAAATTCCCGTTCCCCTTTCTTCTCATGGTAGGAGTTTCGACTGAAGTGTGAATATCCTTTACGGGGCCACTATAACATATATAGCCGCCATTTACTCCAGCTCCAGGCCCTACATTAACTATCCAGTCCGCTGAGCGCATTGTTTCTTCGTCGTGTTCTACAACGATTACCGTATTCCCTTCATCGCGCAAACGCTTAAGTGAATTTATCAGTTTCCGATTATCCTTTTGATGTAACCCTATCGAAGGCTCGTCCAGTATATATATTACATTGACAAGCTTTGACCCAATCTGAGTAGCAAGTCGGATTCTCTGGCTTTCGCCTCCCGAGAGCGAGGCTGTAGCCCTATTTAAAGTCAAATAATCAAGGCCTACATCAAGCAAAAACTCTACTCTTTCCAAAAGCTCTTTTAATACCTCTTGAGAGATAGCCTTAGCCTTTCCGGTAAGTTTGGCCGAAAGTCCTTGTAACCAAGGCTTCAATTCGCTGATTTCCAGTGCACCTACCTCCGATATAGTCTTCCCGTCTATTTTAAAGCAATTTGTTTCAGGTTTAAGTCGAGTCCCCTTGCACACAGGGCATACAATCTTATCCTCCACATCGCCTACAACTCCACTCCAAGTTTCCATCTGCGAAAAGCCGCCTTCTCCCACTCTAAAATATTCATCCGAGCCATAAACCAATAAAGACACCACCTCATCAGGAAGCGTTGAAATAGGATCATAGAGAGAAAAACCATATTTTCTGGCAATAGAGTGCACTATTTCGAATTTTTTATTGGCCCGTATTTTCCCAAGAGGAACTATCCCTCCATCGGCAACGCTTATTTCCCTATCAGGTATTATCTTCTCTATTTCAATATCTTGAATAACACCAAGCCCTTTGCAATGAGGACAATATCCTTCCGGAGAATTAAAAGAAAATGTATGAGGCGCTGGTTCCTGAAGTGATACTCCACTTACAGGGTCTATGAAATGCTTTGAATAATAATACACCTTTTCCGTTTCCATTTCCCAAATGGATACACTGCCTTTTCCCATCTCTAGAGCAAGCTGGACGGAATTTCTTACCCTGTTTAAATCCCCCTCTGCAGGCTTTAGCTTATCTACCACGAGTTCGATAAAATGGGCTTTATACCTGTCCAATGCATCAATATCGGCTAAATCACGAATCTGGCCATCTACCCTTACCTGACTATATCCTTTTCTTGCAAGGCTTTCAAAAAGATCCCTGTAATGACCTTTTCTTCCTCTTACAAGAGGAGCGAGCAAGATACATTTTTTCCCTGCGAAATTAGAAATAATAAGATCAACTATTTGAGAGTCAGTATATCTTACCATTTCTTCACCGGTAACCGGAGAATACGCAGTTGAAGCCTTGGCATATAAGAGACGCAAAAAATCCGAAATTTCTGTTATTGTACCCACCGTTGACCGCGGGTTTGAACCTGTCGTCTTCTGTTCAATGGCTATTATCGGACTTAGGCCCTCAATGCTCTCCACATCTGGTTTTTCGAGAACGCCAATAAACTGCTTAGCGTAAGGAGATAAGGTATTAAGGTACCTTCGCTGCCCTTCAGCATATATAGTGTCAAAAGCCAGGGATGACTTTCCCGACCCACTTAATCCCGTTATTACAGTCAATTTTCCACGAGGAATATCGACATCCACATTTTTCAGATTATGCGCCCTCGCCCCTCTGATTTTTATATAGCCTTTCTTTTCAATCATAAAACTAGTAAACGAGAGCGGGACTCCACTCCGCTCCCGTTTACAAAATTAAACAAAACTACTTGTAAATCGGATTTTACTCCATTTTTTGTTATTCCTAACAATAACATTATACTCTATGAAAGAGCCATAGTTTTTAGGTTAAATCGTTATTGCAAATTTATATATTATAAAATTCCATTGCTCACACTTCGAAAAAGCATATAGTAAAAAAGTAGATATTTTTCATAAAAAACATCTACTAATCAAGCGATTAACTATTTAAAAAAGTGGATTATTTATAGATTTTTGGGTTGTTTAACTGCTCTTCAAAAGGTACTTTTTGATTAATTGCCGCTGTTCTTATCTGCGTTCTATAGTTGTAAATGGTGTTAACCGAGTATCTCAAAAGAGAAGCTATGTGACTAGACTTATCCACACCTAACCTAATCAAAGCAAAAATTCTCAATTCCGTATTCAATAATTCACCCTTCTTCAAGGTGACCCTTGCCTCCGGGACTAGTAAAGAATTGAATTCCTCTAAAAAATTAGGATATAACTGGACAAATGCTGAGTCAAAAGAATTATAGAAATTCTTGAATTCAGCATCCATCTGTGAACGAGTTAAAAAAGGTTTAAGTTTATCAAGCGATGACGAGCTCATCGAAAGGAACAATCCGAGGAAAGCCTCCTTCGCATCACTGGCCTCGTTCAATGCCCTTATAGCTTTTTTCAATCTTTTGTTTGAATAATTGAACATTATTACGAATATGCCTAAAGCTAACATTAGACACACTCCTATGGCTAAAATAATTGAAAGAGTATGCTCTGTTTTATCCCTCTGCGACGAATAGGCATCTTCAATGTAAGGCAATGTACTTACTATTTGCTTAAGCCTTAAACTTGAATTATAAAAGAGAGCATCATCCAAAGCAATTTGCGTATATTTAAAAGCTCTCTCTATTTCCATATTTTGGGAAATAAGATTCATCGCTATACTATGCAGCGATGCATTGTCTTTCACCGCACAACTTACGTCGGCCTCTGCTGACTGACAATACCAATGCAATTCTGCACGTAGATTTCCCAACCGGCCGTATGCCATTCCAATATAAAACGCTATCTTGGCATATTCGTGAGAATTCGATGGATATAGAACGATTAATTTATGCCCAAGTTCTAAGGTCGCCTTATAGTCTTCCTCTCCCATATAACGAAGCAGACACATATAATCCCTATCAAAAGAACCTTCTGGGGCTATTTCAATATATCGACTTCTATAATATTGAGCCAATGAGGATTTGCCTACAGATTTGGAAAGAAAATCATAACAGTATCGCTGACGAAAATCGCACCATAACAAGTTACTAGTCTGGGAGAAAGAAAGCGTATCAACTCCAATAATCATTCTCTCGGCATCTTTATAGAACCCACCAACACAGTAAAGCATAGCTTTCCTGAGTTTAGTCTGGGTCAAATAATCCTTGTCTCTAAGTCTATTTGCAATAGTTTCCTGCTCATTTAAAGCAGAAAGCGCCTTATCAAACTGATATGGAAGATACTCCTCAAATAAAGTTGTATAAAGTCCGTATTTTTTAAAATCGTCACTATTACATTCCGCATCCAGTTCCAATTCTATGCGTTGAATACGGTTATTCAGTATCACTTCAAAGTTACTGCTATTAGAAAGCACCTTGTCTAGCGTACTTAAATCGTCTTTCACATCGAACGCGAATAAATAGTGACTAGATATCATCATTAACGATATCCATAAAATCACAATATGCCGAACACCTCTCATTCTAATATAAACCTTTTGGCAGTTTTAAATATAATATTTGCTCTTGGGGGTTAGCACTCTCTATAAAATCCTCGTGAAGTGGCACCATAACTTCGCCTTCAAAGCCCTTGACATAAAGGCACATATTCCCAGGTATAGGTTCTACACCGCTTACTTCGCCCAAAAAGCTACCTGAATCATATACTTTCCATCCGATGTAATCGAATGATTCTTCAAGGTCTTCTATGTCTTCGGCATCTATCATTATATCTCGTCCCACCATTTCCTGGGCATCGGACAGGGAACAAACATCATTTAACTTTATGATATATTTTCCAATTCCCCGTGGAGAAGAGTCCTCGATAAAAAAAGGGACCGGCAATCCATCGAAATCGATGAACACCGGACCCGTAATTTCTAGGAGATCAAAGTCCGGCGAGCTTACAAGCACCGCCCCTTCAACTCCATTAGATTTTAAAATTCTCGCGACCTTAAGCATTAAGCCTCAGATGGAGTTTCCTCTGATGCTTCAGTAGCTTCAGTCTCTTTAGCAGCAGCGGCAGCCGCAAGTTCAGCGGCACGCTTAGCAATAGCCTCAGCTCTTGCTGCATTAACTTTTATCTCCTCTGCAAGAGCAGCATTTGCCTTTGCTGCTGCATCGACACGAAGACCATTAACTTTAGCAGCGATCTTAGCGTCACGCTGTAACTTCCAATCAGCAAATTTCTTATCGGCAGCTTCCTGTGTAAGAGCGCCTTTTGCTATACCACCATCGAGGTGATGACGAAGAAGTACACCTTCGTAAGAAAGAATCCTACGGCAAACCAATGAAGGCTGCGCGCCGACTTTTATCCAAGCAAGTGCTCTATTAAAATCAAGATTAATAGTAGCCGGATTAGTGTTAGGATTGTATGAGCCGATCTGCTCAATGTAACGACCATCACGTGGAGCACGTGTGTCTGCCACTACAATGTGGAAGAATGCGAAATTCTTCTTACCGTGGCGCTGTAAACGAATTTTAACAGCCATTGTGAATCTGTTTAATTAATTAATACTTTAAAAAATCGCTCTACCCGAGAGCGGACGCAAATATAATAATATTTTTCTTACCTACAAGGTGATATCACCATAAACTTTATCGATATAAGCTTGTGGCAAATCGGCTACTACAGGAGATAAAAAGGAAATTATTTGCAGGCGTCGTGCCTGACTAAGCGAAATCCCCCTTGAACGCATGTAGAACTGTTCTTCTTCATCAAGAGATCCTACTGTGGCACCATGAGAGCAAATAACATCATCGGCATATATTTCGAGTTGTGGCTGGCTTTGAACCAAAGCTCCTTCTGAAAGCAAAAGGCTATGATTCTCTTGAAGAGCCTCCGTTTTCTCCGCCCCAGAGGCTACATAAACAAGCCCCTCAAATTTCACTTTAGCCTTATCAAGTGCTATTCCTTTAAATAATTGATGCGAAACGCAGTTACCACATAAATGCTTCACAGTAATGCGAATATCCACATCCTGATCCCCTCTGCACACATATATCCCTTTCACATCTAAACTTGCCCCCTCGCCGATAAGTTCATAGGTAACATCCATACAGCCATTGACACCGCCAGGCACCATAAAGATATCGCGTCTTTCTCGTCCGGAATCCAGCACTATCGAAGATGGAATTTCGGAGGATCCCAAAATGTAAATGTTCTTATCCATTGATATTCTCAAATCCATTTGCCTCTATTTGTGCTACGAGTTCACGGTCGGCCGTTTTAACTATTCTTCCATTTTTTAACACGTGCACCACATCTGGAACTATATACTCCAATAACTTATGATAGTGCGTGATAATAATCGAAGAATTTTGTGGACTGCGAAGCGTATTTACTCCATCTGCCACTATTCTTAAAGCATCTACATCAAGCCCGCTATCAGTTTCATCCAATATTGATAGCACTGGATCGAGCATAGCCATCTGAAAAATCTCACAACGCTTTTTTTCTCCTCCGGAGAAGCCCACATTTACATCCCTTTTTGCCAAATCACTTCGCATCTGGACTAGAGACATCTTATCCTTCAGTAATTTAAGAAATTCTGATGGGCTCAACTCCGGGAGTCCCAAAGCCTGACGTTTAGAAGACAAAGCTGCTTTCATAAAATTAACTAGGCTCACACCCGGAATTTCTATCGGATATTGGAAACTTAAGAAAATGCCGGCCCAGGCACGCTGCTCCGGACTCATCTTCAAAAGATCTTCTCCATTATACATTATCGTTCCTTCTGTCACTTCATAATGAGGCTTACCTGTAAGTACAGCTCCTAATGTGGACTTACCGGCACCATTAGGCCCCATAATGGCATGTACTTCACCTCGCCTTATCGTAAGATCGACTCCGTGAAGAATCTCTTTTCCATCTATGCCTGCCTTAAGACCATGTATTTCTAAAAGTATATCTCCCATAAATTATTCTCCTTTTTTATAAGTCTTTATCCAACTGTTCAAAGACCACACTCCATTTATAAGATATAATCCACACACTATAGGCATAAAGATATGACCCACCTTAATGTGCAAAATTATCTGAGTTACATTAACAACTAACCACGCCACCCAGCAATCCCACTTCTTCAGTGCAGAAAGCAACTGCGCTAACAAAATCAAAGAAGTAACACAAGCATCCAGATACGGAACAGGATCACCTAATGTAGTCCTTTCCAATAACCACCCCCACGCCCAAGCCAAAACAAATACCGATACCACTACCAGTATTCTTTGTGGCCAGGTAAGCGCTGTTACTTTAAGATCATTATGATTTTTTTTAGACTCCTCGTTCTTAGCAGGATGCGTCCAGCGCCAATGCCCTAAAATATTGATGCACAATGAAACAGGCTGCAGAAACAGACTGGCGTACAAGTGTTTATTCCAAAACAACAGAGCTAAAGCAAAAGTATATAAATACCCTACCCAGAAATTATACTTACTGTTTCTTCCTGCAAGAAAGACACAAGTCAAGCCCAAAACAGATGATATTATATCCAAATAGTTCATCTCAGTACTACCCTATAGTTCCCTCTAAAGAAATCGAAAGTAACTTCTGTGCTTCCACGGCAAACTCCATAGGAAGCCTTTGAAGCACTTCTTTAGCATATCCATTAACTATCAACCCGACTGCCTCCTCCTGTCCAATTCCGCGCTGCGCGCAGTAGTATAATTTATCCTCACTTATTTTCGATGTAGTGGCCTCGTGCTCTACTATTGCAGTAGGGTTCATACTTTTGATTACAGGGAAAGTATGCGCCCCGCAATTGGCCCCGATAAGAAGGGAATCACACTGCGAATAATTACGCGCTCCTTCAGCGCCACGCCCCATCTGCACTAAACCACGGTACGAATTCTCGCTATGCCCTGCACTTATACCTTTAGACACTATCCTACTTTTAGTGTTCTTCCCCAGGTGAATCATCTTAGTACCAGTATCAGCCATCTGGTAATTATTGGTAAGTGCCACACTATAAAATTCCGATGAACTATCATCGCCTTTAAGAATCGTGGAAGGGTACTTCCAAGTTATAGCAGAACCGGTTTCCACCTGTGTCCAGCTTAGATGCGATCCTTTTCCTTTGCAAATGCCTCTTTTCGTAACTAAATTTAAAATGCCACCGCGCCCTTGAGCATCTCCCGGGTACCAATTCTGTACTGTGCTATACTTTACATCAGCGCCAGCCTCGACAATTATCTCCACAACGGCTGCATGAAGCTGATTTTCATCTCTTTGCGGAGCCGTACAACCCTCCATATAACTCAATGTCGAGCCCTCATCCGCAACGATAAGAGTGCGTTCGAATTGGCCCGTACCACTGGCATTAATTCTAAAATAGCTCGAAAGGTCCATAGGGCACTTCACCCCTTTAGGAATGTAGCAAAACGATCCGTCTGAAAACACAGCACTATTGAGCGCCGCATAGAAATTATCCCCAACTGGCACCACGCTCGCCAAATATTTGCGAACCAATTCCGGATAGTCGCGTACTGCCTCAGAAAAAGAACAGAAAATTATGCCCTTCTCTGCCAATGTCTTCCTAAAAGTAGTAGCCACACTGACAGAATCGAAAACAGCATCCACTGCCACATTAGAATATGCCTTTCCTGCGAGAAAATCCCTTTCCTTAAGCGGAATGCCAAGTTTATCAAATGTTTTTTCAAGTTCAGGATCTATCTCACGGGAATTCTTCTTTTTAGGTGCAGCGTAATAGACAATATCCTGAAATTCTATTTTCGGCAACTTTACATGCCCCCACGTAGGTGGTGTCATCTTCAGCCAGCGTCTATATGCATCCAAGCGGAAAGAAAGGAGCCAATCCGGCTCCCCTTTCCGCTCGGAAATCATACGAATAATGTCTTCGGAAAGGCCTTTCGGCACATATTCCTGCTCTATATCCGTAACAAAACCTTCTTTATATTCTTTAGAAGTTAATTCTTTTAACTCTTCATTCATTTACGCGCAAATATACGCAAATTTACTGAACATAGGCACTTCCGTCTTCTATAGCAGCATCGAAACCCTTCTTAATGCTGGTCCAATATCCATTGTTTTCAATATGGCAAAGTTCGAATACCATAACTCCATCTGTATTTTTCAAGCACCAATGTGCAGCTTCACCAGGGTCGAAATTAATCCCCGAGACCGAATACGAACCATACATCTGACAATCGCCTTTAATATAATTCTTTCCATTATTTAACTGACCAGCCACTGAACTACTATCATACTCGGGAAATAACTTACTCATATACGCACCATTTTGAAAAACATCAAGATATTTGGCAAATCCTGTCTTGTAATAATCGGCAGTAGCCCACCAATAAGAACCGGTAATATTCTTCTTATCGGAAATCCAATTCTGCCCTGTACTCCATAGCGGCCACCAAGATGCTGCCCAGTATTCGAACTTTACATCTGGTTTGATGGCTTTAATCCTTTGGCCAATTTCCTCCACATAAGAAGTGATTACACTTGTGCGCCACTCTATGAATTCTTTATAGTGCTCACCAAAATACTCCTTTCCTTCACCATCTATCCTAAAAATGTCATCTGGCCAATTAGATATTATCACTCCCATATCTTTTTGGAAGGCCTGATGTGTCGTTTCCGAAAAATCGGAATGATAGTTCTGATAACGACAATAATCCAGGGTAAAAGAGTCTATATCGTACTTAGAGACAATTTCTTCGACCACTTCCATAACAAACTGCCTTACAAAAGGATCTGCAGGATTAAGGAAAGGGAAAATACCATCTGTAGAATTATCCCTTATATCCGTTACCCCAGCTGACGACAAGATTTCCTGGCAATACCTTCCCTCAAAATCCGAATCCTTATACTTTGCCGTTTCCCCAAGTCCATAAGTGGGAAAAACCGTCATCGCAGCACCTATCTTTATGTCATTGGCACGGCACTGATCTATAAAATACTGCAGATAATCGTAATTACGTGTAATTCCATTGTATTCCGTGCGCATAGGAAGAATCTGCGATTCATAAAGAACCCCGCCCTCCATGAGTTTAACTTCCAGAATTATCTCATTAAAGCCGTAATTCTTAATTTTTTTAACCCAAGTCTTAATGTCCCCCTTTGTACGAAGCCGAGACCAATTCACCGTAGCACTTACCCATAAAGACCTGTCCTTTTCGACTTTAGGAGTAGGCTCCGGATCTGGTTTCGGGTCCACTGGAGTTACAGGTACATCTGGTTCAACCACAGGAGCCTTAGTCTTGTCACAAGAAGAAAAAAGCACACAAGCGGACAATAGAATAATTAAAAATCGCTTCATTTGCATTCACTTTTATAGCGGTCTATCCCACTTTTAATCTTATCCCAAAGATTATTGCTAACTATCTGGCAAAGGTCAAATACCATAAGTCCTTGCGTGTCACGAAGACACAGATAGCAAGCATCGTCGAACTGATCGAGGTGATTTATAGCATAGATAGAACCCTCTACTTTACAAGCATCACATACATCACGATTCGTGCGCATTAGGCCATACTCAATCGATTCGTTATCTTCCAGATTCCACACTCTTTCAAGATATGTTCCGGTGATGAACACATCGAGCTGGTCTGCAAATGCTGCCTTATAGTAGTTTTCATCCGCCCAACTTTGACCCTCATACCATTTGATATCAGGAGAGCCCCAATTCTGCCCATTACGATAAATAGCGTGAAGCCATGACGCAGCCCAATACTCGAGTTTACAATCTGGACGCACCTCGTTACGAAGAAGTTTTACCTGCTCGATAAAATCACGAATAACTATGCCACGCCAAGTCCACCATTGTTTATAGTATTTGCCAGGAATTTCCTCTCCATTTGGCCCATAAGTAAAAATCTCCTCTGGAAATGCTTCCAAAGTATGTCCCAAATACTTTTCGAAAGCCACACGGGAACTATCTGAAAAGTCAGTGCGACCTCCAGGGTAACGACAATAATCCAGACAAAGCGCATCTACATCGTATTTAGAAAGCACTTCACGAAGTGTACGCAGCCCATAATCCTGGCTAAACTTAAGACAAGGATTTAGATTTACGCCTATCTCGCTCAAGTCATCCTCGAGTTTTATCATTCCATCAGGAGTGTACTCTACACATGTGTACTGACGAAGTTCAGGACGCTTATACACCGCACCGAACTGCTTGCATGCTATTCCTACAGAAAAAGGTGCAACAGAAGTCATCACTTTAAGTCCGCGCTTATGAGCCTGCTCTATAAAGTAACCCAGATAATCCCACCCTCTATTTTCAAGAATAAATCCATTATCTTCAATGAATTGAGGAAGAAAATCACTATCATAAAGCACCTGCCCATCAGCCCCCTTGACATCCACACACACTTGATTAAATCCAGTGGCTTTAATTTTATCCAAGTACCAATCCACAGAATCCTTTGTGGCAAACCTCTGAAAATTAGCATCGGAGCATATCCATGCTGTAATAGTCTTCCCTTTAGAAGAATTTTCTCTGCCGCAGCCGGCAAAAACCATGACCGCGACAGAGAAAATAACTATTATAGAAGCAAGACGATTAAATAAATTCGCGTAAAATTTCATATCTTGCTATTACCAAATTTCCTCCTAAAAGAAGTACCTGTCCCTTGTCATTGGCAGCATCATATACATAAGCAGCTGAAGGTACTTGCGCTGCTGCGGCAAAGTACTGAGTCTGTAGCAAGTAATGATTCTCCTCATCTGATGGATCGTTTGTCTGGATAGTGATGTAAACCTCAGGCCATCCAGTTGTAGCAGCAATAACATATGGAGTACCATTGAATGAGAATGCCTTAATATTACCACATGAGTAATTTCCATATTGAGCATTTCCTTCTGGAATTCCATTAGCTTGAACACCAGGGACAGTTGTCATGGTGGTTCCTGTTAAAGCTACATCTTCTCCAGTATTTTCCGTTCCCTGACGAGTATAGACGTGGTATCCCTTATTATCTCCCATAGAATCACCAATAAAGAAAGTACCATTCACATTCCCAGATGCAGGAGAAATGGTAGCACCCCAGTTTCCATCATCACCCACATAATCTGTAGCAAAGTGATGCCATGTTGAAGTAGAGAAATCGCCATTGTGGAATTCCCATACATGGTGACTCTGTGTAGCATTACGTCCACCGAAAATAGCACAAAGAAGGAAATCGCCGTTTACATCGCCACCACAATTCATATATCCAAAACTATTACCTCTATTCGCCGGCTCATTATTAGCATTAGTATAAACTAAAGTAGGGGCTTTATCATAACCATCTTTCCAGCAATAAACATAGCCATAATTGATATCGTCATTCACCGTAGTAGGATTACCATCTTTATCGAATCCGAAAGACGCCACAACTACGCCATTAACATCATTATTCATATTTAGTATCTTAGCTCCTTCTGGAACACCCTCCATGCTTAGATTACCTACTTTGCTAGCATTGAAATCGTACACTTCGCCATTTATAGTAGCGATTTTATCTGTTCCACAGAAAGCAACAGATGCGCCGGCAACAGAAACTGCATTAATACCAAATTTACCAGGAACATTCTCATCTACTTTTTCACAAGAAAGAATAGCTTTTGCAAGTGTAATTTCCACTTTCCATGTAGCAGTGTGTTCTCCGTCTTCTGCAGTAATAGTAAATTCTGGAACTTCAGTAGTAAGATCATATACCTTCCCTTCTTCGAGATTAGTTGTTGCTTTTGGTGAAACCTCCACCTTTAATGTCGCATTCTTCAGCCCCTCGAATTGTTCTCCTAGGTAACTAATTTCCGCAACCTTTTCGTTTGAATAAAGCCCAGCTTCTAATTCACCATCTGAAGTAACAGCAACCAACTTTATAAGTTTACATTCTGTTGACTTCTCCTCTGGCTGAGGATCCGGTTTAACAGGATCGGTCTTATCCGGATTACAAGAAAAAACGCATATGGCAGACATAGCCATAAATGCCAATAATTTGTTAGTTTTCATTTTATTAACTGATTTAGTTTCTACTTTTATAAGCTTTTAACGTGTATATCTTTTTTTCTCCCGTTAGCGGAGTATATATAGTAATATCCTCGGTTTTATCATCAAGATCATGTATTCCACCTAGCGAAGGAGTTACATAAACATCATAATCCAAATTAACCTTAATTTTCAATCTCGTAAGATCATAATACTTTGCATCCCCATTCTTAGGAATTACAAACTCCACCAAATACTTCCCATCTGCATCTGGAGTATCACTTACATTCCCTATTATCTGAGTAGATTTAGGAGACTCGGCAGGAGAACAATATGCTGCCACAATAGAACAATTAACTGGATACTTTTCCATATCATATGCAGGGTCAATATCGGCCTTAGCACATGAGAAGAGCATAATCACTCCCATTATAATTATTAACAATATTCTTTTCATTTCTACCACCCTGGATTATTTTCACCAAATTCTTTGTTATTAGTCTCTTCCGCTATAGGAACAGCAAAAAGATAATATCTTTCAGGGAAAACACGAGTTCCCTCCGCTTCGTTATCCACATCTATTGTGGTATAAGAGAACGTGCCATCTGCATTTTTCGTCACATTAACACCATGAACGACTTGGCCATTAATTACAGATTCAGCAAGTCTCCATCTACGAAGATCCCAATATCTAAATCCTTCACCAGCGAGTTCTACTATACGCTCATGCCTTAAATAGCCCATAAATTCTTCGAGAGATGATGCGCTAGCACGTCCTGGAAGCCCCACACGAGAACGAACTTTATTAAGTTCTATAGTTGCATTCTTCAAATCTCCTGATTGAGCAAGTGCTTCCGCTTTGTTTAAAAGCACCTCAGCATAGCGAAGGAAAATACCAAAATGACTACTTCCATTCTTTTCCCAACCAGTTTGATTTTCAGTAAGGAATTTTTTGAAGAAATACCCTGTGGTTGTAGATTGAACAGCACTAGTACGCTTAAAATTTAACCTAGCATCTGTTCCCCCTGAATATGTTTGAATACGACGGCCTTCCCACAAAGCATTATTATAAAGCACTGTAGCATAGAAACGCTGTTCTCTTCCCGTATACGGATCACTTCCGTTTACAGACCAATCGAACTTGCTACCATCTGCCATCTCATATTCATCTACCATCTCAGATGTTGGGCCAAATGCGCTATATAAAGTAGCATTTCCATGATGTTGTCCATCACCTATAGGGCGGAAGAATTGGTCGTGACGATGTGTAAGGTTGCTTTGACCAGAACTACTAAAAGTGACAGTTATAAGATTTTCTGAATTATTCTGCTCTGAAAAAACTGTAGCATAATTTGAAATCAAAGCACCACCAAATCTTTCACATGAATCAGCAGCAGTTACAGCCAATTCCCAATCTTTTGCCCACAATGCAGCACGACTAAGATAACCATACGCTCCAGCTTTAGTGATTCTACCTTTCTGCTCATCTTCCCATGTCTTAGGAAGAGTCTCAGCCGCGAACTTTAAGTCCGATAACACAAAATCCCAACTCTCTTTTTCAGAAGAACGCTTTTTATTATTTGCATCATTAGGATTTCCCTCCTCTGCGTAACCCTGATCAAGCCCGCCTTCTTCTGTCCGTAGAACGACCCCACCATAAAGCCTAATCAGCTGAAAATAGTTCATTGCTCTAAAGAAACGAACCTCGGCCTCTCTAACTTTAAGCCAATCTTCACCAAAGTCCTCATAATGTTTGGGAGATTCGACTAAAAATTCATTACATCTCTTTATCCTTGTATAATTCGTAGTCCAGCATTCAAATGGACCAGCTCCAGACTCCTTTGAGAAAATAGCCGCTTGAAGCAAAACCTGATTAAAAGAATGATTATATTGATTCCATGAGCTACTCTTTACCAGATCAGAATAGGCATCTGTAAAATTAGCTGGATCAGAGATTTCCGTAGCATACTTCAAATATGCATAAAAGTTATATACATTGTACTCAAGTGACTTCTGACTGCCCCACACTACACTATCAATAAACTTGTCTTCTGGGGTTTTATCCAAAAATCCTTCGCAACTTGAGATCACCATGCCAAGGCCCAAAAGAACGACGATATGTTTAACTATTTTTTTCATCTTCTGCAATCACGATTAGAATGTTAGATTCATACCTATAGAAAAAGTCTTCTGCTGTGGATAATAACCATTTGAAATACCAGGATTCTCCGGATCAAGATATTTGAATGCGCTGAAAGTCAAAAGATTAGTTCCAGCTAAATATACAGTAACTCTTTGAAGAAAACCTAACTTTTTAAGAGTTTCCATAGGAATTGTATAAGAAAGTTGCATGTTCTTAAGTCGAAGGTACGACCCATCGACAATCCAAAAATCGGAAGCCCAAGCATTACTTGCGTTTGTTGTTGAAGAAAGACGAGGATACTTTCCGCTAGTATTATCTGGTCTCCACGCATCTTGAACAAGATACAAAACAGAATTGCCACCACCATAAAAGGCTCTTGTAAACATGGTATTATCTGTAGTATTATTATAAGCACCAGAAAGCATATAGTTGCATAAAGTTGCTCCCTGAAGGAGGGCCGACAAAGTAAACCCTTTATAACTTATCTCTGTATTTAAAGAAAATGTCATTTCTGGAATTTGACTTCGTCCTATCTTTACATAATCAGCACCTGAGGTAATCTGTCCATCCCCATTCACATCCTGATACTTGATAGAACCTGCTTCATTTTTTCCAGTAGGAGCTACTGGCCAATCAGCGGCCTCCTCATCGCTTTGAAAAAGTCCAAGAGAATGAAATCCATAAAAAGAATTAAGTGGTTGGCCTAACTGTGCCCGATAAGTAGGATGATTGTCTGAAAGTCTTTTTGAAAGAAGCTTATTCCTAGACCAAGACATAATACCCGTAATATTATAACTTAAGCCATTAGAGAACCAATTGTCATGTCGTATGGTAAGTTCAAAGCCTCTATTATCCATACTACCTGAATTCATCCATGTAGGATAATTTCCACCTAACGAAGGAGAATATGTACCAGTGGCATCATATTCGAGAATACGTGATGTATATTTATAGAAGACATCAGCATCGACAGAGAGCTTACTATCAAAGAATTTCGACTCTACTCCGACATTGTAAACATTCGTTCTGGACCATGTAAGATCACTATGCACATATCCTGTAGAATAAAATGATGCTTGCGGCTGACCACCTATTATAAAAGTATTAGATGCTATACCATATGTTCTATAATACAGGTCTTTTGAAGTGTCATCAGAACCAAGAACACCGTATGAAGCCTTTAACTTCAAGAAATCAACAGTTTCTGCTAGCGAAGCGAAGAAATCTTCCTTACTCATAATCCATCCTGCAGCCACAGAAGGGAAAAATCCCCATCTATGACCCGGCGCAAACTTAGATGAACCATCTGCACGCGCGGTAACCCCAAAAAGATATTTTTCACTAAAAGAATAATCTATCCTTGTAGCAAAAGATTCCAACGAAGTGCTCCAAGCATGAGAGCCCGTCGGCTGTGAATTACCTTCTGATACACCCAAACTTATATCAACTGGGAATTCAGTAAAATACCCTTTCTTATAACTGGTCATCGTGTCAGAATAACCAGTAGATTGCTCATAGAAAAGAACAGCTGATATACTGTGTTTTCCAAAAGTCCTATTATACTCTATTTGCGGACGAAGCAGATAATTGTATCCGTATGACGCACTCTTATTGTAATTATTTTCTGGTATTCCTTGAGATATCTGAGTATCGATAGTTTTTGTTTCCACAGTAAAACGATAAACTTCATGCGAATGCATAAAATTCATATTCTGCGTAAACCCGAAGTCATACCCGAAGAAAATATGTGCTTTCAGCCCCCTTAACGCATCTGTTTTTCCGAAATCGTACTCTAATTTAGCCTGTGTGTTGAGATTATACCTGCGTGTCGTTTGATATCCAGAATCTGTAAGAGAAGAAAGCGGAGAACGATAGTATGTTCCGTGATTAAAAGTCAATGGTTTTCCCTTATATTCCGTAGCAAGTATAGGCAACGCATAATATGCAGCCGTAATAGGACTAAACTCAGCCACTGGAGAAATGTTGTAACCAGGCAAATTTTGCTCTGATGTGTTACCTGCTATATTAAGTGTAAGACTTAAGCCATCTGCCAACTTTGCTTCTATGTTAGAACGAATGTTAAATCTATTATAATCAGTATTTTTTAATATACCCTCTTGATCGAAAAAGCCTAGTGATGTATAATGTTTAAGTCTATCCGTTCCTCCGGTAGCAGAGAGATTATGCTGTTGCTGAAATCCAAAATTATTATAAATAACCTTCTGCCAATCTGTTTCCGCATATATTCCCTGTTCCTTCATCCAACTGATCGTATCCTCTGTCCAGTATGGATCATATCCATCCAGCGTACGCGCAAGATTGTGATAATAAATATACTGCTCTGCATTACAAAATTCTGGCATAGCTGTATTATTTGTGAATGTAGCGGAGCCATCATACGAAATCTTGGTTGCTCCTTCTCCTCCACTTTTTGTAGTTACGAGAATAACTCCGTTAGCTCCACGCACTCCATAGATTGCTGCCGTCGCTGCATCCTTTAATACTGTTACAGAGGCGACATCATTTGGATTTACATAATTAATTTGTCCTTCTACACCATCGATTATAACAAGTGGAGTGGAATCGTTGAATGTTGAAAGACCTCGTACCAAAAGTGTAGCACCATCAGCACCTGGGGTTCCGGTATTTTGAATGGTCGTCATACCAGCAAGTCTTCCAGCTAGTAGTCCAGAGACATTCGTTGCAGGAGCTTTCATAAGGTCTTTACTAGTCACCTGTGAAACTGAACCTATCAACATCTCTTTTTTCTGTTGACCATATCCGATCACTACAGCATCCTCCAAGAAAGTAGAGTCGAGTTCAAGAACCACATCGATTCTCGAGCCACTCCCCACCTTTACTTCCTTATCTTTATACCCCACCATACTGAATACAAGTACAGCATCAGAGCCTATAATCTCAATGGAATAAACTCCATCCATATCGGTCATTACAGCTCCACTTTCTTGCCCTTTTTGGAACACATACACTCCTGGTTCGACACCTTCTGGTCCACTGACCACCCCTGTTATGGTACGTGATTGTGCAAAAGATTGAGTGCCAATACCAAAGCACATTAAGATTGTAAGAAATTGAATTACAATTTTACGCATTATTAAAATTTATTTGGCTTATGGACGCCAAAATTAGTAAAAGTTTCGATAATTATACGCATATTTGCTATATATAATTAAAGAATTTTAAGAATATGCGAAAATTTTATTTGATAATCACTGCATTAACTATTAATTTATTTTTCTTCGCCTGCACACCTAAAAACTCAGCTCCTCAAACACCGGATGTACCTGATGTTCCACAAGAGGATTGGACTTGGGAGAATGGTTATCCTAAAGGTGTTATAGTGGAAGAATTTGAAGAGACTTTCTCCGACGGAAAGAAATGCCTCGGGTTCGTAGCTACAATTGACTTCAAGGCCAATCCAAACCTCACTTTCAATTGTATGCTTTCACAAAAAAAGAAAAAGCCAAGTGATTTTTTCGCAGATTTTTCAGATAAGACCACAACAGCATGCCTTGCAGTAAATGCAGGCTATTTCGCGGGATACACTTCAGTAAGCATGTGCATCCATCAAGGAAAAGTTAGGCAAAGAGCTTGGCCAAGTTTTAATTGGCCTAACGACGAGAATCCACAGACAGTGATATATCCCATACGATCTGCGATTGGCCAAAATAAAGACGGCAGTTTCGAAATCCATTGGACATACTGCACTAAGCCATCCATGGCAGAGCACACTGCCTTTCCATCAGCACTTGACAATAACGAAAAGACGCAGACTTTCATGAGTGAACCACCAAGCGCGGACTATTGCCCAGGTACATTTACTTGGGAGCCATACGAAGCAGTAGGAGGAGGCCCTCGATTAGTTCAAGGTGGCAAGGACGTGGCAGTAGAAAATTATTGGGCAGAGTGCCTCGATGCTGGCGGAACCTCGGGTCTTATTAGAGTAAATCGCACTGCAGCAGGCATTACCGAGGATGGCAAGCTTATCCTTATCGTAGCGGATGGTAGAGGGTCAAGAGGTAGTGCCGGCTATACGCTATCGGAATTGGCACAAAAATTCATCTCACTCGGATGTACGGACGCCATTAACCTCGATGGAGGCGGGTCTTCTTGTATGGTAGGCGCAGAAGGAAAAATTCTTAACCTGCCAAGCGATAAAGCTGGAGAAAGAAGCGTGTCCACAGCCATCGTGATAGCCGAGACACGCAGACGCTCTTAAAACAGTCTATCTAAGATCTCTTTAAGGCTGTCGGGATTATCGGTAGTGATATAATCAACTCCGAGACCGATGGCCTTTTTCATATCGTTATCGCTATTTACAGTCCAAGCATTCACTACCATCCCGATGCTATGAGCCGTAGTGAAAATAGACTTATTATTAAACAGATACTCGTATCCAAAATCCGCACATAGTATTCCACTATCCTTAAGCCCCTGAAGATCGTCAGTGCTCCTCAAATAACCCACTATAGCTCCTTTTTGAGAAGAAGCAATTTGCTTGCAGACAGGAAGAGAGAAACTAATATACTCGGCATAAGGGGCATAACCCATATCGTTTACCATCTTGAGCATTTTCGATGTGCATTCTTCATCTTTTGCCGCAGAAGAATGTTCCTTAATTTCGATAAC
The DNA here is from genome assembly GCA_002438635.1 of Bacteroidales bacterium UBA6401. Classification (GTDB taxonomy): domain Bacteria; phylum Bacteroidota; class Bacteroidia; order Bacteroidales; family UBA932; genus Cryptobacteroides. Next base: position 49,187 of record DJPX01000029.1, read on the forward strand.
AAGCTTAGTGTCAGTATGCTTCAAAGCCTCATTAATGAAATTTTCAAGGGTCGGTATTCCATTAAGTTCAGCATAAGAGCTGCTTTGCACAGTCTTTCCATTCCACTTTCCATCGTGATTCACCACCATACGCCCATCGGCTGTAAGCCAAACATCAAGTTCCACAGCATCGAAGCCTGCTTGTTGTGCAGCCTGCAAAGCAGCGATGGAATTTTCGTCATATTGTTTATGGAATCCTCGGTGAGCCACTATTATAGGACGGGAAAGAAGCTTGGCATTATCTGAAAAGAAAAACTCACAATTTCCAATCGGAGAACTCTGCGTGCCCCGAATCAAAGAGATTTTATACCCACCATCCACAAGCTCCTTTGGAAGAGTCACTACCATTTTGCCGGCACTAACCTTAGCATCCGCTTCTGCTGCCAAAGTACTTTTCATGGACTTAAACCTAATTTTATCACCATTTCTAAATCCATCGCCACAAATGGTATATTCGCTTTCCGGACGAAGAATACATAATGGTAGATACATAAGATTCTTAAGATCTATGGCTTTTTCGGAGAAATCATGATCCGCATTCTGCCATAGGCTCTGAATATCACTCTCGCGCAAGACAGCGTCATAGATCCTCGCTACCACCACATCCCCATCCCATGCACTTTCCGCATAATCTCCTGTCGAGCTGTCTCCACCTATGCAGAACCACTGGGCAGTTCTCTGCGAAGGAAAGACAAATTCGCCCTCCGCATCCACCTCCTTTTTCAGTTCTCCATTTATATATACCCGGGCCTTACCTGCTGTTTTATCCCATACGCCTACTACGTGGTAGTATTTTCCAACCTCCGGAACCACTCCACTCTGCGCCCAACACCAGTTGCTAGCACCATCCCTGCTTACATTTGGAAGGAAAGTAATATCGCGGCCTTGCGAAGGAGATGACAGCAAAAACCCTGTACCACCATCTTGCATAGAAGAAAACATCTTCACTTCACCCTCTACATTGTTTTGTTCGGAGAGCATGAATTGCACCTCAAGAGTATGCCCATCACTAAGAGCATCTTTAATAGTTCTTCCTGAAGAATAACCTATTTTATAATATCCATCTTGGCAATTCTCCCCCAAACTACCTAAAAAACGAGCTACATTACGCCCGGCATCACTATTATAATAAACCACAGACCCATCTCCTTCTATATACTTAATAAACACGCTATTGGATGAAGCATCCTTAGCACTCCCATCATCTTCGAATACTGCATCAAATGCAAGTGCCGACTTAACTGTCACGCTGAGCTCCTTATATACCTCCGACGCTTGCGTAGCATATATTTTTATGCCAATCTTCCTGTCACCCTCATAAGAAAGTTTGTCTAACGAAAGGACCAATTCCGTCTCGGATCTAGACACCTCCACAAAAGACTCTACGCTAAGCGTATAATCCCATTTAGAGTTACAATCCACAGACACCACTACCTCTGAGCCAGGGTCTGTCACAGTTTTAGTCCGAGTAGAAACAACTATATATACATCCTCCTTCGGAATATCTGGCGTAGGGGTCGGCGTTACTGGCTGACTTTCTGGCTTACAAGCCACCACACTTAGTGCCAATGCACAAACGCAAAAGCAACTACTCAACTTCTTGTGGTAAAATAATTTCCGGAATAATGAGCTCTTCATTGTTATTTTCTTTTAAAAACATTACATAATAAATAGGCATATAATCTACTCCATTTTCTTTAAACACATCCCGCTCATTACTAAAAACGATTGCATTATTTACATGATATTCAGCGGTCGAAAGAAAATAATCAAGTGCACTATGAATTTTATAATCTTTGCCAGATTTCACTTCTATCGGAAGAATAGATAGTGAAGTATAATCATCTATAAGATAATCGACTTCACCATGCTTTTTGTTATCATAGTAGTGCAAATCGAAACCATGGGCATGAAGTTCTTGTGCTACAACAGATTCATAAACGGAGCCAAGATTAACACTATTCTCTTCCCCAAGTATAGCATTTATGTTTGTTTTATACAGAATATTTGTAAGAATACCCACATCACTGAGATATAACTTTAACAAATTCTTACTTTCAGATTCCTTCAATGGAAATTTAGGATTACTTATCGACTGAACAGACAATACTACTCCCGAATTTATCAAATACTCAAATTCGTCTGCATAATCACTAAATTGCTTATGACTGGATGTCCGTTCTATATTCTTTACGACAATTCTTTTCTTTTTGTTCTCCATGTTAGACGGAACCATGTCAAATATTTTACGGATAACTAATTTATTTTCATTATCGCATTGCGAAGCATCTATCTTGTACAAATCATATATATCTTGCTGAATATTACGAACTACCACTATATTGCGAGTATCTATAAACTTGTTTACCGAATCTGGCATCCCCCCGACAATAAGATATAGTTTGAATTGTCTCAACATATAGTTATGCAGAGCATCATTTAAAGGCTTTTTTTCAATAAAGTGCTCTCTAACACCATCAATAGTACTTTGACCACATCCCATTGCTAAAAGAAACTCTTCAAAATCTAACGGATACATCTGTTCTATAGCGATACTGCCAAGCGGAACAGAAGATGTTCGAGATAAAGCCACACCTAATTCAGAGCCACTCGCAATATATCTATATTTACCATCTTCATTAAGAAATTTTAAGATGGTCATAAGGTGCGGGTAACTTTGAATTTCGTCCAAAAATACAAGTGTATCCTCGAAGGTCCCCAGATGCATTCCCGCCACGACGCCAAGTTGCAAATAAAAGTCATCTACACTATGAACATCAGCAAATATCCTGGCACCCTCCTTATCTTCCTTAAGGTTTATCTCTACGAAATTCGTAAAAAGACGACTTCCCACATATCTAATTAGATATGATTTTCCCACCTGCCTAGCACCATTAACTAAAAGAATTTTATGAGATTCCGTCTTAAGAAAACGCTCAATGAATGATGTAAATTTCCTATATAGCATTTCATTAAATAATCAACAACGCAAATATACTATAAATCAGTAGATAAACAATAACAAAGGGACTTTTTCGCACTTTTAGACTATTAAAATTGGGACTTTTTCCGAATTTTTAGGAGTGATTTTAAGGACTTTTTCTGAATTTCATTACCATTTTATGGTAACCACTTTATGGTAATGAGGAAAATTGCTATATTTGCAAAAAAAATCATGCGAAATCCTTTCATTACAAATGGTTATGCTGGAGCAGAATACTTCTGTGACAGAATAGAAGAAACTTCATACTTAAGAAGTCTTCTATACAATGAACACAATATTGCTCTAATTTCACCACGAAGAATAGGAAAGACGGAACTAATAAACCATGTCTTTGACAATGATACATTCAAAGAGGATTATTATTGCTTTGTCGTAGATATCTATGCTACAAAAACACTAAGTGATTTCGTAAACATATTAGGCAAAACCATTCTCAATACACTGAAACCAAAAGGGAAATCAGTATGGGAAAAGTTCGTATCAACGCTTAAATCTCTTCATTCTGAAATAACTTTCGACATAAATGGGCTGCCATCATGGAATGTATCCATAGGAGAAATAAATAATCCCAATGTCTCCCTTGATGAAATATTTTCCTATTTGCAAAATACTAACAAGCCCTGCATAGTAGCAATAGATGAATTTCAGCAAATCACTAAATATAACGATCCCAACATTGAAGCTACAATAAGGACCTATGTACAAAGAACCACTAATGCCCATTTTATATTTTCAGGAAGTCAAAGGCATATCATGAATGGGATGTTCACTTCTCCGTCACGCCCTTTTTACCAAGGTGTAACAATCATGAATCTTCAACCTATTCCACTTGATAAGTATACAGAATTCACCATTAAGAAATTTAAAGAATATGAAAAGAATATCGAACCAGAAGTGATTCAAATCCTTTACACAAAATTTAATGCCATAACAAGTTACATTCATAGAGTACTTAACATTCTATTTTCTAGAACAGAAAAGCACTCGACTTGTACGGACAAAATGATCGATGATGCCATAAACCTTATAATCCGATTATCTTCAGATACTTATGAAGCATTACTTTATCAAATGCCAGTAAAACAGAGGGATGTATTTTTAGCTATCGCATCAGAGAAAAAAGCAAAAGAAGTCACAAGTAGTGCTTTCATAAAAAAATATGGACTTGTATCATCAAGTAGTGTATCTTCCGCATTAAATGGACTTCTCGAAAAGGATTTCATCACTAACGATCTCGGAAGCTACTCCGTATATGACCAATTTTTCTCTTTATGGTTAGAAAGCAAAGGATTATTAAAAAACAGATAACTCTTTCGTACAAGCATATAAAGATAACTTTATGACACTACTTATTTATTTTGCATCATATAGTATGTATTTATCCTCAAATAAACATCAATATCCGAATCATATTCAACTTTAGTAACCCAATTTTTGTCATTTTGAAAAGAATTCAAAAAATCGTGTGTAATAGACCTATTATCTTCTACATAAAACTGAGCCGACCTAATGCCTACCCCAATCCAATTCATGTGCAAATTTTGAGGATAAAGGTAATAATGCTTTCGTAGGTCATGCATATTAATATAATCACCTATTACATACCCAATCATTTCACTCTTTCCAAAAATAACATTTGAAGTATATTCTATGCCATTTAATTCCTTATTAAAAGCCAAAGAAGACATCTCATAATCAACAAAAACAAGCCATTTAGAAAAATGCCTTACGACCTTATTTTCAAATAAATACTCATTAATATTCCACGACTTTGAATCATACTCCTGTATTACATTTTGGAAAAAAGAATCCATATCAACAGTCCACTTTGTCAAACAATCAAATACTTGTTTTCGAGTTAAATTAATCACTCCAGACGGATTTATAAGATAATAAATTGCAGATATGGATTTATCCATCCACGACGATGATCCTGCACTATATTCTCCAAAATACCGAGAATTAGCATATGCCCAAGCTTCTCCCAATTCACATTTTCTTTGAGCCTCATCTCTTCGCAAGCCATTTCCATAACAATCTTGTCCACTTATTACTGATGACACTATATACCCTATAAAATCCAACCAATACTCATCTCCGACAACAGAATAATGGCTTGCATGACTTAATTCATGAAAAACACTTATTCTAATACTATCATATGTATCCCCTTCTACGCCTAAGAACAAATCAGGTAAAGAAATAAAAGTTAAAGCCTTACATAAAGACGACCTCAAAAAACTCGGAAGTACGTAGGAACAATACTTTTCAATTATTTGAGAGACCCGATTTTTCTTAATTTGACCAAGCATAGGAGCACTTGAATAGTTTGAATTTCCAAAAATATTTACGCTTAAATCAGATGGTGGTAGTGCTATCCCATCCATTCTACACATTTCATAATACTCATGAACACACGATGCCGTTTGAGCCCACCCTCTCGATATAGGTGAATTCTCATTAAATACAATTTTACGATTAAATGAATTATTTGATGACGAGCACTTGTATGATGCTGTCAATAAATAATTGAACTTATTCCATATTCGATAGTCATCTCTTTCACTTTCAAATTTTACACATACATTAGGGGCAAAAGTAAAATACTGTGATGAAGAATAATATCCAGTATCATCCGTGTATGTAACATCCCACTTCATAAAAAACTGATTAATTACTTTAATTCGTGGTAAAGGGTTTTCTACTGATTCCGATTCTACTTTAGTAAACATCACACGTCCAGTTGCTTTTCTCGATACGGCTTTTGTTATTACTTCTTTATCAATATTCAACCTCGCCTGCATAATAGCTTTTTCTTCTAATAATTCATGAGACACACTACCGGACTTAGTACTCATATCATGATGTGGAATATAACAATCTTCTATAATCCTACCCTTTATACCAAATTCACTGTTATATGTAAATTCCAATTCTTTTTGATACGATTTCGCCTCCCTAATCATATCATGAGTAATTTCCTCTTTAACCATATTTACAGGTATTACAGTATAAACTTTTGCCCCCAAAAATAACTGGGTGGAATCCACTTCAGTTAAGGGCTGGATTTGCTTAACTTCAGCATCTAAAGGATAATCAAATAATTCAAGACCTTGCTCAAATAACGCTCGATATTCAGAAGTGTCCGCTGGAGAAAAACTGACATAATAATCCGTCGCTTCAAGTTGTGAAGATTCGGACTTTGTTCCAATTAGAGAAGCATATGCTTTACGCATATTATCTAAAGAATAGGGATTACATGAAAACTCAATTTTATCAATAATTTCATCAGTCGTTTTTCTATAAACACCATGGTCTAACTCCTTCAAACAAGCGCATAACGACAAAGCGCAAATAAAAGTTAACAATACTTTTTTCATAAGCAAAAAAATAAGGGTTGAGGGAAAAAATCCCCTCAACCCTAAAATACATTATTATACTATCTGTTAAATAGTCTCAACCACTATTTTAGCAATGGCCTGTTTAATAGCATCTATAATATAAACAGCTATTTTCCCATCTTCTATAGTAGCAATCATATCTGAAGAAATAAGGTATTCAACAGTACTAGCATTAACAAATGGTATAGAACCGACACGCTCTGGTTTTGATGGTGTGTCTATATTGTATATTATAACATAAGCCGTAGAATAATTAAAGAAACCATAAGCATATGCAAATAGATATTTATGTCCACCAAATTCTACAAAATCAATCGAGCTAACACCTGTTTGCCAATCACATCCTGTTTCAGCCACATTCTGCCAATTAGCCTTAGACATACTATCATTAAACCAAAGGTAATATCCTTTGTTATCATATCCTGAAAAATAAATACCTCCATTAATATCTGTTGACAAATGACGCATTACACCACATTTAGCACTAGCTACTGATGAACCCTCTGGCATACCTACATAATCCGTATAATCGCCATCTTCTGTCCTTTTTCCATCTTTCAATGCCCAAGCAATAGCTGTCTGACCATTAAATGCTGTAATTAAAGCATCTCCCTCAAACACATTACCATTTGCAGTAATATTATCGACAGCATAACCATATATAGAGCATGAACAATCAACAACTTTTACGTAAGTGGTTTTATCAAGAGGAGATTTGGCTGGAATAAGATAAATAGCGATATTACCATTATACTCACCTCCAGTCATAGCCACTATATTACCGACTGAATCATTTGCAATTCCAGTAACTGGGAAATCTACCTTAAAAGAAGACACGAGCTCTCCAGTTGTTTTATTGAAAGCATAAAGGTTCTCAGTACCATTTGCAACAAGATAGTAATCAGAAGTTAGAGCAGCATTAAATTGATAATTTGACTTAATATCTTCCGAAAGTTCCTTTGTATAAACAAATTTAGAAGTACCTTCCTGCGTAAAGGTCACCTCCACGGTCTTTGCGACTGTCTTTCCTGGCTCTTCACTAGGCACCTGTATAGCTTCAATTGTAAAAACTATAGTTTCAACTCTAGGAGCGATCTCTTTCGATGCCGGCATCGTGTATTCAGCGTTTTCACCATCGATCTTAAGTGTTCCGATAGTGGTCTCGGAAACAGTATATTCTACGTTAGTAGAAATGGTGAATGTTTTAGTACCACCTTCTATACCGAAATCGAAAGCCTGTTCAGAAACCTCAAAGAAAGGAACATAAGGACCATTTTGAGTAAGAACTACCTTAACTGGCTCACCACCTTCCGGGGTAAGAGTAAGGTTAATTACACGCTGCGCATTATCTTCCTTAAGCGGCATAACGGTAACCTTAACTTTTCCTTCATCCTTTGTACCGGACTTGACATTTAAACTTGCCACTTCCTTCTCCACATCAATAGCGGCCGTCCAATCAACATTAGAAGTAAATTCTACATTAAAGATATTACCATCTGTAGGAACTGTAATAGCAGCTTCAGTGGTGAGTTTTAACTCCGGTTTTACTTTCGGAGTCTCTTCTGGGTCGCATCCAGCGAGCACAAGAGTGAGCGCACAAAGCGCAAATAATGTTTTTTTCATAATAAATTATTAATTCAGTGTTTCTAAATAATTATCAAATGCGGTCTTGATACTTGACCAATAGTTATACATCTTTATATGGCAGAGGTCAAAGAAGAACATACCCTCCGTGCTATTATTAATACACACATTCACGATATCTCCCATCTTGTCACCCTGTCCACCATTTTCAAACCCGGAAGAGTTTCCTATGTCAGGACCACCACTATAAGGTACATTCTTAAGCAATTCGCCTGCCTGCTTGCAGAATCCTTCCATGTACCATTCCCCGCTGCCATATATGCTATCTACTCCAGCATAAGCACCTATGAACATAAAATCGCAATGATCAGCATAACCATAATTCTTATAATTCGACCCTGCCCAATAATACCCGTCAGCCTTAGGGTCATAATCTGGATGAGCCCAATTCACTCCAGAATAGTAATAGCTTGAATACCATCCCCCTACATAAGCCCCGAAGCGTATGTCAGGATTAACGCCATGCACGGTCTTTTCGGCTTTTTCCACAAAATCATGTATAACCTTGGCCCGGAACTCAAGCCACTGCTTTTGAATCGCCGTTGTAGACCAGCCGTTAAAAGAAGCCTGCCCCGCATCCATAATATCTGTAGGCCAATTAGTCACCGACTTCCCTATATACTTCTCGAACTGCTTTCGAGACTCATCTGAAAAATCACTTTGAAGGCTGTAATCATCGTAACGACACCTATCGAGTATAATCCCATCCAAGTCATACTTGGCCAAATCCTCAATAATGCTTAAAACATAGGATTGAGCGTCCGGATTGGCCGGATTAAAAAAGCGTGCTCCCCAATCCGTAGAATAATCTGTAAGATCCATAACATTTACAAGACCATCCGAAGTATTGATAACGGAAGCCCACGAGCGCATATTCGAATCCGTGAAAATAGGCCCATCACTCCCGAGCCCGTAAGGGCAGAGATATCCACCTACCATAGTGTTAATGCTGGCATTAACTCGAAGTCCGTTATCCCGCGCCGCATCGATGAAAGCTTGCAGATAATCAAAATCGGCAGTCCTTTCAAGCCAAACATAATTTCCATTCACCCACGAGTCTATCTTTTTAAGTGGTGTCCCCTGACGAGAAGAGAACAGAACAGTTCCATTAGTCGGACGCACATCCACTATAATGTCAGTGAAGCCGGTTTCCTTAATACGCTTTACATCGGATGCTATCTTAGCACTATTGTTAGCATAGTCCTTGAAATTACCGCCGGCATCTATCCAAACATATCTGGATTTTCCCTTCTGATCTGGATCCGGTGTAGGATCGGGCTTCTCCTCTCCTCCAGGAATAGGAGGAAGATGATTAGTTCCTTTCTTATCACACGAGGCTACTACAAGAGAAAAACTCAAAAAGCAGCATAGAATTTTTAAAAAATTTCCTTTCATTATTTTATATACACACAACTTCCCACACTTCTCTGATGACCATCAGATGGTTTTAACATCTCTTTCCCATTAACCAGCATAAGGGTAGAGCCGCCTCCGTCAAGATTAAGTGCATCGATACAGCCATATTCGAGCAGAATCTGAGCCACCTCTCCTGTTGTATATCCAGGAACACCCTCTGTCATGTCACGTCCCTCGCATACAAAAAGAACAAGCTTTTTATCCTTTGTTATGCCAATCGCCGTGCGTGGGTGCCGCTCATCTGCCACGATATCTATTAGCTCCTCTTTATAGGTATTTTTGATAGCACCATTTTTAATCAATACCGGGGCTCCACCTATGGCATTCTTAGCCTCGAAGACTTTACCCTTTGATGGGAATGATTCATTTGGCACTTGCAAAGGCTTGGCTTCCCAAGAGTTTTGCGCTGGGACATCGTAAATATAATGCGCCTTATCGCTCCAATAAGTCCAGCCTACTTCGTATGTTCCATCTTTATGCTCTATGAATGCGCCACGAGTAGGGTAATACATTGTAACCCAGTCCTTCGATGCATAATTGATGTTAGGGCTTAAGAGTTTACCATTACTAACCTCCAGACTAGAGGAATATGACTTTCCTGAAGCTGTATAAAAATACCCCGCATTTATTACTATAGATGGTTTACCCTGCGCTTCATATACCTGAGATGGCGTCTGAAGAGGCTCATCTGAACCATTAAGTGTAGGAGCATCAAGGCCCCACACCTCAAAACCTTGTTTTGTCAAATCAACCTGTGCGATATAAGCTACCGCATCAACATCTAAAAGTTTACTTGGCGCTTTAAAAATCTGGATATACTCCGGGAGCCCTGCATAATCCTTAGTTACATCTGTCCAATCTGTTGCAGGCTCATCTGGCTTTTCCCAAGGCCAATCAGGAATACCATTATCTTTTTGCTTCTTGTCGCAAGCAGATGTTGCGACAAGAGCAAGAAGAGTAAATGTTAATAGCGTGAATTTCTTCATGCTTATTTTTTAATACAATCCGCTACATACGCTCCTAATGACTGAGCCATATGGTCGTAGTAGTAAAGGAATAGACGGAATCCATCCTTTGAAGGACATAGACATACATCTCCAGATGCACCATCAGCTGGATAATCGCCCTTTTGATACCATTCTGGAGCAACCGTAACCATCATTGCAGGAGCACTTGGATCTGTGATATCATAGAATCTCATTCCAGGACCTATTCCCCAGTTAGGGAAGTGACTGACAGCGAAAAGAGCCATAAATGTAGACTTGTTGAATCTCTTAGAATCCAAGCAATTAGGATTCATAGCCCATGTTCCGTAATGATCTACGAAATTATCCTTTCCATTCTTGTCAAAGTAATGAAGTACGTATGCATCTTTAACAGCCGGGTCAGTATTATTAGAATAAAAATCTAAGAACCATCCACTATTAGCAGGATCAATTCCGGCAGGCACAACCGTAGCCATCAAATCTGGTGCTTTGTCCCAGCCGGCCACATTACTCATTTTGAATGTAACGACTTGAGGATCTCCCTCCACCTTGCCATTAAGAACATGAAGATAAACAGCGCGGTTAGCCGTAGTAGTCCCACTAACGCCCTCTGCAGTAAATGTAATTATGGCTTCTGTATCCAGATTACCTATAATCTTCATTCTATGTCCGATTCCGTTTCCGGAAGAAGCATCAAGAGGATTAACAAAACTATGGAACAATACAGGGTCTTTCGATGTATCATCACTACGATAGATATTCACAGTCTCATCCGTGCTTGCATAATTGGCTAAGAGAACATGCTCAGCTTCATCGCCTGCGATGACATCTGCTACGGCAGCACCGAGTTTCATTTCTCCTGCTTTAGAACCATCGAAACGGTTCACAAGAAGAGGAGCACGGCCACCTCCGACATTAACTATCATATAATTTCCTATACCAGCAAGAGATACACACGTTGGCTCGCTTGCTGCAGGCAACCCAAGCACTGAAACAGGATCAACATTAAATAGTTCCTTGAACGAAGAAGTGTTTATACCACTATCGATAAGCTCTGGACTACCCTTGCGGACTTTATACACACCTTTGCTTTCTCCATCTTCAGCCAAAACCGTGATGGTCTGCTCTTCATTAAAATTATATGTTCCGTTTTCAGTCCATTTCTTATCACCTATCATAGATATAGTGGCATGAGGTGATACTTGACCTTCAACATGAACTGCAGAAAGATCTCCCGAATAAGGAATAATAACTTCTTTTTTATCAGCATATACTACGCCATCCACCATAACATCAGGAATACTGAATGTGACGAGGTCACATAAATCAGGCAAACGACGATCGCCAGTGATTATAATATCTTTAGAGTAACCATCCGGACCCTTGAGAGTGAACTTGTTCTCTTCTGTAAGGTCTAATTTACTAAGACCGGGCTCAAGATAATAATTAGGAGCCAACTTAGCTACTATTCTTAAATCGGTGACATATACAAGCGTCTGGTCATCGGAAGTAATAGGATAATACCAAGGAATAGGAATCGCATATCGATCCATATCCGGGTCTGTCACATTCAAGGTAGCCAGCACCTGGTCGGCATATTTCCCATCTGGGAAAATGGCTTTTATGCTGATTATGCCTCTTGTAGCATTCTCATCTGGCTGTACATACTCTGGCTCGTGACAAGCAGTTAAGCCCAAAGCCATAGCAGCAGCCCAAAAATATTTAACTATATATTTCATAAATAAACTTTCCTTTAGTTCCAAGCCGGATCTGGCTGAGTGTGATTAAATGATGGATTATTTTCTAGTTCCGACTGAGGAATAGGGAATCTATACATCTTCTCCTCGAAATTTCTTACATTATCGTCTATCATTACATAAGAATATGTAAATGTTCCGTCCTCATTCTTTTCAATTTTCAATCCATGGTTTTGATAATTAGAAAGGCCAGTAGGGTAATCCTCGTGGGCTATTTCCCAACGGCGAAGATCCCAATACCTCAAGCCCTCAAACGCGAGCTCCACTTTACGTTCCTGTCTAATGGCTGACATAAGATCAGCTCCGAATTTGTTCGTATAAGGAAGCCCTACTCTACCGCGAACTTCGCGAAGAATATCATTTGCCATGCTTTCATTAGGAGTCGATGCCAATGCACAAGCTTCAGCCTTGTTCAATAGAACTTCTGCGTAACGCAAGAAAGTGAATGGCTGGCTGCTTCCCGAAGTAGTGACATCGTAAGACTCATCTATAAGTTTACGTAGATAGTATCCGGTCACTGTCTTCCCCTTTGGCTCTTTATCTGTTTTCCAAGTAGCCCAACCATCTGTTCCACCTACGTATGGTTCTATCTTACGACCCTTCCAGTCAGACCCATTATAAAGAATGGTAGCATGGAAACGAGGCTCAAGCTGTGCGTATGGAGGTGTTTCTGTAGTAGTTCCGTGCCATTTGCTCCAGTTAGGGTATCCACCCGTTGCAAGTTCATAACTTTCCACTATTTCCTGTGTCGGAACACCATACGCTCCACCATTTTGACCTACTATAGCATAATCACCGCCAGGTGTATAAAGGAAATTAAACTCGTGCGTAACACCATCCTTTTGACTGAAAAGATACTGAAGAATGGCTTCTTTACTACCTTGTTTGAAAGCGTCAGAGTAATTTTCCTCGAGAGAATATCCGAGTTCTTTTACTTTGTCTGCCGCTGTAATTACAGCGTCGTAGCGCTTAGCATAAAGCATGGCGCGAGTGGTAAATGCATACGCCGTTCCTTTATTAAGACGACCATTTGATGATGCAGGAGCAGGTAAGTTCTCACTTGCAAAGGCCAAATCTTCCTGGATAAGGTCCCAAGCCTGTTCTTCTGTTCCAAGAGGAGCATCTTTACGGATTTCCGACAATTCTTTATATACTATCACATCCTTATAGCGCTTTACAAGCTCAAAATAAAGGAATGCACGCATAAACCGAATTTCAGCTTCAAGACGTGGCTTGTCAGTGTCTGGCATGCTGCCATATTTGGCCATATCAGAAAGAGATTCATTACATTTTCTAATAGCTGTATACAGTGTAACCCAGTATCCGAAATAAGAATCTACATAACTAGCCGTAAGAACCTGCCCACCATAAGAAGCCTCTGATGGAATGTAGCAATACTGATTATAATTACATGAAGTATACTTCATCTCATCTGTAAGAGATTCTGTTAGGCCTAGTCCAGTAGGGACAGAATTCAAATCCCATATATAACTATATAAATAGTTTATCTCATATTCGGCATTTGCAGTTGTGCTCCACATTACCTGTGGGGAAACCCTATCCGTAGGGGTCATATCCAAAAAACCGTTACAAGAGCATAGAGCAAATGCGCTCAAAACAAAAATTGCTATCTTTTTCATAACCTTTCTCCTAGAATGTTAAAGTGATTCCACCCATTACAAGTCTCTGCTGCGGGTAATAACCATTGTTGACTCCTGGAGACTCAGGGTCAATTCCCTCTGGAAGTCCATCCCAAGTGAAGAGATTCTGACCTTCAACGAATAATCTTAATGAACTGATACCTACAAGGTCCGTAACTTTCTTAGGAAGAGTATAACCAAGCTGTGCAGTCTTTAAACGAAGGTATTTTCCATCCCTAATCCAGAAAGTAGAACCTACACCATTATCTCCACCATGTGTAGTGGTAGAAAGGGTAAGACGAGGATATGTTCCTTCCTTATTGTACTCAGAATATGCACCCTGAACAAGATATAAAGGAGAGTTACCACCTTCTTTAAATGTCTGTGTCCAGATAGTATTGTCATCATATCCATTGTAATATGTTCCAGTAAGAGAAACATCAAAGAGAGCACCACCTGTGAACTGGGCGTTGAAATCAAACCCATTCCATGTGAAATTAAGGTTAAGACCATAAGTTAAATGAGGGCGATTGCTAAGTCCGAAATATCCACGGTCGTCAGCATCAATAACTCCGTCACCATTAACATCAACATACTTGATGTCACCTACATTTGGTCTTGTTCCGTACCAAGCGCTATTGTCGATCTCCTCTTCACTACGGAAAAGCCCATCTGCCTTCCAACAATACAAACTGCCATACTCCGTCCCTACTACTCTCTGGTAATCAGCAATATTAGGCGAGTCCTGGTACTTTATCCAGCGAGTGCTTGAATAAGTAAGGCTGGCGCTTACATCGTACCAGAATGGTTTTCCTAAAAGATCAAAATGGTTACGATGTGTCAAGAGAATATCCACACCTTTGGAATCTATGGCATTATAATTGGCCCAAGTCGAATAGTAACCGCCCATTGAAGGAGGATAACCAGAACCCTGATATGTTAGCATATCATAGGTGTAATTATAGAATCCGTCGATTTCTGCTCCCAACAGACCATCCCACATAGTAAGGTCGAAGCCGACATTGTAACTAAGCGTCTTCTCCCAAGTAAGGTTTGTGTTCGCGATACCGGAAGTGGTATATGAAGGGAACATTCCATTAGGATAAATTACATTAATTGATTTACTATATGTACTTAAGAACATATATTCGCTCACGGAGTCGTTACCTAACAATCCGACCGAAGCACGAAGTTTCAAGTCATCTACGGCATCTTGGTTTTGCATAAATGGCTCCTTGGAGATTCTCCAGCCAAGTGATGCAGACGGGAAGAAACCCCAACGATTCTTCGCCATTCCGGCAAACTTATAAGATCCATCGTAACGTCCTGTGAACTCAGCAAGATATTTCTCATCATAGTCATAACGAAGACGACCTACATAACCCGCACTACGAGAAGCACTGCTCCATCCACTTACAGGGCTGTTTGTAGGAATACCATTTGAGAGTTCCGGAAGTTCAGTAAAAGGAAGACTCTTCACATAAGCAGAAAGACCATTACCTTTATATTGACGAGCTTCAGCAAGAAGAAGTGCATCGACATTATGCTTTCCAAAGCTTCTTACAAAACTTGTACTCACCTGCCCCACAGCAGATTGAGAGAAAGAAGTACCCTCTCCGAGATTATTCACATTATCGCTGATATGAGGATTATCCGTTCTCTTAGACCATACCCATTCCCCTTGAGAGTCCTTGCTATGCCACATCATTGTATATGGCTTACTCAAGTTCTTATTATAACTCAAAGAATAGTCAAATGATCCGGAAGCCTTAAAGCTCAATCCCTTAATAAAAGGAACTCGGTAGTTAAGGGAAGCATTGGCAGACATTCCGGCGCCACGTGTTTCCTTATAACCGGATTCATAAATAGCCGCAAGAGGGCTCACAAGCATACTCTGGTTATTTTGTTTAGCACCAGTGTAATATCCTTCATATTTAACAGGAAGATATGGGTGCATCTGTACCGCTTGACGGCCAATTGAGAACCAACCGACTTCGTAACCAGCATCGCTATCGGAACCTCCTGAAAGGAAAGCCGGAGTATGACGATTAGACATCACACCACTCACACCGAGTTTGAAATCGAGATTTTTAGCGATTTCACTTTCGAGATTTGCTCTGATATTATATCTCTTATAGTAGAAATTGTCAATGTTACCTTGCTGGTCCATATAACCAAATGAAGCAAAATAACGATGCTTATCTGTTCCTCCCTGAACGGTAACATTGTGCTTCTGGTTAGAACCTGTCCCGAAAACGAGATCTATATAATTCACATTGTCCCATCCATCATCAGGATCTCCATTGGTAATCAAGTCTATTACCTCTTTCGAGAAATAAGGAGTATAATCCTCCGGACTTGAAATTTCACCATTGGCCATTAAATCCATCATTTCAGCCACGTTATAGTAGCGTGCAAATTCCTCACCATTCATAAACTGTGGGAAATTGGCATTCATCGAAGCACCAAATGAGGCATTGTAAGTGATTTTCGCATCTCCTTTTTCTCCCTTCTTTGTGGTAATGATTATGACACCACCTGCAGCAGAGAGTCCATAGACAGCAGCGGATGCACCATCCTTTAGAACAGAGACGCTCTCAATATCGGCTGGATCTATATCATTAATATTATCCACCGGGAAGCCATCTACGACGTAACTAACACCATAAACCGAACCACGAATACGCAGACTCGCCTGGTCAAGGCCAGGTTCTCCAGACTCCTGAACAGAAGATATACCAGGAAGGCGTCCTGCAAGTACTTGGCTGACATTAGTAGCCGGGGCTTTCAAAAGTTCTTCTCCTTTTATGGCAGATACGGCACTGGTTATGGAAGATTTTTTCTGTTGTCCATAACCCACGATGACAGCGTCCTCGAGGAAAAGATTATCTTCTTCGAGCATGATGTCAAGACGTTTCTGTCCATTGTAAACTTTTGACACTTTAGTGTAACCCAAAAAATAGAATTCGATGGTCTCGCCTTTCACGACAGAAATTTTATAATTTCCATCCCCATCCGAAATGTCTCCACCTTTAATCTGTCCATTTTCAAGAACAGAAATAGTGACGCCCGGAAGTGGCTGACCATTCGTGTCGGAAATAGTTCCCGTCAAATTCGACTGTGCGAATACTGTGACGCAAGAGACTAAAAGAGCCACGAAGGCATAATAGAATCGCATATAATTTTTAGTGTTAAATATTTATATAGCGAAAATATACAAAAAAAGTGGACTTTACAAAAATAAAGTCCACTTTAATGACACAATTGTATAATTTTTTATTACTCTGCTTTTTCAGCTTCTGGCGCCTGCTCTACTGCAGGAATTTCTGCGGTAGTCGTTTCTGCCTTTTTAGTACTTCTACGTGTAGTCTTCTTAGCAGCTTTCTTAGTAGTTCCACCAAGTGCAGCTTCATTGAAATCTACAAGCTCGATAAGGGCCATTTCAGCTGCATCACCAGGGCGAAAACCTACGTGCAAAACACGAGTGTATCCTCCCGGGCGCTGCTCAATCTTAGGTGCAACGACACGGAAAAGTTCACTAACTGCTTCTTTGTTCTTTAGATAACTGAAAACAATACGACGCGAGTGTGTTGTATCCTCCTTTGATTTAGTAATAAGAGGCTCAACATAGCTCTGAAGTGCTTTCGCCTTGGCAACAGTCGTAGTGATTCTCTTTTTGAGAATAAGCGAACAAGCCAAATTTGAAAGAAGAGCCTTGCGATGTCCGCTCTGGCGTCCCAGATGATTTATTGATTTATTATGTCTCATCTTTTATACGTTCTTTTTCTTTGGTTCAATATTATATGCTGTAACATCCATCCCGAACGAAAGTTTATTCTGCGATACAAGCATATCAATTTCATTTAATGATTTACGCCCAAAATTACGGAACTTCATAAGTTCAGCGCGACTATATGATACAAGATCTGCAAAAGTATCTATATCTGCCGCTTTTAGGCAATTGAATGCTCTTACTGAAAGTCCGACATCTGAAAGTTTCGTTAAAAGCAGGTGTCTTATACGAAGGCTTTCCTCGTCAAGTTCCTTGCTGTTTGACTCAACTACATTATCTACAGAGACTTTCTTATCGTCCGTGAATAATCTAAAATGATATATAAGGATGTTCGCAGCATCCTGAAGAGCTTCATCTGGAGAAATGGATCCGTCGGTAACCACTTCGAGATTTAATTTCTCGTAGTCTGTCTTCTGCTCAACACGCCAGTTTTCAACTGTCCAGTTTACTTTACGGATAGGAGTATAGATTGCATCTACAGGAATGGTACCGATAGGAGCATTGTCATCTCTCATCTCATCAGCAGGAACGAACCCGCGACCTTTTGTGATTACAAGTGAAATTTCCAACTTCACTGATGGTTCGAGAGAGCAGATGTGCTGCTGAGGATTCAACACCACGAAAGAAGACAATCCCTTGGAGATATCCTCTGCCGTAAACTCATGCTTACCGCTAATGACGATATTTGCTGTCTCAGTCTCGACACCTTCAACCATTCTTTTGAAGCGTACTTGTTTAAGATTCAGGATTATATCCTGCATGCCCTCTATAACGCCAGGAATAGTCTGGAACTCCTGCGACACACCGGAGATTTTTATCTGACTGATTGCAAAACCCTCCAAAGAAGCGAGCAAGATGCGACGAAGGGCGTTACCTATAGTCTGACCGTATCCTGGCTCAAGAGGACAGAATTCGAAACGACCAGTGGTATCAGTGCCTTCGAGCATGATCACCTTGTCAGGTTTTTGAAATGCTAAGATTGCCATATTCTATAAGGTGTTAAATGTTCTACTTAGAGTACAGATCGACGATTAACTGCTCGTTGATGTTTTCTGGGACCTCAGCACGAACAGGAACATTAAGGAATCTTCCGGTCAATGCCTTATTATCGAACTCAATCCAAGAATACTTTGTGGTACTAGCCACTGCAGCTTGGATTACTTCAAGGCTCTTTGATCTCTCACGAACAGCGATAACATCGCCTGCCTTAACTTGAACAGAAGGAATATTGCATACTGTTCCGTTAAGAGTAATGTGCTGATGGCTAACAAGCTGACGAGCAGCTGCCCTGGTAGGAGCTATGCCCATACGATAAACCACATTGTCAAGGCGGCTTTCGAGAAGTAATATAAGGTTCTCACCCTTCTGCCCACTTAAACGACAAGCCTTTAAATAGGTGTTATGGAACTGACGTTCGAGAACGCCGTACATGTACTTAACCTTCTGCTTCTCTTTTAGCTGGTTACCATACTCTTTCGATTTTTTACGTTTAGCGGCTAACCCATGCTGTCCTGGAGGGAAATTTCTCTTTTCAAAATACTTATCACCACCATAGATAGGTTCACCGAATTTACGTGCAATTTTGGTACTAGGACCGGTATATCTTGCCATAATACTTAACCTTTAAAAATTAAACTTTACGACGACCTTTAGGACGACATCCGTTATGAGGCATAGGAGTAACGTCAATAATCTCCGTAACTGTTATACCTGCATTGTTGATGGTGCGGATAGCAGACTCACGACCTGCTCCCGGTCCTTTTACATATACCTTTACCTTGCGAAGACCTGCGTCGAATGCTGTCTTTGCGGCATCCTCAGCTGCCATTTGTGCAGCATAAGGAGTATTCTTTTTGCTTCCTCTGAAGCCACATTTGCCTGCTGAACCCCAGCTTATAACCTGACCCTGGGCATTTGTAAGCGAAACGATGACATTGTTGAAGGTTGATGAAACATGGGCCTCGCCATTAGCTTCAACCTTGACAACTCGTTTAGATGTTGTAGTTTTCTTTGCCATAATTCATCAATCTTTATTTGGTTGCTTTCTTCTTGTTTGCAACTGTCTTCTTCTTACCCTTTCTTGTGCGGGCATTGTTCTTGGTACTTTGACCACGGACAGGTAGGCCACTACGATGGCGGATTCCGCGGTAGCATCCTATATCCATAAGACGCTTGATGTCCATCTGAATAGATGAACGAAGTTCACCCTCGATCCTATATTCTGCTGCGATTTCTGCACGGATTGCAGCCACTTGGGCATCATCCCAATCGCCCACCTTAATTGATGGATCGATACCGCACTTGTTCAGAATCTTCTTGGCAGAAGAACGACCGATTCCGAAGATATAGGTAAGACCTATCTCTCCTTGTTTGTTGTTTGGTAAATCAACACCGGCTATACGTGCCATAATTATAATTAAATTTTTAGTTTATACTTTTAAACTATTATCCTTGACGCATCTTGAACTTAGGGTTCTTCTTGCAGATCACGTAAAGACGACCTTTACGACGAACGATCTTGCAATCCTCGCTGCGCTTCTTGATGGATGTCTTGACTTTCATATTACTGAATTTTATTTATATCTGAAAGATATTCTACCTTTGGTCAAATCGTAAGGAGAGATTTCAACTCTCACCTTGTCTCCCAGAAGGATATGGATAAAGTTCATTCTCATCTTTCCAGAGATGTTGCATAGAAGAACATGTCCATTCTCCAGTTCGACTTTGAACATTGCATTAGGAAGTGTCTCTATAACTCTTCCGTCTTGCTCTATTGCTACTTGTTTCGACATTGAAATATCACTTTAAAAATTGATCTTAGGATCTTTCTCTATAAAATCATAGGTTGATAGTTGCTCAGCTTTACCGCGACGGACAACAACCGTTAATTCGTAATGAGCAGATTTAGAGCGATCTGAAGTGTGCACTGCCCAGCCATTTCTGTCCAAGTATACACCTCGCCCACCAGCATTAATCATAGGCTCAATACATATAACCATTCCATCTACCAAGTGAGTACCTCGTCCGGGACGACCATAGTTAGGAACACCGGGCTGCTCATGCATTTCCCTTCCTAAGCCGTGGCCCTCCAGTTCACGAACCACTGAAAAACCGAATGATTCCACATACGACTGCACCGCGTATCCGATGTCGCCGGTTCTGTTGCCTGCTACAGCTGCTCCTATGCCTCTATAGAGGGATTCCTTTGTAACATCAAGCAAACGGCGGGTCTTCGCATCCACCTCCCCGACTGGGAAAGTGTATGCGGAGTCGCCATTATACCCTTTGTATAGAGTTCCACAATCTACAGAAACTATATCTCCCTCCTTTAAGACATAGTCTGATGGAAATCCATGAACGACCACGTCATTTACGGAGAGGCAAAGCGCTGCAGGAAAACCTTCATATCCAAGGAAAGAAGGAATAGCTCCATTATCGCGAATAAAAGTCTCAGCTACCCTATTCAACTCAAGAGTTGTCACACCTGGGGCAACTATCTTCCCGACTTCTGCCAATGTCTTAGAGACGAGTATGGCATTCTCTCTTAATAGCTCTATCTCTTCCTCAGTTTTAGGCTTAACCATCTTCCTAAAAATTTTCAAAGAACTACATACCTGAGCGTCCACTTATACGACCGGTCTTCATCAACCCATCGTAATGACGCATAAGCAAATAACTTTCTACCTGCTGGAGTGTATCCAACACTACACCTACGAGAATAAGCAATGAAGTACCTCCAAAGAAACTTGCAAAAGCGTTAGAAACGCCGAGCTTCATAGCTATGGCAGGTAGTATTGCGATAAACGCAAGTGCGAATGAACCAGGAAGAGTAACCTTGTCTAGAATATTATCAAGATACTCCACTGTATTCTTTCCAGGCTTCACTCCAGGTATAAATCCACCATTTCTCTTCATCTCCTCTGCCATCATTTGCGGATTAACCGTAACAGCAGTATAGAAGAATGTGAAGGCAATCACGAAGGCTGCGAACAAGAAATTGTACCAAAATCCTGTGTAATTACCTAATGTGGCAGCAAGTCCTCGAGTTGCATCCCAGCGAGAGAAAAGTATAGGGAAAAGCATCAACGCCTGAGCGAAAATGATAGGCATTACGCCGGCAGCATTAATCTTTAGTGGAAGATACTGACGCACTCCACCATATTGACGATTTCCTATAACTCTTTTAGCATACTGCACCGGAACCTTACGAACAGCCTGCACTAGTGCTATCGCTGCTACTATAACTAAGAACCATATCACAAGTTCGATAGTAAGAAGGATAGGACCACCATTGGTCGTCGCCATTTTTTCAGAGAACTCAGCTACTAATGCGTGAGGTAGACGAGCTACGATACCGATCATAATGATAAGGGAAACTCCATTTCCCAATCCACGATCAGTTATGCGCTCTCCTAACCACATCACGAACATAGAGCCTGCCATAAGAATTAGTGTGGATACTAGATTGAATACAAACGAACTCCATCCAAGGTTACGCATAGCCACGAAAGCCTCTGCAGGAATCTGGCTATGAACTGAAGCCATATAGGCTGGAGCTTGAATGCAAATGACTAAAATAGTTAGAACCCTAGTCATCTGGTTCATCTTCTTACGTCCGCTTTCGCCCTCCATTTGGAGTTTACGGAAGTAAGGGACGAACACTCCCAGCAACTGGATGACGATGGATGCGGAAATGTACGGCATCACACCCAGAGCGAAGATAGAGGCATTACCGAAGGCACCACCGGAAAACATATTCAAAAGGCCGACTAGACCTTCGTTAGATTTTGTCTGGAGGTTAGCCAACATCGATGCATCGATACCCGGAAGCACAATAAAGCATCCGAGTCGATACACCAATATCAAGAGAACTGTATATACAATTCTCTTGCGTAATTCCTCAATCCTGAAGATGTTCTTGATTGTCTCTATAAACTTCTTCATCGGGATTATTCATTTACGACTGCCTTTCCACCTGCAGCCTCGATTTTTTCTTTTGCTGAAGAAGAGAAAGCGTCTGCGGTAATAGTAAGAGCTGTTTTAATCTCTCCGTTTCCAAGCACCTTTATAAGGTCATTCTTAGAAGCGAGACCCGCAGTTCTAATATCTTCAACGCTTATTGAAGTTAGATTCAATTTTGCTGCGAGAGCATCGATGAGCGAAACGTTAACTGCCTTATACTCTACGCGAGTAGGATTCTTGAATCCGAACTTAGGCATACGTCTCTGGATAGGCATCTGACCACCCTCGAAACCAATCTTGTGTGAATAACCTGAACGCTGTCCAGCACCGTTCATACCACGTGTGGCTGTTCCACCATGTCCTGAACCTTCGCCGCGACCGATTCTTTTCCTTGCTTTGGTAGCACCTTTTGCAGGTGCAAGATTTTCAAGTTTCATATATACGGTCCTCCTTATTTAACTTCTTCTACATTAACCAGATGAGCGATCTTTGCGATCTGACCTCTTGCAACAGGGGTATCCTCAATCTCTACAGTCTGGTTGAGTTTACGAATACCGAGACAACGTAGATTAGCTATCTGCCGCTTTGTCTCACCATTCTTACTTATAACTTGTGTTACTTTAAGTTTTGCCATATTCTATATCCTCCCTGATTAACCATTAAACACTTTAGACATAGGAATACCGCGAAGTCCAGCTACAGTGTATGCATCCCTCATCTCTGTAAGAGCCAATACTGTCGCCTTCACAAGGTTGTGAGGGTTAGATGAACCTTTAGACTTTGCCAACACATTCTGGATACCGGCAGACTCGAACACTGCACGCATAGCACCACCAGCCTTAACACCAGTACCAGGAGCTGCAGGCTTCATAAATACTTTTGCGCCACCGAAATGTGTCTCTTGCTCATGAGGAATTGTGGTATTGATGACAGGAACCTTAACAAGATTCTTCTTTGCATCTTCAACCGCCTTAGAAATAGCTACCGTAACCTCGTTTGCCTTTCCTAGACCATAACCAACAACACCATTTTCATCACCTACAACCACAATAGCTGCAAAACGGAAATGGCGACCACCCTTCGTTACTTTGGTAACTCTTTGAATGGCGACAAGTCTGTCTTTTAATTCTAGATCAGATGTCCTTACTCTTTTAACATTTGTATTTGCCATAGTCTTTTCCTTTAGAATACGAGGCCGCCTTCACGAGCAGCATCTGCCAAACTTTTAACTCTTCCGTGATAGAGATAACCTCCACGGTCGAAACTGATAGTGGTGATACCTGCTGCAAGAGCACGCTCTGCTACGGCTTTACCGACAAGAGCAGCTGCTTCGATACCGTTCTTTCCCTTGCATTCTGCAGCAAGAGCTTTATCATTTGAAGATGCAGCGACAAGTGTTCTGCCCTGCTCATCATCTATTACCTGAGCGTAAATAGCTTTGTTGCTTCTGAAAACAGCCAGACGAGGTCTCTGTGCTGTGCCGCTGACATGCTTACGAATACGGTAATGAATTCTTTTTCTTCTTTCTATTCTATTCAATGCCATAATCTTATCTCCTATTATTTAGCTGCTGCAGTCTTACCGGCCTTGCGACGAAGCTGCTCACCGACAAACTTGATACCCTTGCCCTTATATGGCTCTGGTGCACGGAGTGAACGAATCTTTGCTGCTACTTGACCTACGAGCTGCTTATCGCTACTCTTTAGAACAAGTACTGGATTTTCACCTTTGCGAACATCTGGAACTTCTGCAGTAATTTCATCTGGAAGTAGCAGATATACGTCGTGAGAGAAACCAAGCGAAAAGATAAGAAGGTGCTTTCCCTGAAGAGAAACACGATAACCTACACCGACGAGCTCTTGCTTGATAGTGAACTGCTCGCTTACACCTACTACCATATTATGTACAAGTGCACGATAAAGTCCGTGCATTGAACGATGACGTGGCTGATCCGTAGGACGAGCAAACTTGATGTGATTGTCCTCAATGGTGACAGTTATGTCCGGGTCAACTTTCTGAGTCAACTCACCATGAGGTCCTTTAACCTTCACAACGTTGCCAGGAAGGAGCTCAGCGCTCACTCCGGTCGGAAGGCTTACAGGCAATTTACCAATTCTTGACATTTATCTGTTCTGTTTTTAAATTAATATACATAGCATATAACCTCGCCACCGACTCCAAGCTCTTTAGCCTCTTTATCTGTGATGACACCCTTCGATGTTGAAAGAATAGCTATTCCCAATCCGTTTAGGACACGTGGCATATTTTCCACATCTGTATACTGCCTAAGACCTGGAGTAGAGATACGCTCTATGCATTTGATTGCCGGCACCTTAGTCTGAGGATGATACTTCAGAGCGATTTTGATGGTATTCTGTGGCTGTGACTCAACTACCTTGTAGCTGAGAATATAACCTTTCTCGCATAGGATTTGTGTGAGTGCAACTTTCATCTTAGATGAAGGAACCTCCACTACTTTCTTTCCTGCCAAGTAGGCATTGCGAATCCTTGTGAGATAATCTGCAATTGGATCTGTCATATCTTGTTAACTTTTTTAATTTTCTACCAGCTTGCTTTCTTTACTCCTGGGATGAGACCATTTGAAGCCATCTCACGGAACTGGATACGGCTTATGCCGAATGCTCTCATATATCCCTTAGGACGACCTGTAAGAGAGCAACGATTATGCATACGTACAGGTGATGAGTTCTTAGGAAGTTTATCAAGAGCAACCCAATCTCCGGCCTCTTTAAGCTCCTTCCTTTTCTCGGCGTACTTAGCAACTAATTTAGCGCGCTTTACTTCGCGGGCTTTCATTGATTCTTTTGCCATATTCTTTAGTTATTATGTTTTTTGAAAGGAACACCGAATGCTGCGAGAAGTGCACGACACTCTTCGTCAGACTTCGCACTAGTAACGAATGTTATTTCCAGTCCATGAATTCTTGGGTTCTTATCTACATCTACTTCAGGGAAGATAATCTGCTCTTTGATACCCAGTGTGTAGTTACCCTGTCCGTCCATGTTCTCAGCAACTCCGTTAAAATCGCGGATACGAGGAAGTGAAACGCGAATAAGCTTCTCTAGGAACTCGTACATCTTCACGTCGCGAAGAGTTACCTTACAACCAACTGGCATACCCTTACGAAGTTTGAAGTTTGAGATATCCTTCCTAGAAACAGTAACGAGCGCTTTCTGACCTGTAATCAGCGAAAGTTCAGCTGCTGCCTCTTCAACAATCTTCTTATCCTGAGTTCCCTCGCCAAGACCTTCATTAATGGTAATCTTTACAAGTTTCGGAACCTGCATAACGGTAGTGTAGTTGAACTGCTTCATAAGAGCGTCAACTATCTGCTCCTTATAAGCTTTCTTTAATGTAGGAACATATCCTGCTGGAGCTGCCTGCTGTCCTGCTGCGGTTTTATTTGTCTTTGCCATAATTACTTAATCTCCTCCCCAGATTTCTTAGCGTAACGAACTTTCTTTCCATCCTCCATCTTATATCCTACACGTGTAGCCTTACCAGATTTAGGATCAATAAGCGAAAGGTTTGATACATTAACAGGGGCCTCCTGTTTAATGATACCACCCTGAGGCGCCTTCGTATTAGGTTTTGTGTGCTTACTAACGAGATTCACACCTTCAACGATAGCACGATTTTCTGCAGGCGCAACTGAAAGCACTTTACCGACCTTTCCTTTGTCGTTTCCTGCTATGACGATCACATTATCGCCTTTTTTTATGCGTAATTTATTCATAACTGCCAAATGTTAAAGGACCTCTGGTGCCAGTGAAACAATTTTCATATAATTCTCACGGAGCTCTCTAGCGACAGGGCCAAAGATACGGGTTCCTCTAAGTTCACCTGCGTTATTGAGAAGCACACAAGCGTTCTCGTCAAAACGAATATATGAACCATCTGCTCTGCGAATTTCCTTCTTAGTGCGTACTACAACAGCCTTAGAAACTGTCCCCTTCTTAGCGTCGCCGCCAGGGATAGCACTCTTGATAGATACGACAATCTTATCACCAACTGTCGCATAACGGTGGTTTGTACCGCCAAGTACACGGATGCAAAGGACTTCCTTAGCTCCGCTGTTGTCGGCCACCTGTAAACGTGATTCTTGCTGTATCATAATTACTACTTAGCTTTTTCTACGATTTCAACTAATCTCCAGTTCTTTGTCTTGCTAAGATGACGTGTTTCCATAATGAGTACGGTATCTCCTACACCGCATTCATTCTTTTCATCTTGAGCGACAAACTTGGTGGTCTTCTTGACGAATTTTCCGTACAAAGGATGTTTCTCTTTACGTTCAACGGCAACTATGATGGTCTTGTCCATCTTATTGCTGACCACTACTCCCGTTCTTTCCTTACGAAGATTTCTTTCCATAAGTCTGCTCTACTTTTAGTTTTGTTTTTCTTTTTCAGCAAGGATAGTGATCATAAGAGCGATATCCCTTCTGGTCTTCTGAAATTTCGACGTATCCTCCAGCGGAGAAATAGCGTGATTGATCTTCATGGTGTCAAGATTAGACTTCTCGACCTCGATACGATCGCGAAGATCTGCTATAGACATTTCACGTGCTTCTGATGCTTTCATTTTCTTCTTCTCCGTTTATTATTCAACATAATCTCTACGAACGACAAACTTGGTAGCTACTGGAAGCTTGTTTGCCGCAAGTCTCATAGCCTCTTTTGCAACCGCGAGCGATACGCCCTCAGCCTCAAAAAGAATACGGCCTGGTGTAATAGGAGCTACGAACCCATAAGGATCACCTTTACCTTTACCCATACGGGTATCGAGAGGCTTCTTTGTTACAGGCTTAACAGGGAAAACCCTAATCCAAACCTGGCCTTCACGGTTCATAAAACGCGACATAGCCTGACGGGCAGCCTCAATCTGCTGGGCTGTCAGCCAACAATTCTCAAGGGTTTTAATGCCGAAAGAGCCGAATGCCAACTGGTTACCCCTCTGGGCCATACCCTTCATGCGGTTCTTTTGCTCCCTTCTAAATTTGGTTCTTTTTGGTTGTAACATTGCTATATTACTTTAATTAATTTGTATACAATTATTACCCTTCCGGAAGGACACACCTCTCCTAAAAGGGCTGCAAATTTAAGATTAATTTTTGAAAATACAAAATTTTTTACGCTATTTTCGACACGAAATCTTAATAGCCATTTTCAAGACTATCAGCCTTTTACTAACTCGGCATAAAAAAAGTCTTTAACGTTTTCGACAGAGAGTGCGCAGATTATTAATCACGCTCCATCTCCCGACGGATGTCTTTTTCGCGGATAGAAGCGCGTTTGTCGTATTCCTTCTTACCACGAGCTAGAGCTATATGCAATTTAGCATATCCGTTCTCTGCGATATAACACCTCACCGCAACTATAGTAAGTCCCTTATTTTTAACCTCTTGTCTAAGATGCCTCAATTCCCTTTTAGTTAACAGTAGCTTTCTGTCGCGTTGTGGATCATGCCCTCCCCAAGAAGCCCAGAAATATGGCGCGATATTCATTCCCTTCACATAAAGTTCTCCGTTTACGAAATAGCAGAAAGCATCTTGTAATGAAGCCTTCCCGGCGCGAAGCGATTTTATCTCCGTGCCCACCAAAACCACCCCGGCATCATATTGCTCTAAAAATTCATAATCATACGATGCCCTTTTATTATTTATTTGAACTTTACTTTTCGCTTTTGCCATAATTGGCACAAATTTAACAAAATATTGACACTTTTTAGTAAATTTGTCTGTATTATAGAAACATGAAGACAAAATTGGCCCCGCTACCAAATGCAGAAACGATAAACCCGACAGAAATCAGAAGATCATGGGATGAAGGCAAAATTGAGCTTGTATGCGTACTTGGCCCGACCGCTTCGGGAAAAACAAAGTACGCTGTAAGATTGGCCCATGACATCGGAGGAGAAATTATCTCAGCAGACTCTCGGCAAGTTTACCGAGGGATGGATATAGGTACAGGGAAAGACCTTCTTGAATATGGAGATATACCTTCCCACCTCATAGATATCCGTAATGCAGGAGAACAATATAACGTTCACGATTTCCAGGAAGACTTTTCAAAAGCATTTGAACTGATTCGTGCACATAATAAAATTCCAATACTATGCGGAGGTACCGGACTTTATATTTCCGCTGTAACCAGTGGTTATAATTGGGATGGAGAAAGTCGTCCACTTAGTAGCGCTAAATCTGATACATCATTAAACACCTATTTTATAGGAACTTTAGTTGATAGAGAGGAGCGTAACAGGCGCATTGACCATAGGCTGGATACCAGACTAAAAGAAGGTATGGTGGATGAAATCCGTGGTCTTTTGGAAAGTGGGATTCCTGCAGAGAAATTAATTTCGTATGGTCTTGAATATAAATACGTAACCGAGTTTATTCTCGGTCAGAGGGACTGCCTCGATATGAGAGAAAAATTAGCAATCGCCATACATCAATTTGCTAAAAGACAGATGACTTGGTTTCGCGGGATGGAACGCTCTGGCATTAAAATCCACTGGACAAAAGTATGAAGATAGTCTGCGATGATAAAATTCCCTTTTTAAAAGGAGTATTTGAGCCCTACGCGAATGTTTTATACCTCCCAGGTGCTGATATTTCGCATTCTGACCTAATGGATGCCGATGCCCTAATCGTGCGAACTAGAACTCGTTGCGATCGGTCTCTTCTTGAAGGCACAAAGCTTAGAATCGTTGCCAGTGCCACTATTGGAATTGACCATATAGATACCGCTTGGTGCGAAAAAAATGGGATACTTTGGGCCAATGCTCCCGGTTGCAACGCCGGCTCTGTATGCCAATGGGTCGGGTCAACACTCTTCGCACTTAGTCACCGATTGGGCCTTGACCTTCGTGGGCAAACGCTGGGTATCGTGGGCGTGGGCAATGTGGGAAGCAAAGTGGCGCGATTGGCAAATACCTTAGGGATGGAAACCATGCTTTGTGACCCGCCAAGAGCCGAAATCGAAGGTCTGGAAGACTATGTCAGCCTTGATGAGCTCATAATAAAAAGTGATATCATTACTATTCACACGCCTCTCTCGGTTCAGACCTTTCATCTTTTCGATTCAAAGCGTCTGTCGACTATGAACAACTCACAAATTCTTATCAATAGTGCCCGTGGAGAAATCGTGGATGGTGCCGCGCTAAAATATGCTTTGCTCGAAGGACATCTTCGTGCTGCAGCGCTCGACGTGTGGGAAAACGAGCCGTGGATTGATAAGGGATTGCTTGAACGCGTGACTATTGGCACGCCACATATAGCAGGATATAGTGCTGATGGAAAGGCAAATGGGACGAGCGCTGCCGTTCGCGCCGTAAGCCATGCACTTGGCATTGAAGAATTATATGATTGGAAAGTAACTCCTATTCCGCAAGGCGGTGAGGCCATTTACGATGTTCTAAAAGACGATGCGGCGCTTCGTGCTCATCCTGAAGATTTTGAAAAACTGCGATCTAATTACTACATAAGAAGAGAACCTTATTTTAAACGCTACTAGTTTTATGTCAAGATAAGCTACTCCGCCAAGACACTATAATTGAGATACATAAATAATGGGTTGTTATGAAAGACCTTTCTTATTATATTTAGAACATGAGATTAGCGATATTAGCCGCTGGGGATTATCCACGCAAAGACTACCCAAGGTATTTATTAAAAAGTGCCGATGTTTTAGTGTGCTGTGATTCAGCATTGGAAAGTGCTCTTAGGCATGGGCTTAAAGTCGATGTGGTTGTCGGTGATATGGATTCCATAAAACCTGCCATTTTAAACAAATTTGACGGGATTAAAGTTCACGAAAGCGAGCAGGATTATAATGACCTGACTAAGGCCATGCGATATGTTATGGAAAAATATCCTGACATTGAGGAAATTAGCATACTCGGAGCAACGGGAAAGCACGAAGCACATACCATAGGTAATCTTTCCCTTCTTATGACCTACGAAAAGTGGTGGAGATTCTGGGAGAAAGGCATTACTGTACAGATAGTTTCGGATTATTGCACAGCTTTTGCCGTAGGGCAAAGTTGCAAACTCGAAGTGGGAGAAGGACGCAAGGTATCGTTTTTCTGCTGTGATCCTACACTTAGAATCCACACCTCTGGGCTACAATGGCCTCTTGACAACGTAGAATTCGGGGCATGGTGGAAAGCGACACTTAACCGAGCGAGCGCAGATGAAATTTCACTTGAATTCAATCACCCAGCCGAAGTCCTGATTGTTCTGGAATAACTCCTTTATAGATGGCGTGTCCAATTATTTTGGGGGGCACATTATTTGACACCTTCTTGCAAAGTCGGAACCACCTCGAGAATCCGCTACAAATCTTCACCAACTTATTTTTAACGCTTACTAATTGCATATTAGATGGGATTTTGCTAAATTCGCAGCGATTTCGGGCGGATTCGGACGCTTTGCCAAAAAATGGAAGTCCAATTGTCCAGAAAACGGACAAAATGTGAGTGACTTTACATAAAATGTAGCAATGTGGATGGAGTTATATTTCTTTTCTAAGAAGAAGCGTGCAGATGGCACATGACTGATGGGAAAATGAATATAGACCCCCCCCCAAAAAAAAATAGGTTAAAAAGCATTTACCGAAGAATGGCTAATAGTCGGAAAATAGATTAGGAAAAAGAATTTTACATCTAATTTTTATAAAAAATGAGAATCGTTCAAATTACAGGTAGAGAGATCCTCGATTCAAGAGGAAATCCTACAGTTGAAGTTGAGGTTACCCTCGAGTCTGGTATCAAAGGCGTAGCAGCTGTTCCTTCCGGAGCATCTACAGGAGAAAATGAGGCTCTTGAGCTTCGCGACGGAGATAAAAAGCGCTACCTTGGGAAAGGTGTCCTAAAGGCTGTTACTAATGTCAACGACGTTATCGCACCTGCACTTATCGGTATGTCTGCACTTGAACAAAGGGCTATCGATAAAACCATGATCGAACTTGATGGCACTCCTACCAAGAGCAAACTTGGAGCAAACGCCATTCTGGGCGTTAGCCTTGCCGTAGCACATGCTGCAGCTAACTATCTTGACCTTCCTCTTTATCGTTATATCGGAGGCACAAACACATACGTACTTCCTGTTCCTATGATGAACATTATCAATGGTGGTGCACACTCAGATGCTCCTATTGCATTCCAGGAGTTCATGATTCGCCCAGTAGGTGCAGAAAACGAGGCTGAAGCAGTACGTATGGGTGCTGAGGTTTTCCACGCTCTTAAGAAGGTCCTTAAAGATCGCGGATGCTCTACAGCAGTAGGTGATGAAGGTGGTTTCGCACCTGCACTTAAGGGTATCGACGATGCTCTTGACTGCATTATCGAGGCTATCAAGACTGCCGGATATGAACCTGGTAAGGATGTAACTATCGCCATGGACTGCGCTGCATCTGAATTCTGCTTTAAAGATGAAGATGGTAAGTTCTACTATGATTACAAGCAGCTTAAGGATGGCAAGAAGAAAGATCCTAAGGGAAAGAGACTTTCTACTGAGCAGCAGATCAAGTATCTTGAGAAACTTATTGAGAAATACCCTATCGACTCTATCGAAGATGGTCTTTCTGAGGAAGACTGGGAAGGATGGGTTAAACTTACAAAGGCTATCGGTTCACGCTGCCAGCTTGTAGGAGATGACCTATTCGTAACTAACGTTAAATACCTCCAGAAAGGTATCGAAATGGGAGCAGCTAACTCTATCCTTATCAAAGTTAACCAGATAGGTTCGCTTACCGAAACCCTTGATGCTATCGAGATGGCTCATCGTCATGGTTACACCACAGTAACATCGCACCGTTCAGGCGAAACAGAAGATACTACTATCGCCGATATCGCAGTAGCGACTAACAGTGGTCAGATTAAGACTGGTTCGCTTAGCCGTACAGACCGTATCTGCAAGTACAATCGTCTAATGAAGATCGAAATAGAGCTTGGCGATACTGCCCAATATGGTTATAAGAAACTTAGATAATCATTTTCACAAAACACATAAATAAAAAAGAGTTCGGGGCCAATAACTCCGAACTCTTTTTTATTCATTAGAGATTTCCTTATGAAAAGTCCCAAAAGTGAAATCTCAAAATCTTACTACAATCTAAAAGCTATAGCCTAGATTAAGCACTAAAGTCCCAGACAATTGCCCACCGAAAAGGCAAGCAAAATCCAATTTAATTCCCTTTACAGCGGCTCCCAAGCCTACTGAAGCATACGAAGGTATAATACAATTTTCCGTGCCCAAGTGATATCCGGCTCTTAAACAAGCCATATCACTATAACCTACACTCAGCCCGGCAGAAACGCCCACCGCCTTACTGCTTAAAAAATAATCTGCGTCAAGATAAGCCCCGTAAGACAGTATTCCCAGCGAGCATCCTTCGTATCCTAGGGCCAATTTAGCCGAAGCAGGCAAAGAAAACTCCTTCCCGCCTGCCGACTTCACTTTCGTACCAATGGACTCAACACCAGCAACGACCTTAACTCCGACGAATTCTCCACTTGCAAGAACATCAGCAGAAAAAGCACTATATGAATTTTTCTCGGCCAAGGTCTGACTAGCGCGATGAACATTCACACCCAAAGCCAAAAAAGGAGCCACTTCATACGCCACGCCTAGATTAAGAAGCATCGAAGTAGGAGTAAATGTCCCATTCTTCCTTCCATTTGAAGAATATACATCGTATGGTTTATCCGACCCATAGGTAAATCCAGCACATATAGCCAATCTATCTATTACTCGCCACGACGCACCAGCATTATAGAACGAACTTTGTGATGCTGCCCAACTCTGCCATCCAGCCCCGACATTAAAGTCCATCTCGGAATATAACGGTGCTGTAGGATTATCATACGATGCCCATGCGACCGATCTGCCGGATGCCATTCCGGCACCAGCCAAGCCGGAGCGAGAAGCATCTTGGGAGAATCTAACAAAACCCAAAGCCTCACTTGACGACTGTGCTGACACTCCGAAAAGGGGCATCAGCACAAACGCAAATGATATAATCAGTCTTTTAAAATTCATTACTTACGGAAAAATGAAGAAGCTTTATTTACCGGGAATTTAGGATGCATCAAATCCTTCTTCTCCTTAACTGCTGAAGTAGTCGTATTTGCTACACGAGTTAAATCCGTACTTCCATTGAATGCATAAGAACTACTTACATATCCAGTCCAAGCGAGATTTCCATTATTATTTTTGCATATATATCCAGCCCAATGCAACTTCTCACTTCCAAGTTCGGTCCCGAACAAAGTCAACTTGTTATAATCTGATGACCACTTATAGTAAAGATATTCAGGAACTGTAGCTTCTTTAACTAATTGATCATTCTCATCATATTCATCCTCCCCGATTGAAGCGTAGAATACAATTCCAGCACCTGTACCTATATCCGCATTCGAATATGACCAACCAAATCCCATTGAACCCAACTGAACATTTGGAAGGATAATCTGCTTATTAGCAGAATCGTATCCAAGTACAAAGGAATCCACGTTTCCTTGTTTTGATACTGGACTGAAATCAGCATTAGGGAAGGTCATAAAGTATGTTTCGTTAATATATTGTGCAGAGATTGTAAATTGAACTTCAGTCGTTTTCTTTTCGGAATCAAAATCACTAGTTACATTTACAGAATAAGTTCCTAAAACTGAACTATAGTCCTCGTTCGCTGCAGGTGCACTTGCTGTAGTAAATTCCACATCTGTAGGAAGAGTGGTAGCTACGAATACTCCATTAGCCTCGTCGTACTTGGCCCCGATAGCAGTAAATTGATAATGAGTTTTTTCGTCAAGACGAGTGAAATTTATCTCCTCTTCTGCATCATATAATAGACCAGCTATTATTTCTGATGAAGAATACCCATTTTGAAGATAATAGTTCAACTCATATACTAGGTAATCACCTACAGTAAGATTATTTTCAGCAAGGTAGTCAATATCTTCATCTCCAAAAAGCCCATATGTCCACATAATTCCCTCATCTGGAACAACCTTGAAATCAACATCGCAATATGGATGCTTAGTCTCTACAAGAGTAACATTTACCTTGTCAGCCTTAGCCTGTTTTACTAGAACAACAAGGTCATCTACGCCCTCACCTGCAAATCTAATTTCACCTTCGCGAGCGGCGTCAGTTTCATTGGATGCGATGGTAAGCTTTACTGTAATATTCTGATTTTCGCCATCAAAAGTGTTAGCTGAAGGATCGATTGTTATCCAATCTGAGCAAGTCGCTTTCCATGAAACATTAGAATGAATGACTATAGATCCTTCTGCTGCTGAAAATGGTACGCTTATGGCTGGATCTTTTACTGCCTCGAACTTATCCATATCCCATACACAAAGAACCTTTTCCTCTACAGCCGGAGCGCTTTGATTAATCTTAACGACCACTGCATCTACACCATCTGCTCCGATAGTCAAGTTTGCAGAACGCTCTTCTTCTCCTTCATTTTTCTTAATAAGCACTGAAACCTTCGTTGAAGTTTCTTTGTTATCTGAAATTTCCGCAGAAGACGGGTCGACTTCAACCCACTCGGCATCACACGATGCTATCCAAGAAACATTTGACTTAACAGTCAATTTAACAGTTTTTCCCTCATCTGTTACAGAAATGGTGTTATCCTTAACACCTGAAACTGTAAGAGAAGCCTCTACTGCAGGAGTATCCTGAGTAGGATTACAAGCTGCAAAAACACTTAATGCAGCAAGAGCAAAAAATAAACTACGTGCTCTCATAATAAAAACATTATTAAATCGTAATACAATATTAACTATTTATAACTTAACTACTCTGCGCTCTGTCTCCACACCATTTATGTTTACTTTTACTACATAAACGCCCGGAGCCAAATCGGACATATCTATGGTAGCCGGTTCAAAAACACTGGTAGTCAATACACTTTCATATACTAAGCCACCTGTAGACGAATATATCTTAATCGATGTCTGAGATGCATCGCCACCATTTACACTCAATATATCGGTAACTTGAGAAGGATATATGTCTGCTTCTGCTTTAGGGTCGCGCACACTCACCTTAAAGGAAAGTGTTGTCTGTGCCTTTCTCGCATCCGATGCTGTTACTGTAATCTCATCCAAGCCATATCCAAGGGTCGTTAGAGTGAATTCATCACCAAGCGGATTCAAATGCGCTACTTTGGCGTTAGTATGGCTCACTTCGAAAGTAAGGACATCGCCATCGGGATCCTCAAAATAATCGCTAATGTTTAATGTTACACTCTGGCCTGCCTTCTCGAACACCATATTGCTAAACTCTTTCTTTGATACAGGCGCTCTATTCTCAAGAACGGTAATTTCAAATGTTTTTACCGTTTCTTTGCCAAACACATCAGAAACATTATAAGTTACAGTATAAACACCCGGTTCCTCTTGAAGTCCATTGACACTCAAACTATAATTACCATCTGTCCCAATTGAACTCTTGGCTGTCTTAAGTTTTGAATCCGGCGTGAAAATCACATTAATATCGTGATTATCCGGATCATATATATGAATCTTAGCGGTAAAGGTCTTACTTGCCGGCACCTCCCAAGGAAGCGGTGTAAGTTCCTCTATTACAGGAGGATTATTTTCACTAGTAGTAACTTCCTTAACATCGGATAGCTCAGAAAAAGCTTTCCCATAATCATACCCGGCCAATGCCACATAATACTTGGTGTCAAAATTCAAAAAATCTACATATCCACTTATGTCGTCACCTTTCTTCAAATCGCCGACCAGTACCGTAGAAGACTTCATCGTAGATGGAAGCTTGCGGAGATTTAAATTTTCAAAATCTGATTTATTCTCAGAGGCTAAGAGCAGATACCCATAAGCTGGTTTATCTTTTTGATCAACTCCCACCTTCCAGTGAAACTCGACACTTCCGCCCTTGCCTTCTGCTTCATAATCGGAAACCTTCTCAGGCGGATTAGAACTACCGTAAGCAAAAGCGCCGTATGCATCCAGCATAGGGCCAATCCTATCACTTGATGAAAGGAATTCTGAATTAGCACCATTCAAAAGCCTTTCTTTAAGCATCTCATTTGTAAATCCCGGACCTCCGAAGTATGAAACTAACAAGGCAGCCACACCTGATACGTGGGGACAAGCCATAGACGTACCTTGCATCTCAGCATACCCACCAGGGACAGTGCTAAGCACCATTGGCGTCACATTAGCATCTCCACCGGGAGCAGCGATATCCACCCAATCACCGTAATTAGAATAATATGCGCGGCGTCCAGTAGAGCTAATTGCACCGACGGCGATTACTTTTTCATAAGCAGCAGGCCAGCCTATAGACCAAGCATCGTTACCGGCAGCAAAAATCACTACACCGCCCTTCATAGGGCCTGTTTGATTACCCTGCTTATCTGTACCGGCATATTTTATAAAATAATCTACCGCAGCTTTTGTCGATGCATCAATATTTCCGTTCTTTGCCTGACTTTCTGACTTATACTCATATCCCCAACTATTTTGAGATATGACAGCGCCGTGGTCTGCTCCCCATATTATGGCTTGAGCGCTATTTCCACCCTCATCCTCTCCTGTATTGGGATTATATTTGAAAATCTGCGATGACAATATCTTCACTCCGCCTTTCCCGTCTTCTCCACCGGCAATGCCACACACGCCTTTGCCATTGTTATTAATAGCAGCAATTGTACCGGCAACGTGTGTACCATGGTCGTGAGCGACTATGGTATAACTTCCGTCCACAAAATTCTTACTTCCATTATTACCTCCTTCTATAACAACACCCTTCAAGTCTTCGTGAGTGAGGTCAACGCCACCATCGACAACATTTACTATAACATCCGAAGAACCTGTCGTATATTCTTTCCATACCGGAAGTACATTTATGTCTGCACCAGATTTATAATTCACCCCCTTTCCGGGATTAATATAATGCCATTGGCGAGAAAGATACGGATCATTGAAATAATTATCATCAAGCGGCTTAATCCTTCGAACAGGTTCTGCGACAACTATGCCTTCGACATTTGAAAGAAGTTTTCCCGCCTTCGTCTGAACTGACTTCGATTCGTCGTATTTTACATAATAAAATGTGTGTAGCCCTGCCTCTCGGTGTCTCTCCTCCCACTCTCCTGCATCTGGAAACACCCTTTCAAGAGAATAGGCCGAAAGTGAGGACAAAGCATTGTCAACTGAAAGTACGCCAGTCTTTGTCAAAAGTGCGCCTTTTGTTATAGGCTGCTTTTCCAAACTATTAATGGTAGGTTCGTCAAATTGAACAAGGATAGTCCCCGGCACGAAAGACGATTCCAACTGAACTTCCTTTTGCCCTTCCTTCTTAACAACATTCTGTGCTTCCTTTTGACAAGAAGCACAGAGTATCATTATAATTACTAATAAACTATTAGCAAATCTCTTCATTAAAATTAATTTTTAACTATTTTTCCGCCAGCACTTATATTACCACAAGTATAGCCGGAAAAATCACTTCCATCAGAATCAGAATATAGTGCAAAATAAACATCATCTGCCAATGTCATAGACCCATCTTCTACATATAATACCACATCAGTATCCGTACCCTGCAAAGTAGCACGTACATCTAATGCCACATACAACACACCCACATCATCTCCAAAATTACCACCACCAAAACACTGATGAGGGAAAATATGCAATTCGCTTGATTCTTCATCAAAATAAGCATAAAGATCTAAATCTGTTGTCCAAGCATTTCCAATAGGATCCGTCATTTTAGAACCCTTCAAAATCTTTAAATTGGCCGTTGGATAAACCTTTAATGCTTCATCTCCCTCTTCTACCACATCAAATGTCCAATCAATAGATGCAGGATTCTTACTTGACTCCAAGTCTGATCCGGTCCAATTACCAACGATTAGGTTAACACCACCATCTACGTCAATTATCTTAACTGTACAGGTGGAAGTACTACCCTTGTAAAGACCATCTTCTGTGACTTCTCCTAAAACAATCTCTATACTTTTGTTCCCCTGAAGTTCGCCGACCTTTGATACTGGAACGATTACAATACTATCACTAACTTCCCCTTTAGCATTTGTGATATTCAAAACACCCGTACCTTCTATTGTGTAATCCTCGCCTGGCTTTGCAAACTTATCTCCGGTAGTAACAGTATAAGTGACCGTCGTATGTATGGCTTTATCGGCAATAATGTCCACAGGTATCTTTATCTTTCCTGCATCCTCCTTCACAGAATACCGCGAATTAGAAAAAGTCACGTAATTTACCGATTTGTACTCCATCTTTTGGGAACAAGAAACTGCACCCCAAAAGCATAAAGACAAAATTAAAAATATACTTTTATTCTTCATACCAATACTCTTTAATTAAAAACTATTTCCACAAATCGTTCTGAACAAGGTTAGTATTACACCTAAGCTCATAAGCAGGAACCGGCCATACTAAAGCCTTATCATCAGCATCCATCTTCTTGCTCAAATAGGAATCACTGCCACTAGGATTAGTAAGAAGTTCTGCGCTAATGGCTGTTGCCTGACCCTCTCTACCATCAAAGCCCTCGCCCCATCTTTTTAGACAACTCATATACAGCCCCTCTCCTATAGTTTCACGGAACCACTCCTTATTGATAGTAGCATCGCTTACCGATTTTACGCTGGCACCTCTTTTTGTTTGAAGTTGGCCAAGGAATTTATCGGCCTTTGTCTTATTGCCTGCATTAAAATAGCCTTCAGCTGCTATTAAATACAACTCACCTATGAGGAAAGGTTTCGCAGCCACTTGTCCAGAAGGGATGCCACCTGAATTATAAGCAGCGTTACCTTTATATTTAGCAAATATGTTAACATTTGAAACATATTTACCATTAATTAAATTCTTAACTGGCGTAAGCGATCCTGAAGTACCACTCAATTCAAACCAAGACTCCCTTCGAAGATCGCCGCTATCATAATTATCAAGCAAAACCTTACTTGGCAAGAAATCAGGTGAATAAGAATACCCTGTTGCACTTGACTTATCCTTTTCATATCCAGTAAATACAGCATAGCTACTTGAGGCCTCGTCTTTAGATGAGAAGCACTGCATTATGGCTTCCGTACCCTTATCCTCGGTATTAAGAGCGGTAAGTTCCTTAGCCGTTGCACTCAAAGCATATTTTCCACGACCGATTATAGCAGCAGCCGTATCTGCAGCTGCCTCGTATTCACCTGTATCAAGCAGCACACGCGCTTCCAGAAAACTAATGACATCTGAAGTGAAATAGTTCACTGCCGGTGCATTTGCTACAAGATAAGACTCCGACTCCGGCGCTTCAAAAATCTCACGTGCTTCAATAAGATCTTCAGATATCTGTGCATAGACATCTCTGTTAGTAGCGCGTGAAGGTCTAGCATTCTGATCGTACTTTAAAACCAGCGGCACACAAAGAGCGTCTTCGTTGCCCACATAAGTAGGAGCAAACAACCTAGCCAACTGCAAGTAAGAATATGCACGAGCTATAAGAGCTTCTGCTTTTACATAATTTGCATATTGCTCAAAATCCTCACCTTCTGAATTTCCCGCTGCCTCTATAAAAACATTATATTTTGATATCGCGGTGTAATAAGCACCCCACGCGGATTCAACATACTCGTCGCTCGTGGTAAATGTGGCATCTGTACGGTGGATAGATCCCCTTCTATTACCAAAGCCAGATACAGCATTGAATCCCTGAAACATCAAATCCGTATTATAGTAAAGCGCCCCACCACAAGTATTACGAAAATAAGTATAAACAGCATCGTGAGCTCCTTTTACGTCCTCTGTCTTATAATAAAACGGCTCCTTAGGGTCATACACTCGTGTAGCCTCTGGAAATAAATCAAGATTACATGAGCTAAACACAGAAACCCCGGACAGGACAAGAATTACAACCTTTGTTATTATCTTTTTC
This sequence comes from Bacteroidales bacterium UBA6401, assembly GCA_002438635.1. Classification (GTDB taxonomy): domain Bacteria; phylum Bacteroidota; class Bacteroidia; order Bacteroidales; family UBA932; genus Cryptobacteroides. The sequence goes on from DJPX01000029.1 coordinate 89,791, forward strand.
ATCTGCTAATTCTCCTCTAATTAAAATTTAAGTTCTAAACCACCAAGCACCTGAAGGGTATTTCCCGGAATACCAACCGTAAGATTAGAATCTACCTCTGGGTCTATACCAGAATACTTAGTAAATGTAAGAAGATTACGCCCAGTAATTGTAAGCATTATGCTCTTGAATACTTTCTGGTTCTTAAGCCAACTCTGTGGTACAGAATATCCTACAACCAAAGATTTCAATCTCAGGAAAGATGCATCCTCTAGCATATGAGTATCGAACTGCATTGCATATCCTTTACTCCAGTCCGGATATTTCGCATCCGTATTATATGGCGTCCAGAAATCAGACACATCCTTTATCTGGTTTGATCCAACATTCTCAACAGGGTTAGCATAGAAATATGCATCATTATTATACAGATACTTTCCTAATACATAAGCAAAATCTGCCCTCACCTGAAGATTCTTATATCGTCCGGTAAACCCGAAACCACCATTAATAGGCTCGTTGCGACGAATACCGGTATTTTGAGTTAATTGTTCCTCATTATATGTTTTAGTAACACGACTTGGATCCTTAGTGGTAATATCCTTTAAAATTGTTACCTCTGTGGTCTCCTTACCAGTAACAGGATCAATAACAGTTTTCGTCTCCTCTGCAGGTAAATACCACATAGGTGCACCATCCTCAGGATCAACACCAGCATAGATAGGTCCATAATAATACACCGGACTTCCAACTACATAAGCAAGGAAAGTATTTGCAATCTCCCAACGATCCAGCCCATTGAACAACTTCGTAACTTTCTCGTTATTGTATGCAAATGTAGCACGCGCACTTAAAGAAGCATCCCTTGTATTAAGGATATCAAAATTAAGGCTAAGGTCTATACCATTATTGCGCATCGCACCTACATTGGCACTTACTGAAGTAAAGCCTGATGTATATGGCTGAGGAACAGACATAAGCATATCAGTGGTCCGACGATCATAATAAGACAGATTTACATCTACCTTATCGAACAACCTAGTATCCACACCTATGGTTAACAATGACTGGTTTTCCCAAGTGATATCCTCATTACTTGGACTAGACAAAACTATACCATAGCCACCATTATATGCCGTGGATAATTTTGATATTTTTCCTAAATGAGTATAGTTTCCGACATTAGCATTACCTTGAGTACCATAACTTGCCTTAAGGTTAAGCCTATTAATCCACGAAACATTATCCTTTAAGAAGTCTTCATTATAAGCCTTCCACATCAAACCAGTTGCCCAGAAAGTACCATTTCGTTTATTCTTACCGAAACGAGAAGATGCATCATTACGAATCGTAAAATCTAGAAAATACTTATCCGCATGGCTATAATCTGCATGTGCGAAGAAAGATAGAAAACGATACTGTGTCTTATTTTGTTTTACCTGACGGCTTTCCACATCAGTGTTGTCCAACGACAAATATCGATCATCGGTCAAGCCGGTACCGAATGCAGCTACACTCTTATACCCATAATCCAAATATTCTTGACCTAAGAGCAAACTAAGATCGTCCCTATTGTCATTAAAAGAAAACTTGTATTCCAAGGTATTGTTAATAGTAGTCTTTGCAGCATAATATGTGCTCTTCTGCACCATTCCAGTAGAACTGATTTGCGAAGACGGAGTCAAATACCTATCCATAAACTCCACATAAGCATCTGTTCCTACCCTTGCAGTATATATGAGATTCTTCACTGGCTCCAACTCGGCAAATGCAGAAGCTATAGCACGATAAGTAGTATACTTATTTACATAGTTTTCTGTATAAAAATACTGGTCGTACAAGCCATTAGGATACTTGCCATCATCTCCAACTACAGGCGGAATCAAAGGATTAATCAAATATGACAAACCACCTGAAGTATACGCTGCGCCATCTGAAGAATCGCCCCAGTTTTCGTTAGCCATATCCTGCGAAACAGAACCATTCACATTAACGCCTACTTTCAGCCAATCCTTAGGACGAGCTTGAAGATTCGAACGCATAGTATATCTGTCGTAGAAGTTACCGATAGTATTACCATCCTGATGGAACTGCGAAGCAGTTATCAAATAAGCGGTTTTATCACTACCGCCCTCGATAGTAATATCATTTTGATACTGAGGGTTATTCAACCTCTGGAAGTATTTATACCATTTAGTATCTGCATCGTAACCATGATCTGTATATGTTTTCTTTATGGCTTCTTCTGTCATAAGGCCTGAACGAATCCAGAAATCCTTAAGTTCAGGGCCAGTCATCATATTCTTATAGAACTGCTCATTAGCTAAAGTAGAGATACCGTAAAGAGAAGTTACAGTGATGGTTGCATCTGAATTATAAGAACCGGACTTCGTGGTAACCACAACCACACCATTTGCACCCTGCGAACCATAAATGGAAGTAGCAGAAGCATCCGAAAGTACGGTTATATTCAGAATGTCGTTAGGGTTCATAGCCATAACTGCTGAACTCGATGACTGAATACCATCAACTATGAATAGCGGCTCCGAAGAAGATGACAATGAACCCACACCATGAATTTTCATAGAAATGTTATTGTCTCCAGCTACACCACCTGTGGTAAGAACCTGCATACCGGCCACCTGTCCCTGAAGGAAATCAAGAGCTGATGGGGTAGGAGCGTTCTTTACCGCGTCTGCCTTTACCGTGGTTACATTTCCTACAATATTACCCACCTTTTTAGCAGAACCATATCCCACTGATACAGCGCTTTCAAGCATAATAGCGTCATCCTTCAAAACTACATCTATGGAGTTTCTGCCTTCTACAGGAACCTCCACTGTTTGATATCCCATTGCAGAAAATACCAAAACAGCATTTGCAGGTACGCTAATTGAATAATTTCCTAAATCGTCTGTTATAGTACGATTCAAAACATTGCCTTTCTCTGAAATAGCAACTCCAGGCACTTCAAAAGCAGTGCTTTCTTCTGTTACTATACCCGTAACCTTAATGGCTGTCTGTGCAAAAGCACTTAATCCACCAAGGAAGAGCGCAAAGGCTGTAAATAAAAGTCTGAATTTCTTCATAAGCTTAGACTTTGTTTTAATAATACACTATAATATAACTACTCGTCTCTAATACGTCGATTAAGGACAAAACTAAACATTTATTTTATCAATTACAAATTTTTAGAAATAAAAAACTCGTTTACAAATATGCATAACAGCATTTTGCGAAATGCGGTGGAAAAACATACCCCCGTTTCACTTTATTAATAAAAGTAAAACGGGGACAAAAATTTATAATCTTAAATAATTCTATCCTGAAATTTAAAATTCTAATTTTTTAAGAAATTACTAAAAAATTTCATTTTTCCCCTCTTCTAGATTCGCTTCAGAAGAGGCATCCCGATGTTCCTTTTTGAAGGTACGTTTAGGTCCACGTTCTGCGCCTTCACGACGTGCGGGCCTGTCACCATCGCGACGAGGAGCACGAGAATCACCATCACGACGTGGGCCCCTTTCAGGACGAGGACGACGCTCTGGTTCTACATATCCTTCCGGCTTATCTGTAAGGGCACGCATAGAAAGACGCATCTTTCCAGTCTTAGGATCTATTTCAAGTAGTTTAACATCTACTTCATCTCCGACTTTAAGCACATCCTCAACTTTATCTGTCTTGTTCCAAGCTATTTCGCTTATATGAAGAAGTCCTTCTTTTCCTGGAAGAATCTCTACAAAGGCACCAAAATCGAGTATGCTCACGACTTTACCATGATATGTTTTTCCTACTTCAGGAACGGCACAGATACCTTTTATCCAGTCAAGAGCCTTCTGCATAGCCTCTTTATCATTAGAAGCTATATCCACAACACCTTCTGTGCCTCCGTTTGGAAGAGGTTCTTCAGTAATGGTAATAGTAGCCCCAGTTTCTTTTTGTATCTTCTGTATGGTCTCTCCTCCTTTTCCAATAACTGCACCTATAAATTCAGCAGGGATTCGAAGCTGCTCAATGCGAGGAACAAATGGCTTATAGTCTGCACGTGGCTCACTTATGGTCTTAAGCATCTCTCCCATAATATATAGGCGTCCCTGGCGAGCCTGTTCAAGAGCTTTCTCAAGCACATCATACGAAAGTCCATTTACCTTAATATCCATCTGGGTAGCAGTAACACCATCCTTAGTACCTGTTACCTTAAAGTCCATATCTCCTAAATGGTCTTCATCTCCCAAAATATCAGTCAAGATGGCATAACGATCATTAGGACACGATGCATCTGTTATTAGACCCATAGCCACTCCGGCAACAGGTTTTTTAATCTTCACACCTGCATCCATAAGAGCAAGACACCCACCACACACCGATGCCATAGAAGAAGAACCATTTGATTCCAAGATATCCGAAACCACACGGATAGCATACGGATTTTCAGGAGCTAGTGGAACTACAGGTTTGAGAGCACGCATAGCAAGATTTCCATGGCCAATCTCTCTACGACCTACGCCACGCTGACTTTTCGCTTCGCCCGTTGCGAATGGAGGGAAATTATAATGAAGCACAAACTGCTGATCTTCTTGAATAAGTACCTCGTCCGTCTCTTTCATATCCATCTTGGTGCCAAGCGTTACAGTGGCTAAAGACTGTGTCTCTCCACGTGTAAAAATGGCACTACCATGTACACATGGCAAATAATCCACCTCGCACCATATTGGCCTGACTTCGTTACAAACGCGGCCATCGAGTCTTACTCCCTCGTCAAGTATAAGATTACGCATAGCGTCCTTTTCTACATCGTGATAGTATCTTTCGATGAGGAAAAGCTTCTGTGCATACTCTTCTTTCTCTGCTTCGCTAGTAGGTTCTGGAAGAGTAGCTATAAAATCATTCTTTATAGTTTCAAACCCTTCAGTTCTCTCCTGCTTAGGCTTTGCCGCTTTTGCAAGATCATAGCATTTGTTGTAGCAAAAATCTCTTACAGCTACTTTTAGTGCTTCATCCTCTACATCGTGAGGATAATCTCTCTTATGAATATCGGTTCCCAACTCGTGCATAAGTTCCTTTTGTACACGACAGTGTTTCTTAATCTCCTCGTGTGCAAATTTAATAGCATCAAGCATGGTTGTTTCGCTAACCTCATTCATCTCGCCCTCAACCATCATGATATTCTCCTCTGTAGCAGCAACCATAAGCTCAAGCTGAGCCTTCTTCATCTCCGAAAAAGTAGGATTAATTACAAATTTGTCGTCAATTAGACAAACTCTGACTTCACCTATAGGCCCTTGGAAAGGAAGATCAGAAGTAGCAAGAGCACAAGAAGCTGCTAATCCGGCAAGAGCATCCGGCTGTATATCCTTTTCTGCTGAAATTAACGTGACATTCACGAATACTTCAAGATGAAAATCTTCTGGCCACAAAGGACGGATAGGACGATCTATTAGACGAGATACTAAAATCTCATAATCTGAAGATTTACCCTCTCTTTTCATAAAACCGCCTGGAAAACGACCTGCGGCATAGAATTTTTCTTTATAATCTACAGTAAGAGGCATAAAATCAGTACCTTCTTTAACTTCTGTAGCGGCTGTCACGGTGGCGAGTAACATAGTACCACCCATCTTTACGACAGCAGAACCGGCTGCCTGTTTAGCCAACTTACCGGTTTCAATTTCAATCACGCGGCCATCCGCGAGTTCGATCTGCTTTCTAATTACGTTCATTATTATTTTTCTTAAACTGCTTTCATCAAAAAAGGGGCGGCGCCAAATAGCCCACCCCTATGTTCTATCTTCTCGCTTACCTACGAAGACCAAGGTCTTTGATAAGCTTTCTGTATCTCTCAATGTCAACCTTCTGGAGATAATCCAAAACCTGACGGCGCTTACCGACAAGACGAAGAAGACTACGACGGGTAACCACATCCTTCTTATTCTTCTTTACATGCTCAGTAAGATGAGCGATACGGTAGGAAAATAGTGCAACTTGACTCTCAGGAGAGCCGGTGTCCTTATTAGACTTCCCGTACTTCGCGAAAATCTCTTGCTTTTTCTCTGGCATAAGATATTCAGCCATAGTGCAAAAAATTTATAAAATTATATCAGGCCACCATAGCCCGAATGGAGTGCAAAGTTAAGAAAAAAATCTAAAATCCCAACAAAATTAATACTGAGTATGTTCCAAAGACAAATAGTACTTAAATAACTCCAAACAAGCTTCCCTGTCTATCTGTTTTAACAGGTATGCAAGTTTATCCCTTCCCCCGAATATTCCATCGAACTTCCCGTCCCTGAATCCTATAATACTATTGTCTTCTATAGAACATCCATAATAGATTTTATCTATATTGGCCCACATACAGGCACACAAACACATGTGGCACGGCTCTCCGGTAGTGTAAATTTCGCATCCGCTGAGATCGAACGTGCCTAATTTAGAGCAAGCATCTCCTATTGCCACTATCTCACCATGAAGCGTAGGATTATTATCCTTTATTACTTCATTATGTCCTACTCCGACGACCACTCCGTCTTTTACTATAACCGAGCCAAATGGCCCTCCATCCCCAGACTCGATTCCTTTTAGAGCCTGTTCAATGGCCATCTGCATAAATTTATTCTTTGCTTTTATCATAAAATCTGTAAATTGTATATGTTTTTAGAAGTAGTTTTGAAATGATTCCCGAATTTTATTATGAGGATTTTTCGAGGATAAATTTAGTTCGATTCGTGATTATACTTAATAATCAGAACGAATAACTAAGTCTTATGCCTATAGTTTGAAGTTTATTGCATGCTTCCACAAAAGTGCCGACACTCAAAGAGTTCTGATGTGACGATAGTCTATATCTTGCTCCCATACCAGTCGAATAATAGAACGATCCATCTAGAGCATCTACGCCCAAATCCACGTCGATATATGGTACAACGGCATGCGAGCCGATAGTTATTTCTGTTTTTAAATAAACAGGCAAGATATCCTTAGTATTCTCCGTTCTTTTAAAATAGATGTTGTACGAAGTACCTATACCCATAAATAGGTGTTTATTAAAATTATATCCCACCGCAATCTTAGGACACACAGAATCCGTATATCCGGTTGATATGTCCAATAATACTCCAAGTCCTCTTTTATCTTCATGGGCGTAATTGACCGGAACTTTTCCATTACTTCGTAAAACGATTTCTCCTGGTGTCCACACCGACATTCCGCATAAGGCCGCAATTCCGCCATAAGCAAATCCTGCAATTCCAACAATAGCGGCTAATCCATAAACTGGATCTATGCGATGATCATAAGAAAGCATTAGAAGATATGCAGCTCCGGCATAAGCCATTCCACCGCCTATGTAAGTAATGGATTTCCCGACATCTGTCAGTACACGATATGCGATAAAAGCATCTTTCGTGTTTGATTTGGAAGCCACTTCCGTTTCGCTATTGGGCTCAATCACAGAATTCATAAACTCGCTGCCCCAATCTAATGATACTGAGGCTGCTTTTTGAGCCTTAATAGAAACAGCAAAAATTAAAAATGTGGTTATAAAACAAAATAAGCGTTTCATAACCACAAATTTAGAAAATTATTTTATAATTATTCAAATAAAGCACATTTTCGCCCGGCAAGAGACAAACCCTGGTACTCTTCAAGTCGAAAAGTAATCGACTGCATTCCGGAATTAACTGTTTTAATCTTGACATTTACCATCTCCTTATCAAGCATTAAAGAAGTAAATTCCGCCCTTGGCAGTGAAATCCAATGCCAATATGAATACCCAGCATCATCTCCATTAGTATCATGGCAAAGTGTAAGGTTAAGAGTCTGCGAATCGCCCGGATCATTCTGATTATAGGCTAAGGTGAATTTATGCTTGAATGGATCCGAACCAGTGGCATAAATATATAGATTAAAGTATTTTGGTGTAAGATTAGGATAATTCGGGCTAATATTAACATCTAAAGGATACTCTCCATAAGAGCGAAGTTGCTCGTCCGTCTCTACAAATGCACTTGATCCTACAAGAACACAGGTATCAATCTGGGCAAGACGAATGGTCGAAGGAGAATTATCCTCTATAGATCCACTTTCCACATCAAAATAAATCACCGCACGCTGTCCAGGACGTACCTTCTTATTAAGGCCATCATTATTAACAACATTTAGAATTTTATCAGCATCATTCAGGAAAGAAACCACTTGCTTTGAGGCTCCTTCTTCTTGAGAAAAAACTGCGGTTACAAAACTATAATACTGAGGATACTCTTCTGGATCGTCAGAAGAAAGGCAAGAACTTATGCCAAATGTACTGAAAAGAACAGCACATAAAGAAAACATTCTAAATTTCATACTGCAAATATACAAAAAAAGATGCCCGGGTGAAACAAATCACTCGGGCATCCGAAAAGCGGCAGCGGCCTACTCTCCCACCTGGTAGGGCAGTACCATCGGCGTTAGTG